>JASGGU010000018.1:0-50373 GCA_047602645.1 Lachnospiraceae bacterium | reverse complement strand
ATATTCTTTGATGTTCTCATTTCATAATCTCCTTTTCTTTGCTATGGAGATTATTTCCATTTACACGGATAAAAATTCAGCCTCCTCATCATATTTCATGAATGAATAATTTGTGAAGTATGATGAGCTGGGTTAGTTTATATAAAAATGATTAACATCGGAAATAATGTACAAATCTGAATATTTCTAGGAACACTCAATACAGTTTGCAATCCCTGAGTATTTTTTCGATTGCTTCCCAAGTTGCCAGAGATGGATTTTCTTTGTAGTATTTATATCCCTTGTACTGATGCAAAGTATAGGCATTATCTTTGTTTCTCTGCATAATCATTTGTGCACGATTAATGGCCTCAATAACATTAGAAATATTTAGTTTCCCAAGGCACCTTTTAAAATTGTCTTCATGCTTATATTCATCCATACTTTCGAAATGTTCGTCATATGCACGGTTTATCGTAGTAATGTAATTCTTTCTATGGCAAACAGCTCCATTGCAATCTACCTTATGTAAAATGACCCACAAGTCAAAGGTCAAGTTGCTGTAACCAAACTTGTAATTAATATATTTGCCTGCTTCGTTAGCCTTTTTCATATTATCCATTGTTTCAATAAATTGTTGTGTATGAATTGGCTCATCACTTTCATAATCAGAGAAATGATAAATATCAACTTTTTTCTTTTCGGTTCTAAGGATAGTTAAAGTTTTTGCCCGCTTATACGGATTTTTCTGTACAGGGCAGTCAAAAGAAACCTTGTACGCCGATTCCTCTAGATTATTGATTATATCTTGCAACCATTTTAGATACCAATGTTCTGTTTCACCTTCAACACTGAAGTAATATTTTATCGTTGATTTGCGATTAGCCATTATCACACCTCACCTTCATCAGCTAAAATTTCCTCAAAGATTGGTGTGAAGTCAATGTCTTTGATCGCCCCGTACTGGCTGATGAAATAATTTTTCATATAGTCTTCGTGCTTTCGAACCCCATTTTCTCCCGTAGTTCCGAAATCGGACAACGCATACAGTGTGCTATAGTGGCTCTCGTCTTCACGTTCCACAAATTTAATTTCATCTCTTCTAAAAAGATTTGAGTTTAGAAAAATCGGATTATGTGTATTAAAGATAAGCTGTGCATGATGAATATTAATGTCATCATTGTGAAAAACATTAATGATACTCATAAGTGCCATCGGATGTATAGACGCATCAAATTCATCGACCACTAAAGTTCCACCGGTTTGTATTGCACGAATAACTAATGGAAACATATTTATAAAACGAATTGTGCCATATGACTCAAATTGTTCAGCCGCCATAACAGCACTTTTTTTATCCTTAATATCCCTAAAAAAAGAACATAGTTTGGCCTCAGAATCATCGTCTCCGAATACATATCCGACAGCATTTGAATTGATCCCAAATAGCTTTGCAGCTTCATCAGTCGTCTTTACAACATAAACAGCCTTTTTCTGTGGATCAGCGAATCGCTTAATAAGTTGCATGGAATCGGCACGATAAATGACCATGAATTTATTGGCAAACCAATCAGATACCATTTTTACAAAAGATTGAGAAAAGATAACTTTGAAACCATTGGTCAAAAATAGCTCTTCCTGATTAAGGCTGTTGGTAGCAATCTCTTCAAAATTTTTGCCATTCTTCTCTATTGAATCCGACAAATATTTCTTGATGACTTTTAGATTATCAAAGGTCAACTTTTCTTTGCGTCTAAAAATACTGCCTCCATTAACAAATAACTCTTCGGATATAATACTCCTTTTATATTCATCATCAAGAAACAGTCCTATATCAATACAAATACTATATTGAATTCGAAGCCCATTTTCTAAAAAGTCTACGGAAAATTCTACAGGGTGCGGAGTAAGCAACTTGTTGTTCGGAATTAGCTCCAGTGCGGAGGATGCTGGGTTGGGAGAGGTCTTTTCTTCGGAATTTCTGATATTACCGCGCAGAACAATAGCGCGAAAGACATCCATGGCACCGATAATATTTGTTTTACCTGCGGCATTCGGACCATAAATCACCGAGGAGCACAGGCCTTTAACTATTTTTCCTTTTATTTTTTCTTTTAGTAAGCTATAATCCAATCCTGACTGTTTTGGGGCAGCAATCATCGAAAACTTAGTCTCTTCGACAAAAGACTTGTAGTTTTTTGTTTTAAATTCAAGCAACATATAAAAACCTCCATTCTGCGTTATAATTGCAAAATCATATATTTATTATATGCATATTATGCTCAGAAGTCAATATTACTATTCTTATTTTGCTTAATTATTGCAAAATAAATTCAAAATCCCTGGAGGCTCTCTAAATCTCATAGTTTTATTGACCAGCCCAGCAAAACATTTTTCGGTGTGTACTTGACATACGGGTGGCTTAGGCTTGGGAGTTGTGCGGAAAATTGCAGAGAATATGGGAGGGTTTGTGATTTATGATACAGATGCAGAGAATAGAACATTTTTAATTCGTGTTCATATTCCTCATTCTCCCAATTAACGATCCACTTTTTGTTGACAAAAGCGACACATGTGTCATACAATAAAAAGAGACATGTATGTCGCAAATAAATAAAAAAGGAAGCAAAGATGGGGGAAAAAGGAAACCAAACGAAGGAATTGATAAAAAAAGCGGCCTACAGGTTGTTTGCGGATAAGGGCTTTAAGGAAGTGACGATGAAGGACATTTGTCAGCAAACAGGGCTTAGCAGAGGCGGCTTGTATCGGCATTACGGAAGCACTGCGGTGATTTTTGAAGAACTGTTTCGTGAAATGTCCGAAAACAGCATTGATGAGTTCGAACGGCAGATGAGTGAACAGATACCGGCATCCGTCATTTTAAAGGAGATACTTTCTATTTTGCGGGAAGACATTCAAGATGCCAATAATTCTATGAGTCTTGCGATTTATGAATATTCCAATGCGGTGAGCAGTAGTTTGTTTACAGAGCTGAATGAAGCAGGAATTGAAAAATGGAAGCGTTTCCTTGCTTATGGAATCAAGCGGAGGGAGTTCAGGGAGATGGATATCGCACAGGCAGTCGATATGATACTGTACTCCTATCAGGGAGCGCGAATGTGGAGTCGTGTGATTCCGCTCAAAGAGGAGACGGCGGATCATGTGATCAATGCCATCAAGGAAATGCTGATCGGAGGGAACTTATGAAAAACAAAATTTTATTACCCGTAATCATGGCCGTGGATGGACTTGTGTTTCTGGCGGCAGCGGCAACCGTCGCAATTCTGGTATATGAGGGGCTGACGCTGACCCCATATCCAGAGGCTTTGGAGATACCTGTCACGCTGATGGATCTGACATTTCTGATCTCGGTGCTTCTGCATCTGCTTCATCGGGATAAAAACAGGTTGTTTCTTTACGGCAATATTTTCAATCTGGCACTGATCATCGCAGCTTATGTATTGATGTTTGCCGGTCTTAACTATCCCCCGTGGACACTGCTGTTCTGGGATATGTATCTGATGCTGTTCTATTTTGCAAGAATGATTTTTTTAAAAAAGGAAACTGACAACAAAGACGGGAGGTAATAGAAATGGAATTTATCATTAGAAAATGGAAAAAAAGCGACGTGGAGAGTGTTGCCAGATACGCAAATAATGAGAAAGTTGCGGCGAATCTGAGAAATGCCTTTCCTTATCCGTATACACTTGAGGATGCCAAGGCATATGTATTCGATTGTGTGGAACGAGGAGATGAAAGACGGCTTGTCAGGGCAATTGAAATCGGAGGCGAAGCGGTTGGCAGCATCGGCATTTTCCTGGGAAACGACATTGCAGAAAAAAGTGCGGAGCTGGGCTACTGGCTTGCCGAAGAATATTGGCGCAAGGGAATTGTCTCCTCCGCTGTCCGCCGGATTTGCATGGAGGCATTTGAAACCTTTGATCTTGTTCGGATTTATGCGGAGCCGTTCAGCTATAACAAAGGATCCAGAGGTGTGCTGGAAAAGGCAGGCTTTACTTTGGAAGGGACAATGCGCAGCAGTGCTTTTAAAAACGGAAAGGTTCTGGATCAAAGTCTTTATTCGTTATTGTTCACTCCGTTCACAGCAACCTAAGATTATGGTATAATGTAAAGCAAAAGGATCTGTTGACCCTGATTGATGCACGAATTGCTCCGTTGCTATGCAACTCCCGCAATTCTATAACCATTCGCAATCCGCGCCATAGCGCTGCTTGCTCATGGTTAGCGGGTCAACAAGTCATACTCGCCTTGGTGCAAGCACAAAGCGAAATGACCTTTTGACCCTTGCATCAAATAAAACGGAGTTTACGATGAAGATTGATAAAAAACATGTGCGTGAAGCATTTGCCGCATATGTGAAAAATTATGATGACAGCGACGAAAAAATCAAGTTAAAAATCAATCATACCTACCGGGTCAGCGAACTGTGCCGGAAAATTGCACAATCACAGGGGCTTTTGCCGCAGGACGTGGATCTGTCCTGGCTTACGGGGATGCTGCATGACATCGGCAGATTTGAGCAGCTCAGAAACTATCATACATTCAATGATGCCGAGTCCGTGGATCATGCGGCCTGCGGCGCGGATATTTTGTTTCGGGAAGGAAGGATCAGGGATTATATTGCAGATCCGTCCGCGGATGCATTGTTAGAACAAGTCATTCGGGTGCACAGCATTTATCGGTTGCCCGAAACGCTGACACGGCGGGAACGCATGTTTGCGGAAATACTCAGAGATGCGGATAAAATTGATATTATCAGGGTCAATGTGGAGGTCCCGATAGAGGAAATTTATAATGTGACGACGCAGGAGCTTGCTAATGCGGAGGTGACAGAAAGCGTAATGCAGAGCTTTCATGAGCGGCAGGCGATTCTGCGCAGCCTGAAGCGGACCGCAGTTGACAATTTGGTGGGCCATATTTCCCTTGTATATGAGCTGGTCTATCCGATCAGCCTCAAAATCGTCATGGAGCAGGGATATCTTAAAAAAATGATGGAGTTTCAATCTGAGAATAAAAAGACGCAGAAGCAGTTTGCGGAAATCAGAAAACAGATAAATAAATATGTATTTAATAAAGAAGAGGAGGCAATTTATGAAAAGGAATAACCGTTATCTTGTCGTGACAATGCTTGCGAGTATTTCGGCGGGATTGATTCTTAGCGGCTGCGGAAAAAAAGAGGGGGCGGTTCAGGATGCGGCAGCCATAGAAGAGTCTGAAACCGAAACGGCGGCAGAGCAAGGGAATGCGAAGGAGCTGGATGCGGCGAATCTTCCTGAAGATCTGCAGAACATGGTGCATCTGATGGATTCATTAAACATCAGCTTTCCGGGATATGAAAAGCATTTTGAAAAAGCGACTGCGGAGGATGTATGGGGAAGTATTTTGATTGCTGCGGTCAATTCCGACTGGGAGCTGTATGGCTTTGAGGTTTCGGAGGATGGGATGGGTCTTTGTGTACCGGCAAAAACTGCGGAGGCAATGGGACTTGCAATGTTTGGTAATTTGACAGAACTGCCTGAAATACCCGAAAGTTATACCGGTATAGTTGGAGATGCAGATATTGCGCCGGTTCGTATTGACGAAAACGGCGATTATATTATGATGCTGGGAGATCGGGGATTGAGCGAGTCTAAAGTGGAACGATGCATGGATAATGGCGACGGTACTTTCTTAATGGAGGTTTCCTTAAATGGGGTTGGTGACGACTTCAATGAAATATTCAGCTTTCTTTATACACTGCGGGAGAATACACATAAAGAGAAGAATACGTTGTATGCTTATGAAATTATCGGCAGTGAGCCTGCAGATCAGCTGACGTCAGATAAGATTGCAGGGATACCGTACCTTATACCCTATTGCTACTATGGTTATCAATTATACGAGGAGGATTCCTCCAAATATGGGGAGGTTATAGAGGTCGCTTATTTTAATAGCTTAAATAATGATGATACGACCTACACTTCCTTGAATGACCGGATTCAGGAGGAGATTTGGGATGTGACGGAAAAGACGGATGAATCAGATACAGAATGGGCGGATGTCCGATCTTATTTTCTGACAGGTGACGACTATTTACAGGTGGTTTCAACGGTGAATGTTTATCCGAACTATGCAACGAAAGGTGATGTATATTCTTATAATTATGATAAAAAAAATCGGCGTGCGATGACAAATGAAGATGGCTTGAAGGTGGCGGGGCTTACGGAGAATGAGCTTATGGAACAGGTTGCTGCCGCTTACACCGTGAAGGGGGAAGGCGAGACTTATGACCATGCGCAGCTTGGGGGCTTTCGGGTAAAACAGGACGCAACTGTAGATTTTTATTTGAAGTTGTTTATTCACAACGAGTTGGCTGAAGATTATGATGAAATAGCCGTTTATCAAATGTCGGACGGCAGTCTGACTCTTTACGATGGAGAGGAACTGATCGACAGTTCTCAGACAGATGTGCTGAACCCGCCGATGACACACGGCATTCCGGATTCAACCGCAGATAAGTAGGTATAAGGCAGATTTGAAAAGGCAGAAATACGGAGAGGGGATCAAAAAATGGAATATCAGGAGCTGCTGGAAAATGCGCGCACCTGCATCGGAAAGTATTGCAGGGCATGTCCGGAATGTAACGGAAGAGCATGCGGAAATAAAATACCGGGACCGGGTGCAAAGGGAATCGGGGACACGGCGATTCGAAATTATGATGCGTGGAAACGGATCCGCATAAATATGGATACAATCTGTGAAAATAAGCCGGTGGATATGAGCCTTGGTTTGTTTGGCAGAACATTTTCCTATCCGTTTTTTGCGGCGCCGGTCGGAGCTGTGAATCTGCACTATGGTGAAAAATACAGTGATTTGACATACAATGACTTAATGATCGAAACCTGTGCAAAGGCAGGAATCGCAGCATTTACCGGTGACGGCACGAATCCCGGGGTCATAGAAAATGCCGCAGCGGCAATCAAGCGGGCGGGCGGCAACGCGATCCCGACCATCAAACCGTGGAATAAGGAGCTTGTACTGGAAAAGCTTAAGCTTGTCAAGGAAGCGGGTATTTATGCGGTCGCAATGGATATTGATGCGGCAGGCCTGCCTATTTTGAAAAACAGGATCCCACCTGCGGGAAGCAAGACAGTAGAGCAGCTGCAGGAAATCATTCACGAGGCAGGTATCCCGTTTATCGCAAAAGGCATTATGACAGTGGGAGGAGCGCTGAAAGCGAAGGAATCTGGGGCAGCGGCAATTGTCGTTTCCAATCATGGAGGACGGGTGCTTGATCAGTGTCCGTCAACCGCTGAGGTGCTGCCCGAAATTGCCGATGCAGTGAAGGGCAGTATGAAAGTCTTTGTGGATGGAGGTATTCGCTGCGGCACGGATATCTTCAAGGCGCTGGCCCTTGGCGCGGATGCAGTGCTCATTTGCCGTCCGTTTGTTGTGGCCGCTTACGGCGGAGGTGCGGCGGGTATCGAAACCTACACTGGCAAGCTTGCCGGAGAGCTTGCCGACACGATGCAGATGTGCGGTGCCCATACCCTTCAGGAAATTGACCCAAAAATGTTATATCACGGCAGCAAATAATTTTACATAGTTTATACGAAACTTTACCTCATTTTGATAGAAGGTTCTTCTTCCATTTTTTAGACTGAAGGAGAATATGATCAGGATGAGGTAATTTAATGGATACAAAAGTGATAATAACCGAGGAGATTGAGAGGGAATTTGAGGAGATTGTGCAGCAAAAGCTGATTTTTTCCGTTTATCAGCCAATTGTTTCTCTGGAGGACGGAGAAATTCTTGGATATGAGGCACTCAGCAGAATCAGGAAAGAAGATAGCTTATTAAATATTGGTGAATTATTCCAGGCAGCAGAGCAACTGGGAAAGGTATGGGAGTTGGAGGCACTTTGCAGAAGGAGGTCTCTCAAGAATGCGGTAACAAAGCCGGAGGAGACAAAATTATTTTTAAACGTGGATCCGAATTGTATTAAGGATGAAAAGTTTAAGAGCGGTATTACCGCAAAATATTTAAAGCAGTATAATTTAAAGCCGTCGGATATTATATTTGAAATTACGGAACGAAGTGCAATTACCGATGCGGAGATGTTTAAGGATACGATCCGCCACTACAGGCGGGAACAGTTTGAGATTGCGATTGACGATTTCGGAGAAGGATATTCCGGAGTAAACAGGATCTGTGCTACAATGCCTGAGTATATCAAACTGGATATGGAGCTTGTGAGAAATATCAACATGGATTCCGTCAAGCAGACTATGGTGGAAAATATGGTGCGCCTGTGTAAGGGCTTGGGGATTGCTCTTATTGCGGAGGGAATCGAGACACAGGAGGAGATCAGTGAGCTGGTCCGCCTTCAGGTGCAGTACGGGCAGGGCTATTATTTACAGCGGCCGCAAAAGGAGATGGTTGGTATTGGACAGGAAAAAAAACAGGAGATCAAAAAGCTGAGGAAAAAAAATCAAAGCTACTATGAACCGTCTTTTTTTGGAGTTGTAGAGACGATTTGCAAGAGCAGGGAAACGACCACACAGGATACGCGAATTGCTGTCCTGTTTGATTTTGTACAGCATAATCCTTCTATCACGGAGATCAGCGTGCTGGATGAAGCACAGCATGTGGTCGGATTCTTAACGAGGGAACTGCTCTTGGAAAAGCTGGGCGGGCGTTTTGGATTTGATTTGAATTCCAAAAAGCTTGCAAAGGATTTGATGAGTAAGAATTTTCTGGCTGTCGATTGCAGAACTTCCATTGAGATCGTTTCCAAAATGGCACTTGTCAGACCTCAGGAGCACCTTTATGATGCGGTTGTTGTGACGAGGGATGAAAAATATCTGGGAGTCGTGACTGTAAAGGACCTGCTTGAAACGGCTATCTCCATACAGGTAACCAGGGCAGTGGACGCCAGCCCTTTAACAGGGCTTCCCGGAAATAAGACGATCGAGAAGCGGATTCGCTGCTGCCTGGAGGCGGATATTCCATTTACCGTTATTTATCTGGATTTAGATAATTTTAAAGCCTATAATGATGCGTATGGCTTTAATAACGGAGATGCCATGATCCAGACCGTCGTAAGCTGTATGGAGGAATGCTGCGTAAAGGGAGAATTTCTGGGACATATCGGCGGAGATGATTTTGTCATTGTGACGGAATACTGGGAGTCAGAAGTACTGTGTGAAAATATTATGACATGCTTTTCCGGCTCAATTGAGCACTTGTACAGTGAGGAGGATTGGAATAGAGGCTTTATCATATCAAAAAACCGGAACGGATTTCGCGAGGAATTTCCGATCGCCACACTGTCGATTGCAGGTCTGTCCAATAAGGAGAAAAAAATCAGGGAAGTGGAGCAGTTTTCGATGGAAATTGCAAATTTAAAGAAAAAATGCAAGCAGGTGGCCGGAAACTACTACTGTGTGATATGAATATTAATTAAAAAACAATTTTAGCCTTATGAAACGGCGTACTTTGTCCGATAACTATCATATCGACAAGGATGTTGAACGACACAGACGGAGGCTGATAAAATGAAGGTTAATGAAAAAGGTTATCATTTTTTTGCAGGGAGTTCGGAGCGTGCCAACCGCAGCGGAGAAGTGCAGGAAGAGAAGGGTAAAATAAAAGGCGGACGTTTGTTTGCCGGCGATCTGAATTTACCTGAGGACAGTATCGCAAAGAAAAAGCGAGAGGCAAGAGAACAGGCCGCAAAAGTTGTTTCTGATGCATTTTCCGGTGAAAGGAAGATTGATGAGGATGTTGCAAAGCGTTCCCGGAGAATAGAGGACAGTAAGGAGGACATGCAGTCCGCGCAAAAAGGACTTCAGGATATCGAGAGCTGGAAGGAAGAATTAAAGACTTCTTATGGGATTACTGCCGACAGTCAGGAGCAGAAGGATCTGGAGCTGCTTGAAAAGAGACGGGATTTTAAGGAACCGGGAAGCAATGTTACAATTACGGAGGATGAATGGAAACGCCTTGAGGAGATTGATCAGCAGGGGATAACGGAGTATCAGGAACGGTCTCTTGAATATGATAAGTTAGGCGAACCGTACAGAGATACAATAGATAAGGCAAAGGCTGTCATTATGGAGGAAAGTGCCATCATCAGCTCCATCAGAAATGAACGGCTTAAAAGCACGCCGATTCTCGATGCCGCAAAGGCGGCGGAGGACATTTTGAAAACCGCATCCAAGGAAGCCATTGGCATGCTGTTGGAAGAAGCAAAGGAGCTTTCGGACGAAGAACGTCAGGAAGAAGAGGAAACTGTCAAGGAACGCCAGGAGAAGAAGGAAGAGTTTGAAGAACGTCTGGAAGACATACAGGAGAAGAACGAGCAGCTGAAGCCGGAGGAAAGTAAGGAGAACGAAGCAGGATCTCCGCAAAATCATGGAGCAGACCGCAGCAGCCGTTCAGGAGATAAGCAAACAGAGCAGATGCTTTCCCTTACAAGTATGCAGGAGGAAGTTCAAAAGGAGCTCGAAAAAATTATGGATGAGCTGCAGATGACCCAAGAGGACTTAAAGGGAATAGGAGTCGATACGAAGCTGTAACACCTGCTCCCGTTGGAAAAACATATAGAAAAGAAAACAGGCGGTCCCGTATAAAAGCGGGGCCGTCTGTTAGGTTTGTTTCTGTGTTATAAAAATGAGCTATGGTTTTTCCGATAATGCTGCGGCGTAGAGGAAACATATTTTTTAAACACGGAACTAAAGTAGCTGACAGATGAAAAACCAAGATTAATTGCAATATCAGTAATACTTATATTCGTATCAGCCAGCTGTTTTTTTGCATTTTCAATTTTCTGTAAATTAATATATTCCGCCGGAGTGATTCCCATCGTTTCTTTAAATTTCACC
This sequence comes from Lachnospiraceae bacterium, assembly GCA_047602645.1. Taxonomy (GTDB): domain Bacteria; phylum Bacillota; class Clostridia; order Lachnospirales; family Lachnospiraceae; genus JAEYFP01. The sequence continues at coordinate 39,508 of JASGGU010000018.1, read as the reverse complement.
TTATATCTTGACAGGGAATAACCGGTAACCGCTGCAAGATCGCTTACTTGCAGTTCTTCAGATATATTTGCCATCAAATAATCAATGGACTCTTTAATAGAGGAATCAATACTCGTAACATGTGTTTCTAAGTTAGGAGTCAGAAACTGAAGATTAAATAAAAAACAGGTCAGAAACTGAACGCCCACTTTAATCGAATTATTGTTTAAATCTGCAAAAAAATTAAATGCACTTCTGATATTATTAAAATAAGTAGCGCCTAAGATTGCCTGATGGTAATTCAAGGTAATCAGCTTCTTGTACAATTCCAAACTATATTCCTCATTTAATCCTAATAATTTGTGAGGGTTGGATACATCTATTTGAAAAGCATAAAACTCATGGGGAGGGAGAGGTTCATTCCCATTGCCGTGAATTTCGAAGGGATAGGAAATAAATGCCTGATTTCCCAAGGTTGTATAATTTGTAATAACCCCGTCTTTCTCAATCTGGTTATGCAGGCTCCCTTTTACCATACAATGGATCTCAATAATATTTGAATGAAAATGCAAAGGCGCCGGGGGAGTGGAAAAAGTATGGGTGTAATGAGTAAAATTACCAAGCCCCGGAACCAGGTGCTTATCTTTTGTGATGCGTTGCTTGTTTTTTGTCCAACAGAATTCATCAATAATTTCTTGCATTTTATCACCTGTTTATAAGTGTAGTAATTTTGTTGATAACAGACACTTCATTATTGCATAAAAAGAAGCAAAATGAAAGGAAAAATATTTGGAATTATAAATGTTAAAATCGTGCTTAATATGATATTGATAATTATTTCAAAAAATTGATATGAAATTATATTGATAAAAAAAAGTAAAAAAGTTTTGAAAATGAAATTGTAAGCATTTCAAAAAATAGTATGGTAGTATATTTTTGGATAACAAATACATCGTAGTAGAAAGAAGGAGTATTATGCAAAGAGTATTAGTTTCGGCATCCCACTATGATACATTGTGCAAAGATGCATGGAGAATGATTGAAGAGAATGGTTATGAAGTGATTTTTGATCCGAATAGATCTTTTCCTGCATACACCACAGAAGAAATTGAGCAGTTTCCTGACAAGGAAACGATTGTAGCGGCATTGATAGGAATGGATGACTATCGGGATGAGAGGAAATATCAGGCGCTGCCAAATTTGAAAGCCGTGGCGAAATTTGGAGTGGGAGTTGATAATATTGATGGAGAGCTGGCAAAGAAATATGGGGTGAAGGCGCTAAATGCACCCGGACAGAATTCCAATGCGGTTGCAGAGCTTACCGTTGCATTTATGCTGAATTTGCTAAGACACGTCATTCCGCTGCATAAAGATATGGAGAAAGGCTTATGGCCCCGTTTCATGGGAAACGAAATAAAAGGCAAAACAATAGGACTGCTCGGATTTGGCGCGATTGCAAGATTGGTTGCTGAAAAACTGCTGTGCTTTGATGTAAAGGTTCTTGCTTTCGATCTGTATCCAAATGAAATAAAGGCAAAGGAATTAGGAGTCACGATGGTTTCACAGGAGGAGGTTATAAAAAACAGTGATATCGTCAGTATTCATATCCCTGCGACACCCGAAACCTATCATTTATTTAATAAAGATACAATTGCATCCATGAAAGAGGGAGCCTATTTAATTAATCCGGCCAGAGGAGCACTTGTAGATTTGGATGCGCTGGCAGAGGCAATGCAGAGCGGCCACATTTTAGGAGCGGCTCTAGATGCATTTGAGATTGAACCGCTTCCGAAGGATGCGGCAATATTGGAATGTGAGAACCTTGTCTTAACGCCGCACACAGGAGCCGAGACAGAAGAATCCTATTACAATGTCAGTATGACAACAGCAAGAGATATCATTAAGGTATTAAAAGAGGAAAACCCTACCTATTGGGTAAATAAATAGACTTGGAGGAAAGAGAAATGCAAAAGCTATACGGAGTGGTAATACCAATGGTGACACCATTAACAGAGGAGGATCAAATTGATACGGCTTCCCTGGACAGGTTAACAGATTACTGTATTGATGGGGGGATGCAGTGCCTGTATCCCTGCGGCACAACCGGAGAAATGATGTATCTGACGATTGAAGAGCGCAAGCAGGTCGCTGAAGCAGTTGTGAAAAGGGCTGATAAAAAAGTACCGGTATTTATTCATGTAGGAGCATGGAATCTGGCAGATACAATAGAACTGGCAAAGCATGCTGTCAGCATAGGTGCGGATGGAATCGGAGTTGTAACACCGTCCTTCTATGCAATCAGTGATCAAGGCTTAATTGACTATTATGTATCAGTTGCAAATAGTGTACCGAAAGATTTTCCGGTCTATTTGTACGGAATTAAGCAAAACGCGGTTAACGATTTGAATAAAGCGGTCTGTCAGGCTGTTGCGGAGAAGTGTGAAAATGTAATTGGTGTCAAATACAGCTTTCCGGATATGACAAGATTACAGGAGCTGATGACGATTAAAAATGGAAAATTTGATGTGCTCGTGGGCCCCGATCATTTATTTGAGGCGGTCTGTGCCATCGGCGGAAAGGGTGTTGTTTCCGGAAATGCAATGTGTGTCAGGGAACATTATGCTGCTCTTTGGAAAGCAATTCAGGACAAGGATTATGATCTTGCTACAAAGATTCAACGGCGTACAAATATATTAAATGCAAAGATGTGTGCAATTAATAATATTGCAGCATATAAAGTTATTTTGAAGAAGGAAGGAATCCTTAGTACTACTAAAATGCGCAGGCCGATGGAAAATCTAACGGCAGAACAGGAAACGGAACTATTGGATAAAATGGCGGAATATGATTATAAAAAAGTGATTTTATAACAATACATAGAGAGGACATACTGCATCTTTCATAGAAGGTGCAGTATGTTTTTTGGAGGGAAAATGAAAATACTTAATTTTGGCTCAATGAATTACGATTATGTTTACGCGGTACCCAGAATTGTAAAAGGTGGGGAGACGCTGACTACGACCGGAATGGAAACGTTTCTTGGCGGAAAGGGATTTAATCAATCGGTTGCATTGATAAAGGCAGGGGCTTTCGTATATCATGCAGGATTTGTAGGAGAGGATGGAGAAGAATTTATTGAAGCCTGCAAGCGTTATGGGATTCAAACAGACTATGTAAGAAAAATAAAAGGCAGAAGCGGACATACGATTATACAGGTAGACAGGGAGGCCCAGAATTGTATTTTGTTATACCCGGGGGCAAATCGAAAACTAACAAAAAAATATATAGACGAAGTATTGGCTGATTTTGAATCGGGGGACTTCCTGATCCTGCAAAATGAAATGAATGAGGTTGACTACATTATTGAGAAGGCCTATGAAATCGGAATGATCATTGTTCTGAATCCATCGCCGTATAACGGCTTTATGGAAGCGTGCGATCTGAACAAGGTGAACTATTTTATTATGAATGAAGTTGAAGGAGAGCAGATAACAGGTGAGAAGGATCCGGAGAAGATTGTAACCAGGATGTTAGAGAACTATCCAAAGGCTAAAATTGTATTAACCTTGGGCAAAGACGGCTCAATGTATAGAGATGCGGATACGGAATATCACCAACCGATATTTCCTGTAAAAGCAATTGATACAACGGCAGCAGGGGATACCTTTACCGGTTATTTTGTGGCATCCGTGCTTGACGGAGGCACCGTTTTAAAATCTCTGGAACTGGGAGCGAAAGCAGCCGCTATCACAGTTACAAGAGCGGGAGCGTCTCCTTCCATTCCCTATAAAAGTGAAGTCGAGTAATTGCTGACGGATACGTTTTCCCTAAATAAGCAAAATAAAATCGTATTTGAGACGATTTCAAAAACAAATTTGGAAATCGTGTTCAGCTTAAAAAAGAAAGAATTAATGAAAATCGTACTGTGGTTTAATTTGAAAGCATTTTCATTTTTTGTATGATACTATGTACATACCAAAGACGTAAATTAGAATCATTCAATCCTATTAAAAATCTGATTAAGGAGGATGTATGCAAGGATTACAAAAGGTATTTAAAAATATGAAAGAGCGCGGAATGGATATTGCTGTTTTAGTCAATCCATCCAATGTAAAATACGCCAGTGATTTTGATGTTCCGTTTTGGCCTGCCTGGATGGGGGATGTATCAAACGGCCTGCCGATGGTTGTTGCGGTATTAAATGCAAACACGCAAAAAATAAAGTTGGTTGCATCTGATTTGTACAAGAACAAGATGATACGAACAGGAATTATGGATGCAAATTTTTACCGCTCGTTTACCCATTTGGAGGAAAATGATGCCGATTTAAACTTTAAAGCGGCTCTTACAAAGACACTTTCAGAGATGGCGGATGGAAAAGAACGTGTGGTTATAGGAACTGAACCTAATTTTACAACAGATTATATGGTTCAAATAATAAAGGATTTATTTCATAGCTGCAGTTTTGAAAATGCAGCCCAGATATTAATTGATAGTCGTTATATTAAGACATTGGAGGATATCAGAGGCCTTCAGGAGGCTGCAAGGGTTGCAGATGCAGCCCAGATCAGACTCTGTGAGATTGCTCGTCAGGAAGGGCATTATACGGAATTGGATATATGGTTTGAGGTTCAAAAAGCCGCGTCCAAAGCGGCCGGGTGTCTGACTCCGTTTGTCGGGGAACTCGTAACAGGTGCGGCCAGCGGTCTGAGTGATTATCCGCTTGGCCCGACAGACAGGAAGGTTGAGAAGGGTGATATCTCTATTATGGACATTAGCCCAAGAGTAAACGGATATTGGGGAGATTGCTCAAATTCCGTTGTGTTCTGGAAGGAACCGAACGAGGAGCAAAAACAGTATTTTTCAGCAGTAAAGGCAGCATTTGAGGTTGGGTTTGAAGCAATTGGACCCGGTGTTACGTTCAGTGAGGTTAATCGTGCCATGGAGGAAGAGTACCAGAGGCGTGGAATGGGCTTTTGCAGTTATCAGGGCCATCAGATCGGTTGTAATGTGAATGAGAAGCCAAGGTTTACCTATGCAGATCATTCTGTAATTGAGGAAAACATGGTGCTATGTATAGAACCTCAAATGTATACCGGAAAGGCCGGAAAGACAGGAGTCCGATTAGAGCGAATGCTTCATGTCACAAGTAATGGGGCAATATCCTTGAACAAATTCCCTTGGGGAATGGAATAGGAATTACCATACAATATATCTAAAACAGGAGGAAGAAAATGAAGAAAAAAGTATTAAGCGTGATTTTAAGTGTGGCAATGGTAGCATCATTGCTGGCAGGCTGCGGTAGTACGGGAGCAGCGGCTCCGGAAGCAGCAGCTCCGGAAGCGGCAGCAGAGGAGGAAACGGCAGCGGAACCCGAAGCCGAGGCAGAAGCAGAAGCAGCAGAACCTGCAGCCGAGACAGAAGCAGCAGAGGCAAGCGATGGAAAGACTGATACGGAAAAGGTGAATCCGACAGGCCAAAAGTATAAAATTGCTTTAAGCAATTCCTTTATGGGAAATGATTGGCGTCAGCAGATGGAAAGAATTGCAGAATATGTTGCTTCTCAGGAACCCTATGCAAGCAGATGTGAGTTAACAATCGTAAACTGCGAAAATGATGCGGAATCTCAGGCAGCTTCTATTGATGCTTTATCTCAGCAGGGGTATGATTGCATTCTTGTTGATCCGGCTTCTGAAACGGGTGTTAATCAGGCAATTGAACGTGCTTGTGATGCAGGGATCAAGGTTGTGGTATTTGATCAGCCGGCATCCGTATCAAATGAAAATGCATGGCATATTCGTATTGATGGCGGAAGATCCTATAGTATTTTAGCAACATGGATGGCCGAGGCAATTGGCGGAGCAGGCAATGTTGTGCTGGATCAGGGCCTTCAGGGTGCAGCCGAGGCAGAGTTAGAATATAATGCGTCAAAGGCAGTATTTGAAAGCTACGACGGAATTAAGATTGCGTCCGATTATCTTAGCAACTATGGATTATCTGAGGGCGAGCAGGCACTGGCAAGTGTAATTGCCGCAAATCCGGATATTGATGCGGTAACCACGCAGGGATATTGTGCTTCTGTCATCAATGCATTTAAAAAAGCAGGTCTGGATATTCCGGTGAGCTGCGGCGGCGGATATAATGGAAATGGTAAGGCTTTGATGGAAAATGATGCGCAGGGCATTATTGATGTTTATATTGCAGGTCTGAGTGCAATCGCATTAAACTATGCCATCAGAATTATGGATGGTGAAGAGATGGCGGAAGAAACGATTGTTGACTGTGCTTTTATTGCAACTTCAAATGAATATGATATGGGAGAGTTCTCTGACGTTCCAATTGACATCTTTGAAGAAGGTGTGAACTATTTTAACGATCAACCGGACGAACTTATTTGGCCTGCGGTACCAAGCACTTTTGGCTTAGATATTCCAATGAGTGTTGTAACAGGCGAATAATAAACGATAAAAGTGAGAGGGCTGTTATTCAAAGGCAGCCCTTTCATTTTTAGAAAGGAATCACGATGCCAGATTTTGAAATGAAAAATATTTGCAAATCGTTTCCCGGTGTAAAAGCGCTTGACAATGCCTGCTTTAATGCAGACAGGGGTGATATTGTAGCGCTATTGGGTGAAAATGGCGCCGGTAAAAGCACTTTAATAAAGACGCTTTGCGGTGAATACAGGCCGGATTCGGGAGAAATCTATTTTGAGGGTAAAAAAATAGAGGTAACCAGCACAAAGGATGCAATAGAGAAAAAGATTTGTGCAGTTTATCAGGAGCTGAGCTTGGTGCCCGAGCTGACAGTTGCAGAAAATTTGTTTTTAGGATTTTATCAGGTAGATCACATACGCAGGGTTAACTACAAGCAACTGGAAAAAGACACCATTGCACTATTTGAAAAATATGATGTGGAACAGATAGATCCGAACACAAAAATAAAGGATTTATCATTATCTCAAAAGCAGGTCTTAGAGATTCTAAAGGCACTGAACAGAGATGGAGACATTATTATTTTTGATGAGGCAACCTCCGCATTATCAGATAAAATGGCGAAATGGCTGATGAATATTATCAGGCGCTTATCAAATGAAAAAAAGGTAATTATATTTATTTCTCATAGACTGGATGAAATTAAAGAATTATGTACAAAAGTCATTGTGTACAGAGCGGGTACAGATGTGGCAGATCTTTCTATGAATGAAGCACAACCCAATCAATTGGTATCTTTAATGCTGGGCCGTGAAATTGGTGGTTACTATCCGGTAAAGGAAGAATTTACAAAAGCGGATATTTTGGTATCTATGAAAAAAGTATGCAGTGGTCATAAACTGAAGAAAATTGATCTGGATATCCATGCGGGTGAGATTCTTGGTGTCGGCGGCCTGGCAGGTCAGGGACAATCAGAATTATTTAAATGTTTATTCGGGATGCTTCCCTATACGGGAGAAATAGAAATAAAAAATAAAAATTTGAAGCTGAGGAATGCTTCCATTGCTATGAAAGAAGGCATTGCCCTGATTCCTGAGGAACGAGGAGTGCAAGGAGTTATTTTAAAACAGAGTGTACGGGAAAATATTGTATTGACATGTCTGGATAAAATATGTACGGGCCCTTTTTTATCAAATCGCAAGGAGAAGGTTATTGTTGAACAAAGCATGAAATCACTTTCCATAAAAGCGGAATCTCCCGAGACTTTGGTAGGCACGCTAAGCGGCGGTAATCAACAAAAGGTTGTATTGGCGAAAGAACTTGCAGCGGAGCCGGATATTATTTTAATGTATGACATTACACGCGGCGTCGATGTGGGAACAAAAAAAGAGATGTTTAATATGGCAAAGCAGTACGCGAAAGAAGGAAAAGCTATTTTATTTTATTCGACAGATTCAGAGGAATTAATGAATGTATGCAACAGTGTTATTATTATGAACAACGGTTCTATTGTCGGACGTCTGGATAGAGAACTTGTATCGAGGGAAAACATCATACGTGTTTCTGTCGGAGAAAAAGCAATTTAGGACTGGAGGAAGAAAATGAAGAAGATAAAAGAATCAGCGTTTTGGAAATCGCCTGCGAAAGTCTCCATTATTCTGTTTGTCATATTAGAACTTGTTACGTTGTGGTTACAGCCAAACACTTTGACATTAAACTGGGTGAGCCTTAAGGCTGAGGCTGCCATTACACTGATGTTTGCGGCAATTGGAGAGACATTTGTGCTTCTTGTTGGGGGAATTGATCTTTCTATTGCCGGTGTGATCAGTCTTGTCAGCAGCTTTGCGGCAATGTATATGGGAGAAAGTATGACTTCCATTATTTTGATTTCAATCCTATGTTTAGCAATTGGTCTTGGTGTAGGAACCTTTAATGGATTTATTATACAAAAATTAAAGGTACAGCCATTCATCGTTACTTTTTGTACTTGGTATATTTGCGGAGGAATTGCCTATTTGATCCTTCCAAAAGACGGCGGAGATGTACCGGAAGGATTTATTGATACATTGACTTATCGTATTGGAGGCAAACTGTCAATTGCAACAATTATTATTCTGTTCTGTTTGATTTTATGGACTTGGTTCCGCAAAACCAGACTCGGCATTTCTCTTTATGCGGTTGGTAATAATTCGCATGCGGCCTCTTTGAATGGTATCAACGCAATGAAGGTAAATCTGTTTGCTTATGCCGCATCCGGCTTATTTGCGGCAATGTGCGGACTGTATCGTGTGGCGGTGACAGCAACCGGTTCGCCGACTGCCGGAGAGAGCTTTTTTAATCAGGCGATTGGTGCGACTGTAATCGGAGGAACCCTTTTGACGGGCGGAATCGGCGGACAATATGGGACAATCATTGGGGTGCTTGTGTATAAAATGATTAATGATTTATTGGTATTTGCGGGAGCATCGTCCTATTGGTCAACATTATTGCAAGGCTCACTGCTGATTATAGCAGTATTGTTTTCGACAGTATCTGAGATTGTCAGAGAAAGAAAGGAGATGACAGAATAATGAGTTTCAGCAGGGTAATCAAGAAAAACCAGTCTATCGTATTTTGTTATTTGATTGCGTTTATTCTGTTTGGCGCTTTCTCAATTTATATGCCGGGATTTGCAAGTCCGGCTCATATTAAAACAATTTTTATTGAATCGGCATTGATCGGCTTTGTTGCAATCGGACAAACGTTAGTTGTAATTACTGGAGGGATTGATCTTTCTGTTGCATGGATGATGACAATAGCAGCCTATCTGGTAACAAACTTTATTGATTCCAATAATGCCAGTCTTATTTGGGCAATTCCATTGGTATTATTAGTAACATTTGGTCTGGGAGCCATCAATGGATTCTGTATATCGTATTTTAGAGTTCCGGCAATTGTTATGACGCTTGGAATGAATATTATTTTACAGGGAGCTTTGGTTGCAATTACGCAGGGGGCTCCGGGACAGTCTGCTCCTGAATTTATGATTACCATTGGACAAGGTTCGATTTTGGGGATACCGATTATCGTAGTGATTTGGTTTGTTCTTGCTGCGATATTCGTGATATTACTGTTTAAGATGAAATTTGGCCGTAAGTTGTTTGCTGTCGGAAATAGTGCCATCGTTACAAATTATTCAGGTATCCGGGTGAATACCGTGATTACTTTGGCGTATGGAATCAGTGGGATGACAGCAGGAATTGCGGGTATGCTGATGGCGGGTAAGGTAGGTTCCTATTACTTGGCAATGGGTGATACCTATCAGTTTCAATCCATAGCGGCTGTTGCAATTGGCGGAACCTCCATGCTGGGCGGAAGCGGAAATTATATCGGCTCTATTGCAGGCTCTCTTACCATTACGATTTTGCTTGGTATTCTCGTTGCTTTGAATCTTCCGTTTGGTGTTCAAAGAATGGCATATGGATTAATTGTTTTATTTTCTATTATTATCTCGGTAAGACGGGCAAAGAAGATTTGATAAAGTAAAAATTGCGCAGCAGGCACGATATCTGATTATGGTATGATGGGAAATAATTCATCCTTGCGGTATAAGGTGAAAGTAAGATGAGATGAAGCCGCGAGTGATGTATATTTCCCTGTGTCTTTTGACAGGTTTTCGGGCAAAAAGGAACTTCGGGCCAAGTTGGCCCGAAGTGAGTTAGGATTGTGTTGTTCAAATAAAAGCAGTATAATTAAATCAACAAGTTGGTTTTTTAATATTAATTATCATAAATGGAGGTGCGTAGTTTTGTGGTATCAGGGCGTTTTTGAGCAGTTGGAAAAAATGCAGGATATTGAACAAGCATCAAAGATGTCTGCATATATGCAAAACCGTTTTTCATTTCTGGGTATACCTAAACCAACCCTAAAGCAACACATCAAACCATATCTTCAACAAAGCCGTAAACTCCAATTTGATTGGAAATTTGTGTTCTTGTGTTGGGATAATCCATACCGTGAAGCACAATACATTGCGATAGAATATATCCGTTTTCATGAAAAAAAGCTTTTGGATACCGATATAAATAAAATACAAGACTTGATTACTAAAAAATCTTGGTGGGAAACAGTTGACAACTTAGACTCTGTCGTAGGAACTATTGTGTTAAAATATCCTTATCTAAAGGAAGAAATGCGGCAGTGGTCACAATCCGAAAATATCTGGTTACGTCGTGCATCTATAGATTTTCAGCAGAAGTATAAAGAGAAAACAGATACCACTTTGCTTGAAGAAATCATTTGTAACAATGTTGGAACCGATGAATTTTTTATTAACAAGGCCATAGGCTGGAGCTTGCGGGATTATAGCAAGATAAATCCTGAATGGGTTCGTGACTTTCTGGAACGTTATAAAGATAAACTATCTTCATTGAGTTTGAGGGAAGCAAGTAAATTTTTATTAGCATAATCCGTTTATCCAATTTTCGGCTTATGTTAAGCAACGGCGACGGTCATATACTTCAAGGAAGTATATGACCCACTCTGACACTTTCCGCTTCGCGGCAAAGTGTCCCGTGGGCTCTCCGAGGGGGAACGCCGCCTGAGAGCGGATTTAATCGAACCGCTTATACTCCCGTCGGTCACTCCTTTCATTCTTGCAATCTGGCTGTACCGCATACCATCAAAATAATACAGCTTTAAGCGGCGTTGCTGTATTTCGTTCAAAGTATTATTAAGGGCAGCAGTCAGCATTTCCTCGGTGATTTCTATGAAAATATCTTCCTTGCACCAGTAGTAAAAGTCTTTCAAATTGACAGTTATCATGGTTAATCCTCCATTCGATTTTTTAGGTTTACGGGCTTCCAGAATCGAATGGAGCTGGGCGGCGAACGACAGCCGGGGCAGTACGGCACTTCGGGCCAACTTGGCCCGAAGTTACACGAGGTCTTGTCCCAAAAGTGAGTAAATAAAAAGACACCTATCCGAGAAAAAACTCGAACGGTTTCATATGAAAAATGGGCGCAGTAGCCGCCCTTCTTTTGATATGATCTTTTGAAATTATATAGCTTTAGAACATCAGCTATGCCAAGCCGACACTACAAGGTGGCGACTCCTCCCAACCAATAAATAGTTGCTTTGGATACATGAGAAAACCTCCCATCTCAAAGCTACTTTATTCTAAGAAAGGGCATAATACTTTCTCTGTCGAACGACGGTTTTTTTATATGTCATTCGACAGTACATTCAAAACTTAATAATATTGAGTGAGCATTATTTTGCTAATAGCGAGTAAAATATTTCTGTTTTCTCTGGTGTATTTCCATTAAGGATAACAATTCTATCTGAAAGCGTAATAACAAGGTAGGGAGAATTGTTTCGATGGACGTATACTGAGCAATTTCCATATCCTTGTACAGCAAAACTCCCTACATAAAAAATCTCGCTATCTCCTCCATTGCGTTTGCTTAATTTAGGTAAAATGTCTACCTGCTTAACTTCTTGTATATCGTTCATTGAAAAACTGTCACTATACATAGGGGCATTGATATAAGCAATATTATCTATTATCTCAAATTCCACAGTACCAAAATCCAGCGGCATTACAAACTTTGCAAGGGCTATTGTGCCTATTACAATTACGGTTAGAAAAACATTTGTCAATTTTCCAAAGTCAGATGCCATGTTAACTGTAGTTCCAAAGCCAATGCGCTTTTCAACCCAAACACGTTTATCATTTGGATTATTGTAATTTCCTGTTGCCCAATATTGATCTTCATCACTGTAAACTTCTTCCGAAGTAAATAAGAGTAGATTATGACGTTCATCTCTTACTGTATAATATGCCGATAGAATAGGTGCAAAGGTTAAACAGGTAGATATCCCAAGCAATGCCATCATCACAAATAAATCGAGTGCATTATATTGAACTAAGAAAAACATGAGCGTATAAAGGATACTTCCAATATGAGCTTGCAAAATCCAGCATTTTGACCATTGGTGTTTGTAAATCTGATTCAGGGCAAGATTTATTTCTGTATTTTCTGAATATATGATAACCCGCTCTTTTGTAACCACCATGTAGGCTAGGAACCCTATTACTACACTTAGCAGTGAGCAAATTGAAAATATCCAAGAGGAAAAATCATACTCTTGTTTAGATAACAATAGTATGATAGGTATTATGGAAATAATAAAAGCTAGGAAAAACCAAAACGGCGAAGTAGGCATTTTCCCTTTCAATCTGCTTACTTCAGTGTCAATACTAAGAATATGTTTTTCACCGACATACCATTTGTTTTGTTGTTTTAATGTGTATAGTTTATTAAAGTACCTTCTTTGAATAAGACTATTTACAAAGAAAAGCAAACAGCACCAAGCTAAAATATATAATATACTAATCGATACGTATTTTGAAATAATTAGAAGAGGGAGTATAAGCAAAAAGAATATTACACCTGCTAAATTAGATGTTTTATGATATTCTTGAATGATTTTTTGTACTTCATTATTGTGAAGCTCCCAATGAGGAAGTGATACTCCAAGAAGAATATTGCCATTTGCCTTTTCAGCAGTTTTGTTCGTTAGAATAAGAGTAATTAAAACCACCAGTGTAACAAATAAGTTAATAACAATAGAAATCATATGTTTCCTCCCGCTACTTGCGAAATATTCAAGTGGTCAAACATTTCATCGCACATTTTTAAAAAGTGTTCCTTTTTAATTCCCTTAAGTGATGATTCAGCAATTAGTAAAGCTAATTCGCTTTCGATTTTTTCAGTAAAATCACCAGTTAAAAGTGCTGTTGGTTTTATTTGTGCTCCGTGACGACGGTCAATTTCAATAAAGCCTTCATTTTTGAGAATGGTATAAGCTTTTGTTACTGTCATCATATTAATACCAATATCTTCAGCCATTTGTCGGACAGTAGGTAATCCCTGTCCAATTTTTAAATCTCCTCGACCTATTCCCATAACAATTTGATTACGCAATTGTACATAGATAGGTGTTGAACCTGCTGTATTTAGTTTGATTATCATTTATTATCCTCCACCAATTCATTAAGCATCATTTGTATTATTGAAAGTAATACAAATGATGCTTAATGTCAAGATATATTACATTACTTTTCTGTCGGCTGTCTATCTCGTTATTTTGATGTTTGGTAGTTGTATGAAAGAGTAAATATTAACTGTGAAAAGGTAAACTCTACTAGTCTAAGGGGGAGTGGAATTTACTTTTTCATTTTTCAGCCAAGTTGGCCCGAAGTGAGTTAGGATTGTGATGTTGAGTAAAATACTGTATGATAGTTAGTATAAATTAGATGTTCATCATTTATGATACGTTAAGGGGGTTGCCAAATGAAAATGAAGAAAAATATCGGGTCAAGAATTTTACTTGGTATTGGAATTGCATTATTATTGTGTTATCTCGGAGGTTTATTTTATATTTACAATATTCAAGAGTATGACCCTTATGGTTCTGTAGGAGCCGATCTTTATGCTTTAATTCACAGCGTATGGTTTTTACCACCAACTGCAACATGCTTGGTACTATCTCTTATATTACATGTAAAAGCAAAAAAATAATAAGACTGTCTATTAAGAGCAAAATGGAAAATTCGAATCGACGGAGCAGCTACGGTCATGTAGATTTCTTCCGGCGTTTCCGGCTTAATAACACACTCGTTTGCAATGGCATCGCCCATGTCTAAAGTATAATGGGCCTTATTTCTACAAAAACATCTTCCTTGCACCAGTAGTAAAGGTCTTTCAAATTCACAGTTATCATGATAATCCTTCATTCGATTTTTGGGTTTAGGGGCTTCCGGAATCGAATGGAGTAGGGCGGGGAACGACAGCCGGGACAGTATGGCACTTCGGGCCAAGTTGCCCCGAAGTTGCGAGGGTTTAAATTATGTAGAGTTAAAACATCAGCTATGCCAAGCCGTCACGGTAAGGTGGCGGCCCCTCATGGACAATTAAAAGCGGCTTCGGATACATGGAAAACCTCCTATCCCAAAGCCGCTGGACTAAAAAAGGGCACACTTATCACATCCTCTGCCATATATTTTTACAAATCAAAGCAGCAGCTTTGATTCTATCAAAACCGCTGCTTACAATCGACCATGATTAACGCATGTATTATCCCGCCGTTGAAACAACGGTTTTTACTTCCGTTGGTAAATTTTATTATAGATTTATCTCTTTTCTTAACGCTCTTAGTAGTATTAAGACTGGGGGAAGATCGTAGTTATTCATATAATACCTAAAATGTGATTTCCTGCTCATAAGGATAGTAGTTTTTTAAAGCATTGACATCAGTTTTTTTACCCCCATAAGTGGCGAGCCATTTTTCAAAATCAAGATTTTTCCATACAGTACCATCTTCGAAGGTAATCTCTTTATCGCAGCATAGCACATAGGCTATCTTATCCACCATTAAATCTTCGCCAAAAAAATTTAACGACCATCCACCGATTACATCAGAGGTTTCATCTGAAGCGATTACGGCTGAATCTCCCTCATAAAGATAGAAATATGTGTTATCCATTTCTGTATCTAAACTCCACCAGTCTATTTCTAAAGGGTTCCCGTCTTTGTCAAAAGCAAGCATTCCATATTGGCAGCCTACGATTTTCTTTGTGGTATTGTTCGTTTTAATGTCATGGATATAAGGGTGTCCATTCTCATCCTCGTATCGGCGCATTTCAACATCTTCATATACAACAGTCTGCACAGTTGACGTGTTTAATTGTGCAGGGATATTTGTATTTTGCGATTGCTGGTTTGGTGCGATTTGATCAAAACGAATAGAACCACTAACATTTTCGATTCTACTGGTGCTGCTATTCTTTACAGCAATCGTGTACTCATCATCAACGTCAATCTGAAATGTTGTTACTTTGCCTTTTTCAAAAGGATATGATTTTTCGACACCTTTTGATGAGGTGCATAAGACAGTGAGATTACCGTTGCCAGTCCAAGTCAATAAGACTTGACATGGAGTGCCGGAAAGTAAACTCTGTGAACCTAGCGAAATTTTACCTCCCGGTGCGAGGTCTTTGTTGCTAATACGAATCGGGCTGGCAACTGCACTTGTTTTTACATTTTCTACTGCTGCCACCGTGTAGGCTCCGGCAAAAACTGTACCGCAAAGTAAAACAGAGGTTAAAATAGCAGCAATAAAGACAATGAATTTAGATTTCCGTTGGTACTGCATAATCGCATATAACCGTTCTTTGATTAGTTTTCCGTCCTCATTTAACGAAAGTGAAACAATATCTGCTCTGCCAAAATTATTTATCATAATGGAATTTAGCAAGGTTTCACCGTAGGTCTGCCGTTCTGTATCACCCAAACAGGAAATTACAGTTTCATCACATGAGAATTCACAGTCTTGGTTAATTTGTTTTTTTACCCAATAGGCGAAAGGGTTAAACCAGTGTAGACATACTGCAATTTCCGCAAGCCATTTATAAAGAAAATCCATACGACGGTAATGCGTCAACTCATGCCTAAAAATATACACCAATTCGGATGTGTTAATAGCCTTGGCTGGCAAAACAATCATTGGTTTTATTATGCCTATTAGCATTGGAGCCCTGACAAGAGAATTCGTACACACGAATATTCTTTTCGTTATTCCCATTGCTGTACTTACCTTTTTGAGAGCAGCGGGCATTTGACCGTCAAAAACTATCTTGCTTTCCTTTTTAACAGCTTTCATAAATTGTACATATCCATATATTTTTCGGACAAGCAAAATTATTGCTACTGCCAACCATATAGTACCCAAGAGATGATTTTTTACGAATGAAAAATCAGTTACGACTGCCGGGAATTTTTGTGGAGTATTATTTTCTAAGCCGGGCATATTCTGGGTTGCGGCAAAATCTGAATGGTTGATTTCTGACAATTCCTCCACTGGCGTATATTGTACGGCAAAATGTGTTTCCACTTGTTGAAATAGACTACCAACAATGCTTAAATCAGGGCTAAACGGAATCAACAATCGCAGAATAACAAGGAGCCATATATAATATTGCCATGTTCTGCTGAACCGCTGTAAAAGTGGCTTTAACAAAATGAGTGTCAAGGCAACCAAAGAACCAGACAGAGAGAGAGACAGCCATAATAACAGTAGGTCATTCATGATGTTCCCCTTCATTTTTCCACTGTGAGCGTAATTCTGCCAAATCCCCTTGTGTTATATTTTCATAGGTAAGCAGGGCAGACATCAAACCCTTGACGTTTCCTCCATAGACTTTTTGAATAAAAGACTCCGTTTTCGCTTGTGTATACTCTTTCTCGGATATGACCGCAGTATAGTAGTAAACCTCTTTTTTATCCTGTGTCAGAACTCCCTTTTTGACCAATCTGTTTACCAATGTATTGACAGTTGGGCTTTCCCATCCTTTTTGCTGTGTCAATACGGTGCGGATATGAGAATAGGTGACAGGGCCTTTATACTCCCAAATCACTTTCATAATTTCTGCTTCTGCCTCTGAAATTTTGTCAACTTTTACATTCAAGATTATCGCCCCCATATGACAAGCGTTATATAGCATTTTCATATTACACTCGTTATATCTAATTGTCAAGTACTTAGAAACGCCTTTGGCAATTTTATAAAGTGTCAAGTAGTGCATATGACCAGCATATGCGCCCTGCCCATTAGGACAGTGTCCTATTGAGAAGTGGGATTTAGTAATAATAGAACCTCCCACCACCGTGCAGCAAAACAAGAGGAATATGGCCTAAGCCGCTTTCGTAAACAGCAATATTGTGCTGGTTATATTTCAATAGATATTCTTTCATGGCATTACCCTCGCTTGTCTTATTTAATGTAATAATGGTTTATTATAGATAATATTATTTTCTGAAACAATGGTAAAATTGCTTGATTAGATTCTCATTTTGATTAATTCTCTGATAAATTCATTTTATAACCGCTTGTTCTTTTGCAGCTTTTTTATATGCCGCAATGCAGTTTATTTATTTTAGTGTGGTTTGGGTCAGGTTTAAATAGTTCATCCACTGTCGTTTCCAAAATAATCGCCAGTTTGAAGGCTAATAGCAGAGTGGGATCATATTTGTCATTTTCAATCGCATTTATGGTTTGTCTTGTGACCCCTAATGCTGTAGCTAAATCTTCCTGCCTATAATTTTTTTGTTTGCGTAGTTCTCGTATGCTATTCTTCATAATTTTCAATAATCGGTAGTGAGATACAGGATTATACCAAATATAATTAGTAAAAATACTACCCCCAGTGAAATAAGGATTTGTTTCTTACCATTGTCATTGTCAACCTTTATCTTTTCAATGCCGGTAACTAAAAAATAGACCAAAAACTGTAGTCCGAACAGGAATAAAGGAAGCGACGTTTCTTGGCTCATAAAGTAGTTATATCCACCCCATATTAAAAGGGAGAACACCATAAAGGCCCAACTCCACTTGATTCCTTTCTGGTTTATTTTTGATTCCATCTCATCCATTTTTCTCATAATTCAGCCTCCGCGATGTCAAAAGTATTTTACATTTTCAAGATACTATTTAATTTTAAAAATGTCAATAGTTTTTTACATTTTCTTTATTGTTTTAAATATTATATTTGAAATTAAAAATTGCTTGATTATCTGATTGGGTGCCCTGCGTGACAATGTAAAGTCATTATGCTATTATGATAGCGTAAATTTTGTGAAAGGAGGCCTCCACTATGCCGGATAAAACAAAAATGCGCCTGTGTTTTACAAGGATTTTGCATCAGCATAAGCTGCTGTTTATCCTCGCGGCGGCGCTTTTCACTGTTATTTTGATGATGGTGCTGGTCCGCTTGTCGGAGCCTCCTGAAAATGAAATGCTTATGGGAAATGGCGGTGTGTACGATCTGTCCGGCATTGAGGATATGACTGGAACACGGGTTCTCCTTGCTGCGCCGGAAACTTACTATCCCAATACTTATCTGACTCCGGACATCGCGGATCAGGCGGTTTTTGAGAGTACCCGCCGCTATGACGAAATCCATGCAGATTACCTTTCGCAACGCTTTGTTTTGCTGCTTCCGGATAACAACGATATCTATACACTCACATGCAAGGTTGCCGGCCGCCATGCCATGCGGGTGTATGTCAATGGAAGACTGGCCGGTCAGACCGGAAAACTAGGAGTTGTGAAGCAGGATACGGAGGTTTGGGAAAATAATATTACCGTCCACGCTTCTGCCGTAAAAGGCAAGATGGACATTATTCTAAACAGTGCCCAGTTTTATCACGCAAAAAGAGGCGCGTCACTTGCACAAATCAGCCTGGACAGACAGGATGAAGCAGACGATTCCTTTGCCGCAGATCGTATCAAGGGACTGCTGGTCATGGGTGCGCTGCTGAGCGCGGCGCTTTCTCTCATGGGCATCTATTTGCTGCTGGCGCGTACAAGAGCAACCTTATATTTTGCACTGGCCTGTGTAGCCATGGCTCTGCGGGAGTGCATCCAAAGTCAGGCGTGGACCTATCTTCCGATAGCAGGGAATCTCTCTTTTATGCTGGAGTATTTAAGCGTGGTGCTGCTGACGATATTTCTTTCCCTGTATTTAGGACAATATGTGCTGGGAAACCGTTTAAAAGCGGTTCAGTCAGCAGCCTTGATCGGCTCCGGCATCTATGGCATTTGCGTCCTGTTCGGAGATTCTTATTTTTACACCTCCATGCTGATCTATTACCAGATTCTGCTGATTTTGTGCATCATTCCGGGACTTGCCGGTGTTTTCTGGAACCTTCGCCATCCGATCAGAGAGCAAATAACGGTACTGTACGGGATCTCTGTTTTTTTCATTTCCGCCGTGGCAGACATACTGATGTATCTTGATGTGTTTGGAGATGCAAAAACAAATCTGCCGGTCAGCGAGGCAACTATGCTGATCTTTGCACTGGCACAAGTATTTTCCCTGTACCTGATGAACAACCGGGTGCTGGAGGAATCAAAGGAAGCGGAGCGGAAGCTGGCTGCGGAAAAGCTGGCGCTGGAAAGTCTTGATAAGATGAAAACGGAATTTCTGGGAAATGTTTCACACGAGTTGAAAACACCCCTGACCGTTATGTCCGGCTATGCCCAGACTGCCGGGCAGCTTGCGGAAAAGACAGGGCAGCCTGAAAGCACTGAGATTTCCCGTCGCATGACGCTCATATCCTCTGAGGCAGAGCGGCTGTCCCTGATGGTGGGACAGATTCTGGACGTGACCCGCATGGAGGAGGGCCGTATGGTGATGGAGCCGGAATGCTGCCATTTGGATGAAATCATCCATGCTGCTGTAAAAACCCATTATCCCATGCTGAATAAGAATCAAAACCGTTTAAAAATTCATATTGATCGGGGACTTCCCGATCTTTTCGCCGATCCTGCCAGAATTTCACAGGTGATTGTGAATCTGATTTCCAATGCGGTGCGTTTTACCATTGAGGGAGAAATCACGATCTCTGCCGAACAGCAAAAAAATCAGCTGCTTGTCTGTGTTTCAGATACCGGCACGGGGATTGCTCCTGAGCGGATTCCGTATCTGTTTGAGCGCTACGGCAAAAAACAAAAATCCGGGGGCGGTCAGGATACCGGCACCGGATTGGGACTGTACATCTGCAGGCATATTGTGGAGCAGCACGGGGGAACGATTTGGCTTAAGAGCGAGGAGGGGAAAGGGACTTCCGTATTCTTTACGCTGCCACCCTGCGTGCGTTAATAGCGTATCTTGCTGAATATGTATTCGCTTTTTCCGGCGCTTGTTAACTCAAACCATCCTCGTTCATCCAACTGAAGTTTTTTGCGCAGATTGGCCACATGAGTCTTGACGGTTCCGGCCGCGCCCGGAGACAGTGCCCCCCATGCCCGGCGATAGATATCTGTAAGGCTCAGGCGCTGTCCGGCAAAGAGGGCAAAGCAGCCTAAAAGCTGTAATTCCTTCAGCGTCAGTGCTATGCGCTCTCCGTCCAGCACCGCTTCACCTGCCAGAAAATCAACGGTTAAGGGCGGAAGCTCAATGATTCCTGCAGACATAAAACCGTTGCGTCGAAGCTGCGCCGCAACACGCGCATTTAGAACATTCAAATCATAGGGCTTGGTGACATAATCATCCCCGCCCTTCAGCAGTCCTTTCACTACGCTCTCATTTTCATTCCTGCATGTCAGGAAGATAATGGGGGCGTTTGTTTTCTGCCGCAGCTCTGTGCAGAAATCAAAGCCGGAGCCGTCTGGCATCATCACATCTAAAAGAATCAGGTCGGGAGCATGCTCCTCCAGAAAAAAACGCGCTTTCGCGAGCGTGGGAGCGCATATGGTTTCATAGCCCTGCCCCTCAAAGTATTCCCGGTTGATCTCCGACACATCGGTTTCATCCTCAATCAGCAATAGCTTTGCTTTCTTCATTTCTTTGCCTCCTCTCTTGAAGTTTATTGTATCGCATTTTATATAAAATTGGAATGCTGCAAAATTTTTTAAAAAAAGATAAGATTTCTTAACTTTTTACATAGAAGAAATTTTTTTCGCTATGCTGAAACTGTACCGGGTCATGAAAGCAGACCAGGAGGAAAGAAGGCGGTGAAAGATGCTTAAAATTGCTCGGGTAGACATTTTAGACGGCCAGACATTGGACATTGAGCTGAATAACGGTCATCTGATTCTGTTCGATACAAAGCGTCTGCCCAAAACGGATCGAGGCTATGAAAGCCTGCGGGATTTGGAATTGCTGCCCCGCCCTATTACTGATGGCCTAAATATTATCTGGCAGGATGGTACGCGGATTGCTCTGCAGGAAATCCTCGGCTGGCTGTCAATGTGACCGTTAAAGGAACAGAATATATTTGAAAGGAGGAGATATTCTGAAAACAATTTTTCTAAATATACGGACTGCATTTTACGCGGCGATGCTTGCTTTGTCCCTCGCTGCCTGCGGCAAAGGGGAGTTATCTCAGGAAACAAGCGACGTAGGGCAGCAAGAGCAAATTGCGGACACACAATCAGAGCCGGTATTGCCGGAGGAAGCTTTTTTGCCTCCGGAATTGACTATCGGGGGATATTCCGCCCGACTGATTGACGAGACGTCCGATTTGAACATGTACCTTGTGGAAATTTACACATCTGAAAGTACTTCCGACCTCTCTTTATCCCCTATTACCTGCGCGGAAACACTTGGAACGGCCCTGCTGCAAAGCGGCGTATCCAATATTGCGGCCGGAAGCAACCTCTATCTCTCATTTACCGGCCTTGACGCTGTACAGGATGAGACTGTTTACACGTTTGCGGTCTCTTCGGGTGAGAAATTTGATCCGCAGGACTATGCAAGCATGTACTATCTTGCCGTGGACGGCAGCGGGAACATTTATTTAATGCCCGATGCTACCGGTGCGTGGGAACGCTGGATTCCCACGGAGAAAATTGAAACGGGTGTATTCTATGTGGAGGCTGTCATGCAGACGAGCGATTCCGGCGAAAATCCTTCCGCACAGGATAGCGCAAAGGCCGCATGGGAAGCGATGAAACAACACGGTGCACCTGCCGGAGCTCCGGGGCGGAATATTATTTTCCGCTTTATGGGTGTAGAGACTTTTGATGAAGAAGACCTTTATGTCTACAGCATTGAATTAGACTATGGCGATGGTGCGGAGCCGATCTTTCGTGTCGGTGTAAGCTACAGCGGCGAGGTTGTCTGCGACGCAGGCAGCGAGAGCTGGGTGCCGCTCCCTTATGGCGATTTGTTCGGCGGTCAATCCGCGGTGCTGCCGGAGGATGAATCTCTGGATTGAGGGAATGGCGGCGAAAGGCTTCAGATGTCTCTTGGCGCGGCAGGCAGGAACAAATCATCATAAGAATTTTAATATTAGAGAGGAGTATTTATGAAACGATTTATTGCAGTTTCTATGTGTGTTCTATTGGTTTTTACCTCTTTCACGGCCTGTGGGAGTGAAGCAAAGCAATCAGGTTCCGAGCTTGAAGACATCGGGAATGTTGATAAGCCCGTTACTCCCGGAACACCTGACGTTCAGGACGGCCCAGACAACGGTGCCGCAGCGGGGTGGGGTGGTTTTTCAAGCGCGTTTACACGTGCAGACGGCAGTCAGTACAATAATGCCACACTGCAAATCAAGGATTTAGGCGATGGTGCTGCCTTGTTTGGCTTTGACATGATGGAGGGAAGCGAAACCGAGGACAGTGCTGAAGAGATGAATATTTCCGGCGTATTTGTTGCCAATTCTGACTTGACAGGCACTTATGAAGCCATAAGCGAGACAGGCGAGACCCTATACAGCATTCATTTTCAGCTTGCGGAAGATGGTCAAATACTGACTGTCACGCATGAGGGCAGCATTGACCTGAATCCGGACGGAACCTATGAATGGATGGACGCCTTTGTCCAAGCGGACGAGGGGATGGCAATCGCACTGATTGAAAATCTGCCCACCGCTGCCACTTCACTGAACGGCAATCTCGGCGCTTATACTGTCAGCTATCAGGACAGTGGTGTTTTAGACTATTTTTATCCGGTGACAGCCACCTTTGACGACACCGGAGCGGTGCTTGCGGATTTCCTCGTCACGGGTGATCTGACTGCTGTTTGGCGGATTGATACGGAGGATGGCGTGCCTGCCCTTCTTTTTGGCGAGGCACAGACCATGCTTGATCAGGTAGTATATTGGGAACCGGAAGAAAGTGCTGATTCCGAGGCGGAAACCTCCCCCGAAGCGAGTCCTCTTTTGGATGTGATGATGGAGAATGGCACGTTCCTGAGACCCGGAACTACCGGCAAGCTACTATTGGATTCACCCTATCCGTTTGCTTTCTCGATTGCCGAGCCGCTCTCCGTTTATGACGATGTGGCCACGGTAAGTGAGGACGGTGTGGTGACGGCGCACAGCGCAGGGACAACTACCATTACAGGTACAATCGTTGTTGAAGACGGCAGGCGAAGTTTTATGATGGATATCACTGTTGGAGAAGAAGGCGAAGAGCCTGATGCGGAAGGCGATGATCTTGCGTACTGGAACGGACTTGATTTTGGCCCGAATCTGGGGTATGCCGAGGAATATGAAAATCATGCCGATCCCGGCGAATACATGAATGCTGCCGAGGCTGCGAAGCAGACTTTTAATGCTATGAAATCCGGCAGTCATATTCCTGAGTACAGGGATGACACGGAATATACGATGGTTCTCGTCAGTATTGCTGACATCAAGGGAGAGCCGTGCTATCTCTATCGTCTGGATGATGAGGGCGTTGGTTGTGCATATGCTTACCAAAGCGGCAATGTCTATTATGAGGAGTCCGGTGGAGCTTGGGTACAGGCTGAATAAGTGGGCACGATGCAAACCGCCGGCATCTGTTTTATAGCATTCGGCATATTGCTTTTTATAATAAGCCTGCTGATTCCTAATTCAATTGAAAATTAATTTTTGATAGGAGGTATGGTCGTATGCCACCCATTATTTTATTATCGATTCTTGGCGTGCCGGTATTGCTTGGAATTTTTTGGTGGATATCTTCCGGTAACCGCTTCCGCCGGCTGGCTGTTAAAATTGACGAGAGCGAGTCGGGAGTGGACGCTGCTCTGACCAAGCGTTATAATACGCTGAACAAGATGCTTGATGTTTGTAAAATGTATGCCGGACATGAAAGAGAGATACTTGCCGATATGATTCATCTGCGAAAAGGTATGAGCATGGTTGAACGCGGTGCGGCTAACGGACAGATGGATGCACTTGCAGAACGGATCAATGTCATTGCAGAGGCATATCCCGAACTGCGGGTCAGTGAGCAGTTTTGTGAGCTACAGCTTGGCATTCGCGATATTGAAGCGCATCTTCAGGCATCGTGCCGCTTTTATAACAGTAATATTTCAGCCTTTAACCAGCTTCTGGTTTCCTTTCCTGACAGTGTGGTGGGCAGTCATCTCAACATGGCGCCTAAAGAATTCTTTGAAGCAGAAAAACACAAACGGCAGGATGTCAGCATCAGATAGGCGATTCATGCTAAAGATCAAACTATATTCTGAAAGATCTCCATAGTGCTTCTGGTCGACAAGATGGGGTTCTCTTTAGTTAGGTATTATATAAAAAAGTGTGCTGTGATATCCGGAGGACTAGGGTGTCATAGATAAAACTAAAGAAACTCAAGTACTGCCCTACTTGACAGTTCTAACCATTTATTCTATGATATTTAAAGATAAGTAAAACATTTAAGTTAGAACAAAGTAAGCAATCAGTTTTGTCCGGCTGCTATTGATTTTGACCACTTAATTATACTGGCTGGAGCTGGTTGCTGTTATATATTCGGAGTGATGAAGAGGCTTGTTATGTCTCACAAAACAGCATAAATACTGGATGTGTGGAGTTTTGCTCATGGCTCTATGATATCTACAAAGGAGGTTTATCATGCTTGAGAGGAATAATCCGAAGCCATTATATCAGCAGCTTAGAGATATATTGGTAGATGAAATAGAGTCGGGGACTTGGGCTGTAAATGAGAGAATTCCATCGGAAAACAAACTAAGTGAGATATATGGTTTGAGCAGAATGACGGTCAGATCGGTTATATCTGATTTGGTAAAAGAAGGTGTATTATATCGCGTTCAGGGAAAAGGGACATTTGTGGCCGAAAAGATAGTTGCAGTCAGTCCGTCATATATTGGCATACGTGAGCAATTGGAAAAGATGGGATATGAGGTCAAAACAAAGATTATTGAGTGTAAAACAGTTCCTTGTCAAAATACCGTTGCAAAGAAATTGAACCTTGAAGTGGGCGCTCCTGTATTTATGGTAAAGCGGATGAGATATATAAAAGGCGGACCGATTAGTCTGCATATATCTTACGTGAATGCGGAATATAGCGAGCGGCTTACGGAAGAAAAGCTTGAAAAAGAGCAGCTGTGTGTATTGCTAAATGGGGAATATGGAGTTGTCAGAAAGGTGGTATCGGAGACACTGGAATCAATTTTGGCATCTGAGGGAGAAGCAGAGCTTATGGAGGTTGAAAAGGGACATCCGTTAATATTGCTAAGGGATATTCTATATGATCAAAATGATAATCCATATGAATATACAAAGGTAGTTTTTCGTGGAGATAAAATAAAGGTAAACCTGACATATAAATAACGTTACATAAAATCTGACATTACATGCTTTGTAGCTTGTAATGTCAGATTTTATTATATGCGCAGCACAGCTTTTGTTCCACAGGAATTCCCCTCTATCCGGAGTAATGGATAGAGGGGGTCCAGGGTAGTAAGATATTTATAAAACTTAGGAGTAATTGTTGTAATAATTATTCATCTATAACAGAGGTATCTTTAAATTTGTTTTTACGGGCAAAATATATCGGAAGCCCAAGGACTGCTATAATTAATCCCTTACCTACATTGGCGGGCTGCTGTATCAGGTTAGTAACCAGAATATAGACTCCGCCTAATATCGCAATGATAGGGATTACCGGATACAGAGGCACTTTATAGGGGCGCTCCTTGTTTGGCTCCTTCTTTCGCAGGATGATTACAGCTACGAAGGTCAGCGTATAGAATACCCATAAAATAAATGTTGCCATGTCAGATAAGGAGTTATATGTACCCGAAAACGACAGTAATATTGTGATAGCAGTAATCCAAAGTATAGAATTTACGGGTGTACCGTATTTGGGATGAATCTTGGCAAAAAAGCTGCTAAACGGAAGCTTGTTCTGGACACCCATGGCATATGGAACACGCGGATAAACTAACAATAAAGAGTTCATTGTACAGAATAAAGATAATAATATAGCACAGCTTAAAAAATTACCGCCCATTTTTCCGAACAGAACGATGGCAACATCCGTGACAGGAGTTTTTGTAGCTGCCAAGACATCAGCCGGAAGTACAAATAAGTCGGCAGTGAAGATCAGCATGTAAACGATGATAACACCAACGGTACCAAAAATCAGAGCCTTAGGTAAATCCTTTACCGGATTTTTCATTTCACCGGCAACATTTCCAACATGAATCCAACCCTCATAAGCATACATGCATGCCAGCATAGCAGCACCGAAGCCGGTTGCAAGAGAAACATCGGGATTGGTAATCGGTGCCAGATTAGAGGCACCCCCTCCTCCGCCGTAGGTTAAGCCAAAGAAAATAATTACTAAAATCGGAATAAATTTAATGACAGTAAAGAAATTTCCGAACCGGGCACTAAAATTTGCCCCTATAATATTAATAATAGCTAAAAATACGCAGAGCACGCAGCCGATTGGTGTCCCCAAATACGCTGGAAGCGAAAGCAGGGAAGTAAGTGTATCCCCGAATGCAATACATAAGATTGCAATAATTGCGGGCATGGAGATTAAAGATTCTACCCAACCGACAATATAACCGATCATAGGGCCGAATGCTTCTTCAAGCCAAACCTGCTTGCCGCCTGTTTTGGGGATTGATGAGGAGAGTTCTGCGGCACAGAATACTCCGAATAAAGTAATAATACCTGATACAAAAAGACAAATCATACCAAGTCCAGGTGCCCCTGTTGCGGCGAATAAGGCCTGTGGTTTGAAGAAAATACCGGATCCGATAATTAAGTTTAATATAACAAATGTTGCGGATGCTACACTTAATTCTTTTTTTAGCTTTACTTTGTTTTCTGTGCCTGCAGTAGCGCCCGATGTGTTTTCAGTAGCAGATGTATCTCCCATAAACAAGATTCCTCCTTTAGTTTAGAGCACCTTATAGGGTGCTGACAAATTTTTCTATTCTTTTTAATCCTTCAATAATATTCTCGGTAGAGGTTGCATAAGCGATTCTGACGTAACCCTCGCCTGATACACCAAAGCCGGAACCGGCCGAAAGCACGACTTTTGCCTCCTTTAATAATCTGAGCGCAAATTCGTCGGAGGTTAATCCGGTTTCTTTGATATTCATAAATACATAGAAAGCGCCCTTTGGAATCGTACAAGATAGCTTGTCGATCTTATTAATTCCCTCACAAATCAGATTTCTGCGCTGGAGATACTGCTTATTCATATAGGCGCATGCATCCTGAGGACCTTCTAATGCTTCTACTGCCGCCCATTGGGAAGGGGTGTTTACACAGGATAGTAAATTTTCCTGTAATTTAGGCATATGTCCAATAATGTCTGCCGGTCCCAATGCAAACCCTACTCTCCATCCGGTCATCGCATAAGATTTTGAAACGGAATCAATAATAATCGTGCGTTCCTTCATTCCCGGAATAGAAGCAATATTAAAGAACTCTAGTCCGTCATATACCAAATATTTGTAAACCTCATCATAGATGACATAAAGATCATGCTCAATGGCAATTTTGGCAACCATCTCCTGCGTTTCTCTGGTTGCGACGCCGCCTGTAGGATTACAAGGGGAGTTTAGAACGATTACTTTGGTTTTATCGGTAATTGCATTACGGAGGCTTTCCTCTGTATAATTAAATCCATTCTCTTCATAAACCGGAATGGGAACAGGAACTCCCTTATTCATGACAATCTGACCGAGATAATTCGTATAACAGGGATCTGTCAGAATGACTTCATCATCCGTATCCAAAAGTACCATTAATGTCAGATACAGCGCCTCCATACCTCCTACGGTCACCTGAATTTCGGTGAGAGGATCATAGTCTAAATGTTCATTCTCCTTCATTTTCTTGGCAATAGAATTTCTTAATGGTAAGATGCCGGCGTTTGCATTGTAATGGGTTTCACCTCTGTCCAAGGCATCCTTAGCAGCCGCAATGACATTTTGGGGGGTATCAAAATTTGGTTCGCCAAGTGCAAAGCTGATAACATTGTCCATCGTTGCCGCTAGATCAAACATTTTTCTCATACCTGTTGGTTGTAAAGCTGTAATATTAGATAGTCTCTTCATTATTTTTTCTCCAATCTTCTAAATAAGTAATAGTTATAAATACGATAAAATATAAAAATTTCACCTCCCACATTTAATTTAAGCTATAAAGATCGGTCATGTATATACAAGATATATACGAATAATACAACATGAAAATGGTTTAGTCAATTAGTCAAATTATTTTTGTGAATAGTGTATATATTATGTCACAATTAGCCTATAAAAGCGAATTCAATTACACACAGATTTGTGAATAATGACTATAACTAACAAAACCAATCGTTTATTTATAGATAGATATTATAGAAAGCTATTGACAAGGCATAGAAACCGATGATATACATATATGTATATACAAGATAAATTACAATTACAAGGAGTGAAAGGCTATGTTATATTTATCTATTGATTTTGGTACATCAGCGGTTAAATTATCAATTGTGGATAGAAATGGGGATGTAAAAGGCTGGGCAAAGCATGATTATTCTTATATTATTTTGCCGGGAGAAAAGTCTGAGATTGATGCCCGGGAGCTGTTTAGAGCAATGTATAAAGCGGCGGACCAGCTTGATTCCAGTTTGAGAAAGCAGGTGGGATGCCTCTGCTATGATACGTTTTCTCCTTCGCCGGTTTTTATGGATAAAAATGGAGAGCTTGTTTATCCTAATATAATTACGCATATGGATAGGCGCAGCAGGGCACAGGTCGACTATATAGATCAGGTAGTGGGCAGAGATGCATATATGAATATTTCGGGAATTTATCCGTTTGCCGGGGGCTGTTCAGCTATGACATTTATTTGGTTTATGCAAAATGAACCTGAGGTATATAAAAATACTTATCGAATCGGACATCTGACAACTTATGTACATAAGAAACTAACCGGAGAATGGATGGTTGACTTGGTAAATGCTTCTATGATGGGGTTATATGAAACGACGACGCAAAAGGGGTGGTCAAAAGAGCTGATGAAGGTATTTGGCCTTAAGGAAGATTGGTTTGGAGAAATTTATAATCCCGGAACGGTACATGGCACACTTCTTCCTAAAATGGCTCAGATGCTGGGGGTACCGGCGGGAATTCCGGTAACCATAGGTACGAATGATGTAGCGGCAGCCCAGATGGGCGCCCAAAATCAACGTGCGGGGAAAATAATGAATACTGCCGGCAGCAGTGAGATGATTAGTATTCTGACGGACAAGCCGGTTGTAAATCCACACTATTATTTGAGGAATGCGGCATTACCGGGATTATGGCAAATATATTCTACGACGGCCGGAGGATTCGCGGTAGATTGGTTTTATGAGCAGTTTTGCAGAGATATTAAGAAAGAAGATTTCTATAGAGATTACATTGTTCATGCGATCGAAATATTTATCAATGATCACGAGGTTGATTTTACACCGTACCTGACTGGTGATCGGCAAAGTCTGGAGAAAAAGACAGCCTCCTGGACAGGTTTGACACTTGCCGCTACGAGAGAGCAGATGCTGGCCGCATTGCTTCGGAGCATACAGGGAGTATTGCTGACGACGATTAATGAAGCAAGAGAGGTATTGAAGCTTGATAAGACAATTAAAATATCGGGAGGAATGGTAACGCCTACCTATCTTAAATTAAAGCATCTGGGAATACCGGGTTATGAATTTGAGGTAGTAGATGACTGCCCGATTATCGGCAATGTGGAATTGGCTAAATATTACGCAGAATAAGCTGCTGTTGGAAGTGTTTTTCAATGAAAAGAATAAGCGACTAGGAGGAAGTTTGATGCATAACAAGTTAAGCGGCATTATTATTCCGGCGATCACTCCTTTTGACAGGGATGGAAGTTTGGATTTTGAAATGATGAAAGGCAATTATGATAAGTGGAATCAGACAGATGTAAGAGGGTATATGTGCCTTGGCAGTAATGGGGAATTTAAATCGCTGAATGATGAGGAATCTTATCAGGTGATTGCCCATGCCGCAGAATACCACGGCAAGGATAAGACATTAATTGCGGGGGTCGGCAGGGAATCCTTGCACCACACCTTGGAATTTATAGAAAGAATAAATCGGGAGAAGCTTAAGCTGGATTACTTATCTGTATTAACTCCGAGTTATTTTGCAAAGAGAATGACAGATGAAGCCCTGGTAAATTATTATGTAAAAATAGCAGATTACAGTAACTATCCGATTCTGCTATATTGCGCGCCCTCCTTTGCGAATTCCGTATGTTTATCTGTAGATGCGGTAAGGGAACTGGCCGGACATCCGAATATTCATGGAATTAAGGATACCTCCGGTCATATGATGGATGAATATATGTTTGCATTTAAAGGACGCACTGATTTTGAGGTACTTGCGGGATCAATTAATACGATACTGAATTGCATGGAGCAGGGAGGAAAAGGAGGCGTAATTTCTGTTGCCAACTATTTTCCTGAGTATTGTACAAAATTTATGGGGCTTTTCCGCAAAGGGAAGCGCACGGAGGCAAAATCTTATTTAGAGAAGTTGAAGGGAGCGGCTCAAAAAACAGGGGCGCGTCAGAGTGTTGCAAGTATTAAATGCTGCATGAACCTAATGGGATATCAAGGAGGATATCCAAGGGAACCGATGCTTCCGGTAGATTCCTGTCTGAAGGCGGAATTGCGTCAGGCGATTGAGGAAAGCAGGGAATTATTAGTGTAAGACGGGTTTTGACAGTGGATGGTGCAAGGAGGATTTTATGAAGGAAAATTTATTTCTTACTATTTTAGAGGATGCAAAAACAAAGGGGATTGCCGTTGGAGCAGTCAATATATTTAATTACCTTACCATAGATGCCGCAATCAGTGCGGCATCTAAAGCCGGAAAGAATATCATTATTCAGACTTCTGCGGGTACTGTAAAACATTATGGTGTAAAGAAGATGCTGGGTATGGTTCATGCGATAAGGGATTGTTCTGAGGTAAAGGTTGCCCTGCATTTGGATCATTGCAGAGAGAAGGCTCTTGGAAAAGAGTGTGCAGATGCCGGATGGGATGGAATTATGATGGATTTTTCCCATTTATCATTAGAAGAAAACATTCATAATACAAAAGAAATGGTCGAGTATGCACATCTTCGCGGTGTTGCGGTGGAAGGCGAAATAGGAGTGATATCAGGAGTTGAAGAGGACATTATAAGTGAGACGGCTGTCCATGCGGGATATCAAGATACGGTTAAATTCATTAACCTGACGGGTGTTGATGCGATTGCACCATCTATTGGAACCGCACATGGAGTATATCGCGAAGCACCTGAGCTTAATTTTGAATTAGTAGAGCAGCTGGGAAAACTGGAAACGCCGGTAGTCATTCACGGGGGCTCGGGACTATCTGCGGATACGTTTTCTAAATTAATAAAGTTGGGAGGCCGCAAAGTAAACATTTCAACGGTAGTGAAAAATACGTATTTGAATAAACTGAAGGAGCTTGTATTGTCAAGAGAGTTTGTAACTCCGCTTGAGTTTGATACGGCTGTTAAGAGAGCGGTCGAAGATGAAATAAAAAAGCATCTAATAGTATTTGGAAATAAATGAAAGCGGGGTCGAAAATGCTGGCAAATTATGATTGCGATTTACATGGGCATACAAATCAATCAGATGGAAATGATTCTCCGAAAGAGTTTATTGATCATGCGGCTGAAAGAGGATTGAAAGTAGCGGCAATCACGGATCATGATGTGAGGCCTCCCGGATTTGTGTATGTGAATGGGAGGAAAAAGGATATTTTATCATATGCGCAAAGCAGGCAAGTGAAGCTGATAAGAGGGATAGAAATATCCTGTGAGACATTGATTGATGACGTGCATTTGGTTTGTTTTGGCTGCCGATGGGAGGATGTTTTTTTCAAAGATTTAGAACAATTTACAATCAGCAGCAAGGTAAAAAGCTATAAGATGCTGATTAAGGCGCTTCAGGAAAACGGGATAGCGGTTACGTGGGAAGAAGTATTAGGCAATGACGGAATCAGGGTAGCGGAGGAAGCTGTGCAGAAAAAGATGATTTTTGAGTTGATTGCCCGAAAAGGGTATGCTGATCATTGGAAAAACGCAAAGCTGTTAGTAAAAAACTCAAGTTTATTCAATTTGAAGCGGGAAAAGCCAAACGCAGTAGATGTAATTCATCAGATACATGTACAGGGCGGGATTGTAATTCTCGCCCATCCGTTTTTGATCTCTGATTTGGTTCTCTATAACGGGAACGTCAGAAGTAGAAAAGAATTTATAGAAATACTTATTGAGGCCGGACTTGACGGCATTGAGGCTTGCTACACATATGATAAGACGAGCTATGACGGAAAAATGCTCCCAAATGAAATTGAACTGTATATACGTCAGACTTATGCCCCCCGGGGCTTAATCATATCCGGAGGCTCGGACTATCACGCGGATGGAAAGAAGGGCGTTGCGAACCCCAGAGATATCGGAGAATGCGGCATTTCTTTAAAGGAGTTTGAAGGATGTCCGCGGCTGATGAGGCTTTAGTTTTTCATGAAAAGGGAGATAACATGGTTCAAAACGGAATGATTTCAGCTGAGGATACAGCCGGCAAATATATTTTTTGGGATATAGACGGCACATTGGCCGCTTATCGATACAACGGTCATCTGGCAGATCCCAGCGGAACAAATAATGGAACGTCTCTGTCGGAAATTGAGGAAGGCATTTATTTAAGGAGACAGCCTTCTCGATTCATGCAGAAGGTAGTCGCCGATTGTCATGCACGGTCCAATATTATTATGGGACATTGCCGGACGCAGAAAGAAATGGATGATAAGCAGATCTGGCTGGACCGGTATTATCCGATTATGCAAGAAAGGCTGATTACATTTGAAGACCAGCCTAAATATGCTACAATTTTAAACTATTGCCGTGAGCGGAATATTTGTTTAAACGAGATCATTTTTGTGGATGACAGGCTGCAGATTTTATGGGAGGCTGAGAGGCATGGAATTCTTTCTTATCATATCAGCAGCTTTCTTGATTGGTTTCTGTTAAGTAAAGCAATGGAAATCTGATTCACGCAGGGTCAGCATTGTTCCTCAATAGGTACTATGTGGGCATTGACATGTATATACAAGTATGATAATATAAATATAACAAGATATATAAAGATTATGGATATAAGCGATAAAGGTCAAATGAAATAGACAAAGGAAAGAGGATAAAGTATGTTAAATTTTAATTTGAGTTCTCTTAACGCAGAAATTGTGCGTGGAGAAGAAGAATACGTAAACCGAGTATTAGATATGGAGCTTTTGCCTGATGAGTTTCGGCTGCTTCAAAGAAATAATGTAAATTTTATCGGAGTTTCGGATCAATTTAAGGATGTTATTCAGACGTTTCCTGTTAATGAGGGAGAGACCCCGGCAGGTTTCAGGCGGGAGCTGCTGATTGAAAAAGACGGATTGGTCAAGGTAGATCTGGTCAGGGATATTTCCTATGATGTAAACGGAATACCCAGACCGACTAACGTATTATTCTCGGCGGATAGTGCAAATCCATATGAGGTTAAGCCGATTAGCAGACTGATTGCCAATTTAACGTGTAATCCGGGCATTGTTTATGATTTATTTATTAATAATCCGAAGGCGAATATCGGAAATGTTTATAAAAACCGCGATGAGGTCATGACGGAGCTTGCTAAGATACTTGGTCCGGGCTGTGATGTCAGCGTCGAGCTGAATAATCCGTTTGAGGATGATTTTAGTAAGCTGTTGGAAGAAGCGGAGAAGTTTAAAGAAATTTTTTCGAAGCATCGTATTGTTATTAAAGTTCCTCATACAGGCGCCGTCACACCTGAAAATGTACAGCAGTTGCTGAGCGGAGATAAGACACTGGATAAGCGTTATGATGAGATTGAAACGAAGGAGGCCTTTAGAGGCCATAATCTGGCATTAAAGCTTCATGAACACGGCTACAGAGTAAACTTTACACTGATGTTTGAACCTTATCAGACACAATTGGCTTTGCAGGCGCGCCCTTATTTTATTAATACATTTTTGAGACACAGGTATATGCAGTCAGGCCGGATCAGTGATTATGTAAAGATGTTTGAGGCAACTGGTTCGCAGGAAGTCATAGACTTATTGAAGGCGTATCTGATCAAGAATGATTTCCTGAAAGTGATTGATGATTTGAGCAGCGGGGAAATCTACAATCTGGCAAAGCACCTTATTAATTACCGGCTGTTTAATGAGGCGGAGGGTGCCGATGGACTTGACGGTATGAGGCATAATTTAAGAGTTCTTAAAAATTGTAATTTAAAGGAATCCCGACTCATTGTATGCTCGATGGAAGGGGAAGATAATTATCCGGCCATTGACAAGTTATTGGCTGAGCCGGAATTCACCGATATGCACAGAAAGGTTGTAATTACAGCAGAACCTCAATATTTAGCAAGGTTTACGTCAACGAATCAGGTGACCAGCTATCAGAGAAGATTTATGAATGCTGCTAACGGCCAGAAATAGGAGGAGCTGTTATGAAAATAGCAATTGGATGTGATCCTAATGCAATGAATATGAAAAAGGAGTTAATGGAATTTGTCAGCGAGCTCGGACATGATTGTGAGGATTTTGGAAGTGAGGATTCCGTGTATGCGAATGTTGCCATTAAAGTTGCAAGGGCGGTTGCGGAAGGAAGCTGTGACAGGGGAATTCTGATCTGCGGTACGGGAATTGGAATCAGCATTGCGGCAAATAAAGTAAAAGGCGCTTATGCAGCGTTAGTAACGGATATTTATCAGGCCCAGAGGGCTCAGCTTAGTAATAACGCTAATATTATTGCATTAGGTGCACAGGTAACCGGAATATCTTCTGCGAAGTGTCTGGTCAAAGAATATTTAAGCCAGATTTACGATCCTGACGGCAGATCTGCTTCAAAGATAAAAAAAATATGTGAATATGAGGTGGAGGGATAAATATGGCTGACCGGGGGAAAAACAGGCTGGAACAGCTGGCTGTTAAATGCAGGTTAAATGTGTTAAGAATGTTAGAGGCCAGTAAGCACGGACATCTTGGAGGCGCATTTTCCTGTATGGATATTTTGACCGCGATTTATTTCTATCATACGAACTTTGATCCGAAGGAACCACAGAAGAAAGATAGAGACAGGTTTATATTGTCCGCAGGTCATAAAAGCATGGCACAATATGCCGTGCTGGCGGAAAAGGGTTATTTTCCGAAGGAACTGCTAGATACATACGGACAGTTGAAATCCAGACTGCCCGGTCATCCGGATATGCACAAATTACCAGGAGTGGAGGCAAATACCGGCGCACTGGGGCATGGCTTATCAATAGCTGCAGGAATGGCATTGGGGATGCGTTTAGACCGGATTGACTCGAAGGTTTATGTAATTATGGGCGACGGAGAGCTTTGCGAAGGCTCTAACTGGGAAGCGGCGGCATTGGCGGCTCATTACAATCTGGATAAGTTGGTAGTGTTTGTTGATTATAACGGACTTCAGATTAGCGGGAAGGTGGAGGAAATTATGAATATGACTCCTATTGACAAGCACTTTGAGGCATTTGGCTGGAAGGTAAAAAATATAGATGGAAATGATATGGATGAGATCATTTCCGCAATGGATTCTATTCCGTTGGAAAGAGGAAAGCCTTCTCTTTTTGTCGCACACACGACAAAATCAAAAGGATTAAAGAAGGGCGAGGGAAAAGCCGCATATCATTACTGGACTCCTGAACCGGAAGAACTGTGTGATGCAAAAGAGGATTTGCTTCGCAGTCTGGCTGTACTGGAAGGAGAGGAGGCGGTCTTTCATGGCAATTGAATTTATGGATCCGAGAAAAACCTTTGGCAGCACCGTGACTGATTTAGCGGCATCCAATAAGGACATTGTTGTCCTCTCGGCAGATAGTGGAAAGAGCTCCGGATTTGGAGAATTTATTAAAGAATATCCCGAGCGGTATTTTGAGTGCGGAATTATGGAGCAGGGAGTAGTAGGGGTGGCAAGCGGATTGGCGACAACAGGGAAGATCCCCGTATTTTGTGCGATTGCCCCATTTATTACTGTCAGACCATATGAAATGTTAAGAAATGATATCGGTTATATGAGGCAAAATGTGAAGCTTGTAGGGCGAAATGGAGGAATATCATATTCTGATTTGGGAGCGACGCATCATTCTCTTGAAGATTTTGCGGTTATGTCCATGATTCCCGGAATGGTCGTACTGGCACCACAGGATCCGGGTGAAATTATTGAGGCGGTTAAGACGATGATTGCGTATAAGGGACCTGTTTATATGCGGATCGGAAATGCAAAAATACCGTGTTTATTTGAGCAGAAGGAGTTTGTAATTGGAAAGGGAACTGTAATTAAAGCGGGGCGGGATATCACGATCATTTCCACCGGAAGCATTACCTCTGAGGTAATGAAAGCAGAAAAAATGCTGAATGAAATGGGGATAAAAGCAGAAATTATTGGGATGCCTACGGTAAGTCCAATAGATGAGGATTTAATAGTTCAGTCCGTAAGCAAGACGACATATGCAATTACTGTTGAAGAGCATTATGCAAAAGGAGGGTTGTCAAGTGCGGTCTTAGGAGTAATTAATAAAAACAGAGTGCACTGTGAATTTATGGGACTTGGGATACCTCATGACTATGCGGCAAATGGTGATTATGAGGGGCTGCTTGAATATTATCATTTAGATGCGAAGGGAATTACGGAAACGGTAAAGAAATTCCTGCAATGTTCCAAAGGTTGAATTGGGTGATTCCGCAATAAAATAAGAATAAAAAGGAACAAGGACGCGTGAGCGTCCTTGTCTGTTAATCCGGATTTTGATGTGAAAACAGTTGACTTTCCTCCTATAAATGATATAATACACTACGTGTAGTTTAACACATTGAAGTGTTAAATTCTGGATGATTTTTAATTTAAGGAGGATGTTTATGAAAAAAATTTCTGTAATGATGTTATCCGCAGTTATGGCTTTGAGTTTTGTTGCTTGCGGCAGTAAGGCGTCTGTGGAACCTGAGGCAGCTGTACCTGAGTCTGCAGAGCAGGTTACCGAGCAGGCTGCTGAGTCGGAGGAAAGCCAGACAGACGCAGAAAAAGTATATCAGGTGGGCATTTGCCAGCTGGTTCAGCATGAGGCACTGGATGCTGCCACGCAGGGTTTTAAGGATGCGCTGACTGAAAAGCTGGGGGACAAGGTGGTTTTTGACGAGCAGAACGCAGCGGGAGATTCCGCTACCTGTGCGACGATTGTAAATCAGTTTGTTTCCGGCAATTATGATTTGATTATGGGAAATGCAACGGCGGCACTTCAGGCTGCGTCCTCCGCTACCGATACAATTCCGGTTCTGGGTACTTCGGTTACCGATTATGCAACGGCGCTGGATATGGATGACTGGACAGGCGTAAGCGGAAGAAACGTATCTGGCACGAGTGATCTTGCTCCGCTTGACAAGCAGGCGGAAATGATCAAGGAGCTGTTTCCGGATGTAAAAAAC
The DNA here is from genome assembly GCA_047602645.1 of Lachnospiraceae bacterium. Taxonomy (GTDB): domain Bacteria; phylum Bacillota; class Clostridia; order Lachnospirales; family Lachnospiraceae; genus JAEYFP01. The sequence goes on along the minus strand of JASGGU010000018.1, from coordinate 1,775 downwards.
ATCGGTATTCTTTACTGTTCTGCGGAAGCGAATTCCAAATACCAGTCGGAAACGATACAGGGATATCTGACATCTATGGGCTATCAGTGCACGGAGTTTACGTTTGCGGATTCCAATGATGTGGCTTCTGTCACGCAGAATGCATGTGCAAACAGTGATGTGATCTTTATTCCTACCGATAATACCGCCGCTTCCTGTACGGAGGCAATCAATAACGTGGCGGAGCCCGCGGGAGTTCCTATTGTGTGCGGTGAGGAAGGGATTTGTAAGGGATGCGGAGTTGCTACTTTATCGATCAGTTACTATGAGCTGGGTTATACAACCGGTGAAATGGCTTATGAGATTTTGGTAAATGGTGCTGATATATCCGCAATGGAAGTGCAGTACTCGCCGGACATCACCTACAAGTATATGGCTGATCGTGCGGAAAAACTGGGTGTTGCCATTCCCGAAAGCTACACGGCGATAGAAGTAGAGTAATTCATGTAAGGAGGATAAAAATGGGCTATTTTGCTGCTCTTAATCCCTTGAATCTGCTCGGAGCACTTCCGGGATGCATCGCACAGGGAATTATCTGGGGAATTATGGCACTGGGTGTTTATGTAACGTTCCGGCTGCTGGATTTTGCCGACTTGACAGTTGACGGTTCCTTTGCTACGGGAGGTGCCGTTACCGTTATGCTGACACTTGCGGGGGTACCGGTTCCGGCAGCGTTGTTGGTCGCTATGCTTGCCGGCCTTCTGGCAGGTCTGGTTACCGGTCTGCTGCATACGTATCTTGGTATTCCCCCGATTCTTTCCGGTATTTTGACGCAGATTGCGCTGTATTCCGTCAATCTTCATATTATGGGAATGGCGGCCAATATGGCCTTAAGCTCCCAGAAGTATCAGCTGCTCGTCTCGTTAATGAACATTCCCCGGTCGATTTTAGTGGGAGGTCTGCTGGCGGCGGCCTTAATTGCGCTTCTGTATTGGTATTTCGGAACGGAACAGGGGAGTGCGATACGTGCTACCGGATGCAATCCTTCTATGAGTAAGGCGAACGGAATCAATATTAATTTTACAAAGGTTCTGGCTTTGGCCTTATCCAATGGACTGGTGGGGCTTGCAGGAGGTTTGATGGCACAATACCAAGGGTTTTCAGATATTAATATGGGCAGGGGAGCCATCGTGATTGGACTGGCCGCAGTCATTATCGGGGAAGTATTGGGAGAGAGCGTTTTAAGAAAGCGAATGAATTTTGCACTTCGTCTGGTGTTTGTGATTATGGGCGGTATTATCTATTATGTTGTTGTCGGTGTTGTGCTTTGGCTGAAGCTGAATTCCAACGACTTGAAGCTGTTTACGGCAATTATTGTGGCTGCATTTCTGGCAGTCCCCTATCTTCAGGGCAAGCGCAAGAATTCTTTTGGACGTACGGCAAAGGCATCTCTGTCTGCACTTGAGACAAGAAAGGACAGGGAGAAATAGCAGATGTTAAATATTATAGATATTCACAAAACCTTTAATCTTGGTACAATTAATGAGAAAGCAGCGCTTAACGGAGTTGACCTTCATCTGGATAAAGGAGATTTCTGTACAATCATTGGAGGAAACGGAGCCGGCAAATCCACCGTATTGAATGCGATTGCAGGCGTCTGGCCGGTGGACAGGGGAGCCATCCTTTTGAACGGACAGAATATAACCGGCTTGCCGGAACACAAAAGGGCGGGATTTCTCGGTCGTGTGTTTCAGGATCCGATGAAGGGCACCGCCGCGCCCATGACCATTGCCGAA
>JASGGU010000017.1:0-51522 GCA_047602645.1 Lachnospiraceae bacterium | reverse complement strand
GATTCCAGTCATATTGAAACAGCGTTTCCAGATATCCCATGTCCCATTTGGTCGGGTTGGGCTTCCAGGCGCCCTCCAGTCCGCTGCCAATCGTATCTTTGCCCTTACCGATGCCATAGCTGTTTTTCCAGCCGAGCCCCATTTCCTCAATAGGAGCGGCTTCCGGCTCCCGGCCTACATGAGTCGCGGGTCCGGCTCCATGTGTTTTTCCGAAAGTATGCCCTCCGGCAATGAGAGCCACAGACTCTTCATCGTTCATAGCCATTCGGGCAAACGTTTCCCGAACATCTCGGCCGGAAGCGACTGCATCAGGCATCCCGTTCGGGCCCTCCGGATTCACGTAAATCAGTCCCATCTGAACGGCAGCGAGAGGATTTTCAAGGTCCCGCTCGCCCGAGTAGCGTTTATCACCAAGCCATTCGGTTTCGGAACCCCAGTAAACATCTTCCTGCGGTTCCCAAACATCTTCCCTGCCGCCGCCGAATCCGAACGTTTTGAAGCCCATTGATTCGAGCGCGCAGTTACCTGCGAGAATCATGAGATCGGCCCAGGAAATTTTTCTGCCGTATTTCTTTTTGATCGGCCAAAGTAAACGGCGGGCCTTATCAAGATTCACGTTATCCGGCCAGCTGTTAAGCGGTGCGAAGCGCTGGGTTCCGTCCGATGCGCCGCCCCGGCCGTCACTCATGCGATAGGTGCCGGCACTGTGCCATGCCATACGGATGAAAAACGGTCCATAGTGACCATAATCGGCAGGCCACCAATCCTGCGAATCTGTCATCAATGCATGCAGGTCCTTCTTTACCGCTTCAAGGTCGAGACTTTTAAACTCTTCAGAATAGTTAAAGCCTGTGCCCATTGGATTGCTCAAGTCTGAATTCTGACGCAAGAGCTTCAGGTTCAGCCGGTTGGGCCACCAATCGTTGTTTAAGGTGCTGCCGGCGGATACGGCATTCCTCGTTTTACCTGTTACCGGCCGTTTCATTTCTCCCATAGTTCGTCCTCCTTCACGTGTTTTCATTTATATTCGAAAGGCATTCCGGACAAATACCTTTAAAATATATATTTTTATCCTTAATTTTAAAATTGTTTAAATCATCGGATTTCAATAATTCAATATCAATGCGAAAGTTGAAGATTGTTCCGCAGGATTCGCACTTGAAATGCCCATGACTTTCCGTTATGATATCATATCTGGTTTCGTGATCTTCTATTGTAATTACCTTAACTAAACCGGCTTCTGCTAAAATTCGCAAGGTGTTATACACGGTTGTTTTTGACAGGGTAGGGATCTCACTTTGAAGGTCCGTAAAAATCTGCTCCACCGTCGGGTGGCATTGGTTTTGTGTAAGATACTCCAAAACTTTCAGTCTTTGGTAGGATAGATTAATATTTTTTTTCTTCAATTCCTGTTCTAAAGTTTCAAATAAGGGGTTCATTGGCTCACCGGCTATCTAAAAAATTATAACCATTACTAATTTGTAATGGTTACAATTTTATTATGACGATTTTAAATAATAAATGCAATAGAATAATGCGGTTTCTTTTTTGTTATTCCAGCTCAAAAGCGCCCGTATATAGCTGATAGTATTTTCCCTTTTCTTCTATGAGCTGTTCGTGGCTGCCCCGTTCTATGATGCGGCCATTTTCCAGAACCATAATCACATCCGAATTTTGAACGGTTGAAAGGCGATGCGCGATTACAAAGACTGTCCGGCCTTTCATCAGGGCATCCATGCCATTTTGGACAATTGCTTCGGTTCGGGTATCAATCGAGGAAGTGGCCTCATCCAGAATCATGACGGGAGGATCAGCCACAGCCGCGCGGGCAATGGAAATCAGCTGCCGCTGCCCCTGTGAGAGGCCGCTGCCGTCACCTTCCAAAACAGTATGATATCCCTGCGGAAGCATGCGAATAAAGCTGTCTGCGTTTGCCAGCTTTGCGGCCGCAACACATTCCTCGTCTGTTGCATCCAACTTACCGTAACGGATATTATCCATAATCGTTCCCGTAAACAGGTTGACATCCTGCAAAACGATGCCAAGAGAACGGCGAAGATCAGTCTTTTTTATTTTATTAATGTTGATACCGTCATAACGGATTTTACCGTCGGCAATATCGTAAAAACGGTTGATCAAATTTGTAATGGTTGTTTTGCCCGCACCGGTTGCGCCCACAAAAGCAACCTTTTGACCGGGTTCCGCATAAAGAGTAATGTTGTGCAGGACAGTCTTGTTTTCTTCATAGCCAAAATCCACATCAAAAAGGCGGATGTCTCCCCGCAAAGGTTCATAGGTAAGGTCTCCGTCCCCGTGCGGATGTTTCCATGCCCAAGTATTTGTCCTTGCTGCGCATTCTTTTATTTCCCCGTTTTCTGTTTTGACGTTGACGAGGGATACGTAACCCTCGTCCCGTTCGCTTTCCTCGTCCATCAGCTCAAAAATTCTGGAGGCACCTGCCTGTGCCATAATCACCATATTGAACTGCATCGAAATCTGACCGATCGGATTGATAAAGCTGCGGGACAGAGTGAGAAAGGATACGATGGTACCGATTGTCAGCAGATTGACTCCCGAAAGACTGAGATTGGGAAGCTCAGCAATACCTGCCGCACCACCGAGGATGGCAAGGAGAACATAGAGGATATACCCCATATTGATAACAACCGGCATTGTAGAGTTACCGTAAGTGTTTGCTTCAGTCGCGCTGTTGCACAGCTCGTCATTTTTTTTGTCAAACTCCTGTTCAGCCTTATTTTCGTGGCAGAAAACTTTGATTACCTTCTGACCGTTGATCATTTCCTCAATATATCCGTTCACATCCCCCAGGGATTGCTGCTGCTTCATAAAGTGGGTGCCGCTTTTGCCGACGATGACCTTCATAAGCCGAAGTAAGACAAACAGGAATATAACAACGAAAGCGGTAAGTCCGACACTGAGATAGAGCATGGAAAAAAAGGCGGCTATTACAGAAATAAGCGAGGACAGCATTTGCGGAAGACTCTGGGAAATGGCCTGCCGCAGTGTATCGGTGTCATTGGTATAATGGCTCATAATATCGCCGTGCGAATGTGTGTCAAAATACCGAATTGGCAAGGTCTGCATATGTGCAAACAGTTGATCACGAATTTTTTTGAGAGTTCCCTGTCCGATTACCACCATCATCCGGTTGTAAAACCACGAAGAAAACACACCGGAGGCATAAATCAGACCCATAATCAGAACAACCTTCAGCAGCTGTGTATATACGGGATTTGACTGTCCGAGCATCGGAATAATGTAACGATCAATCAGTATCTGCAGAAACAATGCGGAGGCTGCGCTTGCGGCGGCACTCAGCAAAATGCACAGAAAGACGAATACCATCTGGATTTTATATTCGGCCATATAAGAGAACAGTCTTTTGAGTGTATCTGGTTTGAAACGCTGCATCGGCGCTTTGCCATGCAATCCGGCAGCTTCTTTTTTCGGCAGTTTATTCATGGAGAGTACCTCCTTTATTTTGAGATTCGTAGACTTCTCTGTAAATATCACAGCTTTTGAGCAGCTCGTTATGCGTACCGATCGCATTGATTTTGCCGTCATCCATCACGATAATTTTATCGGCATCCTGAACAGAAGAAACACGCTGTGCGATGATAATTTTTGTTGTATCCGGTATGACTGTTTTGAATGCCTGACGGATCAGTCCATCCGTTTTAGTGTCAACGGCACTTGTGGAATCATCAAGGATTAAAATTCTGGGCTTTTTCAGCAATGCCCTTGCAATACACAGACGCTGTTTCTGTCCGCCGGAAACATTCGTGCCGCCCTGTTCAATATAAGTATCATATTGTTCTGGAAATTCCCGGATAAATCCGTCTGCCTGTGCAAGCTTGCATGCATGAATGAGCTCTTCATCTGTCGCGTTTTCATTTCCCCAACGAAGATTTTCTTTGATGGTGCCTGAAAACAGTACATTCTTTTGCAGTACCATCGCCACTTGATTACGGAGGGATTCAATGTCGTAATCCCGCACATTGACACCGCCTACAATCACTTTACCGCTGACACTGTCATAAAGCCGGGGAATGAGCTGAACAAGGCTTGTTTTGGAGGAGCCGGTTCCGCCCAGAATGCCGACGGTTTCTCCTGATGCTATGCAAAGATTAATTCGGTCAAGAACCGGCTTATCTGCTTTTGCAGCATAGGTAAAGGTGACATTCTCAAAAATGATGGAGCCGTCACTTACGGTGGATACCGGATCTTCGCAGTTTTGCAGGTCGCTTTGCTCATCCAGAACTTCCACAATACGATCTGCCGAGGCGCGGGACATAATAATCATGACAAATACCATCGAAAGCATCATCAGGCTCATCAGAATTTGCATTGCATAGGTGATCAAACTGGTCAGTTCACCCGTTGAAAGACCTATAACCGGATCGTTTCCGGAAGCTATAATTTCTTTGGCGCCAAACCATGAAAGTAACAGCATACAGAGGTAAAGGCAGAACTGCATCAAAGGCATATTAAATGCCAGCCTTTTTTCCGCATTCGAAAAATCCCGGAAAATCGATTGGGAAATATCTTCAAATTTCTGCTTTTCATGTTCTTCCCGGATATAGGATTTGACGACCCTGATTCCATGCAGATTTTCCTGTACCATGTTGTTTAGTTTGTCATAGGTTGTAAATACCCGTTTGAAGATCGGATGAACATGCGTCATAATCAGTATCAGCCCAATACACAGCACCGGGATGATGGCAAGAAAAATCAGTGAAAGCCGGACATCAATGCGAAAGGAAAAATATAAGGCAAAGATAATCATCATCGGTGAGCGCACCGCAAGGCGGATGAGCATTTGAAATGCGTTCTGAACATTGGTGACATCGGTAGTAAGCCGGGTGATGATGCTTGCGGTTGAAAATTTGTCAATATTGGAGAAAGAAAACTTTTGCACACTATAAAACATATCGTGGCGCAGATTTCTCGCAAAGCCTGAAGAAGCAATTGCCGCGCTGCGTCCTGAAAGAAAACCGGTCAGCAGAGAAAGCAATGCGGCGATGACCAGAGCCATGCCTATCAGCAGGACAAAGGACATCTTGCCTTGATTGATTCCATAATCAATCAAATAGGCCATCAGTGTCGGAATCATAATTTCAAATATTGATTCAATAGTTACGTATATTGGGGTAAGGATGGAATCCTTTTTGTATTGCCGTATGCTGGCTGCTAATTTTTTTATCATTTTCTTTTTCCCTTCTGCGTTAGTTTATTGCAGCCCCCTCATTGGACATTGTTTTTCATTTTTTGAATAGCATGATAGAGATACTCCACTTCTTCTTTTTCAAATCCTTGGATAAGCATCTGTTCCATCTGTTCGGCATGCGCTATCATCAGTTTACTGACTGTCCATGCCTTTTCAGTCAGCACCAGTTTTTTTAATCTGGCATCATGGGGAACACCTTGCCGTTCAATCAATCCCTTTTTCTCCATCAAAATCAGGACCTTGGATGCGGTAGAGCGTGTGATTGAAAATTTTTCCTCCAGATCCTTCTGATAGATATCTTTATCTGCATTTTCTGCAAGAAAACCAATAATCCAGCCATTTGTACCGGTAATTGAATCTACCTGCTCTTTAATGGGTGAGTTTTCCACTTTACGCATCATGAGATTGTTGAGTGACCGAAGCTCAAATCCAATCAGCCGTTTCTTCATAGTATTCCTTCCTTCCCACAATTATGTAGCATGTCATACTGTACGACATGCTACATAATAAACTGATTTATGAATTTTGTCAATGTTAAAATATTATTGCGTGGAAAGGGTTTTATCGTTTCCTCTGCCCATTGTAAAGTCTCTGTCATAGAGCAGTGCTGCATTCAGTACGATCAGGACTGAGCCGGCATTATGCACCAACGCCCCGGTAATCGGATTCAGTATTCCCATGACGGAGAGAACAATGGCGGCAAAATTAATTGCCATAGACAAGGAAATGTTAAATTGAATCGTACGCAGTGCGGAGGCTGAGAGTCTTTTCAGATAAGGAAGTTTTGTGATATCATCTCCGACCAGCGCAATGTCTGCCGCTTCCACGGCAATATCGCTTCCCATGCCGCCCATGGCAATTCCCACATGAGCGATTTTGAGTGCAGGTGCATCATTGACACCGTCCCCGACCATACAGACCTTTCGGCCCTTCTGTTCAAGCTCCGAAATGCTGCGCACCTTATCCTCAGGCAGCAGTTCGGACCTAACGGTTTGAATTCCGACTTTTTGAGCAAAATAGCTTGCGGTCTGTGCATGATCTCCCGTAAGCAGAACGACCTCGGTATTCATTCGGTGCAATTCGCTGACAATACCGGGAGCAGACTCACGCAGCGTATCGGAAAGGGTAATCAAACCAATCAGGGAGGTTTCCTCTGCAACGAGTATGACGGCTTTTCCCTGTGCGCGAAAGCCTTCCAGAGTAATAACAGTGGTTTCCTCGATAGAGATATTCTTTTCTTTCAGGAAACTGAGGGTTCCGCATAACAGAGTCCTTCCATTCAGTATTGCCGTGACACCCTTTCCCGGCAGCATCTGAAAGCTGTCGGCAGCCTCTGTTGAGAGATGCAGTTCTCTGGCATAATTGACAATTGCTTTTGCCAAAGGATGTTCCGAATAGAGTTCCACCGCCGCAGTCTGCTGAAGGAGCTGCTCCTTGCTGATCCCTTCAGCCAAGGGAAAGATGTCCGCGACCGTAAGCGTTCCGCTTGTCAGGGTTCCGGTTTTGTCAAATGCAATACAATCGACCCTCCCCATATTTTCCAGAGCTTCTCCGGATTTGATGATAACCCCGTGTTTTGCAGCCTGACCGATAGCGGCCATAATGGACGTAGGAGTAGCCAATGCCAGCGCACAGGGGCAAAAAACGACTAAAATTGTCACTGCACGGATGATATCGGCGGTGACAAGGAATGTAACGATTGCAATTGCCAGGGCAACGGGAACAAGCCATGTTGCCCATCTGTCCGCAATGCGCTGTACGGGCGCCTTTTTATTTTCCGCCTCCTCGACCATCCGGATCAGTTTTAAAAGGGAGGAATCCTCACCTACTTTTGTTGCAACAATATCGATGGAACCGAAACAGTTGATGGTTCCGCAAAATACGCTGTCATCGATTCCCTTATCCACAGGAAGGGATTCCCCTGTCATAACGGATTGATCCACAGAGGTGTTTCCTGCTGTTATGTTTCCGTCCACAGGGATGGTTTCGCCCGGCAGAACGCGAAGAAGATCTCCTTCCCGAATCTGTTTGGCAGGAATTATTTCCTCTCGGCTACCCGCTGGATCAAGAAAAATTTTTCTTCCCTGCACAGGTGTCAGGCTGATCAGATTTTTTAATCCCTTTTTTGCCCGTTCCACCGTCTTTTCCTCTAAAATTGCACCGATTGCCATAATAAAAGCTACCTCTCCGGCAGCAAAGATCTCCCCGATTGCAATAGAGGCAAGCATGGCAATGGATATCAGAAGTGCAGAGGAAATCCATTTTTTATAAATCAATCGGGTAATTGCAAGGTAGAGAAGCGGATATCCGGACAATAGAACGGTTACCCACGCCGGATCGATCTTCAGTGTATTGTCCGTCAGCAAAAGTATCAGGCTGAACACCAAAAATACGCCCGAAATGACAGTCCATTTGAATCCTGCAAATAAGTCACTTATTTTTTTAAACATAAGAATCCCTCCGATATTACACTTGCTTATTTTTTTTGATTTCAGTACAATAAATTCATAACAGAATGCTTTGTTCTTTATAATGGTTTCTTAAATTAGTATAGCAAGGGTGTAAGGGCGGTACAAGAAACGGTTTTTATAGAATGTGCGCTACCGAACAATTCCTTAAAAATGTTCCGAAAGGATAAGAAAATGGACAGACGACAGCGAAAGACAAGGGAAGCAATTTTTAACGCCTTCAGCGAGCTGCTGATGCACAGCAGCTATTCACAGATCACGGTGCAGGAGATCATAGACAGGGCTAACGTAGGACGGACAACCTTTTATGCCCATTTTCCTACAAAGGACGATCTTTTGCGTGAAATGTGCGCGGAGATGTTTGCGCATGTTTTTTCCGAAGCACCGGAAGCCGAACTGACTCATGATTTTTCTATGGCAGCCGGTAACCCGAATGCAATCGTCACCCACATTCTTTATCATCTGCGTGAGCATGGCCGGACGATGATCGTCCTTTTGACCTGCGAAAGCGGCGAGCTTTTCCAGCGTTATTTTCATGAGTATTTCAATGCACTTGTGACGCGGCACATTCTCAGCAAGGGTACCTGCCAAAACACCGTTTTGCCCGAGGGATTTCTCGTTGAGCATATTTCAGGCAGTTTTGTCAATCTGGTGCGCTGGTGGTTAAAAAATAATATGAAACAGTCTCCGGAGGAAATTGCGGAATACTTTGCGGCGGTAATACGGCCGGTCGTGGTATAGATTTTATTGTTTAGAGGAGAACTATGGAAAATAATGTACAAGTGACAATCGAAAATTTGTTCAGAAACAACATGGCGGGGTATTATGTTGAATCCGTCATGAAATTACATGAACTGCTCCGGGAATTGATGCCGGAAGGGCAGACTATCGGCTGCGGTGATTCTATCACCCTTGAGCAAACCGGAGTGCTCGATTATGTTAGAAATCATAAGTATAACTTTTTGGACAAGTACCGGGATGGATTACAGCATGAGGATAAGCGGGAGCTTTACCTTCAGAGTTTTCGGGCGGATACATTTTTAACCGGAGTGAATGCCGTGACCATAAATGGGGAGCTGTTTAACATTGACGGAAACGGAAGCCGCGTGGCTCCGATTATTTATGGACCCAAACAAGTAATTGCTGTAGCCGGAACAAATAAAATAGTAAGAACAGTCGATGATGCCATCTTAAGGACCCGGCAGATTGCCGCACCCTTGGATGCAAAGCGGCTGGGAAAAGAAACCCCGTGTACCAAACTGAACAAGTGCATTGACTGCAGGCACCCACAGCGGATTTGCAATGACTTTGTATTGATAACAAATCAGTTTGAGAAGCAGAGAATAAAAATAATATTGATTGAGGGAAATTACGGCTATTAGGCAGGTGCCGTATTTCTGCATCACATCATTCTAAACATCACGATATCGAAAAGTTCTTAATGCTAATATCAGCGCTGCGATTGCCGCCAATGATACAAGTCCTAAGTCTGTTAAGTAGCTGAGCCATGCTAAATCAAGTGCATTACGCAAGCCATCAACAAACCACTGAAAGGGATTAAAGCGATTTATTGTCTGAAGAAATTCCGGGGTATTGTTCAGGGAGTAAAAAGCGCTGCTGCTGAACAAAAGAGGCATAGTTATCACATTTGTTAAAATGCTTACATTGTTTTCTGTACGGCTTAGACTTGCTATAAAAAAGCTGAAGAACACATACCCGGCAGCTGCGATAAGAATGATGGGTATTAATGCAAAAAAGGATTGCACGGGAATCTCTATTTTTAATAGGAGAACTCCTGATAATAAGATGAGTATGGCACATAGAAGCGAAATCAAAGTCCAGGCTCCCGATATAGCGCATACATATTGCCAAAGCGGCATAGGTGTTACCCGCAGAAGGTTATATACACCTCGGCGGCGTTGAAGCAGAATGGCAAACGAAGTGGTCATAAAAGAGTAGAACAAGATACTGACAGCTATCATACCGGTTAAAATATGTTCCTGATAATGAGGCGTTTTTATAAAAATGCCTAATCCGATTGCGCCGCCGATCGGCAGTATGATAGACCACAGCAGTAAAAAAGGATCCCGGCTTGCAGATTTAAATGTAAGGCTGAATATGGTTTTCATTTTAGGCCCTCCCTGTTTGTATGCAGTCCGTCAATTCCAGATATAACTTCTCAAGACTTTCTGCGTGGTATTGCTGTAAAAGATTTTCCGGCTTACCTTGGGCAACAATGAAACCCTCGTGCATCAAAATAATGCGATCGGCAATACGGGATACTTCTTCCATGTCGTGTGATGAAAAGAGAACGGTTACGTTATTTTCTGCTAATCGCTCTATCATCGTTCTTACTTCATGTCGGGCACGAGGATCAAGCCCCGCCGCCGGCTCGTCAAGTATAATCAGGTCTGGATTGTGCAGTGTGGTAACTGCAATCGCAAGTCTTTTTTGCTGTCCCCCTGATAGGCGTGAAGCAAGTGTTTTCCTCGCTTCCTGTAAATTGCATTCCTCCAGTTTCGTCTGAATTTGTACCTGATCCATTCGTACGTTGTATAATGCTGCAAAAATCCTTAAATTTTCTTCGGTACTATAGCCTTCAAAAAAGGGAGTGGATTGCAATTGGACACCTATGTGTGCCTTATAATCCTCCCTCCAGCGCGTTATTGTTCCGGCATCCGGCGGTAATATCCCTAAGAGCATTGCCAGTGTGGTCGATTTCCCGGCCCCGTTTGTTCCAATCAAAGCGAGAATTTCACCTTGCCGAATTTCTAAATCAATCCCTTTCACAACCTCTCGGTGATGAAATTGTTTGTGTATTCCTTTTGCTTCCATCAACACCATGTTTAGTCCTCCTTTAATTAACATTGTTTATTCAACGTTGAATATATGGGGTGTTTTTTCTCCCTCTGCTGCGAGGGAGAAGTTTTAGTGTTCTTTTTCCAAAAGAGATAAAGCTTGATCAACAAATTCTTGTTGCTGTTTGATCATGGAAAACATATTCTCCATGATCAGTTTGACCATAGGAGGAATTTTATGTTGCATAGCTGCATCTTTGGCTTCCAGTCCGCATTTCACAGCGTGATACTCGTTCTTTAGTGCAATGCGCTGTTCTTCAAGAGCCTTTCGGCATTCCGTGACGGATAGCTTCTCGTAAAAGGATAGTCCGGAATACAGCGCTGAGGGGTATCGGACAGAGGAAGCCTTTAGCGAATCCTTAATCAGCGTTTGCAGATAAGTTCGCCCATGATCTGTGATGGAATAGACAGCTTTTTGGCGGTGTCCTGTCTGTTCAATACTGGTAACTGCCACATATCCCTCATGCTCCATTTTTTTCAGAGCATGATAAATGGAGCCAATCAATACCCCGCCCCAGCGTTCTGCGTCCGTCATCTGCAATGCCTGCTGAATGTCATAGCCGGACATTGACTGAACATCTAATATTCCAAGTACAAGCAGTCTTGTCAATTCCTATCACCTCACTTACTCAACGTTGAGTATTATATCATTGAGTAACTAAATTTGTCAAGGTGATTGATAAAATTTGTGTTCATAAAATTTGTTTGAAAATTTAAACGGTAAAATAATATCATGCTTGACAACGGCTTCCTACACATGTAGTCTTTCATTAGACTACATGTGGTAGAAGAGATGGGAGAGGAGTGGGAATTGACGGATTTGCGGCCAAACAAAATAAAAGGAGAATTATTATGATTACAAAATATAAAAAGACATCTGTAAAATTGGCAGTGATTACTGCAACGTGCCTTATTTTATTAACAGGCTGCGCAAGCTGGACGGGTATACTATTTGACACTGATTCGCAGGACGAAACTGTGATTGAAAACAGTTCGAATAATGACAGTCAGGATTCCGCCGAACCAATTTCCCCGATTGCGGATGCGGGGGATGAGCAGGCTGTTTCTGGCCAAGAGCCATCTTCGGAAACGGAAGCTGATTCTTTTCTGCCATATTTAGAGTTGTTGGGTTTGGGTAAAGAGGATCTGATCAATAATATGAATGAAGAACCGGATACAATTGACGAAGGCGGTCTGGAATTTAAAGAGGCCGGAATTCGAGTCTGGTTTAATTGGGATACCAATACGGTCAGTCAGGTATATTTTGAAAGAAATGATCTGGATTTCAACGGTGCTGTAATTGGTGATAAAATAGAAGATTTTAAGGCGGCTTTTGGAGAACCGATCAGTGATCAAAATGGCGACATGCATTTTAAATACGAAGACAGGTATGTATCTGTTACTTATGATATGAAAACCGGAACCACCATTGCTGTCTATCTCTTGAGTGAGGATTTTTAACAGTCTGCCGGATCATGGACGGAAGAAATCTATCACAATAGTCCTGCTGTCAAATTGACAGCAGGTGTTGGGCCCCCAAGGAGGCCAGCGATAAGGCAATCCAGCAGATTAAGCCTAATAAAATTGGTTTTGCCCCGCTTTTTATCAGTTTTACAACATTTGTATTTAAACCAATGGCTGCCATTGCCATAATAATAAAGAACTTTCCGATTTGAGCGAGGGAAGCACCGGCTCCCTGCGGCATCGGAGCAAAGGTACTGATTATAGAAGCTGCTATGAAGCCGATTACAAACCAGGGAAATATACGCTCCATATGATAATCCCGGCCGCTTTTGCCATTTCCATAGTGTGCCGGAGATTTGCGAGACGTAAAAATGGAAAGCAAAAGCGTGACCGGCACAATCATCAGAGTTCGGGTTAATTTTACAATGACGGCAAGGCTGCCGGCTTCATTGCTGAAAGCATATCCGGCGGCAACCACGGAGGAGGTATCATTGACAGCGGTGCCTGCCCATAGGCCGAACGCATGGTCACTCATGCCCAGAACATGTCCGAGGAAAGGAAACAGAAATGCCGCAATGACATTGAACAGGAAAATGGTTGATATGGAGCGTGCGACCTCTTCCTCGTCGGCATGGATGACCGGTGCTGTGGCCGCAATTGCGGAGCCGCCGCAGATAGCAGTGCCGACACCGATCAGTATATTTGTTTTTGGATCGATTTTCAAAAGCTTTCCTGCCACGAAAGCGGTTCCGAATGCGATTGACAGAGTGAATAGCATCAAAGTAAGTGTCTGCCCGCCAATTTTAAAAATCTGATAAAGATTCATATCAAAGCCGAGAAGAATGATGGAATATTGCAGCAGTTTTTTTGAAGTATACTTGATTCCGTCTTCAAAAGCCTTCGGTCTTTTCCAAAAAGCCAGAACCATACCAAACAGAATACCCAGTACAGGCCCGCCGATGATTGGAAAGGCTCTGCCTGCCAGCCACGCCGGAATTGCAATAAGGAAGGTAAGCAGAATACCGGGGAACTTATTTAAAATTGATTTCATGATAACCACCTCCATGCGTCCTATCATACTTCTTGACAATGAATAAGTAAAATATTATTATCTGATAGTATTGATAAGTAAATACTTATGAATTAGAGGTGAAAGGATGACACTGCGCCATTATAAAATTTTCGTATCCGTCTGTGACAATAGGAATATGACAGCGGCGGCAGAAAAGCTTTTTATATCACAATCTGCTGTCAGCCAGACGATTGCGGAGTTGGAGGGCTATTATGGTACGCGGCTTTTTGAACGGTTTTCAAGAAAGCTTTATCTGACACAGGCAGGTGAAAGATTACTTAGCTATGCCAGACATATGATTCGGATGAATGAGGACATTGAAAGGGATATGAAGGCGCTGCAGGAGAGCGGTTACATTCGTCTTGGGGCAAGCGTTACGATTGGGACGAATATCCTGCCTGAACTGGTGTCCGTTTATAAGCAGTCCCACCCGAAGGCAACGGTGGAAGTGTTTGAAAGCAACACACAGCAGATTGAAAATCGAATTTTGTATGACCGGACGGACATTGCCCTTGTGGAAGGCGAAATTGTTTCAAAGGAGTTAATCAGTACCCCCTTCATGGATGACGAGCTGGTTCTCATTTGCGGTCTGAAGCACCGCTTTGCAAATGCCTCCGTAATAGATCCGCAGGAACTTGAAACGGAAGAGTTTATCATACGGGAAGAGGGCAGCGGAACCCGGAAAACCTTTGAAGATGTCCTTGCGGCACATAAGCTTTCTTGGAAGGCATCCTGGACCTGCAGCAACGCGGATACAATAAAAATGGCTGTGGCGGAAGGGCTTGGCATATCGATTATTTCAAAAAGGGCAGTGATAAGCGAAGTGAAATCGGGTATGCTGTGTATGAAGGAGATAGACGGAATCCGTTTCTATCGAACATTCAAAATTATTTACCATAAAAATAAATATCTGACTGAACAGATGAAAGACTTTATAAGCCTGTGCAGGAATCTTATGGAGTAAATAAAGCAGGGAAATTGACTCATTGCAGGGGAAGGATCGGATAGTAAATGTCGGCTTCGCAGTAACTGCTGCCGCAGCGTTTTGTATCGATTCGCTCAAAATGATAGGCGCGGTCGACCGAAAAAGAGGTGGAGGGAATCCACACATTTTCAATGAGCTGATAGATTTCACTCAGCAGATGCATATTCAAATTTTCGGGAGAATGCAGACCGATGTAGCGGAATACGGCATAATCAGAGGCTTTGATGGTATGATAGCAGAAGCGGCTGTCCTTCTTAACAGGATGGGGTACTTCTACACTGGGCATGTAATAATCTGCTTCGTTTAAGTGGTAGCTTGTGACAAGACCGTAGTAAACGGATTCATTCATCACCGTCTCTAATTCAAGGCGTCTGTTATAATAGAAATCGACTGCACTTAAATTTGCTGTTCCCAGAGCATAGTTTTCCTGATGCCAGATTAAGGTTCTGATTCCGGCAAGGTGAAACTCCGGTTTTTTTATATAAAATGGAGAGGTTAGAATACCGCCGGACACATCCTGCAAAAGCTTCGTATCAAGCCGCGGTATAATTGGAAGCTCACAGCGGTGCCGCCGGAAAGCGGAGGGTGTAATACCGAATAATTGTTTGAAAGCACGTTCATAGCTTTGCATATACTCAAAATGATACTCGCAGGCAATATCAATAATTTTCAGTTTTTCATCACGAAGCTCCGTCAGACTTTCAGACAGCCGTCTTTTGCGCACATAAGCCATCAGCGGCATTCCGGTGATAGCTTTAAAGATTCTGTGCAGATGATACTTTGATATGCATAGCTGTGAGGAAAGTTCCCCCAGAGAAAGTTCGTTCTTCAAGTTCATTTCGATAAATTTAGTTGCCTCTTCAATCAATTCACGGTTTGCGGTATTCACATTTATTTCTCCGATGTATAAAAGCAAGATTTGTTCATTTTCTTTGATGAATTTATCATATAATATCAGCAAAGTTTTGTCAAAATATAAGATACAGGAGGCTTTTTATATGAAAAAAATAATAATGGCGGTTCTCTGCTGCGCTATGGTACTAACGGCTTTTTCAGGATGTGCCGGACAGCCGGCAAAGGAGAAGCAGGAAGCGGCGGCAGAGCCGGCAGCAGCCGAAGAAGAGAAGGAGACTGCAGAGGCGGTTGTTGAAGAGAAAGAAGAACAGACGGCTGAGGAGGAAACGAGCGGAGAAGCCGGAGAGGTTTTGGAGGCTGAAGAAGTTGTCGTAAAGGAGGGAATCTTGGAGCGCGCGGAAATAAACTCCGCTGCAATCGGCGAAAATAAGCTGGAGGAAAAGACGGAACAAAAGCTGCATATTTATCTGCCCCCGACTTATCAGGAATCAGAGAAAGCTTATCCGGTTGTTTATTTTCTGCATGGATTCGGGGATTCCCCTACCGTATTTGTAAGAAATGCGAAAAAGGTATTGGACCCTGAGTTTTCAAAGGATCCGTCAAAGGAATTTATCCTTGTTGCCGTCAGCGGCTCCAATTCCGCCGGAGGCTCCTATTATGTGAATTCTCCCATAACCGGCAATTGGGAAGATTATACGGTGAATGAAGTCGTTTCGTATATAGACACCAATTACAGGACGATTGCCAAAGCGGATGCAAGAGGAATCTGCGGATTTTCCATGGGAGGATTTGCGGCCCTTAATCTGGCTTTCCGGCATCCGGATGTATACAGTGCGGTCTATGCTATGTCTCCGGGCGTTCTGGCGCCGGGGGAAATCGGGACTGCGCTTGCCAGTTGGGAAGGCGATCAGGTGTTTTTGAAGGCGTACTCCATGGCGTTTGCCTATGATGAAAATCCGCCTTATGTTGCAATTCCTTCCGGAGACGGATCGGATGCGGACAAGCTGCTGCTGGAACGCTGGGAATCCGGATTCGGAAACTGGCAGGAAAAATTGGATGATTATCTTGCCCTCCAAACACCTCTGAAGGCGATCGGATTCTGCTACGGAACAAATGACGGATATGTCTGGATACCGGAGGGAACCGAGTATCTGTCAGGACTGCTTGATAAAGAGGGAATTGCATGTACGATGTATTCTTTTACAGGAGGACATATTCTGCCGCCGGACTTTATGAAGGATCAGCTTCTGCCGTTTTTTGATGAGTTCCTTTCGTATGAATAGAAAAACAGGACGGGTAGCCTGGTAAAGAGTTCAAAAAGGTCAGTATTTTGCAAACAGCAAGATACTGACCTTTTTTCGGCATGGCAATGCCGTCCAATTGGATTAAAACGGTCCGATTGGATTAGATTTTTGTTCTCTTTTATTGTATGCTTTTTGTTAGCCAAAACTAACCAAAAGGAGGAAGCATCTATGTCTCAGCTATCAGGCAATCAAAGTCTGAAAGGGAAGGATCTGATTACAATCGGTATCTTTTCCGCAATTTATTTTGTTATTAATTTTATTTTTATGCTTATGGGAGGAATTCATCCGGTGCTGTGGATTCTTATGCCCGGATTGATCGCCTTATTTACGGGGGTTCCCTTTATGCTCATGTGTGCAAAGGTTCCTAAAATGGGCGCGGTGCTGCTAATGGGAGTCATTACAGGATTGATTTATTTTGTAACAGGAATGTTCACCGTTACGATACTGATAACATTTGCAATTGCCTGTGTTTTGGGAGAGGCAGCGCGTTTTGTCAGCAGATATCGCAGTACAAACGGAAATATTGCCGCATTTGTTTTTTTCTCGCTTGGTATGACGGGGTCTCCCCTTCCGGTATGGATGATGCATGAAAAATTCATGACACAAATCAGCGGGCAGGGAATGCCGGAAAGCTACATACGTACGCTGGAAAATCTTTCTTCAAAAACAATGCTTACCGTTCTCTTTCTGGCTCCGGTGATCGGTGCCCTGATCGGAGCCGGAATCAGCAGAAAGCTGTTCAAAAAACACTTTGAAAAGGCAGGAATGGTTTCAAATGCATAACAAAGCAGAGAATGATCCATTTTTGGATCCGCGGACCTTTTTATTGCTTTTGATCCTGGCTAATATCATTACCTTTTGTCAGGATAGTTTATGGATTGAAGCCGGCTGGATCGGATTTGCAGATAGTATGATGCTGTTGTCCGGAAAATACAGAATGGCCGGTAAATGGCTCCTGTCATATGCTGCCTTATTGTTATTGCAATGGGTGATTCTGCCTGTCTTACCGGAATCAGTATCTGTATTTTTTATTATTTTAGTTAATTATTCAATTAGAATGTTTCCATGCCTGATCATCGGTGCCTTTATGATTAAGGAAATATCCCTG
This sequence comes from Lachnospiraceae bacterium, assembly GCA_047602645.1. Classification (GTDB taxonomy): domain Bacteria; phylum Bacillota; class Clostridia; order Lachnospirales; family Lachnospiraceae; genus JAEYFP01. Next base: position 34,160 of record JASGGU010000017.1, on the reverse strand, counting down.
AGGAGGTTTGTCCTTGCAATGAGAAAGCTGCATTTTCCGGAAAAGCTGGTCATTTCCTTATCGGTCACCATTCGCTATTTTCCGGCTATTAAGGAAGAAGCGTGTCATATCAGAGAAGCGATGAGCCTAAGAGGAATCAATAGGTCGAAGAGACTGGAGGCAATGTTGGTGGCACTTATGATGTCTGCGACTGCGGCTGCGGAAAAAATTTCTGCGGCAGCCGTAACGAGAGGGATCGAAAACCCGGAAAAAAAAACGAGTTTGCTTACATTAAAGCTTCATACTGCTGATTATGTGTGCGGCATCATAGGGTGTTTCTTTCTTACGGCAACATTTTTATTAGGATAATAAGGAGCGGTAACGATGGTAACCATAAAGGATGTGACCTTTGGCTGCGGCGGCCGGGAGGAACTGTTAAAAAATATTGATCTCACAATTAATCAAGGGGAGTGTATTCTTTTGTGCGGGGAGTCGGGCTGCGGAAAAACAACGACGACAAAGCTGGTGAATGGACTGATCCCTCACTTTTGTGAGCAATGCAGCCTGTCGGGAACTGTGGCCGTAGAGGACATGGAGGTATCCGTGACAAAATTATATAAGCTGGCAGAAGCTGTGGGTTCTGTGTTTCAGGATCCGAAGAGCCAGTTTTTTCATCTGGATACGGACAGTGAATTGGCTTTCGGAATGGAAAATCAGGGGAAAAGTCCGGAGGAAATCAGGAGGAGGCTGGATCGGACAATTCAAAATCTTATGGTCAAAAAGCTGTTGGGAAGGAATATTTTCGAACTGTCCGGAGGTGAAAAGCAACTGCTGGCATTTGCTTCTGTGTACGCCATGAACCCGGATATTTATGTACTGGATGAACCGACTGCAAATTTGGATCCGGCGGCAGTGGATTCGCTGAAAAAGCTCCTGTGCCTCTTAAAGAAGGAAGGACATACGATTATAATAGCGGAGCACAGACTGTCCTTTTTATATGATCTGCTGGACAGAGCGGTATATTTGAAAGACGGAAAACTGATTCGGATTTATTCGGGAGAAGAATTTCTGAAGTTGTCGGAGACTGATCGTAAAAATATGGGATTAAGATGTGTAAAAGAGGCGGAGGGGGAACTTCCGGCGTCCCGCCCTGCGGGGGAGGAGGCCGGCTTATCGGTCGAGGCACTGGCAGTTGGATATCACAGACAGGATGCTCTGCTGCAGGATATTTCCTTTTCGGCAGTCCCGGGTGAAATACTTGCTGTTTCGGGGTATAATGGAATCGGGAAAACGACTTTGATCCGATGCATCTGCGGGCTGCTGAGGCAGAAAGAAGGGAAAATATTTCTGGAAGGGCGCGAGTTATCTGAAAAAATGAGGAGAAAGCAATGTTTTCTTGTCATGCAGGATGTGAATCATCAGTTATTTGCGGACAGTGTATGGGAAGAATGCAAACTGTCGGGAGAAAGCCCGGAGGATGCGCTGATACGATCTGAACTGGAGCAATTAGGACTGCTGCCTTATGCCGACCGGCATCCCATGGCTCTCTCCGGAGGGCAGAAGCAGAGACTGGCGATTGTCACTGCCATCCTTTCCGGGAAAAAGGTTCTTATTTTTGATGAACCGACAAGCGGCCTTGATTATGCAAATATGAGAGCGGTATCCGTACGTCTGAAAAAGCTTGCGGAAACCGGCCGGATCGTAATTGTTGCAACACACGACAGAGAGTTTATGCTATCCGCCTGTGACAGGATTTTGAAAGTATAAGGGATTGACGAAGGGAGCAAAATGTTCATGAGACTGCGGGAAACAAAAGAGGAGGAGCAGATGATTCTTTTGGCGGAAACAAAAGAATGCAGTATTTTTCAGATGAAAAATGATACCGGAGAAGGAATCATGACAATGTATCAAGTTTTTCCGGGAGCCAGTATCAGCTATAACGACTACCATATGGAAAGCTTTGATTCTACCTATGCCACAAACCGGAATCTGTTCTGCATTGATCATTGCAGGGAAGGCAGATTGGAATATGTCTCCGAACCGGGAGCTTATTCTTATGTTGAAGCAGGAGATTTGAAGCTGGACCGAAGAATTGAGCACCAAGGTCATTTTGAGTTCCCGCTTGCGCATTACCATGGACTTACTGTTTCCTTTGATATGGATCAGGCGCAGGTGGCATTAAAAGAAGAAATCAGGGAGTTTCCCATTGATCTTCACCGCCTGCAAAAGAAATTCTGCGGCGGGAAACAGCCTTTGATTATTCATAATGCTCCTGCGATAGAGCATATTTTCAGTGAGCTTTATATGGTGCCGGCGAAGATTCGTATCCCCTATTTTAAAATTAAAATATTTGAACTTCTGCTCTATCTGGATGTTCTGGAGCTTCCTCATAAATTGGAGGAAAGGCCTTATTTTTATAAAAATCAAGTTGAAAAAATAAAGGCGATGCAGAAGCTGATGACAGAAAATCTGGAACGGCATTATACGCAGGAGGAATTATCGGAGCATTTTGATATTCCCCTCACGCCTATGAAGAATTGCTTTAAAACGGTTTATGGAAATCCGATTAATACTTATATGAGGATCTACCGGATGAATCAGGCTGCTGTTTTGCTGAAAAATCGAAAGGATATCAGCGTGACAGAAATTGCGGGAAAAGTAGGTTATGACAGTCCGGGAAAATTTTCGGCAGTCTTTAAAGCAGTGACAGGAAAATCCCCGTTGGAATATCGTAAAATTTTCGGACCAAATGAAATAAAGCAAACTAATAAGGAAGGAGATTGAGATACATGAAAAAGAAGGAAAGCGGGTTTTCCTATTTGATGGATTATGCGAAAGGCTGCAAAGAAAAGCTTGCGATAGCGGTATTACTTTCCGTAATCAGCATCGTATCGGGACTTGTCCCATACTATTGCGTATATAAATTGATTGAGCTGTTTACAAGAAATGCGGTAACCAACGAGCTGTTGGTTCGGTGGGGAGGAATCATCTTATCGGCCTATGTCGTCAAGACGGTTGCATTCGGTCTTTCTACCGGCCTCTCACATCATGCGGCCTATCATATTCTTGAAAATCTCAGACTGCGTATGACAGATGTGTTTATGCATGCGCCTCTCGGAGAGGTCACGGGACATTCGATAGGAGAAATTAAAAACATAATTGTGGATAAAATCGAAGGGATTGAGCCGCCTTTAGCGCATATGATTCCGGAAGGAACGGGACATGCGGTATTGCCGCTCATCAGTCTGGCGGGACTGATTCTCATTGACTGGAGAGTGGCGCTGGCTTCTCTGATTACTTTGCCGCCGGCCATGATCTGCATGTCATTGACTTATCAAATCAGCGGAAAGAATTTTGATCGTTATAATGAGTCCAACAGCTATATGAACAGTACAATTGTTGAGTACATAGAAGGAATTGAAGTGATTAAGGCTTTTGGGCGTGAAGGCGCATCCTATGAAAAATATGCGGGAGCGATTACTGATTACCGCACTTTTATTTTACATTGGCTTTCCTCGACGTGGATTACCATGAAGCTTGCGTTTGCAATTTTCCCGGCGACCCTGCTTGGGACCCTTCCCGCCAGTCTGCTGTTGTACAGCAGGGGGGTGCTGACGCCGGCACAGGCGGCGCTTTGCTGCATGCTGTCCATGTCCATGATTGGTTCCCTTGCAAAGCTGGAGGTATTCGGCGCGGGTATACGGGAGATGCAGCTGAATATTGAAAAATTACAGCAGTTTTTGAATATGACTGCGCTTCCGGAGACTGAAAGCAATGGGAAGCTCAAAGGATATGACATTCATTTTAAAGATGTCAGCTTTTCTTATGACGGAAAAGAAGAAAATACGGTATTGCATGGAATCAGTATGGATCTGCCGCAGGGGAGCTTCACAGCTATGGTAGGTCCTTCCGGCGGAGGAAAGTCCACGGTTGCCAAGCTGATTGCCCGCTTTTGGGATGTGGGCGGGGGTTCCATTGAGATCGGGGGAGTGAATGTAAAGGATATGCCGCTCAAGCAGCTTTCTGATACGGTCAGCTTTGTTACACAGGATAATTTCCTGTTTCGGTGTTCCTTACTTGAGAATATTCGATTGGGAAATCCGAAAGCCTCCGATGCAGAGGTGTATGCGGCTGCAAAAGCAGCTCAGTGTGATGAATTTATCAGGAAGCTTGAAAAGGGATATGACACACCGGCGGGAGAGGCCGGAAAAAGACTGTCAGGCGGGGAAAAACAGCGGATTGCCATCGCAAGAATGATTTTAAAAAATGCTCCGGTTGTCATTCTGGATGAGGCCACCGCTTTTACTGATCCGGAGAACGAAGAGAAAATACAGCGAAGCATTGGTGCACTCACAAAAGGGAAAACGCTTCTTGTAATTGCACACCGTCTGTCTACAATCAAAAATGCGGACAATATTGTGGTACTGAAAAACGGGAAAATTGTCGCACAGGGAAAGCAAGATGAATTGTTGAACAGCTCACCGCTGTATGCCGATATGTGGAAGGCTCATATCGGTGCAAAAGCATGGTCAGTCGGGGTGCGGGGAAAGGAAGTGGTTACGAATGTTTCATACAATTAAGCGAATCATTGCATGGTGCGGGGAATTCAAAGGAAAGCTTTACATAGGATTTTTGTTTTCTTTTTTTTCGGCATGGTTTGCGGCAATGCCGGTGATTATGGCAGCCTATACGATTAGTATGCTGGTCGAGGAAAAAAGAGGGGGAGCGCGGTTTGATACGGGATGGATTGGCCTGAGTGTCTTGCTGATGGCGGTGTTCGTATTGCTTCATTTTCTTTTTGATTATCTGAGAGCAAGATTTCAGGAAGCGATCAGCTATGAACTGGTCGCCAGAGACAGACTTGAACTAGGTGATTTGTTAAAACGGGTATCCCTCGGATACTTTCAGAAGGTAAATACGGGTGATATTTTAGATTCGATTACGACGGGGCTGCATACACTGGAAAATATGGGAATCCGCATGGTTGATAATTTTGTGGGAGGTTATTTAAATTTCCTCTGTATTTTTCTATGGATTGCCGTAATTAATCCACGGGTATCGCTGATCACGCTTGCGGGAGTCATCGTATCCTTTCTGTTTCTGCTGGTGATTTCAAAGTACAGTACGCAAAATGCTCCCGTATCTGCCAAGGCGGAGCGAGATCTTACCAATGCGGCAATCGAATATGCCAGAGGCTTGCCGGTGGTAAAATCCTTTGGTCAGGATGGGGCGTCTATGGGAGCCATGAAAAAGGCCTGCAGAGACAGCAGAAATATTCACCTGAAAATAGAATGGGGTTTTGTACCGGCCAACTGTCTGCACTTGCTTGCCTTAAAAACTGCGTCGGTAGGACTGTTACTCGCTTCCTGTTACCTGGGAGGGACGGCCCAGATATCCGTCTGCAGTATGCTGCTGCTGTGTTTTTTGTCATTTAATCTGTTTGGTTCGATTGAACCGATCAGCGACAGTGCACATGTGCTGGGGGTGATTGAAAATGCCATGAATCAATTGGACGCTCTAAAGTCAGAGGAATTTATTGACAAGGGCGGCAGAGAGGTCCCTCTTACACAGTTTGGAATCAAATTCCGGGATGTATCGTTTGGTTATGATTCAAGAACTGTATTAAAGCATATTAATTTTACAATTCCGGAAAAAACGACGACTGCCATTGTCGGAGCATCAGGAAGCGGAAAAACGACGATTTGCAATCTGATCGCAAAATTTTATGAAGTAAACAGCGGAGATATTGAAGTAGGCGGAGTCAATATTAAGGAGTTTACCTGCGACAGTCTGTTGTCCAATATTTCAATGGTATTTCAGAACGTCTATTTATTCCATGATACAATTCGTAACAACATCTGTTTTGGAAAACCGGAGTCTACTGAGGCGGAAATGATACGTGCCGCAAAAAAAGCCAGTTGTCATGAGTTTATCAGCGCCCTGCCGAATGGCTATGACACGGTGATCGGAGAAGGAGGAGGAACCCTTTCGGGAGGTGAGCGGCAAAGAATTTCTATTGCCAGGGCAATTCTTAAGGATGCGCCGATTGTTATTTTAGACGAGGCCACCGCCTCTGTCGATCCGGAAAACGAACAGGATATCCAGTCGGCAATTTCAGAATTGACAAAAGGAAAAACAATCATTACAATCGCGCACCGTCTGGCAACGATCGAGAATGCGGATCAGATACTTGTGGTTGACAACGGGGAGATTGCCGAAAGAGGGACACATAAAGAATTGATCGGCAGAGACGGAATTTATAAAAAATTTGTAGTGATACGTGAAAAAGCGGAAGGGTGGAATATTTAGTAAACTGGTATTTTTTAAATAAGGGCCCGGACTTTGCTGATGCATAAAGTGCGGGTCCTTATTTGGGTTGTATTTCCTATGTAGTTTTGTTCGATTATTGCCCGATAGTCTCTGACAAAGCTGCCAGCTCATCCTCACCCAGAATTTTGGCCGTATTAAGGAGCAAAGCTACTCGCTCCTTGTGAGAGGCATCTGATTTTAGCTGTGCGATTCCGGATATATAATCGGAAGCTTTCTGCGTACTGATTTTGGGAGGCGGTGCAATTTGATCCAGTAATATATCCGTCACCTCGTCTACTTCGTCCACAATTAATCCAAAATCATTATTTTGAACGCGAATGATTACGATGCACGTTCGATCATTGTAAGAGGATTCCGGCCTTCCGAAGCGCTTTCTTGTATCAATCACCGGGATAATCTGTCCGCGCAGGCTGATCACTCCTTTGATATAGTCCGGGTTGTCCGGCAGTTCCGTGATTTCCTGCAATCCTACGATCTGCACAACCTCATAGATAGGAATTCCGAACAACTGCCGGTCTGTCAAAAATGTCAGGTAGCGATTGCTGATATTGTCTTCATACGCTTCCTGCTGATATAATAATTCCTGCTGATGGTTCATAAGTTTTTCTCCCTTCCTGACTATGCGACATTAATATTTCCCGAGGCTGCCGGGTGCAGTCAGAGAGCGACCAGAATTCTTGCGATCTATCATTGTTTCAGAATCGGGCTGAAGCTCCGGCATATTGTAAAAATGCGTTTCTTCTCCGATTCCTTGGCTCAATTTAAATTTGGATACGGATTGTTGCAAGATCTGTGCTTGGGCTGCCAGTTCTTCACTGGAAGCAGAACTTTCCTCTGCCGTTGCGGCATTGGTCTGCACCACAGCAGATACCTGAGACAGTCCCTGGTTGATTTGCTCAATAGCGGCTGCTTGTTCGGAGGATGCAGATTCGACCTCCTGTATTGCCTGTTCAACGAGCTGTGCTTTTTGCGCAACATCTGACAGCAGACGGGCAGTTTCTGTAACCAGTTTTTCTCCATCCGAGACTTTTTCAGAGGATTGTCCGATCAAAACTGCAGTTTCTTTGGCTGCTTCCGCTGAACGGGCTGCAAGGGTACGCACTTCGTCGGCAACTACGGCAAACCCTTTTCCGGCATTGCCTGCACGTGCTGCTTCGATTGCAGCATTCAATGCAAGAATATTGGTTTGAAAGGCAATATCTTCAATGGCCTTGGTAACACTGGCTATTTTCTCTGACGCCGTGCTGATTTCACCCATTGCAGTCGTAAGGCGCAGCATATATTCATTACTTTCGGCGACACTGGTACCGACTTGATTTACATGGCCTGAGGCACTGCGTACGCTGTCCGCATTTTGCTCCGCCTGTTCGGCTACAGAGGTAATGGAGGCATTCAGCTGTTCAATGGTCGCAGCCTGTTCCGTTGCGCCGGAGGAAAGTGCCTGTGCACCGTCTGACACTTGAGTCGCTCCGGAATTCACCTGATCGGCGGCGGTATTGATGGTTTTCAGAGTCGTGCTCAAATCGGCTTCGATTTTTTGCAGAGCAAGCCCTAAGGCATCCTCGCCCGAGCGCAGAGGAACTGATTGGGTGAAATCCCCATTGCTGATCAGTTCGGCCACCATCACCTGTTTACGAATGCCTTCCAGCATCTTGGTAAAGGCAGCGGCCAAAATACCGGTCTCATCCTTAGAATCTAATTCACTGAGATTAATATTTATGCGGCCTAACGCAATCTCTTCTGCGGCATCTACCACTTGTCTGATGGGATTGCTGATGCTGTTGGAAATTGTGCGTCCCAGCAAAGCTGCCGTTCCTGCTCCAAGAGCGATTACAACAATCAAAACAACCGTCAGGGTAAGCGAGGTGGTTTCATTTTCATCACTGGTTGATTTAGCGCTCACCATTCGGTTGTCTACAATCTTATTAAGATTATCATAGATGATCGAAATATCATCCGTAACATTTATAAGAGTATCCAGTGCCTCGTCTGCATTGCCCGCCTTTGCACTTGCAAATGATTCTTCAAGAGCAGGGACATAGGTATCCTTAATTAATGCGGTGGCTTCTTCATATAATTGAAGTGTATCCGGATTGCTTATGGTTTTTGCATATTCTTGTATGTTTGTTTCATAGGTTTCATATTCGCTTTGGTAGCTTTGGTAATACTGCTCAACCATTTGCTCGTCGCCCGCATAGATAATTGCGGCACGGATATCTGAGCGGATGAGCAAAAGGTTCCTGTTTGCTTCGTAAATTTGCTTAATGGGTGCAGTCTGCACCTCATACAAATAGGTATCCGCATTGTTGATTTTTATCATTCCAAATACGCCTACGGCACCTACAATGAGCATAACTGCCACCAGAGCTAAAAATCCGGTAGAAAGCTTTTTTGAGATACTGAAATCTTTAAAACGTTTCATTTCTAATTTTCCTCCTGATTAGTTGTTTGAATTAGTAACCTAATAGTTCTCAACAGAACTCGGTGCTCCTTTCCTCTATATTTAATTATTTGATTTATCAGGCGTTTACACAACGCCACAACTCGTATAGATACGAGATTGTATCTTTTGTTGTAAAAAGGGGAAAATTACCAATAACACAGTATATTCTATACCATGTACATTCCTGTAAAATCTGCTATTAATAGGATTGTGTGCACGTTTTTGACCAGAAAATTGACGGTGATTGAATGGATTGGTTTTTGATCTCATCAACGAGAAATGGCTTTTTTTTGTTGGTGCTTCATTTGAATCAAAGTATGTAAAAATATTCACCTTTGTGTACTGACGCTATTTTTGACGGCGATTCTTTTGATTTTCAGCAATGAAAGGGAATTTATTCTACAGAAAATGAAAAATAACAATTTTACAGTGTACCATTTAGCAGATTGACAATCAAAATCAAATGATTTATAATCAATTTCGTCGAAATGTGACAAAAAAAGCGTACATGGTATAGAATATACTGTGAACAATAGTTCAAGTCTATTGTCTAATAGAAAACATCTTTCTTTGCATTCTGCATAGTTTATCCTCCTCAGTCTAAAGAGATAAGTTTTAAAAGAAATTACAAATTTATTAAGTCAATTGGCCGCTATCATTTCCTTAAAAATCCCTTGAAAACTCTTGACATTTATATGGAATAGATATAGAATTTAAAAATGCAAATAATTTGCAATTTATGAGGGATAAACGTGCAGAGAAAATACAATACAAAGATTAGTCAGAAAATCCTGAACCTTGCTGAATTGAATAAGGAGAAGGGTTTTTGTGCGTCCGAAATCTATTCCGATCTATTGAAGCAGGGAATAAAGGCCAATTTGACAACCATATACCGGAATTTAGATCGTTTGACAGAAACAAAAGCGTTGATTAGATTTAAGCCGGCAAACCGGGATTCCTCTTTGTACCGGTTTGCCGGAGAGCATCAAAACTGCCACGAGCATTTGCATATGCAGTGCAGTGAATGCGGGAAGATCTACCATTTAGAGGGCGTTTTCATGAAAGAAATAAAGGAATATTTAGTAAAACAATTTCGTTTTGATCTGGAGTGCGAAAATTCTTCGTTGAGCGGAATCTGTGAGGAGTGCAAAAAAGCACGGTCATAAAAGGAATGGAGGTGTGTGTGGATGAAGAGAGCAAATAAAGTGATTGCAATCATGCTGGTTGTTTTCCTTTCGGCTGGAATTCTTTTTTCCTATGATTATATTGTTGAACATACACACCATAACTGCTCCGGCACAGACTGTTCTGTCTGTATTCAGATCAAAGAAGCCGTTCAGTTTATTTCAGGCATCAGATTTGCCGCAGTTCAAACATATATGGCAGCGGTTCTTTGTATCGTTGTTCTGGGAACGGCATCTGCTAAAAATCATATCGATATAAAAAATACCCTGGTTACTTTAAAAGTTGAAATGCTGAATTGACTCGATACTCTTGGAACATCCCCAATAGATGGGGCTTTTTGTGTACACATTTTTAGAGTATGGAGGTATGTTTTTTATGAAAAATAGAATATTGTCAATTGCTTTTGTTCTGACACTATGTGCAGGACTTCTTGCCGGATGCGGCAAAGGTGTAACCGAGGCTGCAAAACAGGATACAGCCGAGGATAAGATCAGCATTGTCTGCACAACATTTCCGCAGTATGACTGGGTGAGAGAGCTGATCGGTGACGAAACGGATCGGTTTGAGCTGACGCTGCTTTTGGATAACGGGGTGGATTTGCATAGTTATCAGCCGACAGCGGAAGATATTGCTAAAATTGGTTCCTCTGATATTTTTATCTATGTTGGGGGAGAATCGGACGAATGGGTGGAGGATGCTTTAAGGGAAGCCACTAATCAGGAGCTTCGGGCGGTTAATCTTCTTGAAGTTCTGGGGGATGCCGTTAAGGAAGAAGAGGTTGTTGAAGGAATGGAGGCAGAGGAAGAGGAAGAGTCTTCAGAAGGCGGTGAGGAAGGCCCTGAGTATGACGAACACGTATGGCTTTCCCTGAAAAATGCCAAGGTGCTTGTGACTGAAATTTCTGCCGTAATGGAGAATACAGTCCCGGAGAAGGCGGAACAATTTGCAAAGAACCGGGATGCTTATATCCAAAAGCTGGATGGATTAGACAAAGAGTACGAGCAGATTGTACAAGGTGCGTCTTATCAGACATTGCTGTTTGCAGACAGATTCCCATTTCGTTATATGGCGGATGATTACGGACTGGATTACTATGCCGCATTCGTAGGCTGCAGTGCCGAAACGGAGGCGAGCTTTGAAACAATCACGTTTCTTGCCCAAAAGACAGAGGAGCTTAAACTCCCTGCGATTTTTGTGATTGAAAACTCCGATAAAAAGATTGCCGAGACGGTAAAGCAGAGTACAGCCGGAAAGAATCAGAATATTTTAGTGCTGAATTCTCTCCAGTCAATTACAAGCACGGATATCAGCGGCGGAGTTACCTATCTGCAGGCAATGAAGGATAATCTTGAGGTATTAAAGCAAGCATTAAATTAGGAGGGCAGAGCGATGGCATATATTACCTGTCATGATTTGTCGCTGGGATATGACGGCAGAGTAATTGTATCCGATTTGAACTTTGAAGTAAAAAAAGGAGATTACCTTTGCGTTGTGGGGGAAAATGGAACGGGAAAAAGCACTTTGATCAGGACCCTGCTGCGCCTGCAGGATGCGATAAGCGGGCAAATCATTGCGGGGGATGGCCTGATGCCTTATGAAATCGGATATCTTCCGCAGCAGACTGTGGTCCAGAAGGATTTTCCCGCTACGGTATGGGAAATTGTATTATCGGGGACCCTGTCAAGATGCGGAAAAAGACCTTTCTATGGAAAAGAAGAAAAGGCTCTTGCCGAAGAGAAAATAAAAAAAATGGGTATTTGGGAATTGCGGAAAAAATGTTACCGTACCCTTTCGGGAGGCCAGCAGCAGCGAACGCTGCTGGCAAGAGCCCTATGTGCGGCAGGTAAGGTCGTCTTACTGGATGAGCCGGTTACCGGATTAGACCCAAAGGTGACCGCGGAGTTTTACCGCATGATTCAGGAGTTAAACGGGGAAGGAATTTCTGTCATCATGGTATCCCATGACGTACAGGCAGTTCAATATGCAACCCATATTCTGCATATAGACAGAAAGGATTCCTTTTATGGGGAAAAAAAGGCGTACTTGAAAAGCAGTAAATGGAAACTATTTCAACGAGAGGAGGAAGCAGATCATGAGCGGTATGATTGAACAATTTCGATTTTATATGTCCTATCCGTTTGTTCAGTATGCGTTGATCGTAGGCGTATTAATCGCACTTTGCTCCTCACTGCTGGGCGTGACGCTAGTGCTCAAACGTTTTTCCTTTATCGGGGACGGACTGTCTCATGTGGCATTTGGCGCAATGGCGATTGCAACAGTTTTCAAGCTGGTGAATGATACATTATTTATCATGCCGGTTACAGTAGCTGCCGCTATTTTGCTTTTGCGGACAGGGCAAAATACGAAACTGAGGGGAGACGCTGCGATTGCGATGCTTTCGGTGGGAGCGCTGGCAATCGGATATTTGGTGCTGAACCTGTTTTCCGCATCTGCCAATATCTCAGGAGACGTATGTGCGACACTGTTTGGTTCGACATCGATTCTGACGCTGACCGGCGCAGAAGTGAAGCTCTGCGTGGTGATGTCGATTGTGGTGGTAATCTTTTACTGCCTGTTTTATAACCGGATTTTTGCGGTGACCTTTGATGAGGATTTTACAAAAGCGACCGGAAAAAATGCGGAGCTCTATAACCTGATGATTGCGGTTATTACGGCGGTGATTATTGTGCTGGCAATGAATTTGGTCGGTTCCCTGCTGATCTCTGCCCTGATTATCTTTCCTGCATTGTCCGCTATGCGCGTAGTGCATAGTTTTAAAGGTGTTGTGGTATATGCGGCTGTTCTTTCCGTAATCGGTGCAATTATCGGAATGCTCATATCCGTACTGTTCTCGACACCGGTGGGCTCTACTATTGTGGCGATTGATATGCTGACATTCTTTTTAAATTGTATCATTGGAAGATTATCCGGGAGGTAAGGGTTATGATGAGAATCAAAAAATTAGTCTTATTTTCTGCAGCCGTTTTAATGATGGCGGGCTGCAGCAATACGAAAGACAATTCAAAATATGTGAATAATCAAAATAATGTGGATCAGGTGCTGGAGGAGCAGATTAACAACGCTGCAGAAGAGGATGATACGCCAAATCCGTCCCTGTCTGCGCAGCCGGAGGAACCGGTCACCGGCACTGCGGCAGAGGGTTACATCGGTACCGTATCTTCGGGAACTGTTCAAAAGACAGATGAACAGGAGTCGCAGGAGAATGCAGATATACCGGATGTGACAGGAACTGACGGAGTTGACTATGATCTTACGTCAATGGGGAGTGACATGGTTTATGTGACCGTATATCAATTCATGGTGAACCCTGAGGATTACATAGGAAAGACCGTCCGTATCAAGGGAGACTACTATGCTTCCTGGTACGAACCTTCTGAACAATACTACCAGTACTGTATTATACAGGATGCAACTGCCTGTTGTGCACAGGGTATGGAATTTGTATGGGGAGACGGAAGCCATCATTATCCGGATGAATATCCGGAAGAAAATGCGGAGATTATTGTAACAGGAACCTTTGGAACCTATTATGATGAAGCGGACAGTTATTTGTATTGCAGATTGGAGGATGCTTCACTGGAGGTGGTGAGTCAGTAAAGGAAAAGCAAATTTCCGTCTTGTTTGCCATAGGTGTAAAAAACAATTGACCCTCGTATTATGCGAGGGTTTATATTGTTCTTATATAGGAAATTGCTTCGAATTTCCTATATAAGAAAATTATATGCGCAGCTGCGCGCGCGGAACAAAAGCTGTGCTGCCAAAATATTTAATCGCGAGAGTGGGCGGAGCACACTTTTGTTCTTGCATAAGAAATCAGTTTTGCGCAAAAAGAAGGGAGATCGTGCTATGCAGAGAATCATCAGTATCAAGCATCATGTTGACGATTATGAATGTATGTGGAATGGAATAGAGGATATCTATATGGATCAAACAGGAGAATGCCTGCCGGAGAATTTTTTCTTTATTCTTTCAAGCTTTGGATCCTTTTGTTATTTGAAAACACCAAAGTCTGAATTAAAAAGAATGGTGGCATTAGGAGACGGCCGGACAAAAAAAATGTATGAATTTTTATCCCCGATTGTTGGATTTACATACCATCATTATGAATATCAGGAGTTTGAAAAAGCGCTGAAGAAGGCCCGGACTGAAGTTGATGCCGGGTATCCGGTCGTTTTGGGGGCTTTGGACATGTTCTATTTGCCTTATTTTGAAAAGTTCTATCAGAAGGAGCATATTCCTTTTCATTATGTGCTGATGGCCGGTTATGATGAAGAACAAAGAAGCATTGATTTGTACGATTGCGGGCGTACGGAACTGATAACGCTTTCCTATGAAGAATTGCGCAAGGCTATGAATTGCAGCTATTTCGGCTTGAGCAAAGCCAATACGGTCTGCACGATTAGAATGAATGCGGGAAAAGATAAAAGGCAAATTGCAGAAACAGCACTTGCAAGAAAAAAAGACCTATTTTTATATCCGCAGACTTCGTTCCTTGGTTATAAAGGATTTGAGAAATTCATAAAGGAGCTTTCAAACTGGAAGAGCGAGCTTGGAAAAGAATCGTATGATAAAATATTAGCCAATATGGTAATGTTTTTCGGAACTGTTCCGACAACACCAAATAAGATCAGGGGGATTGACGAGCCGGAGGTTGTGGAATATAAGGGAGGATTTGATAAGATGAGCAGAATGCTTAGCTGTTTGGGGCAGGAAATTGGAAAAGATGATTGGATGCAGGCAGCATCTGTTTTTGAAGAAGGAGCCTTCGTGATCAAGCAGATTTCCGATGTGATCATAGAGTATCTGACCGGGAAAAATGATCGCACGGAGCTTCTGCCAAAGCTGTTTAGTGAGGTTTTGAAGAGTATGACAGAAGGGTATCAGATACTGGAGGTTTGATTTGGTACACAATCATGAAATATGATATAATAAATCAAATATGCTTGTTTAAAAAATTGATCTTACAAATTGGATGAAGAAGTGAAACTTCAAAATTTGATACTTTCGAGGTGATGAAATGCGACGAATTATTGCTGCGGCAATTATGAAAGATAAAAAAATATTAATTGCAAAACGTAATTATGGATCACTAGCTGGATTTTGGGAATTTCCAGGTGGAAAAATTGAGAAAAATGAAGATGACGTAGAATGCATTTGTAGAGAAATAAAGGAGGAATTTTCAGCCACAATAACCGTTGGGTCTTATCTTGGAGAGGAAAAGTTTCAAGTTGATCATAAACCATATATAATGGTATTGTATCAAGTAGAAATGCTGGATAAGAACTTGGAGTTAAAGGTACATAGTGAGGTGGCATGGGTTCTAAAAAGTGAGTTGTGCAATTATCAGCTGGCTCCAGTTGATGAAAAGTTGGCTCGAAAATGTTTTGGAGGTGATTAATTGAATTACTTTTTTGTATTTCAAAATAAAAGTTACTATGAGGAATATAAAGGAGGATATCTTTGGGCACCCCAATATGGAAGCTCAGGAAGAAAAGTATCTCATTGGGAAAAAATGAAATCTATAAAACAAGGTGATATCATTATTCATAGTTATCATAAACAAATTAAAGCAATAAGTGTTGCTAAAGAAGATGTTTATGAGGCTAAGAGGCCTGTGGAATTATCTGCGGAATGGCAGCAGGAAGGATGGCGAGTGGATTGTGAATATAGACCATTTATAGATACTATTTGTACATCTGATTATAGTGAATCCTTATTAGCACTTCAGCCTAAAGTTGATGCACCCTTTAACCGTTTGGGAAGAGGAAATACGGGCTACTTATTCGATGCAAATAGAGAAATGTATGAATTTTTTATTCAACAAATTGCGCGAATACAAAAAAGTTTAACTGAGAAGCAGCGCGTGTTTGGATTGCTTAATCTAGTTACAAAAGGAGACTATCGACTAGCAGAGCTAGAAATAGAGATGGAGATTGAAGCAACAAAAGCAAAACGTTTGCCGCCGGAAAAATTGGCAGAACAAATTCAAAAGACGATGAATCCAAAGAAACCACAGAAAACAGATGCTTTTGTATATTATCGCAGTCCTTATATAAAAGAGATGGTAAAATACATTGCCGATGGAAAGTGTCAAATGTGTGGTGAGAAAGCACCATTTTATGATAAGGAGAATAAACCTTATTTAGAGGAGCATCATGTAAAGAGATTAGCTGATGGGGGCAGTGATTCAATGGATAATGTAGTTGCAGTTTGCCCAAATTGTCATCGTAGAGTACATGTCTTAAAAAATGAGATGGATGCAGTAGTTTTGGAAAAAATTGCGGGGCAAAATGAAAAGTTTTATCAAAGACTATTAGTGTATACTAAAAAACTGAAAAATGAATAAGGGAAGTGAACCAGGTTGCTTTTAAATAAAAGGAAACAACTGCTGCTCATATTTGGTCTGCTGTCATTTGGTATATCAGGATGCAGTTCGGAACCAAATGCAGAGGAAAATAATGCGCCTATTGAAGCAGATGATGCAGAAAAAGCAGCACAAAACCAGAAGGAAGAATCAAAAACAATTGCAGAGTGCTATCGTAAAATTTACGAGCAGGCAAATGCCGAGGGGACACTTGGCACGCCGGATACTATGAAAAAGATCATAGAGTGTCTGGGAGAAGCAGGATATGCGGCGGTAGATGAGGAAAATCAGGTCGATATGGTGCACCCCGATCGGGTAAAGGAATTCATTGGGAAGGTGGAAAAGAGAGAGGAAGCGGAGCTGCTGATCATTTGTGTCGCGGAAGAAGGCGGATTCACCCGCTTTGATCTTCAAACGTCAAACGGAGAGGTTCAGGTAACCAGAAGCTATCTTTTGTGGAACGAGAAAACGCCGGAGATAAATTCAAACGAGAGATACCCTGCAGATGGCTGGAATTATTCAGAGGAGGGGTATTTATTTTTTGAACAGTATCATATGCCGGGGTATGACGGTGCGCCCGGCTATACTGCGCTGCGTGTGGAGCATTTAGATGAAAAGTGCAGGGCGCTGAATCGGCAATATCTTTTGCCGATTGGTTATGGCTCAAATAACATGTTCCTGACGGATTGGGATGAGCAGGATTTCACTGCACTGGATTTTTATGATTTGTTTCATATTCTTTACCCGCGTATTTACGGAGTGCGGACACCTTATGAGATAACCTACGAAGGAGCACTTTATGATGTCTCGGGGGAAGAATTTGAAAAAGTAATACGCTCTTACTTTCAGATTCCTCTTGAAACTCTGCGGAGCAGGACAACCTATCTTGCCGACAGTCAAACCTACCAGTATCGGACAAGAGGGTTTGGAGATTGGGGATGGAACCCGAACGTTCCATATCCGGAAGTGGTGAAATATGAGGAGAATGCAGACGGGACACTCAAACTGATTGTGAATGCCGTGTATCCGGCTGAAAAAATGTCCCGTGCATTTTCAAGTGAGGTAGTTGTTCGCCCACTGCCCTATGGAGGCGTGCAGTATGTGTCAAATTATGTGATTCTGTCTGCGGACGATATTGAATCATCCTGGTATGTGGATAGAATGTCTGAGTAAGAGACGAAGCTGTTTCCTTGACTTTTCCGTTTCCGCACGCCTATAATAGATCCATATGTAAATTGTTTAAAAGGAGAGTACTGTCATGCCGCCAAAACAGAAGATTACAAAGGAAATCCTGTTGGAGCATGCATATGCGATTGCGGAGGAGAGCGGGATTCAAAGTGTGACCTCGCGCAGCGTTGCTAAGCGTGCCGGCTGTTCAATCCAGCCGGTATTCAGCCATTTTGCGACAATGGAAGAACTGAGGAAGGAAACAACCGACTATACCCGTATGCTGTTTGACAAGGAAACGTTGGCCTTTGAGCAATATCCGGATTTTCATCTGCGCGTTGCACTTTGGATGTTCAACCTTGCAAGAAACAGGAAAAATTTGTACCGCATGGTTTATCTGTCCGATTTTTTGAAAGATAATCAGCTAACGGATCTGATGATGTCCTTTCAGGTTAACGAAAGGATGCTGCAGCAAATGCTGAAGGAACTTGGTCTGCCTTATGAAGTTTGTTTTAGTATTTTTCAGCGCAGATGGTTATTGCTTTACGGGATCGCGACGCTGATCTGTGTGAACCATGCAAATTTGTCCGACGAGCAGGCTCTTTCCATATTGAAGAGAGCGCAGGAGGATACACTGCAGGGCGCGGGAAATAGAATAAATCAAAATAATCAGGAAAAGAGATGATAAAATGAAGCAGAAAAACAAGGTTCCTGTTTATGCAATGATCACGATTACCTTCTGGTCACTCGCATATGTACTGACTAGATTGGCACTGCAATATTTCACCCCTCTTTCTTTGGGCTTTTTGAGGTATTTTACAGCCTCCTGTATGCTGCTGATTGTCGCATTGATCAGTAAAATGAAGCTTCCGCGCAAGCGTGATCTGCCATGGTTCCTGCTTGCGGGTGCGGCAGGCTTTTTTTTGTATATGATCGCCTTCAATATGGGTCAAAAATCGGTTACGGCTTCCACTGCCAGTATTGTAATTTCTACAGTTCCCGTACTGACTGCCCTGCTTGCCCGTTTCATTTACAAAGAAAGATTGAGCAGACTTCAATGGCTGTCCATAGGGATTGAATTTGCGGGTGTATGTGTTCTGACCTTAATGAACAGTGTTTTTTCGGTGAATAAGGGACTATTTTGGCTGTTTCTTGCCGCATTGGCGCTAAGCCTTTATAATCTTTTGCAGCGAAAGCTTCTTAAGACCTATACAGCATTACAGACCAGTGCGTTCAGCATATTTTTTGGCACGCTGATGCTGGCTGTTTTTCTTCCTGAGTCCGTGAAAGAAATTTCACAGGCATCGGCAGTTCAGTTTTTTTATGTTGCCGTTCTCGGCATATTTTCAAGTGCGATTGCCTATGTGGCATGGTCCAGAGCTTTTGCCGCAGCCGAACGGACGTCACAGGTCAGTAATTATATGTTTGTCACTCCGTTCCTGACGAGTATCATGGGATTTGTTATTGTCGGAGAAATCCCCGAAGCATCTACGCTGATTGGCGGAGCAATTATCTTAACGGGTGTTTTTCTGTTTCATTTCGGCGGGCAGTTAAAGGCCAAAATTACAATGGCAGATATGGAAGAGAGGGGGAAGAATGGGAAATACAACTCAGTTTGAAACAATAGCCGGCACCTATGATACGCCGGAAAGGGCTCAGATTGCTAAAATCTTTGCTGCGGTTATTCGGGAATATTTGGTCGGAGAAAAAAATAAGAGAGTGATTGATTTTGGATGCGGGACCGGTCTTGTCGGAATGGAGTTGCTGAATGACGTTCAATCGATGCTGTTTCTTGATACAGCGCCGAACATGCTTCGTAAGGTCGAAGAAAAGATTGCTGCTTCTCACAGCAAAAATGCGGAAACGCTCTGCTTTGATTTTGAAAAGGACAGCTCTTCGGACTTACATGCCGATTATATTTTTATGGTTCAGGTTCTGCTTCATATCAAAGAGTATGAACCGGTTTTACGTAAGCTGTATCAGGTCTTGAATCCCGGCGGCCATTTACTTATCATTGATTTCGATAAGAATGAAAAAGTAGTTTCTGATTTGGTGCATCCCGGATTTGATCAGGCTGAACTGACGGATACGATGTCCAAAGCAGGATATCGGAATATACAATCTAAGACTTTTTTCTCAGGAAGCAGCTTGTTCATGGGTAAGGATGCCTCTCTGTTTGTACTGGATTCTCAAAAGCAAATCTCGTGAAAGAAATTCTCAAAATATCAACTATAAAATAAAATCCTATTGACAATTATTTAAGGATTGTACATAATGTATATTATAAATATATCATATGATATATATCAAAAGATATAATATATTCGACAGACATAGAGGAACGTGGACCGTGAGAATCAGGGAGGGGGAGGCAGGTTGGCGCTAACGGACAATCAGAAACGATTGATACAGGCGGTATCTCGCAATGACACGGAGACAGCCAGAAAATGTGCGCTCGCGTGTATGGAGGAAGACACTACCGCAAAAAATGAATTGTTTTGTAAAAAATATAAACCGCTGCTGGAGAGGAAACAAGGCAATGCGGGTGAGCTTCCTTATGATTTAAAGAATATTTTAACGATGGAGGATGTTTCACATTCCTTTCAAGAAGGAAGATATTATCTTTCCGACAGGGAAAGGGAGGTGTATGAGAGTATTATCAGAATAAAAAAAGTAAATGAAAAGCTCATGGAGATGGGGATTCCGTATTTAAACACTACCCTGCTGTACGGCGAGAGCGGAACAGGAAAGACGACATTCGGAAGGTATATCGCCTACAAAACGGGGCTCCCATTCTGCTATCTTAATTTCTCGAATTTAATAGACTCTTATATGGGAAATACATCGAAAAATATCAGTAAGGCTTTTTTTTATGCGATATCCAATCCTTGCGTATTCATGCTGGATGAGGTTGACTGTATCAGTATCCGGCGTGCGGATGCCGATTCCGGAGGCGGAACGGGAAGTGAGCTGGCACGTATCACAATTACAATGATGCAGGAATTCGACAAGCTGAGAAACGATATCATTGTAATCGGGGCGACGAACAGAAAGGACAGGATTGATGAAGCGCTGCTGCGCAGATTTTCTTTGAAGCATGAAGTGAAACCTCTTGACATTGGGGAAAGGGAAAAAATGCTCAGGAAATATCTGGAGGATATCAACCTCACATTTTCAGATAAGGAAGTGCTGAGTATGATCAAAGATAGTGAAAATCAATCGATACTTTTAAATGACTTAATCAGAAGAATTTCCATGAAAATTTCGAAGGAGGTTGCATAAAATTCCTGACTTTAGCATATTTGCCGGCAAAATCCGTGCTACAGTGTCTGAGGGGGATATCAGATGGAAAAATATCAATTTGAAAAAGCACAGCAAAAGGATTTGCCGGAAATTCTCGGACTTCAATATCTGATATACCAAAGCGAAGCCGCGAGGTTTGGCAATTATCTCGTTCCGTCGTTAAGGCAGACGCTTCAGGCGATTGAGCTGGAATATCAGAATAGCTTAATCTTAAAGGCTGTTGATGAAAAGGACAGAATCATAGGATCGGTGAGGGGATATGCGGAGAACAAATCGCTTTATATCGGAAAGCTGATCGTGCATCCGAAGGCGCAGGGCAGGGGGATCGGTACGCGGCTGCTTTATGAAATAGAAATAGGTTGTCCGCAGAATCGCTATGAGCTTTTCACAAACAGCAGAAGTGATATAAACGTAAGACTATACGAGCGGCTGGGATATTCCCGCTTTAAGGAGAAGCAGGTGACACGCAGTCTTACACTCGTTTTTTTTGAGAAATGCAGGAATCATAATTTCTTCTGACATCCTGTATAAAGATAAAACATTACTTCTCAGAAAATATAAAAAATTAACAAAATTTTAACATTATGGCTAAAACCCCTTTACTTTCCAGTGAAAAATAGCTATTATTGTAGAATAATGACTATTTAAGGGGGAGACCTAAAATGATACTTGCGTTAATTTTATTTATTGCCACCTATGCCCTGCTGCTGATATTTCCGAAATACCGCGCCTATGTTGCTCTGATATCAGCGGCTGTTTTTGTGATCTTGGGCATTCTTCCATTGAACAAGGTGCTGTCTGCAGTCGACTGGAACATCATCATGATGATTGCCGGGACGATGGGAGTCGTTTATTTGTTCATTGAATCAAAAATGCCTGCGCTGCTGGCGGATTACATTATTGAAAGGGTACCGAATGTGAAATGGTCAACAGTTGCGCTTGCGCTGTTTGCCGGACTCATTTCCGCTTTCGTGGACAACGTTGCGACGGTGTTAATGGTGGCGCCTGTTGCGTTGACGATTGCAAAAAAGCTGAAGATATCTCCGGTCAAAAGCATCATCGCCATTGCGGTTTCTTCCAATTTGCAGGGCGCGGCTACTCTGGTGGGAGATACGACTGCCATCATGCTGGGCGGCTATGCAAATCTTGACTTTCTGGATTTCTTTTTCTTAAACGGAAAACCGAGTATGTTCTGGATTGTGCAGGTCAGCGCGATCGTATCAACGATAGTTTTGCTGATTGTATTTCGTAAGGATGATCAGCCCATCAGCTTTGGTGACAAAACCGTTGTGACGGATTATTTTCCGTCCGTACTCATGGTGGGGACTGTGGTGCTGCTGATTGCGGCGTCATTTTTTCCGAATAAGCCGAGTATTACTAACGGCTTGATCTGCCTGAGTCTGATGATCATCGGTGTGGTGCGGGAAATGATCCGCTCAAAGAGCACAAAGGTTATCGTTGAAACCGCCAAATCGATTGATTATTTTACACTCCTTCTGCTGACCGGCCTGTTTATTGTCATCGGCGGAATTACAGAAGCGGGGGTTGTGGATGAAATCAGTACATTATTTGTTAAAATCAGTCAAAATAATGTATTTGTGATGTATACACTTCTTGTTTGGGCCTCTGTAATCTTTTCGGCATTCATCGACAACATCCCTTACATCGCTACGATGCTTCCGGTTACTGCCGGTATCGCAAACCTTATGGGGATCGATCCGCTTGTTCTTTATTTCGGACTGCTTTCCGGTGCGACGCTCGGCGGGAATCTGACACCGATCGGCGCTTCTGCAAATATCACGGCCCTCGGAATTCTGCATAAGGAAGGGCATGAGACAAGCACCTCCGAATTCATGAAGATAAGCGTTCCGTTTACACTTTCAGCCGTTGCCACCGGATATATCCTGATCTGGCTGATTTGGAGATAATTTTTCTTCGATAAAACATACATAAAACTGAATTATATTTATTTTTCTACCTATATAAAAAGGCGCAGGATTTGAGTCTCATTATCGGAATCCTGCGCCTTTTATAATGGCCACTGCCCCTTCACGAAACATTTATTGTAAAAAAGAGGAGTATCGGATATAATATAGGCAGCATTAAATGATGCCCCAAATGGTACCCAATAATAAGCAAAGAAAAGGAGAAAAGCAGCATGGCAAACAGATTTGTACTAAATGAGACCGCCTATCACGGAGCGGGTGCAATTCAGGAAATAGCAGCGGAAGCGAATGGCAGAGGCTTTCAGAAGGCACTGATCTGTACAGATCCGGATCTGATCAAATTCGGCGTATCTAAGAAGGTAATCGATGTACTGGAAAAGGCAGGACTGTCATATGAGATTTATTCCGGTATCAAGGCCAATCCGACGATCGAGAATGTGCAGCTCGGAGTTGCAGCATTCAAAAGAGCAGGTGCGGATTATCTGATCGCAATCGGCGGGGGTTCTTCAATCGATACAGCAAAGGGAATTGGTATCGTCATTGCAAATCCGGATTTTGCGGATGTCAGAAGTTTAGAGGGTGTTGCGCCTACAAAGAATAAATCCGTTCCTATTTTTGCCGTTCCGACGACGGCGGGAACTGCGGCGGAGGTTACAATCAACTATGTTATTACCGATACGGAGAAAAACCGGAAGATGGTGTGTGTAGATCCAAAAGATATTCCGGTCGTGGCATTTGTGGATCCCGAGATGATGTCTTCGATGCCAAAAGGCTTGACGGCAGCAACAGGAATGGATGCACTGACGCATGCAATCGAAGGGTATATCACGGCAGGCGCATGGGAATTATCGGATATGTTCCATATTAAAGCGATCGAGATTATTGCAAAGCATCTGCGCGGCGCGGTGGCCAATACGCCGGAGGGAAGAGAAGGTATGGCGCTTGGTCAGTATGTAGCAGGCATGGGATTTTCAAATGTCGGACTTGGAATTGTGCACGCAATGGCTCATCCGCTTGGCGCATTATATGATACGCCGCACGGAGTGGCAAATGCAATTATTTTGCCGACAGTGATGGAATATAATGCCGAAGCAACCGGTGAAAAATATCGTGATATCGCAAAGGCGATGGGAGTTGCGGGAGTCGATTCAATGAGTCAGGCAGAGTATAGAAAAGCAGCGGTTGACGCGGTGAAGGAGTTGTCTAAGGATGTCGGTATTTCGGCAGATTTGAAGGAGATTGTGAAGCGGGAGGACATCCCTTTTCTCTCGCAGTCCGCATATGATGACGCATGCAGACCTGGTAATCCGAAAGAAACGAGTGTGGAAGAGATCAGGAAGCTGTATGAATCTCTGATTTAAGTGATTTTATAAATAAAAGAAAGCTGATTCAAGGTCGTTTTAATGACTGTGAATCAGCTTTCTTTTATTTATTAAGAAATTCGAAGCACACGTTTGTTCTTCTGTAACGAAGTCACTAAAATAATAATAATAGTTATTGATATTATTATTATTTTAGTATAAGATAGGAAAAGGAGGTAGCTTATTTCTAAGGATAAAAAAATACTACTATTTTAAGGAGAACCATAACATGAAAATCAAATGGAAAATCGTATTGGCATCAGTAAGCGTGATTGTATTAATGACAGTGAGTATTGTTTTGTTTACACGTATGGAGGTAAATAATCTTGTTTTATCAGAAAGCGAGGAAGAGCTTCAGAATTATTCGCATATGGGATTAGAGCTGATCAACAGTTCCTATGAGGGAGAATGGTCGGTTAAGGATGGAAAGCTTTATAAAGGGGATACCCTAATAAATGAGAACTATGCAGTCATTGATGAGCTTACGGAAGGAACCGAGATTCTGGCAACAATATTTCAAGCTGATACCAGAATTTCTACGAATGTAGAGGAAGACGGAAAGCGTATGATTGGGACACAGGCATCCGCAGAGGTGTCAGATCAGGTTTTGAAGCAGGGAAAGACTTATTCCGGCACTGCAGATATTTTAGGCAGAGCAGCACAGACGAGATATATGCCGATTAAAAATAATGCCGGAGAAGTAATCGGAATCTGGTTTGTAGGAATTTATACGGATGTAGTCGCAGAAAAAATCGATCATACCATGTTGATGATCGCCTTGTTATCAGTTGTTTTGCTTATTATGGGAGTTATTGTGTCTTATTTGCTCGGTGAAAGTTTAGGCAAAGGAGTCAGAATGATTCAGGAACGATTAAAATTGATGGAAGAAGGAAAATTTGATTTCGAGTTTGAAGAAAATCTTATCAAGCGTAAGGATGAGGTTGGCGCGATCTCCCGTTCTTCACAAGCGATGCAGCAGAAAATTAAAGAGATTATTAATAGTATTCAGGCAGAAGCGGTAAATGTAAAAGAAATCGCTGAAAGCTCCCATAAGAGAATGAAGGAGGTACATGCTAATATTGAGGATATTTCTGCAACCACAGAGGAATTATCGGCCGGAATGGAAGAAACCTCAGCGTCTACTGAAGAAATGAATGCCTCTACCTACGAAATTGAGATGGAAGTATCTAATATGAAGGAAAAAACCTTACATGGAGAGCAATTGGCGACAGAAATAAAGCAGCGTGCGGCCAAGCTGAAGGGAGAGACCTCCGTATCGCATCAGAATGCAATTGACATTTATGACAAAACCAATCGTGAACTCAAAGAATCAATTAAACGGACGGAAGCGATTGAAGAGATCCGGGAATTATCCCAGGCTATTTTACAGATCACGTCGCAGACAAATCTTCTTGCATTAAATGCTGCAATTGAAGCTGCCAGGGCAGGAGAAGCAGGAAAAGGATTTGCGGTAGTAGCCGATGAGATCAGAGTATTGGCGGATAATTCAAAGGCTGCCGTGTCAAAAATAACAGAGATAACAAGTAATGTTTCAGAAGCTGTGGAACATGTGGTGAATGATTCGAGAACTCTGTTGGAATTTGTAGATAACCAGGTTTTAAATGATTATAAGATGCTGGTCAACACCAGTGTGCAGTATGATCAGGATGCAGATATGGTTCAGGGCGTCGTAACAGAAGTCAATACCATTGCAGAGCAATTATATGAAACAATCCAGCAGATGCGGCAGGCGATCGAAGGTATCACAACAGCCGCCGTTGAGGGAGCGGAAGGAACCTCCGATATCGCTGTCAAAATTTCTGATATTGCTTATAAGTCGGATGATGTGCTGCGCCAATCTTTAGAAAATCGAGGGAGTGCCGAAAAATTAGATTCCGTAGTGTCATTTTTTCAGATATAGAAAAGAAGCCGGGGAAACGGTCTGAACCGGATTACTGTTTTTCCCCATAAATACATAGACCGAAGAATTCGCTTTTCACAGAGGCACCGCATAAGTCGGAATTGCGCAGCAGTTCTGTGATCTCTAAGGGCGTATAGGAGGCACCGAGCGAAGTCAGAAATCCCGGGCGCATAGCTGCCGGTTTCGTCGAGTGATAAATCATCGTTGTCTTAAGAAAGCCTGCATTCCGGCGCATATCGGTGATGCAGTACCTGCCGCCCTTACGCAGAACCCGGTAAATTTCATTGAATACGCGGATCGGCCGCTCCCACTCGTGCAAGGAGCCATTGGAAATCACACCGTCAAAGGATTCATCTGCAAACGGCATTTCCATTGCGTTTCCTTGCACATAATTGATTGTGATACCATAGTCTGCCGCATTTTTTTGAGCGGTGAGGATCATGGCCGGGCTGATTTCGCAGCCCGTCAAAGATCTGGGATGGATTTTTTTAGCTAGTTCCAGGCCGATATAGCCGGGTCCGGGTCCGATTTCCAGCAGATCTCCATTTGGGATGCCCGAGGTGATCATGCCCTCCACGTTGTTCCAGCCTTTATCGCGCATTTCGCGTGCAAACAGGTCAAAGGTTTCTACAGTGATTTCATTCTGAATCCCCTCATTTGTTTCAATCACTCTTGCTCTTGTCATAATTATGCCCTCCTAAAAAATTTTGATTTGTATGGATTGCCTTTTCAGCCCATGCTGCCTCCGCCTGATAATGCAGAAGATGATGTTCAAAAATCAGATCCGCATAGCATGCTATTTCTGGGGGAAGCTGTAAGATAACGGCGGCCCTGTGCTGTTCGATATGTGTCAGGGCCGCCCTTAAATAGGTTACATGCTTTTTAAGCGCCGCTACAAGCTCCTCTGCATCTAAGTGCTCGGAAAAATAAAAGAGCGCATCCGAGTGAAAAGTAGGGCGGTAACCGATTTCCAGCTCCTTTTTTAATAAGGTTTGAAGCTCTGTAATCCCTATTTTTGTCACATGATAGATTTTTTTCTCCGGGCGCAGCCCGTCCTGTTCGGTCTGAGAGTCGATAAAGCCGGCGTCCTTCATTTTTTCCAGATGGTAATAGATATTCGGAAGCTTGATTTGTGTAAAGTCGGCAAGCTCCGTTTCAATTAATTTTTTGATTTGGTAACCATGCTGCGGTCCGAACCGAAGCAGCAGTCCCAGAATGTACAACGGTACCATAGAGTTCTCCTTTTTGAATATTCAGTACTGACTAATAACAATATAATCAGTACTGAATATATTGTCAAGAAAAATATTTTAAAAGGCATAAGCTTTTTTGTATTGACCATCCATTTAAAGGGTGCTATAATGATAAACGCAATTCAAAACAGTGTTATGAAACGGAGATAACTCATGGCAAAGCAAATTGCGGGTGTGTATGAGCGTGTTATGAAATGTGCTAAAAAAGAATTTCTTGAAAAAGGGTATGTAGATGCGTCTTTACGGGAAATTGCGAAAGCAGCCGCTACGAGCACCGGCTCCATTTATACGCGTTTTCATGATAAAGAGGGGTTGTTTCAGGCATTGGTTGAGCCGGTTTTAGAAGAAATGAAGGAGATGTATCACAATATTGAGGAGACCTTCCATCAGATCGATAGAGAACAACAAGAGAATATGATGGAGGATTATGCCGGAGAGGGGATGCATCGGCTTGTAAATTTTATGTACGCTCATTTTGATGAGTTTTGCTTGTTGCTGGATGCTTCCTATGGCACGCGTTTTCAAAATTTTGTTGATGAGCTTGTGGATATAGAGGTAGAATATACCTATCAATATATGGATGTTATTCAGTGTGGGGCGATTAAATCCGGCCGCGTACCAAAGGAGTTTTTACATATTACGACAAGCGGTTATCTGGGTGCCGTATTTGAAGTCATCCGGCACAGAATGAAGAAGGAAGATGCGCTGCATTATGTGGATCTGCTGCAGAAGTATCATATGGCGGGTTATCAGTGTATTTATTGCCGCGGGGACGAAGTGTCCGCATAAAAATTATATCGGTATTTTGTAACGTGATCAGGGCTGGCGCGCAGACAAGTGCACAGCCTTAAAATAAGCATATAGGTTAGTTTTAGCTAACCAAAAAAGGAGGAATTAAGATGCAAAAAAAGAACCCAATAAAGAGAATTTGGGAACTTGGAGAGATGGGGCACGCGGGTCTCATAAGAGCAGTGATTTCTGCGGTGTTGGGCGTATTGGGCGGAATGATGCCCTATTTTGCCGCGGCACAGATTGTCATTGCCCTGCTGAATGGAAATCAGGACAAAGGATTTTATGCAGGATGGTGTATGCTTGCGCTGGGGGGATATTTGCTGCGCTCTGTGCTGTATGCACATGCATTGTCCCTGTCACATAAGGAGACCTTTTCTATCTTAAAAAACATCCGGGAAAAGTTGATCGGCAAGCTGTCAAGAATGCCGCTGGGAACCGTAATTGATACGCCCAGCGGGCAGATGAAGCAAACGATCGTCGATCAGGTGGACAGTATGGAAACGACGCTCGCACATTTATTTCCGGAGATGACCTCCAATTTGCTCGTGCCGCTGTGCATTTTTATTTATTTATTTGTTCTGGACTGGAGGATGGCTCTTTTATCGCTGGTTTCTCTGCCTCTGGGGATGATATTTTTTGCACTGGTCATGAAAAATTATGCCGAGACTTATGCCGGGGCAGTAAAAACATCCGCAGAAATGAACGCTACGATTGTGGAATATATAGGAGGGATTGAAGTAATTAAGGCGTTTAATCAAGGAAAGAATTCCTATGCGAAATTTTCTGAAAAGGTTCTTGCAAATGCCGCCTATTATTATAACTGGATGAAAAGCTGCCAGTTTCCGATGTCGCTTGCAAGAGCGATTTTCCCGACTACAATGATTACGATTCTTCCGATAGGCTGGCTCTTATATCGAAGCGGAAGCCTTAGTATGGAAACCTTCATTACGACAATTATTCTCTCACTGGGCATTGCCGGCCCTCTGATTGCGGGCATGAGTTTTATGGACAGTCTGGCAAGAATCGGGACGATTGTCGGTTCGGTAGATTCGATTTTGCTCGGAGAAGAGCAGATGCACAGCAATACACCGGTAAAAGTAGAAAATGTAACTATCAGACTTAACAGCGTATCCTTTGGGTATCACGAGGAGGAAGAAATTCTGCATGATATCAGTCTTTCTATTCCGGAGGGGACAATGACCGCGCTGGTTGGAGAAAGCGGAGGCGGAAAATCTACGATTGCAAAATTAATTGCCGGTTTTTGGGATGTGAAAAAAGGAAGTATTACAATCGGGGGTATTGACTTAAAAGAATTTCCGCTGACGCAGCTTTATGATGAGGTGGCATTTGTTTCACAAGACAATTACCTGTTTGATCAAACCATTCGCGAAAACATCCGCATGGGAAATTTGAGTGCAGAAGACCGGGCGGTTGAGTCTGTTGCGAAGGCAGCAGGCTGCGACGAGTTTATTCGTAATCTGGAGCACGGCTATGATACTTTGGCAGGCGGAGGCGGAGTTCATCTGTCAGGAGGAGAACGGCAGAGAATAGCGATTGCCAGAGCGATGCTGAAAGATGCGCCGATTGTGATTCTGGATGAAGCCACTGCCTATATTGATCCTGAAAATGAAGCGGTGATTCAAAAAGCGGTTGCAAAGCTTGTAGCAGGGAAAACGGTCATTGTTATCGCGCACAGGCTTTCCACAATCACGGATGCGGATCAGATTATTGTTATTGAGAAAGGAACCGTGGCAGATTTAGGAACCCATGAGGATTTGCTGAAAGGCAGCCCGCTGTACAAAAGGATGTGGCATGCACATATGGGCGCTCCGGATCATGCCGGCTGCTTGGAAGGCAATGACAGAGAAGTAGAGAAAAGGGAGGTTACGCAACATGCTTGAAGTTTTGAAAAAGATATGGAGTTTTGCAGGGGTTGAAAAAAGGGAAATTAATAAATCTCTCGTAACAGGCTTTTTCTTTGCTGTTTTTCATATGTTTCAGGTGGGGGCAATTTATTATATCATAGTGGCTCTTGTCGGACAGGATGCGACAAACCGGGCAGCGTGGACGGCGCTGCTGTTTTTGGGGATCAGCATTATCGGGAGAGCCGTGGCCAATTATTATTCACAGCTGATGCAGACACATGCCGGATATTTTATGGTGGCAAACAAGCGAATTGCAATCGGCAACAAATTAAAGAGTGTGCCGATGGGATATTTTAATGAGAATCATCTTGGAGAAGTTACGGGTGTTGCGACGTCAATTCTCGAAGAACTGGAGAACACAGGACCAATGGTACTGGTCAGTATCCTGAGCGGTTTTATCAATGCGCTTGTATTTACTGCCATGGTATTGATCTATGACTTTAGAATCGGGATTTTAGTAGTGGCAGGTACTGCCGCGTATCTTTGGGTAACATCGGTGATGCAGCGCAAGTCAATTGAACTGGCTCCGAGACGGCAGGAGGCAACAGCCAAGCTGGTAGCTGCGGTACTCGAGCATGTACAGGGAATGGGGGTCATCAAAGCCTTTAATTTGACAGGAAGAGGGGATCAAAGAGTACGGGATGCATTGGAATACAGTCGGGAGAGCAATGTGAATCTGGAAAGACTTTTTACGCCCTATACAATTTTGCAGGGAATGGCACTGCATCTTTTCAGCGTAATCATTATGCTGGTCTCGGTTCTGCTGTATCTGGACAAAGGGATGACACTGGCGAATACATTGATGTGCATTATTATTTCCTTTATGGTATTTGCGCAGATTGAATCGGCGGGAAGCGGCATGGCAATTCTGCGAATTGTCAGCAGCTCGATCGAGCATACAAACAGGATAGATGAAATACCGGAGCTTGACAGCGCGGGAAGGGACATCCGTCCAAAGAAACATGATATTACTTTTGACCATGTGTCATTTTCCTATGAGAAAAAGAAAATTTTGCAGGATGTCAGCATCTGTGTTCCGGACAAAACTACAACAGCAATTATTGGGGAAAGCGGCTCCGGGAAAACAACGCTTTGTAATCTTGCGGCACGTTTTTGGGATGTGGACAGCGGTTCTGTTAAAATGGGAGGTACAGATATTCGTGAATATACATTGGAGTCTCTGATGGATCAAATTAGTATGGTGTTTCAGAATGTATATTTATTTGCGGATACCATTGAAAATAATATTAAATTCGGCAAGCCGCAGGCAACCCGTAAGGAGGTGGCTGCAGCGGCTGAAAAAGCTTGCTGTGCGGAATTCATTGAAAAGCTGCCAAACGGGTATGATACGATAATCGGTGAAGGGGGCGGAACGCTTTCCGGCGGTGAAAAACAGAGAATTTCAATTGCAAGGGCAATTCTTAAAGATGCACCGGTGATCATCCTTGATGAAGCAACCGCCAATGTCGACCCGGAAAATGAAGCACAGCTTCAAAAAGCAATTGAAGCATTGATGAAAGATAAGACCATTATTATGATCGCACACCGTCTAAAGACCGTGCGCAGAGCGGACCAGATTCTTGTAGTGGACGGAGGAAAAATCGTACAAAGAGGAACCCATGAGGAACTGCTTGCGGCCGAAGGCATTTATAAGAGATTTATAGAAATCAGAAAAGCAGCGGAAAGCTGGCGGATTAAATAAAAAAGAAAGAGATAAAAAGTACTTGTCAAACGAATGCGGGTTGGTGTATGCTATAATAGTTAGTTTTAACTAACTATTATAGGTTTGACAGGAAGAATCAAATATCGTTTATTTTAGTGACGGCATGCGATGCAGGATATATGATTTGGTAATGGAGGTGCATCATGATTGAACTGAAGCAGGTATCATTTACCTATGGAACAGAGATAACACAAGCGGATGAGAGTGGTAATGGAATCCGTGATCTGGATCTTACGATTGCCAAAGGAGAGTTTCTTGTGCTGACGGGTTCCTCAGGGTGTGGAAAGACGACTGTGACGAGACTGATCAACGGTTTGATCCCCCATTATTATAATGGGGTACTGACCGGAAGTGTGACGATTAACGGAGAGGATATCAGTAAAATGCCGATCAGTCAAACCGCAAAAACAGTCGGGAGTGTTTTTCAGAATCCTAAAAGTCAGTTTTTTAATGTCGATACGACAAGCGAACTGGCTTTTGCTTTGGAAAACCAAGGCGTTCCTGTTCCGGATATTGAAAGGCGCATCGAAGATACGGTAAAACAATTTCATGTGGAGGAGTTGATGGATCGCAGCCTTTTTAAGCTGAGCGGCGGAGAAAAGCAGAAAATCGCATGTGCAAGCGTGGCTGTCGCGGAGCCTGATGTCATCGTACTTGACGAGCCTTCCTCCAACCTGGATATTCATGCAATCCGGGAAATAAAAAAGGTACTGGGCAGGTGGAAACAGCAGGGAAAGACCATTATTATTGCAGAGCACAGGCTGTATTTTTTAAGAGAACTGGCTGACCGGATGCTGGTAATGGAACAGGGTAGGGTCATCAGGGAGCTGAATAAAGAACAGATACAGGGAATGAATGTTCAGGATACGCAGAATATGGGCATTCGTCCTTTCAGAATGGAGGAGCTGCAT
The DNA here is from genome assembly GCA_047602645.1 of Lachnospiraceae bacterium. Classification (GTDB taxonomy): domain Bacteria; phylum Bacillota; class Clostridia; order Lachnospirales; family Lachnospiraceae; genus JAEYFP01. The sequence goes on along the minus strand of JASGGU010000017.1, from coordinate 1,536 downwards.
TCTGCAGGAAAGAGAAGGACGGAGGGCTTGTTAAAGCTGAAGCTGACGGAGTTTACTTATCGTTATTCTGGGTCGGAAAAGGGCATACAAATTGACAAGGTCACCGTAAATCAAGGTTCCATTGTGGCAGTAATCGGGAGAAACGGAGCAGGTAAATCAACGTTTGCAAAATGTCTCTGCGGTTTGGAGAAGAAATGCGCGGGAACCGTGCAGCTGGACGGCAGAGCTTACAATGCAAGAGAACGGCTGAAGAATTGCTATCTGGTCATGCAGGATGTCAATCATCAGTTATTTACGGAGAGTGTGCTGGATGAAGTGCTGCTGAGTCTTGATGAGCAGGCTGGAATCAAGCAGGAACAGAAGGAGGAGACGGCAAGACATATTTTGGAGGACATGGATTTAAGTTGTTTTCAGGATGTACATCCAATGGCGCTTTCCGGCGGACAAAAGCAGCGTACGGCAATTGCTTCCGCAATTGCCTCAAAGCGCAGTGTCATTATTTTTGATGAACCGACGAGCGGATTGGATTATTTACATATGAATCAAGTGGCTGAAAATCTGCGGAACTTAAGCAGAGCGGGGAAAATTCTGTTCGTCATCACACACGATCTGGAACTGATTATGAAATGCTGCACAGATATCCTTCACTTTGAAAACGGAAGAGTAGAAGAATATTATGAACTGAATGAGGAAATGGAAGGACGTTTAAAGCAGTTTTTTGTGAAAGAAGCGTAGACAATGCAAACATGCAAAGGCAGGCGCCGGACATTTATTTCACATAAAATAAAAAATATTTTATTTTCCTATTGCAAAAAGAAGTCAGTTATGTTATATTAACAACAGTTAGTTAAGACTAACATCCACATACAACATACAATCATAGCCGTCCGGCACCTGTTAATTGCTATCTCCTAACAGGTGCCGGATACTATTTAAGAGAAGTATCTGCCCATGACCGGAAAGTAATAAAAATCAGATAAAAAGTGATAATCAGATAAAAAAATGACAAGACAAAAAATTAAAGATAGCTTATAATAGGAATATAACAAAAGAAAAAGGAGTATGCCTAATGGAAATGAAAGATAAAAATAAAGCCGGGTTCCGTCTGCTGTTGATGATTGCGATGCCCATGCTCGTATTTGGACTTGTATTAGTGTTCATTTTGCTGCGCGTGGCGGAAAAAGGGATGTCCGCGGGAACCGCACTTTTGATTTTACTCGTGCTTCTCGCCGTACTTGGCGGAGTTGTGTTTGCTCTGATTGAGAAGGTTTTAAAGAATCTGGGAAGACTTGTGAAAAATTTTGATAAAATTGCGGACGGGACCGTGACACTAGATGATAATAAGCTGACGGCGCGCAGCGATGAGATCGGACAGATGATGCGCAATGTCAACGAAATGATGAAGTCGTTTGCGAAGGTTGTAGTCGGGATTCGCAATGCCGCGGATTCTCTGGAGACGCTGTCCGAAGACTTTAAGCAGTCATTTGACAACATGGCAGTGTCGGTGGAACAGGTAAGCCGGGAGGTGGAAAGTAT
>JASGGU010000016.1:0-52433 GCA_047602645.1 Lachnospiraceae bacterium | reverse complement strand
TTATTTGCCGTGTGCTTAAGGTAATGGATACCCTCTACTTCTCATTTTCAATCTTATATCCTCCATTAAAGTGATAGTGAAGCTTTATGAGCCGGTAATTTTCCAGCCGACAGCTCTTTCGCGGATGTGAATAAAGTCCGCATAAAGTCCTTTTTGTGCGAACAACTCATCGTGAGTGCCGGACTGTACAATTTTTCCTGCGTCCAGCACGATGATCTGATCGGCATTTCGTACCGTTTTGAGGCGGTGTGCAATCATAATCACAGTCTTGTCTCTGGTCAGCTGAGCGATTGCCTGCTGCAGAGCATTTTCGTTTTCCGGGTCAACATTTGCGGTTGCCTCGTCCAATATAATGATAGGCGCATCCTTCAAGAGCGCACGAGCAATGGAAATACGCTGCTTTTCACCGCCTGAAAGCGTGGCGCCTCCCTCTCCGATGACCGTGTCATAACTGTTTGGGAGCAGGCTTATAAACTCATGGCAGCAGGCCTTTTTTGCAGCTTCCATCACCTCCTCCCGCGTGGCTTCCGGCTTTCCGAACCGGATATTATTGGCGATGGTATCATTGAATAAATATACCTGCTGAAATACGATGCTGATGTTTTGCAGAAGACTGTCCAGTCTATACTTGCGAAGATCCGTACCGCCCAAAACAATACTGCCCTTGTCTACATCCCAAAAGCGGGCGAGCAGGCTGCATAGTGTGGTCTTTCCGCTTCCGGACGGCCCCACAATCGCGGTGGTCGTTTTTGCGGGTATCGTAAGGCTGACATGGTCGATAATTGTTTTTTCACCGTAGGAGAAGGAGACGTCATGGAAGGAAATCTCCATGTTACCGGGTTCTTGCTGCATTCCTTCAAGGTCCATGACCGGAATTTTTTGTATTTCCTCCACCCGATCAATGGAGGCGTCGATCAGACGCAGGAAAGCAGACATACTGCCGCCACTCTCCAGCTCGCTGAACACAAGAAAACCGGAAAGAAGCATCAGAAGGCAGACAGAAAGCTCCATAGCCCCATAAAAGCAGAGCACCACCGACAAAGTGATCATCATTGTGCTGATCACACGCAGGATAAGCTGCTGTACGGTCATAAACGGAATTGTCTTTTTTTCCAGACCGATGTTTTTGCGTTCACTGTCGGCAATTGTCCGGTGAATTTTTTGTCCGGCTGCCGCCTCCGTTCCGAAAGATTTTACAACGCTCATGCCCTGTATGTATTCCAGCACCGCATCTACCAGCTCGGCCTGAGTTTCCTGCCTAAGCTGTGATGCCTTGCGTGCACGCTTATGAAGCAGGCTGTTAATAAGCAGGAAGAATACCAATCCCGCCATGGCAATCAGTCCGATCTGCCACTCAAAGGCAATCAGTGCAAGGGTCATGACAAATCCGTGGATCAGACCGTTGAGATAGCTCACAATAATGCGCGGCGCGGTGTTTTCAATGTCCTCCATGGTGGAGGTAGCAGCAGCGGTGATATTGCCCAGACTGTGGCTGTTAAAATACCCCATGGGCATCAGTTTCAGGCGGTCACCAATCTGTATACGTTTATCTCCGCTCATGAGATAACATCCGGTGGACTGGCTGCTTTGAGCCAGATGCCGCATGATAATAGTACCGATGATGCTTACCAGCATAATTCCAAAAGACTTAAGTGCAGTCGTGCGGGTCACGGAATCCGTGGCAATTGCGCGCAGCACGACGGCGATGGCAAGAAGCTGGATTGATGCAAAAACAGACTTAAACAGAGTAAAAATAATGCTTTTTATCCATTTTGATTTCTGGCTGTCCGCAAACCGGAAAAATTTTTTAAAGATAGCAAGCAAAGCGATCCCTCCTCTCAAGATGCGTCGCGTACTTCCGCATGTGCGGTATACATGCGGCGGTACAGCTCACAGTCCGCCAGCAGCATCTCATGCGTTCCCTCTGCCGCAACCCTGCCCTTTTCAATTACCGCAATCTTATCCGAATCGATGATGGTGGACAGCCGGTGTGCAATGACAATCAGTGTTTTGCCGCGGATGAGCCTGGATACCGCCTCCTGAATGACCGCTTCGTTTTCCGGATCGGTGTAGGCGGTTGCCTCGTCGAAGATAATGATGTTCGCATCCTTAAGCATTGCCCGGGCAATTGCAATACGCTGTCGTTCTCCCCCGGAAAGCCGGCCTCCGGCACCTCCCGCAACGGTCTCATAGCCGTGCTCCAGCTTCATAATAAAATCATGGCAGCCGGACGCCTTTGCAGCCGCTTCGACTTCACGATCTCCGGCACCCGGTTTTCCCATGCGGATATTGTTGCGGATCGTATCATTAAATAAATAATTGTCTTGTGATACATAGGTAATCTCGTTCATCAGCTGTTTCAGGGGTATGTCCCGGACATCTGTACCGCCCAGTGTAATACGTCCTCTGCCGACATCCCAGAAGGAAGCGATCAGCTTCGCAATGGTGGACTTTCCTCCGCCGGAAGGCCCGACAAAGGCAGTAACGGATCCCTCCCTGATTTCCAGATTTACATCCGAGAGGACTTCTTCCTTTCCGTAGGAAAAGAAAAGATGTTCGAGCACAATATTCCGATTCTTAAGCTTTTTGTTTTCCTTGGGACGGTTCAGCTCAGGCAAATCCAGCACCTGTCCCACCTCACCCACAACAGCAGCGATTTTTGCGAGATCATCCGTATAGATCATGGCAGATAAAATCGGTGCACAAATACCAAGGGACAGGATCATCACTGTGATAAATTCTCCGCCCTCCAATGAGCCGTTCGTGTAAAACAGGCATCCGAGAGGCAGCACCCCCAGCAGTACAGCCGGCCAGACACCTTGTGAAATGGCGGAGTAGATCTGCGTGGAGTGAATCCAGTCCAAAACAATCGTTACATTTGCCTTTACTGAATCGGTGAACTTGGTGTAAGATTTTGTGGACTGGTTGAAGGCTTTGATAACCGCAATGCCATTTATGTATTCTACCATGGTTCCGCTCATGTGCTTGCCTGCTTTCATAACAGCGGCATATTTTTCCGGATAATCCCGCATCATCATCAGATAGAAGATGAATCCGAGCGGAAGTGTGATCAGCGAAACCAGTGCCATCCGCCAATCCAGAATAAACAGGTAGATCATAATACCCAGCGGAATGAAAAGATTGGAGGTCATTTCAGGAAAAACATGCGCCAGCGGGGTTTCCAGACTGTCCACCTTTTCCACAATAATGTTCTTGAACGCGCCGGACGGTGTCTCAAGTACATACCCCATGGGGACAAGCGCCAGCTTTTCGGCCAGTCTGGTGCGTACCTCGGCAATCACTGAGAATGTTGCCTCATGGGACAGGGCTGTCGACCAGTTCATACAAATTGTTTTGAGGATCATCCCGCCGCCCGAAATGCCGCACCATATCAAATAAAACTTCAAATTGCTTCCGGTTTCGGAAAGCAGATGAATGATAATCCGGGATACGCCCACATAGGGAATCAGTCCGGCGGCAACACCGACAATTGCAAGAAGCACAGAGGCTGCATATTTTCTTTTATGACGCGATGCAAATTCCATAAGCCTTCTGAATGGGCTTTGTGTCTTTTCTTGTTTCATATGCATTTACCTCGTTTCTTTTTTGCGAACGATTACGGTTAGTGTTAACTAACCTATAAACGAAAAATTTCGGGGACGAATCCCCGAGATTTTATCTTTATATAGGAAATTCCTACGGATTTTCCCATTAAAAAAATATTATGCACAGCTTTTGTTCTGTTTTATTTAAACAATGCCTTCCATACCGAAGGCTTTTATCCAGCCTGGATATAAAAATTTCATCAATGTTTTGACATGTGTAACAGCTTTTCCCCGGGGATAGTCGTGAATGACCACTTCAAATATCGAGGTGACATACCCGCTTATCAGCATATGAAGCTCATCCCGCGAGATATCCTTCACCAAAAACCCTCTTTTTCGCAACTCATCCATCAGCCTGAGCATTTCCCTGACTTCCATTTCCGAGATGGTATGCACAAAGTTCTGATATTTTGTACCGTCCGAACAAGTCAGCAGGAGCTTGAATTCCTCAAAGTGATCATAAATGAAATTGACATACTTCAGTCCTTCTTCTTCGGAGATCATCCAGAACTTTTTGATTTCTTCCGTATCCAGAAGCGAATAGCTGCTCAGCAGAGATTCCTCATAATTGCGAAGATAAGTGTCCACGAGGGGAGCCACCAGTGCATCAAACATCGCTTCCTTACTCTCAAAATGCCGGTATAATCCCGCCGCGGACATATTTGCATCGGCGGCAATTGCCCGCAGGGAAGCTCGTTCAAAGCCCTTAGCTAAAAATTCCCTTTTCGCACACGGAATGATTCTTTTCAGTGTATCGCTCTTATCTTTTGGCATTTCATCACTCCTGCATTGCGAACAAAGTTAGCTAACGTTGTTTATCATAGCATGAGAAGTCCTGTCTTGTCAAGTGAAACCATTGTGATTAGGGCTAGCCATCACACCGGCGATTTGATACAATGTTATTGAACTTGATGGAATACCGGAACAAAGTGCAAAAACCTAAGGAGATAACATGGGATGATGCCAGAGAAAATTCAAATGAAAGACAGAATTATTAAGGCGGCATGGGACTTGTTCCATGAAAAGGGCTATGAAAACACAACATTGGAAGATATTATTTCTGCCGCGCATATTTCGAAGGGCTCATTTTACTATTATTTTGTAAGTAAAGATGCGTTGTTGGATACGCTTTCTGTGATTTTTGACCACGAATATGAGAAGCTGAGACAAAGTATGGACTTAGAGCTTGACAGCTATGAAAAGCTGTTGTTTATGAATAATATGATGCATCGGTTTATTGAAGAGAAGATTGATCGGAATCTGCTGGCCTCCCTTTATTCGACTCAGCTTTTGGCAAAAGGAAGTTCCAGTCTATTGGATCAGAACCGCGTTTACTATAAGCTGGTGGCAGAAATTATCGAAGAAGGGCAAAGAAGGGGACAGATTACGAAAGAGAAATCAGTCAGGGAGATATCCAAATATTATTCTCTTTGTGAGCGTGCACTGATTTCCGATTGGTGTCTGGAAAAAGGAAGCTATTCGCTGTCTGAATACAGCAGAGAGTATTTGCCTCTGATGATGTGTGCATTTAGGGATCATTAAGTTTTTTCTATTGCGTATGTATTTGAAACAGAACAATATAATTCAGTTTAGAAGGGCGAAGCAGTCAGCAATGACGGCATCGCTTTTTTCTTGACAAATAAAGCAAAAAAGAATACGATTTAATTAGACCGTAGTTTAGAACAAGGTATAAAACGAAATATAAAACGGAGCAGATATGAAACTTCCATTAGTAACGGATATACAAAAATATTCCATACATGACGGAGACGGCATACGTACGACCGTATTTTTTAAGGGTTGTCCGCTCTCCTGTGTCTGGTGCCATAATCCCGAAACGCAGAGTTATATGCCCCAATTACTGTTTGAAGAGGATCGCTGTACCGGCTGCGGTAACTGTGCGGCGGTCTGCCCGCAAAAGGCGGTGACTATCAGGGATGGCCGGGCCGTAACAGACGAAGAGCACTGCAGACGTTGTGGAATCTGTCTGGATGATTGTCTTCAAAATATCAGACACCTGTCAGGAAGACAGTACACGGTAGAGGAATTGGTGCGGGAAGTGGAAAAAGACAGAGCATTTTACGAGAGATCGGGGGGAGGCGTGACGTTTTCCGGAGGAGAGGTGTTGGCACAGAATCCGGATTATCTGGAAAGGCTCTTTCAGGAACTTTATACAAAAGGATACAGGATTAATGTCGATACGTGCGGGCATACTCCGTTTACTGTCATGGAAAGACTTCTGCCTTACGTAAATGTTTTTTTGTATGATATTAAAATGATGGATGGGGCTCTGCATAAACGGTATACGGGTGAGAACAACGAATTGATTCTTCATAATTTAATCAGACTGAGCCGCAAAGGTGCTTACTTGTGGATCCGCATTCCCGTGATCGGGGGTGTAAATAATACGGCGGAGAACATGGAACAGACAGCCATGTTTTTAAAACGCGAAGAAATAGCGGTAAGGCAGATTCATTTGCTTCCTTATCATAATACGGGAAAAGGGAAATATAAGCGTCTGAATAGGGAATACGAGGGAGCTGCCTTCTATTCCCCAAACAAAGAGGAACTGGAAACCTTTCAATCTGTTTTTCAGAAATATGGATTTAATCAGATAATGATAGGAGGTTGAAAATGGAACGCGGAATGAATAAACGAATTCAAAATTTGAGGCAGATCAGTATAAAAACACCGGCTTATATCGATATGGAACGCGCAAGGTTAGTGACGCAGGCTTATCGGAGATGGGAAGGACGCGTGTCGGTCCCGGAACTGCGTGCTTTAGTACTGAAGCATTATTTTTCAAACAAGACGTTATATCTTCACAGGGAAGAACTGATCGTAGGCGAAAAGGGTGCAGGTCCTCAGGCGACGCCTACCTTTCCGGAACTGTGCTGTCATACACAGGAGGATCTTCATACAATGAATGACAGAGAACTGATCCGCTTTCTTGTAAAGGAAGAGGATTTCGAGTTTCAGGAAAAGGAGATCATCCCTTTTTGGAAGGAGCGTTCCATTCGCCACAGGATTCTTTCTCATATGTCAGAAGACTGGAAGGCGGCATACCAAGCCGGTATTTTTACAGAGTTTATGGAGCAGAGAGGCCCCGGTCATACAGTTGGGTCTGAAAATATTTATAAGAAGGGATTTCTTGAATATAAGGAAGAGATCGAGTCGGCAATCAAACAGTTGGATTATACCCATGACAGGCAGGCACTTGAAAAAGAACAGGAGCTGCGGGCAATGAGCATTGCCTGTGATGCGGTACTGATCCTTGGAAAGCGTTATCATGACTATGCGCTTGCTCTGGCCGATGAAGAAACAAATGAGGTGCGCAGAGGGGAACTTTTGCAGATTGCAAAAAACTGTGCCGTAGTTCCGGCTCATAAACCAAAAACCTATTGGCAGGCTATTCAGATGTATTGGTTTGTTCACCTGGGAGTAACAACGGAATTGAATCCTTGGGATGCCTTTTCTCCGGGAAGACTGGATCAGCATCTGATTTATTTTTACAGGGCCGATGTGGAGGCCGGAATTCTCACGGGAGAAAAAGCTAAGGAGCTTTTGGAGTGTCTTTGGATCAAATTTAATAATCAGCCGGCGCCGCCAAAGGTCGGTATTACTTTAAAGGAAAGCAGTACTTATACGGATTTTGCAAATATTAATACCGGCGGTATCACGCCCGACGGTCAGGATGGCGTGAATGAGATCAGTTATCTGATATTGGAATGCATGGATGAAATGAAGCTCCTGCAGCCAAGCTCCAACGTTCAGATCAGCAGAAAAACACCACGGGCTTTTCTTTTAAAAGCATGTGAAATATCAAGGAAAGGATGGGGGCAGCCTGCTTTTTATAATACCGAGGCAATTATCCAGGAGCTTTTGAATGCGGGAAAATCCATAGAAGATGCAAGAAAGGGGGGAACAAGCGGGTGTGTGGAAACGGGCGCGTTTGGCAACGAGGCATATATTCTGACAGGATACTTTAATCTGCCGAAGATTTTGGAGCTGACGCTGTTTAATGGGTTTGATCAGATAAATAAAAAGCAGATAGGACTTCCGCTGGGAAATGCCGAAGATTTCAGATCCTATGAGGAGTTGATGGAAGCCTATCAAAAACAGATTAATTATTTTCTGGATATTAAAATACGGGGAAATAATATAATTGAGGCAATCTACGGAAAATACATGCCGGTTCCTTTTTTGTCGGTCATCACAAATGATTGCATTTTAAAGGGAAGGGATTATAATGACGGAGGTGCAAGATACAATACAAACTATATCCAAGGTGTGGGGATTGCAACTGTTACAGATTCTCTGGCGGCGATGAAATACCAGGTATTTGAGAAGAAAAAATTTACTATGGCTCAGCTTATGCAGGCGCTGCTGGATAATTTTGAAGGGCATGACCGGATACGGAATCTGGTGAGCAATCATTCTCCTAAGTATGGAAATGATGAAGATGCCGCAGATCAGATTATGGAAGAGGTCTTCGATTACTTTTGCGGCAGCGTGACAGGAAGACCTAACGTAAAGGGCGGGACATACCGCATTAATATGCTTCCGACTACCTGCCATGTCTATTTTGGAGAGGTAATGCTTGCAAGTCCCAATGGAAGGCTGGCACATAAGCCGGTTTCCGAAGGAATCTCTCCGGAAAAGTCAGCCGATATGCAGGGACCGACAGCCGTCATAAAATCTGCCTCCAAAATGGATCATCTGCGTACGGGAGGAACTCTATTGAATCAAAAATTCACGCCGTCTGTTGTTGCGGGGGAAAACGGGCTGGAGCAGATGGCAAATCTGATCCGCACATACTTTGAGCTGGATGGTCATCATATCCAATTTAATGTTATAGACAGGCAGACGCTCATTGATGCACAGAAACGACCGGAGGAGTATAAGGAACTAATCGTCAGGGTTGCCGGATACAGTGATCATTTTCGCAACTTAAGCAAAGAGCTTCAGGACGAAATTATAGAAAGAACAGAGCAGACCTTTCATTGATGCTGAAGAGTGGAATAGAAGGGAATGCGTTCTTTGGAAAAATCGGTAAACTTTTTGGCGACGGGCGATAACTCGGTGTAAGAGCGCATACCGATTCCCAGCTCCCGATAAAAATAAGGCTTAAGCGGAAGGGCGGTGACCTGTTGTTCAAAGCCTGTCAGGATCAGGCTGGGGAGGATGCTGATTCCCAAATGATGGATTACCATGGAGATAATGGCGTGATCATCCATGGAGGAATACTTATAATCGGGGCTGACATGTGTGCTCTCCAAAGCATCGTGGATATCGTAGTCCGTACCGGCAGCCGAGATAATAAAGGGCTGATTCTCGAAATCTTTTATGGGAAAGGCATCGTCTGAGGAAAGAGGATGATCCTTAGGAAGCACTGCAACAAGGGGATCTTTTCCGAGCGGAATCCAGTGATAGGAGCGTGATTTGGGAAGACTTAAAAATCCGATATCTACCATATTCGAATCAATCCACTGCATAATATCCTCGGCACCTCCCTCTTTTAAGTAAATGTTGATATGCGGGTGCATTTCCTTGAATTCATGGAGAATCGGAGGGAGAATGTGGGCGGAAATGCTGGAATAGGTTCCGATGGTAAGCTGACCTTCTTCCAGTCCGTTAATGGCATGAATGGTCTGATCCAGCTTTTCATAATCGGCAAGTATGCTGCGTACAAGAGGAAGAATGAGGACGGCGTTTGGTGTGAGGGATACGCCGTGTCTCGCCCGGATAAATAAAGGAAAACCAAGATCGGCCTCAAGACCTCTTAAAATATGGCTTACCCCGGATTGAGAATATCCGAGTCGCTCTCCGCTTCTTGTAAAGTTTTTTGTCTCTGTGATATCTGCGAATAGTCGGTATTTGTTGATGTCCATAGCGCCTCCTGTGCCGGGTTCGATGTATGCAGTTTGGATCATGTAATATTCGAGTTTTGTTTTTCTTATTATAGAATATTCCGTGTGCAATCACAATCTTTATCGTAACTTCTATTTAGGCTTTTATTGACAAATCCCGTATAGTTTGCTATATTTTTTACAATATTTGAACGAGGATGTTCTTTCCTTTTACACGGAAAGGATGTCCTTTTTTCTTTGGAGAAGGGCTGTAATCAGCCGATCCGGAAATTATGAAACCAGAAAGGAAGACATTATGGAATTGAGCTTTTTATCGGTATTGCTGCCGATGCTATTCAGAGGATTAAAGTTCACATTATTTATAGCCGCAGCGGGAATTCTTCTGGGATTTCTCCTGGGAAGCCTGACCGGCTTTGCCCTCCAATGTCAGAATAAGTTTGCAAAGACACTGGCGAATGTATACATTTGGCTGATAAGGGGTACGCCGCTGATCGTGCAGGCATTATATGTTTACTATGTAATTCCAAAAATAATCAAGATAGATTTTAGCAGTAATGCTGCGGGAATCATTGTAATTACATTGAATTCGGGTGCTTTTATTGCGGAGATTGTGCGGGGAGCGCTTGAGGGAATTGATCCGGGGCAGAGGGAGGCAGGTCTGTCGTTGGGACTTACGCCGACACAGACATTGATTCATCTGATTGTTCCTCCTGCTTTTCATGCCATGCTTCCGGCCTTATTTAACCAGTTTATCATATCCGTAAAGGATACGGCATTGCTCTCTGTCATTGTTGTAAATGAGATCACAAAGCAGATACAAAATTATACGGCAATGAGCTTTAAGGTGATTGAAGGTTATACTGCCGGAGCCGTTTTTTATCTGGTAATTATTTCTTTATTAATGCTGCTGCAAAAACAGGTTGAAAGAAAGATCAGGAGGTAACAAAATGAGCATCATGATGAAAGTTGAACATTTATCAAAATATTTTGGAGATCTCATGGTATTGAAGGACATAAATATAGAAATAACAGAAGGAGAAGTAATCTGCATCATCGGCCCTTCGGGCTCGGGTAAAAGTACGCTTCTTCGCTGTATGAATCTTCTGGAGAATCCAACAAGCGGAAACATATTTTATGAAGAAAAAAACATTCTGGATAATAAACAGATTTCGCTGCGTGATTATCGGGAAGAGGTTGGAATGGTGTTTCAGCGTTTCAATCTGTTTCCGATGAAGAATGTATTAAAAAATATTACACTTGCGCCGACGCTGACAAAGAAGCGGTCAAAGACAGAGGCAGATGAAATGGCAATGGATCTCCTAAAAAAAGTCGGATTGGAGGATAAGGCATATGTAATGCCGGCCACCCTGTCCGGCGGGCAGCAGCAGCGTGTTGCTATTACTCGGGCATTGGCAATGGATCCGAAAGTACTTCTTTTTGATGAACCTACTTCCGCATTGGATCCGGAGCTTGTAGGTGATGTTCTGGACGTTATGAAGGCACTTGCCAAAGAAGGAATGACAATGGTTGTGGTGACGCATGAGATGGAATTTGCGCGGGATGTAGCAGATCGGGTTATTTTTATGGCGGACGGTTATATTGTAGAGGAGGGAACGCCCGAGAGGATATTTACGAATCCCGCGCACGACCGCACCAGATCTTTTCTTGCCAGGATTTTGTAGGAGGAATCAGAATGTGCCATAGTTTATTTTCGGAGGGAATGCGATGGAAAAATATTATGTGACAATCTCACGCCAGTTTGGCAGCCTTGGCAGATCTGTTGCCCATGAGCTGTCCCAATTGCTTGGTATTGAATATTATGACAGAGATATTGTAGAGGAGACCTCAAGAAAAATGTCTTTGCCCGTGTCTGCAGTCAGCAATTATGAAGAGAAGAGCATCAGATCCAATCTTTTTAACATGCTCTTCCCGCTGGGAACAGATTCCATAGAGAAGCAGGACAGGATTTTCAGGACGCAGCAACAGATTATTCTTAATCTGGCAGATAAAAACTCCTGTATATTTGTAGGAAGATGTGCCGATTATGTTTTGAAAGATTATAAAAACTGTTTTAATATTTTTATATATGCATCCGAGCAGGCGCGTCTTACAAATTGCATTGATGTCTTGAAGATGAAAGCCGAGGATGCGAAAAAGATGATCCGGGAAGTTGACAGGGCAAGGGACTTGTATTGGAAACGGTATGCGTCCTATTCACCGGACAATTATCAACACCGGCATTTCATGATTGACAGCAGTCTGCTTGGCGTTACCGGGACAGCGGAGCTCCTGGACAGTATTATCAGAAAACGATTTGACGGAATAGTTTTTGCTGAAAAAAGGAGCATTGCCCCATGACAGTTTCATCTGTTACAGTGCAATGCCCGCTGAAAGCTTCCTGCAGTCAGGGAGCTTTTTTTATTCGCACCACTTTACTCTAAGCTGCTCCATAGTACCGTTGGCAGTTAATTCTGCAATCCCTTCGTTGATGATGGACACGATCTCGGGGTTTGCATCAGAACAGTCAAAGGATATTGCAATGGCATAGGGAGCCTGCCCCTGATTAAACTCGTCACCTGTCATTGCCAGCTTTGATCCTTCGGTAGTCTTAATATAGTAAGCAAGACCGGGAGTGTCCTGAATCAGGCAGTCAACCTTTCCCTGTTCCAAAGACTCATATGCGGTGGTAATCGTGTCATGGACCTGGAGAGCAGCTTCCGGCACACCGTTATTTGTACAGTAAAGATGAGATGCGGTGCCTTTTTCTACCGCAACGACGTAATCGCCGCTTTTCAGATCCTCCACACTTTTCAGTTCTGCCGGACTGGTTTCGGTGTTAATGCACAGGATTTGGCCGGAGTCATAGTAGGTATCGGAAAAATTCATGACTTCCTTGCGTTCGTCAGTGGCACAGAGAGCGGCCATTCCCATATCCAGTTTTCCTTCTGCAAGTGAAGTGGTAAGAGCCGAATAATCCATCGCCTGTACCGAACTGTCAATCTCAAAGCCAAGCAGATCCTGAAGTGCATACAGGAAATCGAGATCATAGCCGATCAGTGTTGTGCCGTCTTCATCATAATAAGAGAATGGTGCAAACAAGCCGGAGGTGCCGACTTTTAAAGTGACTCCGGACAATGCTCCGTCGATGCCGCCTTCAGTCTCTTCAGTAACCGCTTCTTCAGCAACCGTTTCTTCTGGTTCTGCCGCCGCCGTTTCCTCTTCGGCGGGTGCGGCAGGCGCTGCTTCCTCTGCTGCCGGAGCCGATGCTGCTTCCTGTGTGCCGCATCCGGCCAAAGAGAATATCATGGTGGCTCCAAGTGTCACGGCTGTTAATTGTCTTATGAATTTTTTCATCATACTTCCTTCCTCCTCTTTCAATCATGGTGTTTCATATAATAAAAATCCCAGCGGATTTTTATTATATGAAAAGGGCGTTAAAAGCATAATCTGCTTTTAACGCCCTTGTTCTCTGCTCTGAATTGCCTATAGTTCATTTCGAAATGATAACTAATATAGAACGTATCATAACATGCAGACATATATCTGTCAATTGCTTCAAAAAAAAGATGGATTCCATTTTGTCATTTCTGCTATTCTCTTTTTTCATATGATTTTTTTCGACAGACATGAAGAAATATAATGGCATCTATTCAAAATCAGAACTTTACTGATATTAAAAAAAAAGATATGATACGAAAAATGGAACTTTAAACACACTGAAAAGAAGGGAAGTCTATGATCGGCGAGTTTATCTTTTATTTAAAGCAGAGTGTAGGAATGCCGGCTGAAGCTAAGGTAAAAGTCGGCGACCGGATCAGGCGGGGAATGCTTTTGGCTGCTAAGCGGGGCGATAAGCCAGGGGCAAATCTCCATGCAAGTGTGAATGGAACCGTACTCCGGACGGATGAAGAAAAAATTATCATTGAGGCGGAGGAGACGGACTTTTCCGTTTATGAAAAACTAAAGTCTGATACACCGATTGAGCTGGTGGAGGAGGCGGGTATTGTAGGGCTTGGGGGAGCCGGCTTTCCGACCGGTGAAAAGCTGAAAGCGGACCTGTCAGAAAATGGATTTATTATTGTAAATGCGGCGGAGTGTGAACCTATTTTGTCACATAATATCCAAAGAATTGAAACCGAACCGCATCTCCTGCTTCGGGGTTTGGAAATTATTATGGAAATGAAGCGGGTCAAACGCGGAGTCATCGTGATTAAGGGCTGTCATAAAAAAGAAATAGAGTGCTTAAGACAGGCAGATGCGGCTGGTAGATTTGAAATTATTGAACTTGAGGATATTTATCCGATTGGTGAGGAAAGAGCCGTAATCAGGGAGGTAACAGGAATACTTCTTCCTCCGGGAACAATTCCGGCCAAGGAGGATATGCTCGTATTAAACGCAGAGACTGTTTTTCGCATTCGTGAGGCTGTAGAGGAAAGAAAGCCGCTCATAGATAAGGATCTGACGGTGGCCGGCAAGCTGAAGGAGAAGCCGGGTCTGGTCAAAGTATTGAGAGATGTTCCGGTTGGTATGAAGGTGTCTGATGTCATAGATCTTGCGGGCGGAGCTTCAGAAGAATATGGAGAGATCATAATGGGAGGACCGTTTACCGGAGAGCGGTCCCGGCCGGATCGGGGAATCAGAAAAACAACAGGAGGACTTCTTGTGACAGAGACTTTCTTAAGAGGTCCGGAGAAAATCGGTATTCTTGTCTGTGCCTGCGGAGCAGACAGAAACCGGCTGGAGCAGATGGCAGAAAGCATGGGGAGTCAGGTGGCGGGGGTGACCTATTGCAAGCAGGCACAGGAAAGAAACGGCACTTATAAATGTGAAAATCCGGGACGCTGCCCGGGGCAGGCAGGAAAGGTGCTTGAACTCAAAAAGCAGGGGGCACAGGCGCTTTTAATCAGCAATTGTACGGACTGTACCAATACGGTCATGGCCTGCGCACCTAAAATGGGACTGCCGGTATATCACTGTACGGACGGTGCTCTCCGAGCTGTGAACCAAAAATTAATTCGCCGCATGCATAAAAACGAGAATAAATGAAAAGGAGAAGAAACTATGTCAATAAGCAATGAAACCCTTAAGGCGCATTTGAAGGATCCGGCAATTTTTTGCTGCCAGAGAAAGAAAGGTCTTGTAATCGGAAGCGCGGATCTGGAAGACCCCTCTCTTTTTGAAGATCTGGCCGATGCAGGTCTTTTGGCGCTGAGTGAAGACGGCTTGACAATCAGCCAGGTGCTTGGTGCCACCTTGCTGCAGGACTGTGATGCACTGACTCCGATTTTACCCTTTATGGTCGATGCGGTAAAGGAGGAAGAACTGCCGGATAAGAAAAGGAAGACAGCCGGTGTATTTACTCCGGAGGTTCTGCCGGGAGAGTCGGGAAAGGAAGACGAGGTACTTCGAACATTGGTAAAGCGTTATTATCAGGTAACAGACGTGGTAATCGGAGAAAAAACCGACTTTGAAAACGGAGTAATTTCAATTGATCAAAAATTGCTGAAGGAAGCGATTACGCCAGACGGTATTGTCAAGGAGATTAGAATTGATGTAATCAGGCCTGCGGAACGCCATATTCATACGGATACAATTATGGATGTCTGCCCTATTGCCGCAAAGGTGGAAGGTACTTTGGGAGAGGGAGTTACCAATGTGGCGGAGGGAGTGGTGTTTATGCTGACGGGAGTGGATGAAGACGGCACGCAGGTGCATGAGTTCGGATCTTCCGAAGGCTTTCTCGATGAGCGGATGGCATTCGGAAATCCGGGCTGTGCGGATGAAAATGATATCATCGTTCGGGTGGAAACAATTATTCAGCGGCTGACCGGCATGGAACGCAGAGGGCCTTATGCCGCCCATAAATGTGAGGATGTCATCATTCAGGCCATAAGAGATGTATTGAAAATAACAAATGATACGCCCGTCAAAGAAGAGATCTGTACTGATGTAAAAAAATATGGGAGGCCGAGGGTCGTACTCATCAAGGAAATCATGGGTCAGGGAGCCATGCATGATAATATCCTTTGTCCTGCAGAACCCTGCGGTGTACCGGGAGGACAGAAAAATGTGGACTTGGGGAATGTTCCGCTGATGCTTTCTCCAAATGAAGTGCGTGACGGAGGAATTCATGCGCTGACATGTATCGGCCCCGCAACAAAGGAGATGACCCGTCATTATTTCAGGGAGCCGCTGGTAGAGGCTCTGGCAAAGGATGAGGAATTGTATTTGACGGGAGTCATTTTTGTGGGGAGTCCGCAGGTCAATGATGAAAAAACCTTTGTTTCAGAAAGGCTCGGCGCCTGGATTGAGTCTATGGCAGTGGATGGAGCTATTGTGACTACCGAGGGCTTTGGAAATAATCACATCGATTTCACGTCTCATATTGAACAAATTGGTAAAAGGGGAATTCCGGTAACGGGGGTATCCTTCTGCGCCTATCAGGGTCAGCTTGTAGTAGGAAATCCATATGCAGATGCCATGATTGAAATTAACAAAGATAAAGACGGCTTTGAAAATGAAATTGCGGGCTGTTCTGAAATCTGCCCAAAGGATGCCGCACGTGCGGTGCAGATGCTAAAAAATAAAATGATGGGAGTGGAGATCAAGCCGGCCTCCAAGAAATGGTCGCAGGAGGTCATCGACAGAAATAACAGCCTTCTCGGCTTATAGACAGAAAGAACAGGAGGGTTAGGATGCAATACGAATTGAATCCGATTCTGACAAAAGGGAAAATTGTTGCAATTAACGATACGGCCATAAAAGTAGATATTCAGGGAAGACTTGGCGTAATAACAGTTCCCAGACGCTGGGTGCTGACAGACTGCAATCTGGAGCCCGGTCTTGCCGTCGAATTTTACTTCAGCTATATGCAGGTAGTATAAGACAGGGAGGTAATCAAATGAAATTAACAGTAGTAGAGGGGATGCAGTCGGAAATTTTTGTTCCGATAACTCCGGGACCGGTCTGGACACCCCTTAAAAAGGTTTTAAGTGAATGTCGGGTAGCTTTTATTACGGCGGGAGGTATTCACCGCAAAAGTCAGACGCCCTTTGATACGTCAGGAGATTTTTCCTATCGCACGATACCGGGAGATATTTCAACGTCCGAGCTCATGGTGACACATGGGGGTTTCGACAACTCGGACATTAATAAGGATGTAAACGCCATGTTTCCTCTTGACAGGCTCAGAGAACTTGTAAAAGAGGGGGTAATCGGAAGCCTTGCGGAGGAAATGTACGGATTTATGGGAGGCGGAGGGAATGTTGACAGATTCAGAGAAGAAACCGGTCCTGAGATCGCGCGGAAGCTAAAAGCCCAGAATGTTGATATCGTTCTTTGTACGGGCGGCTGCGGAACCTGTCATCGTTCCGCGACAATCGTGACAAGATGCTGCGAGGAAGCGGGGATGTCCTGCTGTGTGATCGCGGCACTGCCGCCTATTGCGCGGCAGCAGGGAGCTCCGAGAATTACAGCCCCTCATGTACCGATTGGTTCGAATGCGGGAGAGCCGAATAATATAGAAATGCAAACCGCCATTTTAAAGGATACGCTGCACTTTATTGCAGATGAGGCGGATCATTACGGCATGTGCAAAGTGCTTCCCTATGAATACAGACATAATGTATAGGGTATGAAAAGGCGGAAGGGGGACAGATTGTGAGAGAACAAATACTGTTACAGCAAAAAAAATATGTAAACTCCTTCCGGACAATAGAATCTCATACGATGGGAGAACCTACAAGAATTATTTTGGAAGGATTTCCGGACATGATGGGCAGCAGTATGATGGAAAAAAAGAAATTTCTGGGTGAGCACTATGATCATTACCGGAAATCGCTGATGCTGGAGCCGAGAGGGCACAGAGACATGTTTGGAGCCCTGATTACGGCACCGGTTCATGAAGAGGCGGATCTTGGGGTGATCTTTATGGATAGCGGCGGATACTTGAATATGTGCGGACACGGAAGTATAGGAACTGCCACGGTAGCCGTGGAGACCGGAATGGTAGCAGTGACGGAGCCTTATACCAGCGTAGTACTGGATGCACCCTCCGGCATTATAAGAACCCGGGTAAAGGTGGAGAATGGGAAAGCTGTCGAAGTAAGCTTTCTGAATGTTCCCTCCTTTCTCTATAAACAGGATCTTCAGATTACGATTGACGGATATGGTGACATCTCTTATGATATAGCCTTTGGAGGAAGCTTTTTTGTTCTTGTGGATGCAGAAGAGCTGAATATAAGACTCACAATGGATCATATCGAGGAGCTGACTTTACTGGGAATGACCATGATGAGAAAAATCAACGAAGAAGTATGTATCAGTCATCCGTTTCTGGATATCCATACCGTAGACCTGTGTGAATTTTATGGTAAGCCGGAGCATAAGTCCGCTCATAAAAGAAATGTGGTTATCTTTGGCGGAAGCCAGGCGGACCGCTCTCCCTGCGGAACAGGAACCAGTGCAAAGCTGGCGGCCTTATATGCCAGAGGAAAAATTGGGCTGAAGGAGCCTTTTATCTATGAAAGCATTACGGGGTCTCTTTTCAGGGGTATGGTTATGCAGGAAATGGAGATCGGCGGACAGAAAGCGATTATTCCGCAAATTACAGGGAGCGCTTATATAACAGGTTTTAATAACTGGGTTCTTGACGAGGCCGATCCGCTGGTATATGGTTTTCAATTCTGATCTGTTGCTTGCAGGTATATGATAAATATAAGGTTTCTTCTTTGTTGAAGGTCAATGCAGTCACTTCATTTAACAAAGGAGAAACTTTAATTTTTTTGTTGAAAAAGTATGAGCAAAGTAGTATAATGAACACAACTTGTGAACGACGGCTCACGTCATGAAAAAGTAAATTTTATGAAGCGGATGAAGCAATGTATAAAAAATTGGATGAAAATACATTTAACACCATTCTTGAGACGGGAATTGATGAATTTGCCGATAACGGTCTGGACCGTGCAAATATTAATAAAATAGCGAAAAAATCAGGCGTCAGTGTAGGCGTGATCTATAAGTATTACGGGGATAAGGACAATTTCTTTCTGGCATGTGTACGCCACAGCCTGAAGCTTTTGGAGCAGGTTCTGAGAGATACGGTTTCGGATGAGACGGATGTGATGACGTGTATCAGACGGGTTGTTTATGCGCTGCTGGATCACTCCAAGAAGCATAGAAACTATAATGTGATGTACAATGAAATCACATCGGGCAGCTGTAGACAATATGCCGTCGTCCTGGCGAAAGAAATTGAAACAAGTACGGCATCGGTATATGCGCAGCTGCTGGAAAATGCCAAAAGGTCCGGGACGGTCAAAACAGGTATTGATTCCCGTATGCTTGCTTTCTTTTTTGATAACCTGCTGATGATGCTGCAATTTTCATACAGCTGCGATTATTACAGAGAAAGAATGAAACTTTTCTGCGGGGAAGATATTTTGGATAATGATGAAAAGGTTGCGGAAGAGTTCATTAAATTTATTGGCGCCGCATTGGGCTGCTGAAATGAAACAGGATGAAAATTCAGGAGGGGGAATACATTGCTGTACGTAATTGCTTATGATCTCGGAACTACAGGGGTGAAAACTTGTCTTTTCGGTATCGGAGAAAGGCTGGAATTGCTTGCCAGCGCATATGGAGTCTATGAACTCTATATTGTAGAAAACGGAGGGGCGGAACAGGACACCGAGGAATGGTGGAGTGCGATGTGCACAACGACCCGCCAGCTCTTTGAAAAAACGGACATCAGGCCGGAGCAGATCGGAGGAATTTCCTTTTGCTCTCAGATGCAGGGACTGGTACTGGTAGACAGGGAAGGAAAAGCGCTCAGGCGGCCGATGAGCTATATGGATCAAAGGGCATTCTCAGAAATGAAAGAGTGCCAGGGACATGGACTCACCATCTCAGGCGTCAGTATACATAAGCTTTTGAAAAGTCTGATGATTACCCATGCGGCATCTACCAGTGTTAAGGATCCTCTGTGGAAATACAAGTGGGTTCAAAAGCATGAACCGGAAATTTTCTCAAAAGTACATAAATGGCTGGATGTGAAGGAGTACTTAATCTGCCGCTGCACGGATCAATGCATCATGACGAAGGATTCTGCATATGCCACGTTTCTCTATGATACAAGGCCGGGAAAATGGGGATGGAATCGGGCACTTTGCAAAATGTACGGTGTGAACCCGAAGCATCTTCCGAAAGTGATTGACTGTTCGGATCAGGCAGGAAGCCTCACCTTAAAAGCGGCACAAGATCTGGGACTGCAGTCCGGAATTCCTGTTTACGGCGGAGGCGGTGATGCGACGCTGATGGGCGTCGGAGCGGGATGTATTGATGCCGGGGACACGCATATTTATTGCGGAACATCAGGCTGGGTTAATACCGTAATCGATAAACAGGTCGTGGATATTTTTGCGATGATCGGCGGTATTATCGGTGCGGAGGACGGAAAGTATAATTATTTTGCCGAAATGGAGACAGCGGGCAAATGCTTTGAATGGGTAAAGGAGCATTTGGTTCTGGATGAAATCGGAATCTATTTAAAAAAGACGCATATTACCGAAAGTAAGGAATGCGTATATGAAAGTCTCTATGATTATATGTCGGATACCATTTCAAAAATAGGTCCGGGAGCAGGCGGCGTCATTTTTACACCATGGCTTCACGGAAACAGGTGTCCGTTCGAGGATCCCAATGCGGCCGGCATGTTTTTTAATGTAAAGCTGGAAACGGGAAAGACGGAACTGATCAGGGCGGTGTTGGAGGGTATTTGTTTCCACCTTCGCTGGATGCTTGAGTGTCAGGATAAAAAAATCAAAACCTCTCAGGTGATACGTTTCGTCGGAGGAGGAGCCTTATCGGCTGTCACCTGTCAGATTCTTTCAGATATAACGGGAAGAGTCATCGAAACAGTCGAGGCGACAAAGGATGCCGGCGCTGTGGGGGCAGCTATGCTCGTTGCCGTTGGGAACGGCAGTCTGGACGGAATGTCGGCAATTAAGTCATTTATTCCGGTGAGGGACAGATATTTGCCCAATCCGGATAATAAAAAAAGATATGACAAAAATTATGAGGTATTCAAGAAGCTGTATCAGTCAAATAAGAAAAATTTTGCCGTGATGAACGGTTATGAAAAGGAGGCGTGAGAAATGGAAGAAAGCAAAGCGAGAAAGCTGCTTGTAGACACCGGCAGGGAACTGTTGAAAACGGGACTTGTGGCGAGAACATGGGGAAATGTAAGCAGCAGACTGGATGCGGATCACTTTGTCATTACACCGAGCGGACTGGATTATACCAAAACAAAGGAAGAGGACATTGTAAAGATGAATCTTTCAACAGGGGAGTGGCAGGGCATTCATAAACCATCCGGGGAAAGAGGGATTCATATTGCCGCATATCAGGTGTTTCCCGAGGTGAATTTTGTGATCCATACGCATCAGACCTATGCAACGGCTCTGGGTCTGGCAGGATTTTCGAATTTCAATATTACAAAGGAAGAAAAGGAAAAGCTTGGCGGCATTATGCTGGCAGATTATGGACTTCCGGGAATGAAAAAGCTGACAAATGCTGTGAAAGCAGCTCTTCAAACCGGAGCGAAGGTTGTGCTCATGGTTCATCATGGCGTTTTGATATGCGGTGATACGCAGGAAGAAACAATGAGTAAGTCAATCCTCCTGGAGGAAATCTGCAAAAGAAATATCAAAGGCAGCTTTCAGGTGACGAGGAGAACAACGGAGAGGGAAGCGGAAGCACTGTTAAATGCAGTGAAAGAAAAGTTTCAATATGCGGCGCTTGTTCAGACTCCCGCTGCTGTTGTTTGTGCCGGCAGGGGACTTCCTATTTATGCGCAGGTGGATGATATGGCGCAGATGATCGGCAGGAAAATTCCTGTGGTATCAGGAGAAAAGAGGAATGTCATTCAAGCTCTTGAAAAAGTGAACGCCGTGCTTGTACCGGGTATCGGGGCCGTTGTGAGGTCGGAGGCTGAGGATGATACAACGGCGCTTCAGCTGCTGACAGATAAAGCGGCAGTTTGCAGTATTCATGCGTCTGCCTGGAACGTAAAGGCGAGAATCGGTGTCATTGATTCAGGCTTGATGAGACTTGTTTATCAAAAGAAGTATTCAAAGCAAAAAAACTAGGAGAAGCATATGAGGGTGGAAAAGAAAAAGGAAATCATACGCATGGTGAAATTCTTCCTGTTCTCTGTTTCGGCAGGGGTCATCGAGATGAGCGCCTTTGCGCTGCTCAATGAGCTGACATCATGGACCTACTGGCCCTGTTACCTGATCGCGCTGACACTGTCGGTTCTGTGGAATTTCACCTTAAACAGGAATTTTACTTTTCAGTCGGCATCCAACGTACCGGTCGCAATGATAAAGATCGCAATTTTCTATTGCATCTTTACGCCTGTTACGGCCCTGCTTGGAAATTATCTGGCCGAGGATTTGCAATGGAATGAGTATTTGGTAACAGTAATCAATATGGTTCTGAACCTTACGACCGAGTATGTCTATGACAGATTTTATGTATTCGGAAAAACGATTGATACAAACAATCGGGCAGATCGAAATCATAGTAATTAAAACAGGAGGATAAAAAAATGAAGAATTGTGGAATTAGCAGATGGGATGATCCCGCAAAAATTAATGCAAGTTTGGAGAAGCTTACAAGTCAGGAAATATGGGAGGTGGATGACGGTTACTATGAAAGCGTCATCATGAAATATTTTGATGAGAAGTGTAAGGCTTCAAAGGCTGTTTACGAGGAATCCAAAAAATACATTCCGGGAGGTGTTCAGCATAACCTTGCGTTTAATAAACCATTTCCGATGTGTATGTCAAAGGCGGAGGGCGCCTATTTGTATGACAAGGACGGAAATCAGTATATTGACTTTCTGCAGGCAGGGGGACCGACAATCCTTGGGAGCAACTATCCGGTCATTAAAGAAAAAGTTATTGAACTTTTGAACGAATGCGGACCTGTTACGGGTTTGCTTCATGAAGCGGAGCTGATGATCGCAAGGGAAATCAATAAGCATATGCCAAATGTGGAAATGTTCCGTATGCTTGGATCGGGAACCGAAGCAGTCATGGCCTCTTTGCGTATTGCAAGAATCGCAACAGGAAATAAACATGTGATCAAGATAGGCGGCGCTTATCACGGCTGGTCGGATCAAATGGTTTATGGGCTTAAGATTCCGGGCAGCAGAGCTTTGCTTGAATCTCATGGCATTCCTTCAGGTGCTTACCGCTATACGGACGAGGTCCGTCCCAACGATTTGCAGATGCTTGAAAAAATGTTGAAAAGGAACCGCATTAAGGGAGGAACCGCCGCGGTGCTTCTTGAGCCTGTAGGACCCGAAAGCGGAACAAGGCCTGTTGCAAGGGATTATAACAAGGGTGTGCGTGCACTTTGCGACAAGTACGGAGCATTGCTGATTTTTGATGAAGTAGTAACCGGATTCCGCGTTGCACTGAGCGGAGCACAGGGATACTTTGACATTGTACCTGATTTAACAATCTTTGGTAAAGTCGTTGCCGGAGGCTATCCCGCCGCAGGCGGTGTCGGCGGCAAAAGAGAGTATGCCCAGCTGATGGCGGCCGGACTTGCGACCGGAAAACACAGAGCCTACGTAGGCGGAACTCTTGCGGCTAATCCCCTTTCGTGTCTTGCCGGTTATACGGCAATTCAGGAAATCGAAAAAACAAATGCCTGTGAAATTGCAGGCAAAATGGGCGATCGCCTTTGTGATGGGCTGAAACAGTTAATTGACAAATATGGAATGCCATTCGTTGCTTATAATCAAGGTTCTATTGTGCATCTGGAGTGCACTGGTGCAATGAGCTTTGATTTCTCTTCGATGTCCTTTGCAAAATCTGCGCTCGGACTTTTGAAGCATAAGAAGATGATGTATGTGAGAAAGGATTCCATGGAAAAAATGGGAGCAGCCTATATGGCAAACGGGATTGTAACACTTGCCGGCAGCAGGTTGTACACTTCCCTTGCGGATACGCCGGAGGTGATAGACGAGGCCCTGAATAGGTTTGACGAAGTATTTAAACATGTAAAGAAAACAGATAAAGGACTGATTTAAGATGATGACGGTAAAACATGCGTTTTATCGGATCTATCAGGCAGTTTTTTCCGTAGGTATCAGGCTTATGCCGAAGAAAAAGCAAACGGTTCTGACCGGGGATGGATGTCTCTACCGCATCCCCGGGATTTTGATGGCAAAGCATGTCGGTAAGGTTGAGATTATTACCACGGCAGGGTTTGTCAGAAGAAAAGCGATAGAACCGCTGCTGAAATCCCTGCGGGAGGCAGAAATTGATTCTGTTGTTTTCTGCGAGGTGCCGCCCGATCCGACGACGGCATGTATTGAAAAAGCGGCAGAATTATACCAGAGAGAGCATTGCGGTGGAATTCTTGCCATCGGCGGCGGCTCGGTACTTGACTGTGCAAAAATTACGGCTGCCAGAATTGTAAAGCCTAAAATGTCCGTGCTGGATATGGCGGGACTTTTGAAGATCAGAAAAAGACTGCCGCTGCTTGTGGCGGTTCCTACGACTGCGGGCACAGGTTCCGAAGTGACGGTAGCCGCTGTTATTACCGATGAAAAGACGCATTACAAGCATGTGATTATGGATTTTTGCCTTGTTCCCGACTATGCTGTGCTGGACCCTGTTCTGACAGAGTCCCTGCCACCGGATATGACCGCATTTACCGGCATGGATGCCATGACTCATGCCGTGGAGGCTTATACGAACTGTTTTGCTTCCGCAGAAATGAGAGCGTATGCAAAAAAAGCAGTGAAGCTGATAAGCGGCAATTTAAAGAAAGCTTATGAAGACGGCTCAGATCTTAAGGCACGGGAGAAGCTGCTTCTCGGATCATATTATGCGGGAATCGCTTTTACAAACGCCTATGTCGGATACGTGCATGCGATTGCGCATGCGCTCGGCGGTTTATATGGGGTCGCTCACGGAAAGGCAAATGCCGTCATTCTTCCTGTGGTATTGGAGTACTATGGAAAAGCGGCCTATCAAAGGCTTGCAGAGCTGGGGGAAGCGGTCGGCATCCATGGGAGCACGGCGGAAGAAACAGCGAAAGCGTTTATTGCTATGATAAAAACGATGAATGAGGATATGGCAATCCCTGAAAAGCTCGGAATCGTTCAGCAAAAAGACGTTGCTGAAATAATCAGGAGAGCTTTGAAGGAGGCAAATCCGACCTATCCGGTGCCTGTAATTTGGGAGAAGAAAGAATTCCAGGATGTGATGGAATGGTTATAACTGTTATGTGATTAAACGGAGCTGTTGTAAAGCAGATAGGTCATCATCTGCAAAGCAACAGCTTTGTTTTTGTTTAGAAAAGCGATACCTCAAATTATTTTTACAAATTATATTGGAAAAATTCTGGCTTTTATGTAAAATAGGGTTGATAAGAAAAAAGTTTAATAGAAAGGAAAATGGAGAGAGTCGAATGCTTACTATTTTGATAGCTGATGATGAGAAAAAAGTAGGGGTGCTCGTGAAAGAACTTATAGATTGGGAGAATCTTCCTCTTGAACTTCTGGGTGTCGTGCAGGACGGCCAGGCAGCCTATGATGTGATTTTGGATAAGAAGCCGGATATTGTGATTACGGATATCAGAATGCCTAAAATTAGCGGACTGGAGTTAATTCAAAAGGTGGTATCTGCGGGAGAGAGGGTACACTTTATTGTAATAAGCGGGTATCGTTATTTTGAATATGCACAGAAAGCATTAAAATACGGTGTGGAAGACTATTTACTAAAACCCATCGATGAGGAGGAACTGAATGGGATTCTTTTAAGGGTGTGTGAAAAAGAGCTGGATCGGAAGATGGAATACACTCGCGTGGAAAATATGCAGAAATCGCTGGAAAGCAGCAAGTATGTACTGCATAGGGAGCTCATCAACAGCATTCAAGCGGGAGCGTCCGTTCCACTTGAAAAAATCAACAAGGATTACGGGGTAAGATTAGAGCAAGGTATTTTTCGGAGCATCCATATTAAGGTAGATCGGAATATTCAGGCAGAGAGGAATGAACAGCAGGAGAGGCTCATCATACAGAAGCTAATGGAAATCACGAAAAAGGAGTTTAATGGAGAAGTGATTGATCTGGTGATTTCAGAGCAGAATTATATGGGAATCCTTACACTTTTAAATTATGAGGAACAAAAAAAGGGTGATATTCAAAAGAGTCTGAATCAACTTTTTTATAATATAAAGGACTATATTAATGATTTTAAAAATTATGATGTGACTCTCGGAGTGAGTGTAGAAAATACAGATTTCTCTTCCATTAATCTGCTGTTAGGAATGGCGAGGGAAGCGGTAAATTGTAGGATTTATATGGGAAGCGGCAAACGTATCGAGAATTATTCTGAGGAAAGAAACCGGGAAATAAGAGCCAAAGATATTTCGGAGAAAAATAAAGAACTGCTTGAAAGGGCAATTTCTATTATGGATGGAGCAATGGCCGCTCAATATGCAGAAACCTGTATGAAAGCGGCTGTGAACGGCAACGTTATGGCTTGTGAATTCTATGAACTGGCAAGAGAAATGGCAGAGAGTTTTTGCAAGATGATGGAGGACTTTTTTGGGGAAAACCTGACTGAAAAGAAGGAGGAGTGGTTGGAGGCAGCCAATCATTGCGGGACGCCTGCTATGCTGGAAAATTATATGAAAAAAGTGTTCAGAAGCTCCTTGCGTGTATCTTATGAAAAAAGACAGGCACAGGAGATACGACCTGTGCAGGAAACTATTGAGTTCATGAAAAAAAATTATGGCGAGAAAATTCTTATGGAGGACATGGCAGAGCGATTTGGTTTCAACTCCAATTATTTCAGTGAGATATTTAAAAATGAAACCAGAAAATGTTTTTCCGTCTATCTGGTGGAAGTACGTATGGAAGCGGCAAAAGAACTGCTTAGGGATACGAAGGATACAGTGTATGAAATCGCGGCAAAAGTGGGTTATAGGGATGCGAAATTTTTTAGTCAGCAGTTTGTAAAGGTCGTGGGAATCAAGCCGAATGAATATAGAAAATTATATTATTAAGGCTTTTATTGCTGAGAGCGGGAAGGGATTACTTGCGTATGAAATTATCTGTAAGAGCAGGAATGTATATGGGTGTTTTGCTGCTCCTTTTTCTGGCGGGAATGTATGCAAAAGGGAATATAAGAATGGCTTTGTGGGCACTCTGGTCAGTTCTTGCTTTTTCGGGAGGAGTTTATGTCCTTTACTGGGCGAGAGGCCTGGAGCAAGGAATAGAAAAAATGGATGACTTAGAGAGCTTTCGTACTTATGTGTGGGCCTCCGGTGACAGGACGGCAAACGATATGCTTAAGGGGATTGAGAAGCAAACTGCTGCAGTTAAGGGAAGATATTCCGCTAAGGTAATGGACAGACAGAGTGAAATTAATTCCCTGCAAAGTCAGATTAACCCTCACTTTTTATACAATACACTAGAATGTATCAGAAGCGAAGCTGTTGTTCAAAACTGTGACAGTATCGCCAATATGGCCAAATCTCTGGCGTCCTTTTTTCGTTACAGCATAAGCCGCCGTGAGAATATTGTTACTTTGGCAGATGAGCTGAATAACATAAAAAATTATTTTCTAATTCAGAATTATCGTTTCGAAAATAAATTTCAGTTATTTATTCAGATAGAGGATGAGGATGAGGCAGTCTATTCTTATCTTATTCCAAAGATGACGATTCAGCCTATCGTGGAAAATTCTATATTTCATGGTCTGGAGACAAAGTCGGGAGATTGTCAGGTGAAAATAAGCATTTGCACCACGGAGGATAAGGTCCTGCTTATGATTTCAGACAACGGAATCGGAATGTCTGAAGAGAGCCTTGCAGAGCTTCGAAATCGTATGGAGAGCGGACAGAAAGCGGAGGCAGATGTGGAGGAAGATAAGAATCTCTCGTCGGAGCATGGCAGCGGAATTGCACTGTACAATGTAAATCAGAGAATTAAGCTGTCATTTGGTGCGATGTATGGACTTCAAGTGTACAGTATTTTGGGAGCGGGCACGGATATCGAAATTATTTTGCCCATGGTAACAAGCTGATATGATGGGAGAGTAAGCGATGAAAGAAGGATTTTTGCAGCTTTTGAATCTTTCCACGATTAATGAATATAAAGAGGGCGTCAGAAATATCAATATGCTTGTGCGCAGAGGAGAATGCTGTCTGCTCTGGGGAAAAGACTATACAGGAAGGATTTTCAGCAATATTTTTAAGGGTGAGGGACAAATTATTGAAGGCTGCATCCTCATCAAAAACGAAGAACTTTCCGAATGCCGGAGAGCTTTGCTGGAAAGCAGGAAACTATTTTATGTGGATGGCAGTGAGGACTTTATGGGCTCTCTTGATCTGGCCGAGAATCTTTTTTTATTGAAAAAAAACAGTCTTTGGAAAATTTTTTTTAACGAAAAGGCGGTGCATATTCAGGCAGATTCCTTGCTTGCCGGATATGGACTGGAGAGTTTTAATGCCAAGAGCAGAATGAAGGATCTGAGTGCAGCCGACAGAATTTTGCTTTCCATAGTCAGACTGGCCGGACAGGGAGCCAGAATGCTCGTGTTGAATAACGTTTCGCCTCAGTGCTCTGAGCAGGATATGATCTTGTTGAAAAAACTTTTGAAGAAGCTGAGAGAGGAAGGGATTGCTCTGCTTATTTATGATAACCATCCCGAGCTATTTGAAGATCTGGCGGACCATATTTTTTTTATAAAACAGGGGGAAATTCTAAAAAAAATTATAGATCGGGAGGATATTCCGTATTATCCGGAGTTTGGAAAAAGAAGAAGATACAAGCAAGAGATGGATCATAAAGCGGAGAGTATTCCTTTTATGAAAATGGGAATTGAAAGAAGAGTAGAGTTTGCCGGAATCCGATTAAGCAGCAGGAGAGATCTTCAGTCCATAACGGTGAAAGAAGGCGAAATTGTCAGAATTGCTGACTTGGATGCCTTTGAGCAGGCGGAGCTTTGGGAAAGCCTGCTTGGTAAGGCTGTCTGTAAGCCGACAGTGCGGATCGACGGCAGGGTGATAGAGTACCGTGATGTGCACACGTTAGTGAAAAACCGCATCACTTTTTGGGGGGATTATGCGGATTGTGCGGAGATTTTTAATAATCTTTCCATAAAGGATAACATTCTTTTACCCTCATTAAAAAGAATTAGTTGTTGCGGAGGTTATCGAGCAGGTGCGGACTATATTTTTAAAGATAATTTTATTATGGAGGAGGCATTTAAGGCCAGAGTAAGCTGCCGCTCCGATCATAAAAAGATGTCGGAGAATGATATATTAAAAACGATTCTTTACAAATGGAAGTTGTTTCATCCCCGTGTAATTATTTTAAACAGCATCCTTTCGCGGACGGATGCCGATATGAAGGAGTGGCTGAAGGAACAGCTTGCAGAGATGGCAGACCGGGGGACCGCGGTCATTTTACTGGAACCGGCAGAGCGAGATGTGCGGGAACTGGCACACCGTGTACTGGAGATGGGACAGTGATTCTGGCTATGGAGATATAAAAATGAAAAATAACAATCTATATTTAATCGGAATTCTGGAATTTGTAAGAGCGAATAAGAAAAATATTATCCTATGGGTTTTGTTTTTATTTATCTATTCAAGGAACAGTTACACTTCCTTTGGCAATTTTTTTGCCGGACAGTTCCTGCTCCTGTCTTTTATGACGATTGGCGTGTCTATAGAGATGCTTTGTGGGAATTTTGACCTTTCTTTCGCGGCACAGATAGCATCTTCGACGGTACTGGCGGCATATTTTTTAAGTAAGGGCAGTCCTTTATGGGCTGCCTGTCTTCTTATCTTTGTTTTTCACGCATTGGCTGGGGCACTGAAGGGGTTTCTCATAGCGAAAATACACATCCCGGCCATTATCATGACACTTGCCCTGCAAATTATTTTTACTGATTTATTTGCCGGGCTTACGGGAGGAAACAGTATTCTTTTTAAATCGGAGACCGGATACTATCATCATTTCATGTTTGAAATTGTAATATGGACAGTATATGCCTTTTTGCTAATCGGTGCATTTGTTTTTTTGAAAAAAACATATTATGGACGGTATTGCCGGATGCTGGGCGAGGATATGGAACTTATGGAGAGGAGCGGATTGAATTGCACTGCCGTTCTCATCGTTATCCATGTTCTGGCATCTCTGTTTTTTGCCGTGCCGGCTATCATTATGCTCCTTTGGACCTCGAGCGGGAGTACGGCCATGGGAACAAATTACCTGTATAAGGTGCTGGCAGCGGCCTGCCTGGGTGGTGTGAGCTATCGCAGCGGCAGGGGAAAGCTCTCCGGAATGCTGGCAGGGTCTGTCTCTATAGTATTCATTGTTTTTTTGCTGACCGGCAGTGGATATCTGAGCCGTTTAGAAGGAATTATAGAAGGCGTCATTATATTATTTGCAGTTTTGCCCAAGCAGTCTGAAAACAACTGAAATTACTCCCCCTAATTCCGAAAGTACTCTCATTGAGAATTGCTATGGGAAAATATAAAATATAGCTACAGCAACATAAAACTCAAAAGAAAATGCCCGAAAGGGCGGGATGGAGGAACTATGAAAAGGAAATTATTAAGTGTAATGTTGAGTGTAGCTATGATTGCAACCATGTTGGCGGGATGCGGTAGCACGGCGGCAACACAGAGTGCGCCTGAGCAGGCGGCAGAGGAGAAAACAGAAGAAATTAAAGAAGAGCTTGCGGATAATACGGAGGGACTCACAGACGTAAAAATTGGCTTTCTGGCCCCAACTCTGCAGACAGAATTTTTTATTGGTATTGATAACGGACTAAAGGAAGAATGTGAAGCCAAGGGTTGGGACTATGTGGCGGTGAGCTTTGATAATGATTCTGCTGCTGCAGTTTCTTCTATTGAAAATATGGTGACCAGCCAGTGCGATGTAATTATTGCAATGATTTCGGATACTTCCTGTGATGATGCACTTCGCGCTGCCCAGGAAGAAGGCGTGAAGGTTATGGAGTGTGGTGTTCAGACAGAAGTGTATGACGTATGCCTTAATACAGACCAGCATGGAATTGGTGTTGAAATTGGAGAAATGGCTTCAGAATGGATTAATTCCCAGCTTGACGGCAAGGGACAGGTTGTAGTTTACACTACATTTCAAAACGAGGATATGCAGAAAAGAGGACAGGGCATTCAGGATGCGATTAAGGAAAACGCTCCTGATGCCACGATACTCGAGGCTGTGGATATCGGTAAGGATGTAGTAGGTGCAGGAACCTCTACCACAGAAACCATGCTTCAAAAATATCCTGAATTGAACACCATCGTATGTTATGGTGACGCGGCTGCTGTGGAAGCAATGGAAGCAGTAAAGGCGGCGGGTTTAAACAGTGAGAATTTCGGAATATTCGCATGTGATGGTACGGCACAGGCACTGGACGGGATTGCAAATGGTGATGTAATGAGAGGTACGGTTGTTTTTGCAGCCATTGCTCCGGCTATGATCGAGTATTCAGAACGTGTATTAAACGGAGAAGAATTTCCGGATATGATTGCTTTTGAGACAACAAAGGTGACCAGCGAGAACGTGTCAGAGTTTATTACAGCTCAGTAGAGAGGAAGAGATAGAATGTCGAATACGATATTGAGTGTAAAAGATATTGTTAAAACATATCCGGGTGTAGTAGCCATCGACCATCTGTCCTTTGATGTAAGGGAAGGCGAAGTTCATGCTTTAATCGGCGAGAATGGAGCGGGAAAATCTACCTTAATTAAAACACTGTCGGGAGCAATTGTGCCCGACAGTGGTACGATCGTCATAAATGGTAAGGACTTTTCTTCTATGAACCCGAAGCTTTCTAAGGAGCAGGGGATTGAGGTGATTTATCAGGAGTTCACTCTTGTCCCGGGAATCAGTGCGGCTGAAAACGTCTTTTTGGGTGAAAAGACCTCCAAAGGGGCGTTTGTGAATATGAAAGAAAGAGAGCGGCGTGCAAAGGATATTTTTGCACAGATGAATGTTGATATAGATGTTTCGGCCCCCGTAAGAAATCTCTCTCCGGCATGCCAGCAGATTGTAGAAATTGCCAAAGCGGTGAGCAGGGAAGTGAAGATACTAATTATGGATGAGCCTACCGCGCCGCTTACTGTGAGTGAGGTAGATATTCTTTTTAAAATCGTCAGAGATTTAAAGAAAAAAGGCGTGACTGTTATCTATATTTCTCATAGGCTGGAGGAGTTATTTGAAATCGCAGACAGAGTAACGGTAATGCGTGACGGCTGTTATGTAGGTACGGAGAACATTGAGGACATCGACAGAAAAAAATTAATCGGCATGATGGCAGGCAGAGAGTTAAAGGAAAGCTATCCGCTTCGGAAGACGCAGGTAGGAGAAGAGGTACTGCGTGTTGAGCATCTGTACGGAAATGGAAATGAGGATATTTCTTTTTCCCTTCACAAGGGAGAAATATTGGGATTTGCAGGACTGGTAGGCGCGGGGCGTACAGAACTTATGCGTGTCATATACGGAGCTAATCCGGTGGAATCAGGCAAGATGTTTCTTGATGGAAAAGAAGTACATATTAAGTCGTGTAAGGATGCTATTGAGCTGGGCATCGGGTATATTCCGGAGGACCGAAAGGCACAGGGCATATTCCTTCGTATGTCTATTCGATGGAACACAGTAATTAATAATTTAAAGAGCTTTTCAAATGGATTCTTTGTAAATAAAGTAAAAGAGCAGGCGGTTGCACAGGAATACCGAGAAAAGTTTGACATTAAGACACCCTCCTTAGAACAAAAAGTGATGAATTTGAGCGGCGGTAACCAGCAAAAGGTTGTAATAGCCAAAACGCTGGCAACCAACTGCAGAATCATTATTTTCGATGAACCAACAAGAGGAATCGACGTAGGTGCCAAGCAGGAAATTTATAAGCTTATGAATGAACTTGCAGAAAAAGGAAATTCCATTATAATGGTATCTTCCGATATGCCTGAGCTTTTGGGAATGTCGGATCGGATTGCGGTCATCTACGAAGGAAGGAAGACCGGCGAAGTAAAAAAAGAGGAATTTGAGCAGAATTATATTCTCGATTTAGCGTCTGGAGGAAAAGAACATGGAACAAACTCAAACTAAAAAAACATGGGTGGATTATTATAAAAAATATGGCATTTACATATTTCTTGCCGCGGTATTCATCTTTTTTGCCGTTGCTGCGCCGAACTTTTTATCATCCAAAAATGTTATAAATATTTTGCGGCAGGTGTCCATGTTTGGCATTGTCGTCATCGGGGTAACTTTCGTTATGATAGGTGGAGGTATGGATTTATCGGTGGGTGGACAGATGGCTGTAGTTGGTATGACACTTGGCTATCTTATGGTGAACCTGAATATGAATATTTTCCTGGCTGTGGTGCTGTCGGTGGCACTGGGCTGCTTGTTTGGGGTAATTAACGGAATTGTGGCCATTAAGCTGAATATAGCGCCGATTATTGTCACATTGTCAATGATGCTTATTTTGCAGGGTGCAGCCTACCTTATCACCGGCGGCTATCCAATTACGGGGATGCCTGAGAGCTTTGTGGGAATCGGACAGGGGTATGTAGGTGTCATTCCAATTCCGGTTATTATCTTTATTATTTTTATCATCTTTGGTTGGATTGTGATGAATAAGACATATCTGGGAAGATATATTTACGCATTGGGTGGTAATAAGGAGGCCTCCAGACTGGCGGGCATCAACGTGGATCGTCTTACAATATTTGTGTATACGTTTGCAAGCTTTACAGCCAGTATCGCAGCGCTTATTATGGTGGGCAGAACAAATGCCTCCCAGCCGGGTGCTGGTTCCAGCTATCCTTTTGATTGTATGACGGCGGCTTGCTTGGGCGGCATCAGTATACAGGGCGGCGAGGGAAAAATAAGCGGTGTCGTTGTGGGTGTGATTATCCTTGGAATTCTGGACAACGGATTAGTACTGATGGGAGTGAATTCAAATTTTCAGAGTGTAGTTAAAGGATTGATTCTTTTAATTGCAGTGTCGATTGATTGCTATCAGGGCAAAGCGAAGCGGGCAAAATAAAGATAAGTTCGATAGGAGGAATTACGATGAAAAGCAGGTCATTACCCTTTTATGAGTTTGCCGAAGGCATTTTTGAAATAGATGAATTTGACTGTGTTTCCGTATTTGTTATTGTGGGAGAAAAACGTGCACTTGTGCTTGACACGGGAACCGGAATCGGGGATCTGCGGTGGGTCATAGAAAATCGGATTACAAATAAGCCCTACGATGTAGTACTGACACATAACCACGGAGATCATATCGGCGGGGCAGGCTTTTTTGAAGAAGTGTGGATTCATATAAACGACATGAATTGGGAAAACCCGGACACGGGCCCCAGTCTTGAATTCCGCAAAAGTTATGCAGAGCTCATTCGGGAAAGGGAGGATAAAAACTATTCCTATGATGAAAAAAAGGATATTTTGGAGTGGGAGAAGAAACCTTATGCGAAGGAGCTTACGGATGGTCAGATCTTCGATTTAGGAGGGCGGAATGTGCAGTTCTTTCACTGTCCGGGACATACACGAGGAGAGTGTGTCGCTATTGATAATAAAAGCGGAATTCTTTTTGCGGGAGATGCGTGCAACCGTAACTTTCTGCTTCAAAGAGAGGATGGAGAGAGTACCTCGCAAGCCGCAATGCGCGCAGAAAAGGCCCTCCGACGTATTTATGACAAGCGGGAGTGCTATGTTGCGGTATATAACTCTCATCACGATTTCAGAGGTTTTGGCTCTCCGCTGGCGGAGAATGTACTGCCTGATTTGTTGGAGTGCCTGAAGGGATTGAGAGAAGGAACAGCCACCTATTTACAGGTGCCTGACAGTCTTTCGGCAGATGGGAACGCAAGAATGGCGGCTGTATATGGTCAGGTGCAGATTTCCTGCATGAACGGGAATATAAATGAATAATAAACGTCGAAGGAGGTCGTCGCAAAGTAACTGGTTTTTTAGTTACGAGGCGACGACCTCCTTTTTTGTTTAATAGGAAATTCCTACGGATTTCCCTATCAAATAAAATAATATGCGCAGCTGCGCGCGCGGAACAAAAGCTGTGCAGTCTAAGTATTTGGCCGCGAAAGTGGGCGAAGCACACTTTTATTCTAGAATTTATAATTGTTATGTAATTCCTTTATACAGCCAGCTCTTTGGAAACCTTTCTTGGAATGGAAGATTCCCGGATAATCAATTCCGTATTTAAAAGAACCTGCTGCTTATACGCGGTAGGGGAACTGATGTGTTCATGGATAATTTCTCCGGCAGTATACCCCAATTGAAACTGAGGCTGGTTTATGGTAGTAATGGCCGGATCAGAGATTGTTGAAATATTAATATTATCAAAGCCGACGACAATCAGATCTTCGGGGACTCTGATATGGTGAAGCTTTGCGGCCTTTATGGCAGCAGCGGCAACCAGATCGGAGGAAGCAAAGATTGCATCAGGCTGTGCACTGGAAGTCAGAAGCTGGCAGACCGATGCGAAAGCCATGTCATAGTTAATTTCCGCGAGGTTAATAGATAAGTTCGAGGTGCGCATAATACCGGCATGATCTAAAAATGCCTCATAACCGCGCTGGCGTTCCCGCGCATATTTATATTTCAGCGGTCCGTTGACAAAAGAGATCTCTCTTCTGCCCTGTGAGTAAATATGTTCCATGACATTATAGGCTGCCTGAAAATCATCGATGCTGACATAGGAGTAATCCTCGGAATTATATTCGCAGCATTGTACGATTGGCATCAGACTCCCTATTTGCTCATAGTATTGTGAATTAAGAGGAGAACAAAGAATCACACCGCAGGCCTTGACGGATTTTAACAGTTTAATGAAATTGTTGATGGAACGGGAATCCTCCAGACTGTCCTGATTGATTAGGGTATAATAGGAATGATTGTTGGTGGAGGCCGTAATCCCTTTAATAATTTCGCTGTAGAAGGGATTGGTAATTTCGGGAACGCTGATTAAGATCAGTTTCTTGGCTTTGAACTTTTTGGAAGTTCTGGGCACATAGTTCAGCTCTTCCATAGAGGAACGAATCAACTGGGCAGTTTCGCTGTTGACCAACTCGGGATGATTGATAACCCGGGAGACGGTGGCCGCAGAAGTGCCTGCACGTTTTGCAATTTCAGTAATAGATAATTTTTCCGACTCCATATCTGTACTCCTTTCAAAATATAATTCCTTTTTATTATATCTCAAATGAAAAAACATGGCAAGAAACAAATGAAAATATTGAAAAAACAAAATTATTTTCATGAAAAACATAACACTTTAATTGCATAAGCAACAAATAAATTATAAAATAAATATGCAAAATGACAGTTTTTATTAAAGAATATCAAACATTATTGACAAAAAAGACAACCCATATCATAATAAATCGTGAGATACAAATAAAAAACCAACTGAAAGTTTTCATGAAATTTTCAGACAAAAAAAGGGAACGGAGGAAAAAAATGAAAAAGAAATTATTGGCGGTCCTTCTGTCAGCTGCAATGGCAATTTCTCTTGCGGCATGCGGCAGCACAAATGGAAATGGGGGTGCCGGAGAAACAGAACAGCCTGCGGCCGAGGAAGAAAAAGCAGAACAGGCGGAAGAGGCAGAGCAAACAGAAGGAACGGCAGAGGAAGAAAAGAAGGTCATCAAAGTCGGCATGGCATGGGCAATTCTGGATGATGCACAGACAAACCTGACAAACGGAATTATGGCATCTTTTGAGTCGGAATATCCTGATTATCAGATCGAGACGACTTTGACAAATGCAGATAGTGATATCTCCAAATTGATCGATGACGTGGAAAGTCTGATTGCAAAAGAACCGGATGTGATCTTTATTATGAACTCCGTCGGAGAAAGCGGTATTATTCCTGCAATTAATGCCTGTGTGGAGGCCGGCGTTCCTGTAGGAATCGGGGTTGCTCTGGCGGACGAAGCAGACTACGCTTATTTATATGAGGGCTTCAGTCAATATGCCTGCGGACAGATGCAGGCAAATTATATGGAAAGCATTTATGATGAAAACATGGAATATAAGGTGGCATGTATTGCAGGGGATGCCGGAAACACAGCGGGTGCAGAAAGAGTAAAAGGATTTGTTGAGAACTTTGTAGATCAGCATGACAATGTGGAAGTTATTATAGAGGGAGAGGGCAATTGGTCTACAGACGACTCACAAGCGCTGGTGGAAGACTGGCTCATTTCTCATCCCGAAATCAATGTGATTGCCACTGTAAACGATGATGAGGCGCAGGGCGCGATCAATGCCTGCAAGGCCGCCGGAAGAGAGGATGTAATCATTCTTGGTATTGACGGATCTGATGTGGGAAAAGCAAACGTTGAATCCGGAGATCAGGCAGTCAGCGTTGCCATCAATTTCCAGGGTGTGGCGTCTGCATGTGCACAAGCAATGGTAGACTGCGCATTGGGTAATCTGGATACAAATGAAGTAAAGCTGACAACAGAAAATCTGGAGCTGATTGTAAAAGAATAAGAAAGACGAACGTGAGCGGGAAGTCCGGGGGAATCTTCTGTGACTTCCCGTGTTTTATCAGAAAGGAGAAGAACCATGCTGCAAGATACCGTTTTGGAAATTAAAGGGCTTTCCAAGAGTTTTTTGGGTGTTAAGGCACTGGATAAAGCAGATCTGGAAATAAAGCGGGGAGAGGTGCATTCGGTTATCGGAGAGAATGGAGCCGGAAAGTCTACTATGATGAACATTATTTTAGGAGATCTCTCAAAAGATGAAGGAACCATTATTTTAAAAGGAAAAGAAGTTCATTTCAAATCCCCTGCGGAGGCAATTGATGCCGGGATTTCCATGATTCATCAGGAAATCAGCCTGATTCCAACACTGACAGTTGCCGAAAACATCTGGCTTCATCGAGAGGACCGTTTTATGAAGGGGCCCCTGATTGATCATAAAGCCAGAATCGAAGAGACCAAAAAGCTGCTAGAAAGAAAATTAAAGCTGGATATTAATCCGAAAGCTCTTGTAAGCAGCCTGACGGTAGCGCAGTGTCAGCTTGTGGAATTGGCAAGAGCGGTATCCTGTGATTCGGATATCATTATTATGGACGAGCCCACATCTTCCCTTTCTGATAAGGAAGTCAATATACTGTTCGAAATTATTCGGAAGCTGAAAGCGGAAGGGAAGTCTATTATTTTCATTACTCATAAAATTGAGGAGCTTCTGACGATTTGTGACAAAGTTTCCGTATATCGGGATGGTCATTATATCGGGACAAGAAATTGTGCCGATACGACAAAGGATGAATTAATTAATATGATCATCGGAAGGGAGCTGACGGAGCAGTACCCAATTATTGAATCAAAGAAAGGAAAGGTAATTCTGGAGGTGGACCATCTTTGCGGCCCGGATTATCAGAATGTATCCTTCAAGGTCAGAGAAGGAGAGATCATAGGCTTTTCGGGGCTGGTCGGAGCAGGAAGAAGTGAGATCATGCGGGGCATATTTGGAATTGATAAAGTTCTTTCGGGGGAAATTCGGCTGGAAGGAAAAAAAGTAACGATCCGCTCACCCCAAGATGCCGTGAACCTGGGAATGGCAATGGTAACGGAAGACCGACGTGATTTTGGAATTATCAAAACTGCTTCCGTCAAAGACAATATGACGCTGGCGGCATTGCGGAGATTCTGTACAAAGCTTGGAATCATCAAAAGAGTACAGGAAAATGAAGCTGTAGATGAAATGGTTAGAGATATGACCGTAAAAGTAGCGAATAAGAATATGCTGATCACCTCCTTATCAGGCGGCAACCAGCAGAAAGTCATTATCGGACGCTGGCTTATGACGGCTCCCGGAATACTGATTCTGGACGAGCCGACAAGAGGAATTGATGTGGGCGCTAAAAGTGAAATCTATTCCATTATCGGAGAACTGGCGAAGAAGGGTATGGCGATCATTCTCGTATCTTCTGAAATGTCAGAAATACTCGGTATGTCGGACCGTATTTTTGTAGTCAGGAATGGAAAAATCGTTGCGGAATGCACAAAGGAAGAAGCTACCCAGGGAATGCTGGGAAAACATGCATTGGGCTAAGAGAGGAGCTTTCAGATGAATAAGAGTAAAAAAGAGCTGGACAGTGAAAAGCTGCTCCAAATATTAATGGATAATAAAGCGATGGTAATATTGATCATTTTTGTAATGGTTGTCTGTTTTCTGACGGATGATTTTTTTTCAAGCCGCAACCTGACCAATATTTTAAGGCAGATCTGTACTACCTGTACACTTTCCATGGGATTTACACTGGTGCTTTCTTCGGGAATGATCGATCTTTCTGTGGGGTATATGCTGGGAATGATCGGCATTGCAACTGCAATGATGTCCGTGGCAGGCGTCAGTGCGCCTGTAGTAATTGCGGCAGCATTGGTCATAGGTGCATTCTGCGGATTTTTGAACGCATTTGTGACTTCGATGTTTAATCTTGCGCCGTTCATTGTTACTTTAGCAATGGGAATGGTCTATCAGGGGGTTAATCTCCTGATGTGCCGGGCAAAGAGTATCTCCGGCCTGCCTGATTGGTATCTGTTCTTCGGCACAGGCAAGGTATTTGGAATTCCCTTTCCGGTTATTGTCATGATTATTCTGGTCATTATTATGACAGTTGTAGTACAGCGTACGAAATTTGGACGTTATGCGCTCGCCTGCGGCGGTAACAGCAAGGCTGCAAGGGTATGCGGGATTCCTACAAAGAAGATCATGTACAGTGTGTATATCATAACAGGAGTCTGTGTCGGGATGGCGGCGCTTCTTCTGACGGGACGTACCGCGAGTGCACAGACCGGAGCGGGAGCGGGGATGGAACTGGATGCGGTTGCAGCCGTAGTGATTGGAGGAACTCCCATGGAGGGAGGCAAAGCGAATGTCCTGGGTACATTAATCGGTTGTCTTTTGATTCAGGTGATTTCCAATTCTCTGAACCTTTTGGGAGTGGATTCCAATTGGCAGAAAATAGCTAAGGGACTCGTCATCATTGTTGCGATTATTCTTGACCGTCAGGGTTCCAGACTTCTGGATCTGATTCGTGTCCGTAAAGTGCAGGAAGCCTAGTGCCTTCATGTATAGAAGGTTAAAAAAGGAGAGATAAAATGAGTGTAATTAAAAATTTATTTCACGTTTCCTTACAGGAAAATGATTATGAGAAGGCGTTGGACTTTTATTGTAACAAGCTGGGCTTTGAGCAGATGTTCGAGCTCAATACGGGACAGTTTAAGGATATGCTGAAGCTTGGCGAGCATAATGAAGGAGACGGTGTTCAGTGGCTGACTTATCTTCGGATCGCGCCGGAGGAATATCTGGAACTGTTTAACGGAGCAATTAATCCTCCTGATTTTAAATGGGAGGCGATTCCCTTCCATAAGGATACGCCTTTTGAATCCTTTGGATTAGGCTGTGATGATCTGGAAAGGACCGTCGAAGAACTGAAGCGGAAGGGTATCGATGTCACAGAAGGATGTATGACAGATCCCGGTGGCGCTAAAATCCGACTGGTGGAGAGAAAAGGACATCAGAGCAAAAAACAGAGACTTTTTAATTCTCTTGCGGGAGTATCTCTTTATGTCAACGATTTGGAGAAGATGGAAAAACATCTGGTGAGCATGTGCCTTGAAGCGGTGGAAAAGTCGGAAAATGCGATAAGGCTTTCCGCCGGAGAAAGCGGACAGTATGTGGAACTGATAAAAGCGCCTGCGCAGGTAAAAACTTATGATGATGATTTGCTTGGACATATCGCATTGCAGATTTACAAAGTGACAAACACCGTAAAGGCATGGGGAAAAAACGGAGTATACTGCTGTCCGCAGCCCTTTATGAAAGAAATAAGGGTACCGGCAGACGATACGGCAGAGGGGAATTTTGGCTTGGACAGATGTGAGATTATCTGGATGATTTGTCCGGAAGGAAATAAAGTTGAGGTCATGGTACAGCCCGGAAACACAATGCAGCAGGAATGGGAGCGGGAGAATCCCTATTAGGAAGGAGAACGGAAATGAAAGAATATAAAGCGGCGGTAATCGGGGCCGGCTTTATCGGAGCCGTGCATGCCGAAATGCTCAGAAGGCTTGGCAATGTACACATCGCAGCCTTATGCGACGCTGCGGATGCCGAGAAAAAAGCGGAGGCAATGCACATTAAAAACGCTTACAGCGATTATAAAAGGATGATAGAGGAGCAGAAACCGGATGTGATTCATATCTGTACACCAAATGGCTCCCATTATGAAATTGCGAAATATGCCATAGAAAATGGTGTTAATTTTATCTGTGAGAAGCCTTTCACTACAACGGTGGAGCAGGCGAGGGAATTAGTGAAGCTGGCGGCGGAAAAGGATGTTGTGGGAGCGGTCAACTTTCATAACCGACTTTATCCGATTCCCAATGAAATGCATCAGATGGTAAAAAACGGGGAACTGGGGAATTTGTTTTCCGTTCACGGAGAATATGTTCAGGACTGGCTTTTGTATGATACCGATTACAGCTGGAGACTGGAAAAGGGACAGGTAGGAAAGACGAGAGCGGTTGCGGATATCGGCTCCCATTGGATGGATCTGGCGGAATTTGTTACCGGTGAGAAGATTATGAGGGTAAATGCGGACTTCAGGACCGTTTATCCGATCCGGAAAAAACCTGTCGGAAAAGTGGAGACCTTTCAGGTGCTTACGAATGCGGATTATGAGGAAATTCCAATCGATACGGAAGACGAGGCGGTTGTCATGTTTGAGACGGAAAGCGGCGCAATCGGTACGGCCATGATTTCCATGGTATTTGCGGGCAAGAAAAATACAACTTCCTTAAGCGTTGCCGGGAGTGAGAAATCTTTGGTATGGACTTCGGAAAACTTAAATGATCTCTGGATCGGATACCGTGACGGGCCCAATGAGCTTCTGACAAAGGATGCCTCCTTATTGCATCCGGAAGCGGCGGCACTGGCTTCCTATCCGTCGGGACATATCGAGGGCTTTCCGGATGCATTTAAAAACTTTTTCAAGCAGTTTTATGCCAGTCTTGACAGAACCGGTAATTATGATTACGCATGTTTAAAGGATGGTCTCAGAGAGATGATCTTATGCGACAGTATTTTTGAAAGTGCGATGAACAGGACATGGGTAGAAGTTGGAGATTAAAAAAAGACAGAAATGAGAGGTGAAAGAATATGAAGCTTGGATTTGTAACTGCAATTCTGCAGGATGAAAGCTTCGAAGAGGTAGTGGACTTTGCATCGGAACATGGATTTAAATGCATTGAGGTTGCCTGCTGGCCTAAGGGCAGGGCAGAGAGACGCTACGCAGGGGTGACTCATATCGATGTGGATTCTCTCGACGATAAACGGACGGAAGAAATCAAGATATATTGCGCAAAAAAGGGCGTGGAAATTTCCTCCCTTGCTTTTTATCCGAATACGCTTGACAGAGATCCGGTAAAAAGAGCGGAAACGGTCGCGCACTTGAAAAAGGTAATTGCTGCTTCCGCAAAGCTGGGGGTTGGCACGGTCACGACGTTTATCGGAAGAGTGCAGGATGCGACGGTAGAAGAAAATCTGAAAGTCGTTTCCGAGGTGTGGCCGGATATTTTAAGAGAAGCAAAGGCAAAGCGGGTAAAGGTTGCTATTGAGAACTGCCCGATGCTTTTCGGAGAGGAACAGTGGCCCGGCGGACAGAATTT
This sequence comes from Lachnospiraceae bacterium, assembly GCA_047602645.1. GTDB lineage: Bacteria > Bacillota > Clostridia > Lachnospirales > Lachnospiraceae > JAEYFP01. The sequence continues at coordinate 10,177 of JASGGU010000016.1, read as the reverse complement.
GTTCACCAGCCCCGCAAACTGGGAAAAGATTTTTGAAGTGCTGCAGGATGAAAATTTGGGAATCAATTACGATCCTTCTCATTTTGTATGGCAGATGATGGATTACATTGAGCCTATTTACAGATATCAGGATAAGATTTTTCATGTACATATCAAAGACATTAAGATGTATCCTGAAAAATTGAAATCTGTCGGGACAATGGCCTACCCGTTGGAGTATATGTCGCCAAAACTGCCGGGATTAGGGGATGTCAACTGGGGAAACTATATCAGCGCGCTGACAGATATCGGATATGACGGTTATATCTGTCTGGAGATAGAAGACAAGGCATTTGAAAAGACAAAGGAGGATGTATACAAATCCTTATTGCTTTCCAAACACTATATTGAAAACTATATGATCAGTTAGGAGGTAAAATTATGTTTTTTTCGCAATTTGCACAATGGGATATTTATATGGTCTGCGACATTCCCATCCGAAATACAGAGGTGGAAGGTATCGCATATGCCTATGAATTCAGACTGCATTACCCCACTTACAGGGGGACCTATTTAAGCTGTATTGAGGAATTGTACTTTGAAGTGGACGGGGAGCGTATCAAGGATTCTGATGTGGAATTTCATCTGAACGGAAAACAATTTCTGCTTTCGGAGCTAAGCGGACTTTTTGCGGAATACTGGCATATCACAGAGGATGCAGTGATCCGAATCGTCAACTATAAAGGATTGGAAAAGGGAAGCGTTCATTCTGTAAAAGCACATATGCAGCACCGCATTCCCTATACAGGCTATGAAGGCGACTATGGCGTGGAAATCTCGGAATGTACAAAAGAATTGACAGTAGAGTAGAGAGGCGGTGAAAAACTATGAGTAAGGATATCAAAATTGGAGTTTCAATTTACAGTTTTACGTACTTTTATGATTTAAAATTAATGAATTTGGAAGATCTGCTTAGAACGGCTCACGAGATGGGCTATGAGGGAGTTGAAATTGTAGTGGCACAGATGGCCCCGGAGTATCCGAATATTTCGGACGAATGGATTGCGCATTTCAGAACGCTTCTTGATCAATATCAGCTTCATCTGGTCAGCTGGAGCGCTTATATTGATATGGGGCTGCATCCGGGAAGAGATCTGACCGATGAGGAGATCTGCGAACACACAAGGAGAGACATGATCCTGGCAAAGAAGGCAGGTGCGGATCTTGTCCGCACGCAGCATGCAATTAAGCCTCGGAACTTCCGCGCAATGCTGCCTTTTTGCAAACAGCTTGAGATGAAGCTCTGCATTGAAATGCATGCGCCCCATCATCCGGATGTACCGGTCTGGAAAGAGTATCTGGAAATCATGGCGGAGCCGGAAAGCAGAGGCTATCTCGGAGTGGTACCGGATTTTTCTATTTTCCAGTATGCGCCTCATAAACAGATGATCGATAATTATTTGAGAGAAGGCTTCAGGAAGGATCAGCTGGAGGCGGTCATTGAACTGAATAAGCAAAGGCTGACTGCGGAAGAAATCATTGCTGCAGATGATTTTACAGAGTATGAACAGAATGTCATTCGGGATATTGCAGGACATTACCAGTCTCCCGCCAAATTGGAGGATTTAAAAAAGCTGATCCCCTATGCGCCATATATCCACGGGAAATTTCATTTTCTGGATGAGAACTGTCATAATCCGTGCATTCCCTATGAGGAAATCATCCCGATGGTAAAAGAGCTGGGCTTTAAGGGTTACATTGCCAGCGAATATGAGGGCTGGGACGAAGCGGCGATTGAACAGCTAAAGCGTTATGTGACATTGTTGAATCGTCTGCTGGAAGATTAAAAAATAGATACTTCAAAAGAAAAATTTACGTTTTTATAAATCATGCAGAGAAAGGAAAAGTAAGTATGAAAGAATGGAAGCAGCTTTGGATGAAACCCCGCCCGGTTTCTGATCCGGAAGGGAATTATAACGGTTTTCATCCATCTATTACGGTATTGCCAAAGGGCTACCGACATGAAAAAGGAGATGTGGAACTAAGCTGTGATGTGATCTGGGAAAGAGACGATAAAGCAGTAATGCGTGACGGCACGGCTCTCTATACGGATATATATCGTCCGGTTACCGATGAAAAGGTTCCGGTTGTTATTTCATGGAGTCCGTATGGAAAATCCAATATTGATGTACCGTGGGCATATAATGACAGTGCTCTTTCTCACCTGCAGAAAGAAGAAGGTGTAGATCCGGCGCTTTGGTGTCCAAACGGCTATGCGGTCGCACATCCAGATGCACGGGGAGCCTATATGTCCGAAGGAAATATGTTCTTTTGGGGCGATTCTGAAGGCAAGGATATTTACGACTATATTGAATGGCTTGCCGCACAGGATTGGTGCAATGGCCAAGTGGGAATGGCGGGTAATTCCTATTTGACGATTTCTCAGTGGTTTGGGGCGGATCAGAATCCTCCGCATTTAAAGGCGATTGCACCGTGGGAAGGATTAACGGATGTTTACCGGGAACAGGTTCTTTTAGGAGGCGTTGCAGACACGGCATTCATGAAAGGATTATTAGATGTAAGAAACGGAAATAATCTTGTTGATGATATGGTTTCTATGGCAGAAAAATATCCGTTGATGAATTCTTATTGGAAAGATAAAACGGCAGTTTTAAAAGATATTGGAATCCCGGCATATATTGTTGCAAGCTATACTAATATTCTTCATACCCGCGGCACATTTCGAGGTTACCGTGAAATAGCTTCCGGGGAAAAATGGCTTCGCATACACAATACACATGAATGGGTGGATTTTTATAAACCCGAAAGTCAGAAAGAGCTGATGCAGTTTTTTGACAGGTATCTGAAGGGAATTGAAAACAGCTGGGAGAAAACTCCGAAGGTACGGTATGCGGTTTTAAATCCGGGCGGCGAAGATGAGCTCAATATAGAGTCGGACAGCTTTCCTCCCCGGAATGTGGAATATACCAAGTTGTACTTGGATGGAGGCAGCAAAAAATTGTGTGCTGCACCGGGAGAAGAAACAAAAGTCTCTTATGACGGCGGAAATAAAGAAGGTGCGGTGGAATTTCGCATTACTTTTGATAAAGAAACCCGTATTGTAGGATATGCTAAGATAAAACTCTTTTTGGAAGCAGAAAAGTGTCACGATATGGATTTGTTTGTGGAAATTGGAAAGGAGGATGAAAAGGGTAATTTATTAATCTGGGATTGCACACCTCATAATCGGTATCAGAATCCAATGATGGGATTTGAAGGAAGGCTCAGGGTATCCCTGAGAGAAATTGACGAAGAATTATCTTCCGAAATAATACCTGTTCATCGCTTTGAAAAACCGGATTATTTAAACGAAGGAGAAATTGCGGAGGCAGAGATTGCTATCCGGCCGTTTGGACTTATATGGAAAAAAGGAGAAACACTAGTACTCCGGATCGGGAATGAGCAAAGAGAGAATTTGGAAAAGGAAAGTTATATCGGAACGGCAAATGATGGGGGAAGGCATATCGTCTGGTGCGGAAAAGAGAAAGCATCATATGTTCAATTACCGTTTCTAAAATAAAAATCTTCTATAAGGAAAAGAACTGTTGCGGCGGCAGTTCTTTTTTCTTTCCTAAGAAAGATTTTGTTGCGTTGAGGCAGTAATGTATTGTATTTATGAAATAAAAGCAATTCATGAAAGGTGCGCAGTTTTACGCGCAGAACAAGTATACAATGATCGCTTCCTATGATAAAATACAGATGGCTGCACCAATCAATCAGAAAAAGAAGAACGAAGAAGGAGAAAATAATGAAAATTGGAATTGCGGGCGCGGGTTTAATCGTACAGCATTTGCTGTCCTTTATTCATGAAGTGGATGGCATTACCCTGCAGGCGATTTACGCGCGGAATAATAAAGAAGAACGACTGACAAAGCTCTGTACAGAGCACGGAATCCTCAGCTATTATACGGATTATGAAGAAATGCTTGCAGATGAGCAGATTGATACGATTTATGTGGCAGTAACAAACGAGCTTCATTATGAATTTGCAAAAAAAGCACTGCTCAGGGGCAAGCATGTGATCTGCGAAAAGCCGTTTACCGTGGAGCTTGATGAGTTTGAGGATCTGTGCAGAATTGCTTCTGAGGAAGGGCTTCTGCTTCTGGAGGCGATCACGACGCTTTATTTGCCGAATTATTTAAAAATAAAGGAACAGATAAAAAGGCTCGGTAAGGTGAGGATTGTGGAATGCAATTTTTCTCAGTATTCCGGCCGCTATGATGATTTTAAAAAAGGGATTGTGAAGCCTTGCTTTGATCCGGCATGTGCAGGCGGGGCATTGATGGATTTGAATGTCTATAACATTCATGTTGTGACGGATCTGTTCGGAGAACCGATTCAGGCTCGTTATTATCCAAACATAGAGCGAGGCGTTGATGTATCCGGTATTTTGATTCTTTCCTATGATACGTTTCAATGTGTTCTGATCGGCGCTAAGGATTGTGAAGCTCCGGTCTGTACCAATATTCAGGGAGATGCGGGCTGCATCCATATGCCGACGCCGACCAACACCTGCGACTGCTTCGAGGTTTTACTGAACGGTCAGGAGAAAGAAACCTTTGCATTAAATAAAGACCGCCACAGGATGTACTATGAATTCGTGGAATTCGAGAGAGTGGTCAGAGAACAGGATCTGAAGTTTGCGGAAAGGATGCTGGAGGAAAGCCGGATTGTAATGCGTGTTTTGGCGGAGGCGCGGAAAGATTTATGTTAAATTGTCTTTTGGTAGGGATCGGAGGCTTTATCGGGACTGTGTGCCGTTATTTGATAGGACTGCTGCCCATTGAGCCTGACAGCGGGTTTCCGGTAAAAACGCTTGCGATCAATATCAGCGGTGCATTTCTGATCGGGATCATTACGGCAGTTGCCGCAAAAAATAAATCCATCAATCCGCAGCTTCTTCTGATTTTGAAGGTCGGGATCTGCGGCGGATTTACGACGTTTTCAACCTTTGCCTATGAAACGGCGGATCTGCTGCAAAATGGCAGATCCGCCGTTGCACTGGCCTATGTTCTGACAAGCGTGCTGGCAGGTGTACTTGCTGTTTTCGGGGCACAGATGCTGATTAAATAAAGAGATGAATTTATAACATCAAACGATAAATATTGATGACATCGGTCTCAGTCAGAGCTACGAAGCCTCCGACCGTACCATCCCCGCCATCGCCATAGCAGGCAGAATGCGCCATTTTTTCAATATCCTCTTTTTTGGCGCCGAGTTCCGAAAAGCTTAAGGGCATCCCGATTGCCTTTAAAAAGCTTTGGAAGGCTTTGATACCTTTCTCCGCAGTGCTTTCCGGATCGTTAAAGTCCATCTGGACGCCCCAGACGCGGGACGCAAGCTGTGCAAACCGCATGATATCATGCTTTTTATTGTAGGACATGACAGCGGGCATCGTAACAGCGAGTCCGGCGCCATGCGCACAGTCATATTGTGCGGATAACTCATGCTCAATCTGGTGGCTTGCCCAGTCCTGGGTGCGTCCGACACCGCAGGAATTATTGTGGGCCATCATGCCCGCCCAGGTGATATTTGCTCTGGCTTCATAATGATCAGAATCTGCAATCACCCGCGGCCCCTCATGGATCATCGTCAGCATCAGCCCTTCAATCATCCTGTCTGTCACTTCGACTTCCTTCGTATTGGTACAGTATCGTTCATACAGGTGTGCAAGAATATCCGTAATGCCGCATGCTGTCTGATAGGCGGGCAGCGTTTTCTGCAGATCCGGATTTAAAATGGAAAACTTGGGACGCAGCGCTTCGCCGGTCGCTCCTCTTTTAAACATACCGTCCTCAAGTGTGATGACGCTGTCGGGGGAACCTTCGCTGCCCGCAGCTGAAATTGTGAGAATCGTACCGAGCGGAAGTGCTTTTTCCACGAGCGTTCCCTGATAGAAATCCCAGAAATCACCCTCATGCAGAACGCCTGCCGCAATGGCCTTTGCAGAATCGATTGCGGAGCCGCCGCCTACGGCGAGCACAAAATCGACCTGTTCTGTTCTGCAAAGATGAATTCCTTCATATACAAGGCCGCTTCTTGGATTCGGTTTTACACCGCCAAGCTCCACGAAGCTGATCCCCTCGGCTTCCAGAGACCGCTTAACGCGATCCAGCAGGCCCGAACGAACAACAGAGCCGCTTCCATAATGGAGCAGCACCCGGTTTCCGCCAAAGCGCTTTACATAGTTTCCGGTGTTGCTCTCTTCATCTTTGCCGAAAACAAAATAAGTCGGACTGTAAAATGTAAAATTATCCATAAAGTACCTCCCTTTTCCCATGGAATGAAATAAACTAAGTGTTTCTTAAAGTGACTGCACAATTTGAATTTTATGCCGGTAAGTGGTATCATTAACTGATTCAAATCATAGATCAAGTATAGCAAAAGAAAGATTATTAATAAAGGGAAATTATTCAAGAAGCAGAAAGGAGTGAAGAAAATGAAGGTATTGTTGATTAACGGAAGTCCGCATGAAAAGGGGTGCACCTTTACGGCATTGCAGGAGGCGGGAAAGACACTTGAGAAAAATGGGGTTGAAACGGAGTTGTTCTGGATCGGTACGAAGCCGGTTGCGGGCTGTATTTCTTGCGGACACTGTTTTGATACCGGAAAATGCGTGTTTGACGATGCGGTAAATCGAATGATTGATAAGCTTGATGACTACGCCGGTATGGTAGTCGGCTCTCCTGTTTATTATGCGGGCGCGAGCGGTCAGCTCTGTGCCTTTCTGGACAGACTGTTTTATTGCGCCGGCAGAAGAATGGCAGGAAAGGCAGGAGCAGCAGTTGTATCGTGCAGAAGAGGCGGCGCATCAGCCGCGTTTGACCGTCTGAACAAGTATTTTACGATTTCAAATATGCCGGTCGTTTCCTCACAGTATTGGAATCAAGTGCACGGAGTTACACCTGAGGATGTCCGCAGAGATGAAGAAGGCATGCAGACGATGCGGACGCTCGGCCAGAATATGGCATGGCTGATAAAGAGCATTCAGGCAGGCAAGGAAAGCGGTGTGGAGTTTCCTGTTTATGAGGAAAAAATTATGACGAATTTTATTCGGCAGGATCGATAACAGAATATCGGCAATGGGCAGCGAAAGTTATTGAGCAATATTCACAAAATGGAGTGTCTAAAATTAGTATGAATATACGAAATAAATAATTGCTATTGACAGCTGCCCAAAATAATTATAAATTAATTGTAAGATTAATATTTCCGGATTGTTACTTAGCAGGCAAGACTGGGTTATGCTCATGAAGATAGATTGTGTTGATTTATTGGAGTGATGGGTATAATGCAGTTTTTTTATTTCATAATATATCCCTTACGAAGGAAGCGGCATATGAGAATTAAGAAAATTTTAAATAATAATGCCGTATGGTCTGCCGACGGTGAGGGAAATGAAATTATTGCTACCGGCCGCGGCATCAGCTTCGGACGAAAGGTCGGAGATGCGATCGATGAAACAAAAGTGGAAAAGCTCTTTATGTCAAAGGAGGCAAATGCGCAGTTTATTCAGCTGGTCGAGGAACTGCCGTATGAGCAGATTCAGGTTGCTGATGAAATTATCAGTCATGCCTCTGATGTACTCGGCAAGCGGCTCTGCAGGAATATCTATATTACGCTGACCGATCATTTGGGGTTTGCCGTTCAACGAAAAAGAGAAGGAATCGAAATTAAAAATGCCTTACTGTGGGAAATCAGAAAATATTATACAAAAGAGTATGAGATTGGGAAGTATGCACTTGCAATTATTAAAAAGCGCTTGGACGTAGAGTTATCCGATGATGAAGCGGGATTTTTTGCACTGCACATTGTCAATGCGGAATTGGACGGCAGTATCCATCATACGATGGAAGCCCCCGAGATCATAAAGGATATTTTGAATATCGTCCGGTATTCATTTACAGCGGAAATCGATGAAAATTCGCTTTCTTATGAACGTTTTATCACCCATTTAAAATATTTTTTGCAGAGGGCGGAACGGAATGTTTACTATCCGCCGGACAGCAGTGACCTTTATGAGATTGTCACAGAAAAATTTCCGGAGGCATATAAATGTGCCTGCCGGATCAAGAGCTATATGGAAACAAAATATCCGCAGAAGATTACGGAGGATGAGATGCTTTATCTCACAGTACATATTTCCAGAATTACAGGAAGACAATAAACCAGTTTACAACTGAAAAGGGATTGTTACGGTGAATAACCGGCAAAACCCGGAGTGACAGACAGCGTTTGCGGCAGCAACGCATTCTGCCTTTCCGGGTTTTCTTATGTAATAGGATTATAGGCCGATGCGCACGGCTTATAAGATAGAAGAACTAATTAACCAATGCATATGGAGGAGAAGAAAGTGGCAAATAAATATGATGGTCTGGCAAGAATTATTATCCAGAATGTGGGCGGAAAGTCCAATGTAAAAAGTATTGCTCACTGTATCACACGGCTTAGATTTAAGCTGAAGGATGAGTCCAAAGCAAATACAGATATCTTAAAAAGTACGGACGGTATTGTGACGGTCATTCAGAGTGCCGGGCAGTATCAGGTAGTCATCGGCAATCATGTTCCGGATGTCTATGATGCTGTTGTAGAGATCGGGCATTTCAATAATATTGCGGAAACGGCAGTCAATGAGGAAACAAAGGAAAAGCTGAGTGCGGGGGCGGCGCTCATTGATATTATTTCAGGCGTATTTCAACCCATTCTGGGTGTTCTCTCAGCCACAGGCATTATCAAGGGTGTGCTGGCACTGCTGGTGTTTTTCAACATCATGAGCAATACAAGCGGTACTTACGGCACGCTTTACTCTGTCGCAGACGGCTTTTTCTATTTTCTGCCTATTATACTCGGCTATACGGCGGCAGAGAAATTCAAGTGCAATAAATTTATCGGTATGGCGATCGGAAGCGCACTCTGTTATCCGGCGATGGTCAATTTAAGCGGCGGAGAGGCACTTGGCACTTTGTTTACAGGATCAATTTTCGAAACAAGTTTTTACAGCAAATTCTTGGGAATCCCGGTGCTAATACCGGCAAGCGGATATCCTTCCAGTGTTGTTCCGATTGTTCTGGCGGTATTTTTTGCGGCTAAAGTAGAGAAGATATGGAAAAAGCTCATCCCTGATGTGATCAAACTGTTTATTGTCCCGTTTTTAACACTTGTAGTCATGGTTCCGGCAACTTATCTCGTGATCGGACCGATTTCTACAGCGCTTTGCTCTATTATCGGCGCACTGTTTAACGCACTGTACGGTATTCCTGTTGTCGGAGGTCTGATCGCGGGACTTGCACTCGGAGCTGTGTGGCAGGTTCTTGTCATATTTGGTCTGCATTGGGGGCTGATCCCGCTTGCGATGATCAATTATTCCACATTGGGTTCTGATTTTGTGCTCTCTCCCTACTTTGCTGCTTCGTTTGCGCAATCCATGGTTGTACTTGCGATTATTATTAAGACAAAGAATCAAAAGCTGAAGGAAATTGCGATCCCGGCATTTATTTCAGGTATGTTCGGTGTAACCGAGCCTGCGATTTACGGTGTGACGCTTCCAAAGAAAAAACCGTTTGTGATTTCCTGCATCGGTGCATCAATAGGAGGCGGTATTATCGGATTTATGGGGGTAAGGAGCTATTCGCTGGGAGCCCTTGGACTATTCGGTCTGCCAAGCTATATTGATAATGCGACAAATTCGGCATACAGCATGTATTGGATCATTATAGCAGTGTTGGTTGCAATGGCCATTGCCTTTATTTTGACCTTTATGACCTATAAGGATGAGGAACCGGTAAAGAAACAGGTAACAGAAGGTAAAAATGGCACGGCAAAAAATGAAGTTATTACAGCCCCGATCAAAGGAAGAATTAAGCCGCTGAGCGAAATTTCCGACAAGGCATTTTCCTCCGGGGCAATGGGACTCGGCGTAGCGATCGTCCCGTCAGAGGGAAAGGTATTTGCACCGGTAAGCGGTACGGTTACGACCTTCTTTAAAACCGGACATGCGCTTGGCATTACGTCGGACGGAGGCGCTGAAATCCTAATTCATATCGGAATGGATACGGTAAAGCTGGATGGACAGGGTTTTATAAAAAAGGTCAGCGAGGGGGCGCATGTAAATAAGGGAGATCTGCTGTTGGAATTTGAT
>JASGGU010000150.1:0-2516 GCA_047602645.1 Lachnospiraceae bacterium | reverse complement strand
GCCGTTCACACGTGTATCTATGGAAACGATGTTATGTCCCGCCAGATAGCCTATGATGGCATCAGGAGTTACTTCCTCTACAAGTACTGTCTCGGTTTCCAGACCGTCCGCCTTGCTGTTGCTGTAATAAATTACCAGCTCCTGTAAATTCTGTGAGTCTGTCACATCATTTTCGTATTCACCCGCACTTTGTAAATCCGCCTCATTGACGCCGCGTTCAACTTCTCCGCTTTGCGATTTCGTCCCATCTGTGGTCTGCCCCGTTTCTGAGGCCGCAGCCTGTTCTTGTGCCTGAACATCTTCTCTGAGGCTTATGAGCTCATCCACGATACTGCCCATTCCGGCTTCGGCCCCTACCTCCTCGGGTGACACAGCAGAGGAATCCTCCGCCTGCATTACCTCCGGGACGGCTTCCTCGGGATTCTCGGAATTGCCGCACGCCGCAAATGTCACGCCCACAAACAGCATTGCCAGTGTCATCCATTTTCTCTTTTTCATACTCTACTTCACTCCCTAAATCAGAGTATTGCCTTTTCGCATACTCTCCTCCCTGAGACCGCATTAGCCGCTGCGGCCATTCTTTGATTCATTTTACCATAGGACGGAGAAAAACGCAAAAATACACCTTCGACAAAAAATGCAGCCAAAAAGGCCTGTCATTCCTTTTGACTGCATATTTCATCATGGGTAAGCATTGTGGACAGTGTATCGCCCAGCTGAGAAAAAATGGCTGCTAACATTGTGACCTCATTCTTGTCGCAACAATTATTTATCGCACAGGCGGCGGCAGAAATAAAAGTAACCAATTCACAAGAATTCATAATAACACCTCTGCTACTTGATTTGAGGCATAATCAAAGGTGATAACAATAAACTAAAACCGCTCCATTGCTTTACTGCTTGTCAAGCAGCTTGATCAATTCTTCATCCAGCTTCTTTTTCAGCGCAAATAATTCTTGTTCGTCCGGAAGATACTCTTCCCCATACATTTCCTCTTTACTTAGTTTCCATACTGGGCCAGCTTCTGGCGTGTCTCCGCCTCTTCTCGGAAAAAAGTGCCAATGCATATGGACTGCATTTCCTGTACCTAATAATTCATAGTTGAGTTTATCGGGATGAAAGGCGTTGTATACAGCCTCTGCAACTAATGACATTTCCTGCAAAAATATACACCTAAAGTTCCAATCTAAGAAATGCAATTCTGTCGCATGTTCCTTACATAGAAAGAGCGTATAGCCTTTAAATCTTTGATAATCGCCTATAACCACATATCCTGTTTGAAGCTCTCGTACAAAATTAGGATTATTTCCCTGCAAAATTAACTTAATTCGCTTACATACCATACATTCGCACATTTTGTAGTCTCTTTCATATTCCTATTTTCTAATAGATTTATAATGAGGTTCCGATTAAATGTCAACACTAGTAGCATGCTCAGTTGCTCCATTTATTTTCCGTATCACTCTGCAAGGGTTGCCCACCGCAACACAATTATCAGGTATACTTTTGGTCACTACGCTTCCTGCACCAATAACAGTTCCCGTTCCAATAGTAACACCAGGCAAAATAATGACGCCGCCACCAATCCAGCAGCCATCGCCGATTGTAACAGGAAGTGCATAGGTACGGCAGAATATTCTTCGCTTTCAGGGCTCCAGTCCGGAGTGAGCCTGTCTCCAAGCTCTACCGGATGTGACGCTGTATAAATTTGAACGTTCGAGGCAATGAGTACATTGCTTCCGATTGTTATCCTATTGCAGTCGACAAAAGTACAATTCATGTTAACCGAAACATTACTGCCTATACTGATGTTGCGCCCGTAATCACAGATAAACGGCAGTCCGATGGAAACATTTTCACCTATACCGGCTAATAGCTGTTCCAGCACTGCCCTTTTTTCCTTCTTTTGACTGTATTCAAGCGTATTGTATTCCTTCAGCAGCCGTCTGGCTTTTTCCTTATATTCTAAAAAAACAGGTGAATGGCAGTCATACCACTCTCCGTCCAGACATTTTTCGAGCTCATCCCTCATAGATAATCCTCCGTCTAAAATCCAAAATCTTCATAATCCTCCGGCAGGAATCGATGATATATCATATGATTTTCCTCCACCGTAAAACAATAATAATAGTTGTCCGGATGCTGGTCTTCGAAATAAATGAGATAATCGAATTCGCCGTTATTCGTTTTTTCATAATGAATATCTTGGGAATAGCTGCCAAAAACGTTCAAGACATCTTCTATGGTACATCCATGCATTTGTACAGTTTCCACCAAATCCCTGATAAACTCATTCTTCCCCATGTTGTCATGGATGTATTCGACTCCTTTTTCGGGAATGGCAAAGCAAAATCTATCCTTTTCATTTGTGACTTGAATATCACCTAATTTATCTTTCACCTGCTCACAAAAGCCTTGCAGTAATTCTTTCATTCGTTGAATATCGCGTTTCTCATCAAAAAAATGGTTCAATGAAAGCAGAGGATAGTACAGCCGCACCGTTTCCTTCCGGTATC
>JASGGU010000149.1:0-2670 GCA_047602645.1 Lachnospiraceae bacterium | reverse complement strand
AGCACAGTCCGATACTTATAATCGCTGAAAACCCGATTCATAAACGGATTCTCATAAATCGCAGGCTTTATTTTCTCCGTGATTCCGTAATTAATATCCCGTATCAGATAATAACAAGCTCCAAAGAATATAATCGCAGAAACAGTAGAGATAATAATTCCAACCAAGAAAGGAAACAACCCATAAATCACATCCGCTAAGGACAGCATGGCAAATATGATCGCTAATATATAAAACAAAATCTTGTTACCTAAACTTAACCTTGGCATTTTCAGCCTTTTCAATATATGTAATGCCTTCTGTACTTTTGGTGTTTTCAATTTGTGGACTGCTCCTCAGAAAACTAAAATTTTTATAACAAAATTATAGCTCCCATTTGTTTGAGTTTTGTTTGTAAATTGTGTCCAATCTGTAAACATTAATACCTGTCCTGCACTCTTTCATGTATCAGCAGCAAAAACAATCAAGAGATTAAATTAGCCGCAGGATTAATTAGGAATTCTCATAAAAAACACCTCACTTCCTAAAATACTCAGAAATGAGGTGCTTAGATATGTTACTCTTTTTCTATGCCCATACTTGCCGCGATATCGGTCACCAAGCCGTCCTTCTCATACTGATACAGTCCAGCCGTGGTTTTCTCGCCTGTGGTGATGACTGCAAATGTGCGTTCAGCCTCCGACCGGGTGTTATCATCAATCCACGTACCTTCATTGACGTAGTATTTTCCGTTGTCCAGGGCTTTATATTCAGGTATATGCGTGTGACCAAACACAACTACATCCACGTTTTCATCGGGGTTATCCAGATACTGTATGTTTGCCTGATTGAAGAAATACTCCCCATCCAAGGTTCCGGCAACCGCCTCAAGAAAGCTGTTCGGAATCTTGACCTGATTGACTTCCTGACGTTCCGCCCATGTACGCTGAATATTTTTAAACAGTACTGGTGCGGATATCGTTCCGTCCTCCTGCTGAACAGGATAGAAATCCAAATAAGTATAGGAATCATCAAAACCATCCATATGCATATCGAATACTTTTTCCTCAAGGCCTTCGTTGACCGTCAGCCGTTCGGATACACTTTTAAGGATCTGGTAATACATATATGCGCCGTATTGGTCTAAATCAGATTGATCGGGTACATCGGTGATTACCGGCAAAGTTCTTTCAACCTTCGGGTGGCCTTCGGTTACCCATGTTGCGCCGTAACGGGCGTAAAAATAACCTGCCGGCAGCATGGTATCATGATTACCAAGCAACTCTGCGTTGGTTACCGTATCTGGCGCAGAGAATACATCGTAACGGTGGCCATGCTCAATTGCAATTTCATTGCGGTCACCCGTGTAATATGTTCCCAGCCCTTTGGCATCCCGAATCTGTACAATTTTTGGGATTGCCTCCTGCAAAACTTCATCCTCCTGCGTCATATCGTGATTGCCAGGTAAGTAGACTAGCTTGATTCCGCTGTCAGCTACCTTGTTCAACTCATCAATGACCCCCTGATTGTTGGCAATGACATCCTTGTAAAATTGTTGTACATCGGTGTAGCTGGGATAATTCACCGGCAGAAACCATTCATCCAGAAAATCACCGTCAATTACCAGCTCCCGTACATCCGTGGTGCTTTGCAGCCGCTGTAAAAAATCAATTAATATCGGACGGTTTGCAACATTTTCGGCATAGTTGTCGTCAACTCCGATGTGAATATCGCTTATGACGACAATCTTGTTTCTGGTGCTCCCAGCCTCCCACAAGGCAGACGCACTGCTTTTTTGTGCGCAGCCCCCTGTGAACAGTGCCAAAGAGAGCACCATACAGGACGCCAACAAGAAGGAGAGTATTCTTTTTCTCATTTTCATTTCCTCCATTAACTCCATCATATTTTGTAAAGTTCTGTCCTGAGCGTAACATGAGAAAAAGAAAAAATGAGCCTTTCTGCTTAAAAGACTCATTTTTCTACTTAATGTTCAAGGATAAGCGCAAAGTTTTCTCTTGACAAAGGAAAACAGCTGTGATTAGATCAGCAGCCGCACATTAAAAATGCCGTTCTCTACCTGATAGAGAAGTTCTCCGCCGTTTTCCCGTACAAAGGCGCGCACACTCTCACCGCCCCAACCATGTCCTTCATCACGGACGACCGGATAGCCGTTTTCATCCAGAGATACCTCTCCGGAATACGGGTTCTCCACCTCCAAAATGAGCTGACCGGTGTAAACGGCGTGGACGAGAAGACAGCGTTCGGCTTGAGGATCGAGTTTTTCACAGGCGTGTATGGCATTTTCCATCAGGTTGGAAAGTGCCATAGATAGAGCCAGCTCAGAAAACGACAACTTTTCGGGGATATCCAGCCGAAGATCACAACGGATTCCTCGTCCCTCGGCCAATGCTGCGTAATAGCTTATGGCAGCGTTTACAGTGATATTCTCGCAATAACGTATCGGCTTTTTCGGTAAAGAATCAATTTGCTGGCGAAGCAACGCGGCGGCATCTTCTGCATCGCCATTTTGAATCAGCTCTAAAAGGGCGGCGTTAAGATGACGCTGATCATGCTGCATAACACGCATTTGCCCTACCGACTCATCCATAAGGGAAAGGTGCTGCTTCATTGTCTCGCCGGACAGCTCCAATAAGGCCTTATCCTGCTTCAGGCGGTATTCCGCGCCCACGC
>JASGGU010000148.1:0-3301 GCA_047602645.1 Lachnospiraceae bacterium | reverse complement strand
TGTAAACGGTCAGTGTATTGTCATTGACAAACTCTCCCGCCGCGTCCCACAATTCGTCAAGAAGCCTGCCCCTTGTGATAATACTTTTGGGGTTGTTAATAAACACCAGCAGCAAGCGATATTCTAATGCTGAAAGAAATACCTCGCTGCCGTCCTTCCTCACAACGCCGCTTGCCGTATCGACATGAAGCCCGCAGATCTCAAAATCCGGCCCGGAACGACCTCTTTTTCGCAATGCGGTTCCAATCCGCGCAATCAATTCCCGGGGCCGGAAAGGCTTGGTGATATAGTCGTCCGCACCCATATTCAGCCCGGTTACAACACTCGCTTCATCGCCGGAAGCCGTCAGAAAGATAACAGGAACATCCCCAGACTCTTTGATTTCTGTGTAAACCGTAAAGCCATTTCCGTCGGGCAAAGAAATATCAACAAGCGCCAGGTCAAATTTATTTCCGGCAAGCGCAGCAAGCGCGTCTCTCCGCGTAGGTGCGTGAGTAACTGCAAATCCCTCCGCGCGGAGCAAAAGTATAAGGTTTTTAGCGATCGCCTTATCGTCCTCAACCAAAAATATCCGTTTCATCTATTTTCACCGTCCCTTACTATAATGCTCGTATATGGTACAAGTAATCCATGCATAACATTTCCATAGTCCTATTGTATTTCTTTTGTCGGAATTATACAAGCCGAGCTGGCGGGAAGCGTTTGATGCTCTGCCGGCAGAGAGAAACGTAAGCCGGTTCCTGAATGTATGGCTATAAAATCTGCCCAAATATCAATCAAATTAAAACAGACTGAAAAATATACTTTTCAGTCTGTTTTGATGGTATAAGATGTTTCATCCCATATACGTTGATGTATTTTGATTATAATAATGAATATGCCTTTCAGGTATAAATGCTATACCGGTAGCACCGCTGTAGTAATGATAATGACCACCTTCCACGTAAATTGCAGGACTTGTTGTCGTATTGTAATTATGGACATGGTCATCATTTAAGGATGTTGTTCCCTCCAGATAATGGATATGGCCTGGGCGATCAGGTGCCGCACTCGTCGTTCCCGAATATTCATGACGATGTTCGCTGTTAATTGTTGTTCTTCCGCTATAATCATGCGTGTGTATTCCATTTGGCATTTCAACCACCTCATTGTACTTTATGAGAACTTATTTTTTTGGTTACGGTTTTCTGCTCCCAATTCAGTACAAATAAATAGTTCTGTCGCACGCAGCTGCCCGACAGCATACCGGCTATATAAAATTACTGGTTTTTCATAAACTTCCTGATCTCTTCTGCTATATAGTCAGACTTATAATAATGCAGGCTATGACCGCAATCAAGTTCTATCAGCGTGCAGTTCTTCGCTCGTTCAGCGAAATCTTCCTGCGCTTTTACCCAGCCTTCATACCCGGATGCCTGCGCCAGATTGGTAGTAAACATCAGTATCGGCACATCCGGAACCGCTAATTCGCCCGCTATCTTTGCATTATTTAAAACCACTTTGCATTCCTCATAAACATCTGTATTTAAGGAATTCCTATATACCAATAACTTATTTTGTTCAAATTCATCATCGGTCAAGCCGTCCCGGTTAACATAACAAAAAGCAGGTATCCTGTGCATTCCAAAGTAAGTCATGGTTTTCATAAAAGTAATACCTACCATATTACTTTTCTTGTATGACTCCGGAACAGCCATATCGAGTCCTATTATTTTCTCTACTTCTTCAGGATAAGTATCCGCCCAGTAGATCGCTTCCAATGCCGACATAGAATGCGGCATGAGCACATATGGCATTTCTACCCCGGCCTCTTTCAGTGCTTTCCTATCTTCTTCCACCAAAGTCGCAACATCTCTTGGCAATCCGCTTACATCGGAGTAACCATACCCAAATTTTTCAACAACTGCCACCTGATATTCATCGGTAAGTTTTGAATACAGTATTTTGTAATCATATATGGGCGAAGCAACACCTGAGCCGGATAACAGTACGATTGCAGCCTCCGTATCCGCTCTCTTACCTTCCACGTAAACATTCATATTATAGCCGTCAACTTCAACAGCTGTTCCGACATGCATTATTTTATCCTTTTTCACCTTTAGCATAATAAGATGATATAATGCTGCAGCCGCCAAAAATATGATCAAACAGCAAAATATTATAAATAATGTTTTTCTGGTTCTTCTCCACATATTGAATCTCCTCTGGAGTAATGTGAGTTGCTCTTACGTTTAGATTCTACTACAGAAATAGCTATCCTGTACAGCGGCCAGCACCTGAAAACTAAATTTTAACCAAATGGTGATATGAATGGATTGGATTGCGAATCAAGTTCAAATCTGATTTGGCCAATGCCCTGCAGACTGATCTTATATTTTAAAACGTAAAAATCTACCTGGTAAGCCGAACTGCTTTGGTTATTTTACATATATATTAAGCCGAGATATAAAAATATGGTATAATTTATTATATAAGTATTTGTAGGGGAATAATGAAAAATGGAGAAAGAATATCAAAAACTGCGAAAATCTATTTTTAAATATGTAATATGGCTGATATTATTCTGGGGACTAAGAGCGTTATTATCCCTCTTTCAAATTGAATATCGTTTATGGTTGTCTTCCCTTGGTTGCATTATTAGCACCATAACTCCATTTATACTATTTAGACGACTACTTATCATAGGAAATCAGGGAAAGGACGAATCGAGAAAGATACTGCAAGCCATTTCTTTGAAGGCATACAATATTTTTGCGTATGTTGTACTTTTTTTGCCGCAATCTATGGCCTCTTTACAATGAATGAGGAAAATATAACAGAAGATGGCAAGCTGGAAGTAGCATATGGTGTGTTTCTTTCAGAAAATTATTGGTATCCTTTCGAGAAAATTTCCTTTTGGGGAAGGAGACCGACTTATGGACTGGAAGAGATACAAATGCTGGAGGAAAAGTATGATTGCAAATTCAGGATTGACAGAGCCAGTCTTAACCTGGACATGCACTGGATTAAATATATACCAGATACATACCCCGACCTGCGCGTAACCGTATATGGAGCAAATGAATTGATAGATGATTTTTCGGAAACGTATATCGGCAGCATATTCTCGCAGGTGCATAGAGAGCTTGGCATGGAGAGCGATCTGGGATCCCAATCATTTGGCGGACCGATATATCATACTTGCCTCGTTTCTGATTGGAGTAATCCAACTGTTTTAGTAAACGATGCGGCATTGTTAATTTCATGTGCATTGGAGGAAATAGACCGTGTGCGGTCGCGCGCAATGCGACGCTGCGGCGGT
>JASGGU010000147.1:0-3527 GCA_047602645.1 Lachnospiraceae bacterium | reverse complement strand
TTCTTTAATGAGGATTGTCTAAAATAAATAGTAAATTTCTATGGAGGTGACATATGCGCATTCTGGTAGTTGAAGATGAACCTGATTTGAATGACGTTATAGTGAAGAAACTGGAATCGGAACATTATGCCGTAGATTGGTGCATGAATGGCGACGAGGCTCTTGATTACATCAATTGTGCGGAATACGATGCTGTTATTCTTGATATCATGCTGCCGGGTATTAACGGTCTTGAGGTATTAAGAAGGATCCGCTCTCAAAGCAATAAAACACCGGTTCTGTTATTGACGGCGCGCGACAGTATAGAAGATCGTGTTGCAGGCCTGGATAAAGGGGCGGATGATTATCTTGTAAAACCATTTGCTTTTGATGAGTTACTGGCGAGGATTCGCGCCATGATCCGGCGTTCCTCGGGTCATGTCAGTAACGTGCTGTCTGTTGCAGACCTGGTTATGGATTGTGATTTCAGGGAAGTGACCCGAGGCGGTACTTCGATATTGCTGTCCAGCAAGGAATTCGCAATACTGGAATTTATGATGCATAATAAAGGCATTGTGCTGACGAGGGAAAAGATTTCACAGCATATCTGGAATTACGACTATGAAGGCGGCTCCAATGTAATCGATGTGTACATCCGCTATCTAAGAAAAAAAATCGATGAGGATTTTTCCAGGAAACTCATCCACACAATCAGGGGAACAGGTTATGTTCTGAGGGAGGATGAATGAATAGGATTTCGATCAAAACAAAGGTGACTCTCTGGTATACCACGCTGATGGTCGTTCTGGTCTCTCTGATGATGATGTTTATATTTTTCATTAGCAAAGGCCTTGAAGAGACTTCGACAAAAAACGTTCTTGTGGGGGTGGTTGAGGATAGACTTAACAAAATTGACTATGAGGATGGAGAATTGAAGATCGACAATGATTTTGATTCCTTCTATTTTCAGGTCTATTTATCCGTATACAGCAAGGACATGCAAAAAGTATACGGAGAATTACCGGAAAACATTAAAAGTCCTCAGGGCTTTACAAATAATACGGTACGGACGGTAAATAACGGCAGCTCGAAATGGTATGTGTACGACAGCCGCGTTTCTTTTGAGGAGTATGGTGATGTATGGATACGAGGCATTACGGCTATCTCCGATTCTGAAAGCGCGCTGATCACTATGCTTTCCATTGCCGGAGTTACATTGCCTTTTCTGGTCGTCGTTGTCGCGTTAGGAGGATACTTCATCACGGGCCAGGCGTTTAAGCCCGTAAGGCAGATCAACGAGGCGGCGGAGCGCATCGGGGGAGGCCGTGATCTCTCACAGAGAATCAAAATCGGCGAGGGCAAGGATGAAATATATACCGTGGCAAAAACCTTTAACGATATGATTGGACGCTTGGAACAATCGTTTGAAAGTGAAAAGCAATTTACCCTGGATGTTTCCCACGAGCTGAGGACACCCGTCTCGGCGATCGTGTCGCAGAGCGAATATGCCTTGGAAAATGCAAAGACGATAGATGAGGCGAAAGATGCGCTTTCAGTTGTACTGGCACAAGCCCGCAAAATATCAGGATTGATTTCCCATCTCTTGATGCTTTCCAGAATTGATATGGGACATAAGATGCTGACTTTAGAGCTGCTTAATCTGAGTGAGCTCACCGAGATGGTTGCGGAGGAACAGTACGAAGCGGCAAATGAAAAAGATATAGAAATACAAACCAATATTACATCCGGCTTACATGTGCAGGCGGATGAAACGATGATGCTGCGCATGCTCATAAACCTTGTATCAAATGCCGTTAAATATAGTAAACCCGGAGGACATATCGTAATCGGACTTGTGAAAGACGGAAACAACATTATCGGTTCTGTTGCCGATGACGGAATCGGGATAGCCGGGGAGCATCTTCCGCGGATATGGGAACGTTTTTATCAAGTCAACCCATCGAGAACGTCGACCAGGGCAGGCGGTGTGGGGCTGGGGCTTTCAATGGTCAAGTGGATCGTGGAGGCCCACAACGGGAGTATTTCAGTTAGCAGTAAGCTCGGAGAGGGAAGCATATTCACTTTTATACTTCCTATTGCCGATTAATCGATAGATGGGATTTTTGTTTTTACCGTATCAATAAAATCTTTCAGGTTCTCTGAAATCCATTTATTCTTATGATATATCAGTTGTGAAGCGAGTTTATAGTTTGTCGCATAGTTAAGCTTCACTAATTCATGATTATCTAATTCTTTTTGCACAGATAATTGAGGAAGGACACATATGCCAAGCCCGCTAAGTACAGTCTGCTTAATTACTTGCAGACTGCTTGTTTCGAGAACAATTTTAGGTGTTATTGAAGCATCCAGCAAATCCTTTTCAAACATTTTTCGATAACAGCAGTCCCGTCCCGTCAAGATGAAAGGGACATTAAAAAAATCCTCAATTGATACCGCCGGTTTTTGTGCAAGTGGGTTTTCAGGAATAGAAAAAGCACAAATAGTTTCATCAATTTGCAATGCGGTATCTATTGATGAATTATTTATGGGCACATCAAGAGTAAATGCAATATCAATTGTATTATTAGTAAGTAAAGGTATAAAGTCGGCTGTGTCCAAAACGTTTAAATATAATTCCGTATTGGGATGTTCTGCCTGATAAGCCTTTATAATTTCAGGAAGCCTGTAAATACATATGGATTCCGATGCCCCAATAGTAATACGGCCATAATCATTTTTATTGGCAAATTTATATTTTAAATCATCTGACAAATGAATCATTTGTCTGGCGTACACAGTTAACTCTTCTCCTTCCGGAGTAAGGGTAATATTTTTACCCATACGCTCAAAAAGCCTTACACCGAGCTCTTTTTCCAGTTGTTGTATTTGAGTGGTAACATTTGATTGAGCATAATGAAGATATTCAGCAGTTTTTGTGAAGTTTTTAATTTCACTTAATGTTAGAAAAGTGTGCAAACGTTTTAACTCCATAGTAGGCAAGCCTCCCGAATGATAGCATAACTATCTGAAATAAAGATTAATTAAATCAAAATAATCAATTTCACAGATTGATATTTTTAATGATATCATATAAAGGCAAGCAGGTCAAAAAATATGGAGGTGCAGCATATGGAAGTAGTAAATCTGTTAAAAGAAGTGGATAAAATTGTTGAATTATACACTTATAAAAAAGTGGGGGTTTTAAACGAAAATATCTTGAGTATAGTTCGGGTCGAGAGCCGCACATTGGATTTTCACGTTCATGAGAATTCCGACGAATTGTTCTATGTTATTGAGGGTAGTTTTTATTTAGAAACGGAAGATGAAAAAACAAAAGTGAATACAGGAGAACTTATTATTGTTCCCCAAGGGATAAAACACCGACCGGTAGTAAATGAATTGACGAAGTTTTTAATGATTGAGTTATCAGGGACATTAAATAAAGAAAATAGCGGAAATCAATATGAGGAATAATTATATTTCCCGCTTTATTTCTATCATGCTATCAAGTCACAAAGCCGCCGCTTTTCTCTGTACGATCTCACCTC
>JASGGU010000146.1:0-3861 GCA_047602645.1 Lachnospiraceae bacterium | reverse complement strand
CAATAAGGCGTTTGATAAAATCAAGAGCGGGGATGCATTCAGTTACAAGCTTATTCTCCGCATGTAAAAAGCGTCCCCGCAGGGACGCGCAGCAGCGCCGTAAGGCGCTTAACAGACAGACGCGGAAGCAGGCTGTCTGACGGGGATTGGGGTGGAACACCAACAAGCAGAGCGGAGCCATTCCCCCTGCTTGCCGGAATAATCAGCACGTAATGATTATACTCGTTATCATCACTTAGGAAAGCTTCCCTCCTATAAAATAGAACCCATTCGATTTGTGTCCGTTCATTGTTGTAAATATCAGGTGTTCATATTTCAATGTACGAAAATCAAGCAGAAGTTCTTTCACCCATTTTTCTGAGTGATGGCGAAGAACGGCACCCTCCGGTAATTCAAAGACACCATAGATGCCGTACTTTTCTTCAAAATTTTGATAGCGGGCTTGATTTCTTTCATCTGAATTGATTAGGAAATCGTTGATGTACAGAATTCCGTCGGGCTTTAAGACACGATGAATTTCGGAAATCAAGTCCTGCTGTTCTTCATTGCTTTTGATACAAGTCAGGACGGCAAAAAGTATCACCGCGTGTACGCTGTGATCCGGCAAATCAATCCCTGCATCTTTTTTTAAACGGAGATCGAGATAAGGAGCCTTCTGTTTTCCTCGTTCAATCATTCCCTGAGAGAAATCCATGCCGACCAGATGCTTATACCCTAAGTGATGCAATTCGTCCAGTGTACGGCCATAGCCGCACCCGACATCAAGAATGACGGCATTGAGATTAAGATAATTGGCAAATTCATTGGCCTGAAAAGGCGTTGTAAACTGCTTTGTCTCTGAAACACTGTTCCAGTAATCTTTTTGTTCCATTGGGTACTCCTCCTTGTGTGCTTTTATTGATTATATCTGATAATGAAGTTACTTCCTTTTTGGTCTGCTCTTGCAGCATTATTCCACGCTTCGTTATATATGCCCCAAAGCTCAGATTCACGGGCGTTTTCTGCCTTTGTTCCATAAGAAATCCATTTACCATTTGAGTAAGAAGCAACCATTTCACCATTGCTGTCGTAAAATTCAGCATAAGACACATCTGTTGCTTCTTTACAATACTTAACGTTGCCAAACAAATAGTCTATCAAGTTAAGTGTTTTAGGTTGTGGATTTTTATTTTTAAATATCGCAGTTAAACCCTCTGTAATAATATTTTTTCTGTCTGGAGAAACCGTGGAAACATAACTTTTTACCAAGCTTCTAAATCCAGAAGATTCCGATTGAAATTTTCCGGCAGACTGGTCCTTCTTTGCCTGCGCTATGATAGCCTCTCTGTATTTTTCATCGACCATATCATCTGTGGCATTATTTTTGGTGAGCATGGGTGCGTCGGTAATAACTGACACGGTACCCTCCAACTAATAATCAATTTTAATTATATCCTTATCATCATTATTAATCCGAGGATTCAATAATGGTTTGCTCTACCTTATCAACAATCTCTAATGCAATAATAAATAAGACTGTTATAATTGCAGTTGATGCGATAATGGCAATTATACCTATCGTTTTTCGTGCAGTATGACTTAATTCTTTTTTCTGCTTTGGTTCAACCTGAATAGCATTTTTTTCTCCAAGTAAGATGTAGTCTGCGCTTACATTATAAATTTCCACCAGCTTAATAATATTATCAATTTCAGGCTTTCCTTGCCCACTTTCCCACTTAGATACTGCCTGTCTTGAGATACCTAACATATCAGAAACTTGTTCTTGTGAATAATTTGCTTTTTTGCGCAAATCTTGTAGCCTTTCTGCCATATCCATTTCTTTCACCTCCTGTAGAAAGTGTAGCATAATCTGTCAGTTGCATACCACCAATACTGGTTTAAATGCTGTAAACTGTCAGTTGCGAATTCGAAATTTACAGTTGCATATCTAGAAAATCCAATGTTTTAAGGTTTTTTGTATTTGACCGCTAAAGTTTGCTATGTTAAACAGTCACTTTTCTGTTATTGTTTATTAGATCTATACTTTTGTGCATGATTTATAATTAGTGACCAAACTGGTCAATCCATTTAACTAGCTGTTCTGTTACCCCTTTAGGTGGGTCATTTTTAAATTTTTCTTCGGTATAATGGTGCAGCATACCAAAGAGCAGTACGAATATAATCAGTTTCTTTATTTTCTTCATTATGTGATGACCTGTTTCAACTTTCTTCACTATGCTTCAAGCTCATCAATATAAAGGCGGAAATGCAGCCGCAAAGCAGCAGACTAATGCAACTAAGTATTACTTGACTGGCTGATGCGTCATAGTAGCCAGAAATCGTAAAAACAGCCGTAATGGGATAAATAGCTTTTACTGTATTAGACATACTCATAAATAACCCGGCAAAAGAGAACATCTCTGTAATCACCAGCCCTAGCCAATAGCTTTTTTTCATGTGGGATACCAAAGCGACAATGGGAGAGATAGCAAGAAACACAGCGAAACCGTCCAGAACATATGCTTTCAGAAAGCCTAAAACCATTTCTGCCGACAAATCAGAAAGATGTAAAAAGACCTCAGCTGAAAATGTGATAGCAAAGAGCAGCAAGTAAATCAGTACGCTGAACATGAAAGTAATCATCATCTTTGCGGCGGTTAATTTCACCTCATTTACAGGAATGAGCCGCAGAGATTTTATCGTGTCATCCTGATTTTCCCGGCAAATCATATAACTGCCTAAGAGGGCGATAACCGCCGGAAGAACCAAAAAGGTTGCCCATGTCTGCATCATTGTCATATACCAGCCTGCACGGTCGATGTTCCGAGAGCCGTCATACACTTCCAGACCTCCTAAAAAGACAATGAGTGCTACCATAACAGTTGCAAAAACGGCAAGCCAAACAATATTGGATCGGCGAAGCTTTTGACGTTCCGCCCAAAGGTATGTTCGCATGCTTTCACCTCACTTTCTTTTCCCCAATGTGATATTAGCAAGAAGCACTGCGGCGATATCCCA
The DNA here is from genome assembly GCA_047602645.1 of Lachnospiraceae bacterium. Classification (GTDB taxonomy): domain Bacteria; phylum Bacillota; class Clostridia; order Lachnospirales; family Lachnospiraceae; genus JAEYFP01. The sequence continues at coordinate 864 of JASGGU010000146.1, read as the reverse complement.
AACAAAAATGCAGAGAAACGCCAATGGAACATTAATCGCTTGTGTAAATGCAAGACCGGGAATATCTCCATTCCTTGCGATTATGACTGACAAACTGGATAAAGGGTGAAGGTACATATTGACTGACATGATGAAAAAACCGAGGAAACTATAAATCAGGGTCATACAAACCGGGAAAATATATCCCTTTTGTGATGCCGCAACTGCCAAAATCGGCAGCATGGCAAGGGCAGTAATAAAGCCGATTTCCAAACACTTTTCCAGCAGAAAAAGTGCACTCTGCCATTCAAATGCGACATATCCGGGAAGCACGCTGAACAGTACGGAGGCAACGGCTGTAATCAGCATGAAACAAATGGAGTAGAGCAAAACAATGAAGAATTTACTAAAAAAATATCCCATTTTGCTGATTGGCACAATCCAAAGCTGTTTGAGCATATCGTTCTGATTTTCGTCGTGCATCAGTATGGTGCAAAGCATTCCCAAGACAAAGGGCAGGATAATCAAAACTGTGTACCCGAATGCAGACCATTTATAAAACTGTACCGGTTCGACACCTGTTTTCTTAAAATAATGAAAATATAAGAATGCAAAAAACGGCATAACGAGAGAAGCCAGCATCATAACCCAGATAAGTTTTCTGCGGCGGAGTTTCAGAAATTCTGTTTGAATTAATTTAAGCAATGCCTTCCCCTCCTGTGATTTTTTTAAAGTAGTCCTCTAATGTGTCATTGCAAATCTGAGAGCTGATAACAGTTATATCCTGTATTACAAGGGCTTTATTGATTTCACCCATATCCAGACCAGTGTCATAAAGCCGTAAAGTATGGTCGTCTTGAACAGAATATTCTTTCAAACCGAATT
>JASGGU010000145.1:0-3862 GCA_047602645.1 Lachnospiraceae bacterium | reverse complement strand
AAGGAATCGGGCTTATCAAAATCGACGGTGTCAAGGGTGCTTAATCATGAGGCCGGTGTAAAAGAAAGTACAAAAACGGCGGTGGAAAATGCGATCCGCAGGCTGAATTATTCTCCGAGCTATTTTGCGCAGGGAATCAGGACCGGAAAGACGATGACAATTGCCGTCATGGTTCCGGAATATACGAATGTGTTCTATAACGAGCTATTCCGGGGTGTGGAGGATGTTGCCTTAAAAAATGGATACCTGGTACTGATGTGCAACACGGAGCGCCATACCACCTCCGAAATGGACTACACGGAGGAGTTATTAAACAGGAATATTGACGGAATTATTTATAATACCTATACAGCAAGCGGTGATATGCTCCGCTATATGGAGCAGCTATCCGAAAAGGTACCGGTCGTTTTAATGAACAGGATTTTCAGGGATGCCGTCAATATCCCCTATGTCCTGACCGACGGTTATAACAGTACGAGAAAAGCCGTCAGGTATTTATACGACAGAGGAAAGCGCAGCTTCGGTTATTTACGCAACTCCAAAAATATCAGTGTTACGGAAGAACGGTATTTGGGCTTTCAGCAGGGTCTTCTGGACTGCGGACTGGATTTTGAGGAACAATTTATTTATCAGGCGGAAGCGGAGAAGGAGCCGGATTATATCCAAATGGGCTGCAAGGCGGCGGAATATTTTGCAGGTCTTAAAAGAAGGCCGGAAGCAATTTTAAGCGTCATCGATACGCTGGCAATCGGCTGCATTCAGCAATTCAAGAAGCTTGGAATCCGCGTCCCCGAGGACATCAATATAGTGGGTTTTGATAATATTTCACTCAGTGCGCTGATGGTGCCGTCACTTACGACGATCAGCCAGCCGATCAGAAAAATCGGACAGAAAGCGGCGGAAATTATCATTGCGAGGATCAACGGACAGAGCATAGAGGAGCAGGTGTTTTATGAGGGCGAATTGCTCATAAGGGAATCAACGGATTGATATAAAGCTTTTCCTAAAATTAACGCGCGAATTTCGGGAAGAGATTTATATAGAGCTAACGTTAATTTAAGGAGGACTTGAGATGAAAAAGAAGTTATTAAGTATGATTCTTTGCACGGCACTGGTTGCCGGTATTTTTACAGGCTGCGGATCCGCAGCGGGAACGGCTGCGGCAGACAATGCGCCTGCCGAAGCAGAGACAGAGGAAGCTGCGCCGGAAGAAGCTGCAGAGGAAGCTGATGCAGAGGCTGCGGAGGGCGGATATAAAATCGGTATTTCCGTGCTCACGATGTCAGGACAATTTTTTATCGACCTGGTTGATGCGGCACAGGCTGAGGTGGATGTCCTCGGCGGAGAGCTGATCGTCAATGATGCAAATAATTCCGCGGAAACACAGGTGGCGGCAGTTGAGAATTTCATATCGGCAGGTGTAAACGGCATCATTATCTGTGCGGTGGATACCGAAGCCGTTGCTCCGGTTATTGCGGAAGCAAAGGAAGCCGGTATTTCGGTCGTATGTCTGACCTCTAAAATAGAAGGCTATGATGCATACATCGGTGCGGATGAGTATCTGCTGGGCTATACCCAGGGCGCAGCCGTAGGAAAGTGGATTGCGGAAAAGTGGGGTACGGAAGAAGAAATTGAGGCAGCTACGCTGAACTATGATTTATTGGAATCTGTAATTCAGAGAAAGGTCGGCATTATGGAGGGTGTTAAGGAATTCGCACCGAACGTGAAGTTTGTTGCGGATCAGACTGCTGCAGATCAGTCCGAGGGAATGACCGCGACGGAGAATTTCCTGCAGGCAAACCCGAACTTAAGAGTTGTATGCGGTGTCAGCGACGGAGCGGCGCTGGGTGCTTATGAAGCATTTAAGGCCAACGATATGACAGATCCGCAGAAGTATATCATCGCCGGTGTGGATGCAACGGAAGAAGCTCTTAATAGAATCTCCGAAGGGACGATTTATCAGTTCTCGGTCGACCAGAACCCGACCGGCACAGGAAAACAGTTGGTGGATACCTGTGTTGCGATAATCGAAGGTAAAGAGTTCGAGAAGGATTATAATCAGGACCTGGTTTGTGTGACACCTGAAAATATTTCCGAATATAAGTAAATGATAAAGAGGGGCACTGGTATCACATAGGGCCAGTGCCCTTTTTGCGCTCAAACAAATGGCGCAGTGCAGGAATATGCTTCTGAAAGGGAGGTAGCATATGAGGAAGCTATTAGAGCTAAAGGGCATTACAAAAGAATATCCGGGCGTAAAAGCATTGAATGAAATTGATTTGGAAATCAATGAGGGTGAGGTTCATGCCTTGATGGGAGAAAACGGCGCCGGAAAATCTACGCTGATCAAGGTGATTTCAGGAGCGATTAAGCCAAATAAGGGGACAATCAATTTTGAAGGAGTCCAATATACGGAAATGAACCCGATCCTTTCGCAAAAACTCGGAATCGGAGTTATTTATCAGGAATTTAATCTGGTTCCGGAATTGTCAATCGCAGAGAATATTTTTCTGGGAAGAAGGCTGACGGGTGGCTTTACGGTCAACCGGAGGCTGATGAATAAAAAGGCCGAAGAGATCATGAAAAGCTTCGGGCTTGACATTGATGTAAAGCAACCGGTAAAGACATTGACAGTCGCTTATCAGCAGCTTGTTGAAATTGCAAAGACGATTTCCAACGATGTGAAGGTACTGATTATGGACGAGCCGAGTGCTCCGTTGACCAACCGGGAAATCGAGGCAATGTTCTCAATTATCCGTCAGTTGAAAGAAAAGGGTATAGCAATTATTTATATCTCTCACAGAATGGAAGAAATCTTTGAAATTTCCGACCGGATTACCGTCATGCGCGACGGAGAATATGTCGGGACAAAGCCGACAAAGGATACAACCAAACAAGAGCTGATTAAAATGATGGTAGGCAGAACACTGAATGAACAGTTTCCGCAGCTTGAACGAAAGACCGGCGAGGTGATGCTTGAGGTAAAGCACTTATCAACGGCGGGTCTTCTGAAGGACATTAATTTCCGTGTGCGATCGGGAGAAATTCTGGGACTGGCCGGACTTGTGGGAGCCGGAAGGACCGAAACCGCAAGGGCTGTTTACGGAGCAGATCCCATCACCCATGGAGAAATTTATATCAATGGAAAAAAAGTCCGCATAGAAAAACCGGAGAATGCAATCCGGGAGGGCATTGCCTATATTCCCGAGGACAGAAAGAGGCATGGCGTGCTGTTAGAGATGTCGATTAAGGAAAATATTTCTTTTATCGCATTGAGATCCATCTCCAAAGCAACGCTGGTCAATAAAGCGGCAGATAAAAAGCTTGCAAAGGATTATATCGACAAGCTGCGAATCAAAACACCGGGAATGGATCAGCTCAGCAAAAATCTGTCGGGAGGCAACCAACAGAAGGTTGTTCTGGCAAAATCGCTGGCGGGCAAATCCAATATTATTATTTTTGACGAGCCGACACGCGGGATTGACGTAGGCGCAAAGCAGGAAATCTACCGATTGATGCAGGAGCTTGCAAAAGAAGGAATGGCAATTATCATGATATCATCGGAAATGCCGGAGCTGCTCGGAATGTCGGATAGGATTATCGTGATGCATGAGGGCGAGATTACCGGTGAACTGTGCAGGGAAGAAGCGACGCAGGAAGCAGTGCTTGCATTTGCATCCGGCAATCGTGGCAAGGAGGATGAAAAAATTGAAAATTAATGACTTTTTGAAAAAATTCAGTACGATCATTTTATTATTCGCAGTTGTCATTTTCTTTTCGCTGATGACGGACTCGTTTCTTGCGACAAAGAATCTGATTAATATCCTGCGTCAGGTGGCGGTGCTGAGCATTTTGTCTGCGG
>JASGGU010000144.1:0-3951 GCA_047602645.1 Lachnospiraceae bacterium | reverse complement strand
GATTTCATCCTGCCGGAGACTGCAAACCAATTTGCGCATAAATCTTGACACTACCACAAAAGTCCATAATATAGAAGAAATCACATTCAAAATACACATGATTAAGTATTTAATTTTAAAGGAATAGTTTGATACAGATAATGAACTAAAAATAATTGTCAGTATAACTAAGTTAATAGTTGCTACAATAGAAGTGCTATAAATACCAAAATATCCAATTCTAAAAGAGATAATGCAGATTGCAGTCACTAATGCAGAAAGGGGGCCGCAATAGATTACGGATATTATGAGTGCAAGTATTCGAAAATCCACAAACAAATTATCAGTCAGACTGACACCATTAAACATCAATACACAGCCACAAAGACCAAATATCAGTCCAATTGTAAATTTAACTTTCCTATTAGATTTGATACTAACTAAGGTATCTTTAAAAAAGGGATTGCTTAAGCATAAAAAAGTTATAAGAATTGAAGCATTAACAAATAATGAATTTATCATATACCTCCCAGCATATTACTAAGATGATTTACAAAAATCTCATATGTTCAATTCCTTTTATGCTTCTGATCCCTACATTTAATTACTTCCTAACAATATGCTGAACCAATAGTTTGCTTTTTCGTGAATTGATCTTTATATATGATGACATCCTGATTATGACCATCTACAGTAGTTGAATTTATTTTTATTTTAAACTAAAAGAACATACCTACCTATATTAGCCAGAAATAACATGTGTGTCAATATTAATTTAATTGGTTTTTTCAGAATAAAAATTAAAATATAAAATTTTGAAATGTAACTAAACAAAATATCAGAATCGGCCGTACCATTTCTCATCTTGAGAATAGGAATCTCATATGTTAAGGTATAATTAAAAGAAATCTGTATAACGCTATACAAGAAAAGACCGGGCGAAAGATTAGCCCACGCCATAAGGAGATGATACAGGATGGAGAAAAAAATAATCCTGATTCGTCATGGGAAGGCAGAGCCTCGGGAAGAAGTACCTGATGAGGCCAAAAGAAAGCTGACGGAAACGGGTATCAAGGAAATTGAGAAAATACTTCCCACACTGAAATCACATTGTAACGGGTTGAAATTGCGGCTCGTTTCAAGTGCGCTGCCACGGGCGGTACAAACGGCCGAACTAATTGCAAATTATATGGGAATAGAAGAAGCTGAACGGCTTGACTGGGTGGAAAGCGGAGACTATGAAGGGCTGAGAGAAACATATCAAAGTCTTGACCCGGCCTATACGCTTGCAGTTGTAGGCCATGAGCCTCACTTGAGCGGCTGGAGCAGGAGACTTTGCGGATCTGCAATTCCGTTCAGGAAAGGCGGGGCAGCAGGCTTTGGCATCACATCGCAGGAACCTTTGAGCGCCTGGCCGGAATGGATGCTGCTGCCCGAAACGGTTCACTCGAAGGAACTTAAAATTCAGCCCTGCGCGGCAGCTGCTTCGGAATTCCGTAAGATCCTGCGCCTCCATTGCCATGAAGTCTTTCAAGCTCTGCATCTATTTCTTGGTGCACCTGAAGATCCGACGACAGGCCATCAATTCCGTATCAGTGTCAGGACGTTTCGGGCTGTCCTTTCCTTTATAAAACCATTGTTAGCGCCTGCACAATACACGGCAGTGCAGAACCAGATGCGGCAGCTCTCAAATCAGATGGGGCGTCTTAGGGAACTTGACGTTTTAAAGTCGGAATGGCTCAAGCTTCTGAATGTGTATCCGGTGCTTGAGGAGGAGCAAAGTATATTAGTGACGGTGCTGACATCCGAACGTCAAAGAGAGCAGGATCTTGTTTACAGCAAGCGGTATGATATGATGTCGGTTGTTTTTGATGTTTGGAATTGGATAGAAGACGTATTGCCGCAGGAGACAGCCGGTATGGAGGAAACGGAGGGTCTTTTGATTCCGCAGTCATTTTCAGCTTTTTCCGAAAAACGGATAAAAAAGCAGCTGAAAAAGATAAATGCCGGAGTAGAAAAAATTACTGGTAATGATTATGCTGCAATTCACAAAGTACGAATCCAAATTAAGAAGCTTCGTTATACCCTCAGCATAATCGACCCGGTGCTTAAGCTTAAAAGAGAAGAAACGATTGCCTTATTAAAGAGTCTGCAGAATGTATTTGGCGATTATTGTGACACACACAGAAATTTATTCATTCTAGAAAATCTGGCTGCTCCAGATAATTCTGTTGAAATGCGCTATGAAAGTGCGCTGATCAGCGGATATCAGATCCGTATGATGGAAGAGAATCTGGATAAAATCAAGGCGATTAAAGCAGTATAATTAATAATGCCGTAGAGATCTGCAAGAACAGAAGGATTTTTATTTTATAGCAGGAATATTTTTATAGTCTTGTCCATATACTTTAGTAATAATGATCTTTGGAGGTAAAATATGGCAAGAGGACAACGTAAACCATTAGAAGAAAAGATAATGGAGAAGGAAAGCATTATTTCATCACTTCATGCAAGAATTAAATCTGAGCAAGGCGAATTAGAGGCCTTATATAATGAAAAGAAACTCAAAGATCTGGAGTTTGTCAGTAATATCATTCAAACGTCCGGATTAAGCCAGAACGAAGTCACGGATGCATTAGAATCTTATATCAGATTAAAAGAACAGAATGTATCATAAAAATCATAAAAATAGCCGGAAAGGATAGCTTCATCAAACTCCAATCCGGCTATTTTTAATTTTAAAAAGATCAGACAATTTCTGCTTGCTGCGCAATAACCTAAGTGAGGAATAGGTAAAGCACATTTTTATTTTTATAGCAGTCTATTATAAAGTTTAATAAATTCTTAATAAATTCTGTCAGTTATACAAGAATTCTGTCACTTATGCAAAAGCTATTGAAATTCAAAATTTGGTATTGGATAATTACATAAAGTAAAAAGAAGGATTTTATATCATGAAGAATCCGGTAAAAAATGATGTAATAACAAGTATTTCTAAATCGAAGATTAATAGGAGCATTAAGGGGGCGTAAACAACATGGGAATATCAAAATTTTGGTCAAGGCTGTTTGACTTTAAAGGGAAAAGTACCAGACGTGAATTTTGGCCCGGATATCTGGTGAATCTTGTAATTTATGGGGTGGTTGGGACACTTTTGAGCAGACTGCTTGAGGAAATGAATCGGTATGACTCTCCTCCAATTTTTATTATTTTGGCTGTCTACAGTATTTTGTTGATAATAGGAGATATCTCCGCCATTATACGGAGATTAAGAGATGCAGGAATACATCCGGCAGTTCTTTTGCTTTTATTCTTTCCCGTGGGAAATATTGCGGTAATCGTATGTCTGTTTTTGCCCACAAAGACAACTGAAAAAGCGGTAATCGGTGAAGCAGATAGAGCTGACACAGTGGGGGAGCAAATATAGCGGGAGGAATTCCGCGGTCACGGAATAGGAATCCCTTCGTCCGGAACTGGATAAGAAGGTCATGAACTTCTGCGAGATGCAGGGCTTCCTGACAAAAAGCATCGATATTACAATTGATATCCTGACATTGTTGACTGATTATGGAAGGATTGAGGAATTATTTGCGCAGGGGGAAGCAAGTGCGGTTTACATAGGACAGACAGTGGAAAGCATGCAAAAGTATCTTGCTCAGTTTAGAAACCATCTGGCAGCGTTGCTTGTTTATGAGGGATATTGTACGCAGTATATCAGCCTTTGCATGGAGAAGGTGCTGGAAGAGGATGAGGGACTGAAAAGGATCATGGAACAGGTCATCAATTTCAATGTCACGGGAGAATGAGCATGGGAGCGGTGAAAAAATTAGATATAGAGGGTTTTTGTGCCCGTACGGATTCGTACTTTGCGGGGATGGGAGAGAGCTGTTCTCTGGATGTGGGAACCAAGTGGGAGACCCTCAAATATGTGGATGACGCCATTATGGAAGCAGACAGGGCGCTGTTTGAAAC
>JASGGU010000143.1:0-4044 GCA_047602645.1 Lachnospiraceae bacterium | reverse complement strand
ATCCTTTTGACACATTTCATAAGCCGGATGATTTTGTGCGTCATAGTAGGTTTTAAGAGCAGATTGTGTGTCCACATCAAATTCCCTTTCCGGTATCTCCGGCGCTATGCTTTCAGGCGTTTCAATTTCAGCTTGTTCCAAAATGGCTGAAGATGAAAAATTATTGATCTCTGATAAGCTGCCGTTTTGATTGCTGCAGCCCATAATCGGCAAGATCATGAGAACAGAAAATGCTATGCTTAATCCTTTTTTCATATATAATGTTTCCTTTCAATAAAACGGTCTATTCATTTGCTATGTTACAATATGATGGGCCGAAACAAAGCGGTGCAGCTACCCCGAAGTGATACCGATTTGCGATGGCCCCTTTCTACTTTTGATTTCTCATTCCATGTTTAATAATCCATTCCTGTGCTTTACTCGAAGATGTTTTTCGCCATTGCGCAATAATGTATTCCGCCATTTCTGGTGAGTCCTTATATAAGTCATTTATATTATTACCGACACTCTTTTGGACAAACTTTTCTGGGTCATCTTTAAGATTAGTCAGAATTTGAATATATCTTTCAGGCTCGGTCAGTGCTACAAGTAATTTTTCAGACCACGGCAAGCGAATTCTGATTCCCTCGCTTGCAAGTCTGCGCACATGTACGTTGTCATCGTGTGTCCACAAAATCAATTCATCCATTACCTCTCTTGGATGTTGTTTTAATAAAGGACGAATAGCATACTCACCTGTAAACCGTTTTGTCAATTCCTTTATGAAAGATAAAGATATTTTCCAGTTTTCATTTCCGTAACGCTCAACATATCTACCAATAGGCCATAACCACCACCCAAAGCTAAACATTCCTTCTGAATCAGTAAGCTCAGGTCCTAACATATCATAAAAGGATTGAATGGTATTTGAATAACTGCTCCCTAAATTTTTTTGCATTGCATCTACAATACAGTCAAATCTTGCAAACAACTCCTTGTCCTCTAGTAGTCCTATTAATTCATCCGAAAAGGCTTTGGAGTTAAAGTGCGGTATTACAGAGGAGAGCTTTTCAGAAATATCCAAAACATATTGGTCGTTATAATGTTCTTTATGTTTCATAAACGTATACTCCTATAAATTTTATTTTGATAATAACATGCGTACAGTATTGCACTTTATGTTGCTGTTGTTAATTAAACAATACGCGGCCGGGATATTTTCCCGGCCGCTTTTTATATGGCTATGCTACTCAAGGAAACCGAGTTCTTTGGCCTTTAGCACGGCGTCCATGGCATTGGTGACATTCAGCTTGTGAAACGCAATATAGACATGGGTCTTTACTGTCGAGAGATTCAGTCCGGTCAACTGGGCTATTTGCGCATGCTTGTATCCCTGCGCCAGTAGCGTAAGCATATGCTTTTGCTGCCTGGACAGCTTCACCGGCTTTGCGTTGATATTTACGGCGATTCCCTTGTGCCGTTTTGACTGCTCATATACTGCAAGATGAACGTCGTTGATATAACGGGGGTCTAATCCGCCCTGATAGCCTTCCTTTACAATCTTTGCGGTTATTCTTTTCAGCACCGGCAATATCGCCGCGCCCTCATCCGCGATCACCCTGATAAAGCCGTAAGGCTGAAGTTCGGTCAATACGGCTTCCAGGGTGCGTTGCGCCTGCTCCCTCTTACCCATAGCCCATTCCAAAATAGCCTGTAGAACGCCTGCCTCGGCGACATCCAAAAGCCGCCTGAAATCCGTTCCCAACTGTTTGAGCTTTTGGATGTAGTCCATGGCTTTATCCGTCTGTCCAAGAACCATGTAAGCTCTTGCAGTGGTAAAGTGCCTGAATATTTTGTATAGCTCCAAATGCTCCGTATCCGTCACGAAGTAATGATCCAGCCATTCTTGTGCTATCGCTTTGTTGCCTTCGGCCAGCAGGCATTTTGCCTTATACGCCAGTAGATTCGGACGTAAATAATGCGCGCCCCGTTTCTCGATCTTACGTTCCGCTTCCGTTAAAATCGCTTCAGCCTGTTTATCGTTTCCCAGGGTGCGGTAAATGGCCGAAAGGTGCATGAATACCGCGTAGTAAATCTCATCGCTTAGCTTGTCGTCAATGGTATTGTACGATAACACAGCGATTTCCAGTGCTTCCTTCAGGCGATTTTGCTCATAAAGAAGTCCGCAGGCGATACCATTGACCAAAAACTCGTATGTTCCCTTCAGCAAAGGCCGCCGGCTGGCTTTCCATCTCTCCATAACCGCTTCATCGGTCAGCTCATGATATCCTCTCACGCCGCGATGCATAAACGGCAGCTGCAAGGTTATGGTGGTCCGCTGATGATATTCCTGTAATTCGATTGAATGTGATAAGGGCTCAAACCGAGCAATATGTCCGGCAAAATCCCGTCTGAAATCAAGACCAACAGTGACAAGAACCAACTCAAAAAACTGGGGGAAATTTTCCTTGATCGCAGGCAGGTGATGATACAGCTTGTCTAAATAATAAGCTGCCTTGCCAGCATAGCCTGACAGGTAATAGTATAGCAAATGCAATGTATATAAAATAGGATATTGATCACAGATGCTTTCGAGTGGGTTTTCAAAAAATAATCTTGTAGCACGGGTGCTTTCATCAAACGTGCCGAGATGTTGATCGCCATAATATAGCTCATAGTGTATTTCTACAATGGAATCGGCATCCTCGCATAATACGGCAAACTCCATTGCAATCAGGAACTCTTTGCAATCCATATAGTACTGCATTGCCTTTTTATATAGTTCCTTCATGGCAATTCCCGATTCATGAAGCCGGGAGCGTAGGAACTCCAAAAACAGATTATGATAAGAATAGGAGTCTCCGCCAAGATGAGAGACAAAGGAGTTGCTCTGATAGAGATGCTCCAGAATGTCCTGGCTGTCCGTACATCCAGTGAGACTTTCACAAAGTGCCGGGGTCATTTTATCCACCACCGCTGTTTTCCACATGAAGTTTTTCAGGGTATCATCCCATTTATCCCAAATCTGTTTTTCAATATACCCATCCAGAACTTGGCCATTGCTTTGGCCAAGTTCTATTTGTCCGCTTTTGGCAAGCGCGGCAACGGCAATTGCCCAGCCCTCGGTGATGGCGTGCACCTCCTGTGCTTTGCCTGCCGTCAGATACCAGCCCATTCTGCCGAAGTATTTGCGGATCTCATATTCTGAAAGCAGAAGTTGCTCGGCATTGATCGTGGTGGCTCTCCCGTCCTCGATCATCTCGATGATATAATCCGGTGGTAAATTGCGAGTTAAAAATAATGTGACAAAAGAGTTGGGCAATCTCTTGAGCACAAAAAGAAAAGACTTTTTGACCTCTTCATTCGTGATCAGGTGCGTATCATCCAATACCAAAGCGTAAAGCGAATCATCCGGCCTATATTCAGAAAGCAGGCTGATTGTGAAGTCAACAGGCGACGATGAAAAAGCCGGGTTTCTGAGAATATTCGCCATATTCTCATTCTCCGGCTGAACGGACAAAATCCCAGTACAAAACTGCCTGTAAAAAACAGACGGCGAATTGTCGTAGGAATCCAGTCCGATCCATATGGTCTTGCGGCCCGATTCTTTGAGCCATAAGAGCGTAGACACAGTTTTTCCGTAGCCGGCAGGAGCCGATACCAAAATAAGGCGTTTATTCGCAGCCTTATGAAATGCATTTAGCAATTCGGGCCGGGGCTCATAGATATTCGGCAATTGCCCGGGTGTAAATTTATCAGTTAAAAAGTTAATGCCGTCCATAGACTTCCCACTCCTTTTTTCTGTACTCATTATAGGGGAAAATGAATGGTAAATCAAGAATTTTAGTTGTAGTTTAAGTTTCTTAAACTCTACAATAGTATTTTCAAAGTATTTTTAAACTTTATCATGTTGCGTTGCATATAAAATTTTTTAAAACCTAAACTCAGCCGATTTTATCTTGCGTTGCAATCCTTTATAATTTTAGTTGTATGTGAAGGGGATGTAATTAAAAAAAGTTATGCATCCTGATCGCAAATAAATCAGGAGGAAAAACAGATGATTAC
>JASGGU010000142.1:0-4604 GCA_047602645.1 Lachnospiraceae bacterium | reverse complement strand
ACAAAGTGGGGAATTTTCTCCGCCAAAAGTGGGTATTTTTATTATGCCATTCACAATTTGATTCTCTCAGAGAATATTTGAAAAATGACTGCGATTTGAAGAAGACAGCAGATGTTCTGTTTGTTCATGTGAATACGCTTCGTTACAGGCTGGATAAGGCTGAGAGCCTTCTTGGAGTATCCTTGAAGGAGTTTCGCAATTTATATGAATTAAAGGTGGCTTCCGATATTTATGAGCATTTGAACGGGATCCATAATGTTTCGAGTGAAATTAAAAGGGTATCTGATTAGTCTATTAATACAAAAAATGATGGCAAAATTGTAAAATGATACAACGCATGGATAGCTTCAAAAAAAGAAAAGAAGTCGTTTATTGTATATTTTACACATGTAATAATTCAAAATTAATGAAAAAATAGAAAAGTTGAAATGAAGAGTTGTAAAAAAGTTTTATTTATAATTTAAAATCAGAAGTTGACGACAGAGAATAGATTTTTTATACTTGGAGACAAAGAAATAACAGGTCACATGAGAATTGTGAACCTGTTCACAACACAGGTAAAGGCGACGTTGCAATTGAAGGTAACGTCGCCTTTTTGGCTTAAGAAGGAGGAAAGTGTATGAGAAAAAAGATGGTATCCTTATTTATTTCAGCGGCAGTGATTGCAGGTACATTATTTGGCTGCGGAAGCCGGACTGAAGCAACGGCAGAACCGGAGGCGGTAGAAGAATCGTCAGAACCGGCTGCGGCAGCCGAGGCGGAGACAGCTTCTGCTGATGGTGAAACAATTATCACGATCGCCCGGCCGGTTGACTCATCTAATCTCGACCCAATTGTAACGGGTTTAAATGAAGATATTTGGGTGATCAATCTAATGCTCCAGGGTCTGACAAAAAGCAGTAATGACGGCAAGAGCATTGAGCCTTGTCTGGCTGAGAGCTGGGATATCAGCGAGGATCAGTTAACCTATACCTTTCATATCAGGACAGGCCTGAAATTTTCGGATGGGGCAGCTGTAACGGCCGAAGACTGGCAGTATAGTCTGGATCGCTATATCTTATCAGAAGAAAGCCCTTGGAGAGGGATGATTTCCATGATTGATTCAGCGACGGCAGTAGATGATACAACAGTTGAGATGAAATTAAATACGATATCCCCTAATTTCCTTGCGTCTTCCGCATTATTCTGCATGTCAGTCATGCCAAAGGCATATTGTGAGAAGGTTGGCGATGAAGGGATTTCTAAATGTCCCGTAGGAACAGGTCCATACTACCTGAAAGAATGGAAGGTCGGCGAGCGCATGACCTTTGCCAAGAACCCGTACTACTGGGAGGCGGGGCTTCCGATCGCCGACAGCATTATATTTAACGTAGTTGCAGATGATAATACGAGAATCATGCAGCTGCAGTCCGGCGAGGTGGATGCTATTACAGAGGTTCCGGCTAACCGACTTTCGGAATTAAACGGGATGGAGGCGATTACCGTATTATCTTTTGATTCTACGGAATCAAGGCATATTACAATGAATAACTCCGTTCCCGCATTATCAGATCCTAATGTCAGAATGGCACTTCTCATGGCGACGGACAGAGAATCCATAATTCAGGCAGTATATTATGGAAATGCAACCATTTCCACCGGCCTGATCGGACCGGCACAGCCATACTACAATGATAGCCTTGAGGCAGTGGCTTATGATCTGGAAGGTGCAAAGGAGCTGCTCGCGGGAACAGATTATGCAGAGGGATTTGATATATCATTGCAAATTCGTTCCGGTAATACCAATGAACTGCAGGAAGCTACTATGCTCAAGGAGCAGTGGGCAAAACTGGGTGTCAATGTTAATATCGAACAGCTGGATGCCTCTACCGTATCAGATAACTGGTACTCGATGGGATTTGAAATGATGTTTACGTCGCTTACGAGCGATACAGCCGATACGAACCAGTTTGCAACAGGTCTTTGCATCGCAGATTTAAAAGATTGTTATCATACCCTGTGGACGGGCGATAAACAGAAACAAGCAGAGGAGCTTGCGGTCTTAGCTGGAAAAGAAATGGATACCGAAAAGCGCGCCGAGATGTATGATGAATTACAAAAAATCGCCGCAGAGGAGAATCCGATTCTGCCGCTCTATTACGTACCCTTTCGCGTAGCTACAAGATCAGATATCTCGGGCTTTGTACAGTCACCGCTGGGTGTATATGATTTCAAAGAATTAAATAAATAAGTGAAGAAACAATGGAGAGGACAGCACCTTCCCGTGGTGCTGTCTGTTCATTTAAAGGAGTGAGCAGAAGATGCAGCAGATTAGCTACATAATAAAACGAGTATTACAAATGATCCCGGTCCTGATTGTCGTTTCCTTTATTACGTTTGCCGGTATAAGACTGATTCCGGGAGATCCGGCTACTCTGATGCTTGGTGCGGAGGCAACTCCCGAAAATATTGAAGCCATGCGCATTTCTATGGGATTGGACAAGCCATTCCTGATACAGTATTTTATTTTTCTGGGACAGCTGATACACCTCAATTTCGGAACCTCTCTTACAATGAACACCACAGTTTGGGAGTTGTTCACGCAGAAGTCAGTCATAACATTAACGCTGACGTTTGCTACCGCATTTTTTGCGGTACTCATTAGCTTTCCGTTAGGATATTATGCGGGTAAATATGAAAACTCTGCATTTGGGAAGGCTGTTACAGCATTATCTCTTGCTGTTCTGTCTGTCCCGGATTTTTGGCTGGGTATTATTCTTCTGACACAGTTTGCTCTGAAACGCTCCTATTTTCCGGTTGGCGGCTGGGGAGATCATTTTTTAGAACAGATACATGCCATTATTCTGCCTGCCTTGACAGCCTGTGTGGCAACAACCTCCCTGCTGACCAGAAACATACAATCCAGTGTTTCTAATATTCTGAAAAAGGATTATGTAAATTTTGCACGAAGTAAGGGATTAAGTAATCACATCATTAGCAGCAGATATGTTATGAAAAATGTTATGGTATCTACTATGACCTTGTTATTGATTCGGGTGACGAACATGCTGAGCGGAAGTATTGTAATAGAAACTGTATTTGCATTGCCGGGACTTGGAGCACTGCTGTTAACGGCAGTACTGAAACGTGATTACCCGTTGGTTCAGGGACTTGTATTTCTTTTTGCAGTGATGGTACTCGTAATTAACCTGATTACAGATGTATTATATTCCTTCCTGGATCCGAGAGTTAAGCTGCAATAATGAGGAGGGTGATGAGATGAGAAAGAGAATAGATAATAAATTAAACTTGTTGTATTACTTAGCATTAGCAGTAATGGGAGTTATTTTACTTGCGGCTGTTTTCCCGGGTGTATTTACCGGCTATGACCCTTATGCCCAGGATATGAGCGCATTAATGCTGGAACCATGTGCAGAGCACATTTTTGGTACAGACAACTTCGGAAGAGACATCTTTACCAGAGTTATTTACGGAGTGCGGATTGATCTCTTGATCGGATTCATTGCAACCTTAATTCCTTTTCTGTTTGGTTCTCTGGTGGGGCTTGCCGCAGGTTACTTTGGAGGTAGGGTGGATGCCTTGATTATGCGGGTGCTGGATGTTATGACCGCATTTCCTTTTATTGTATTGGTTATTCTGATTGTAACCATCTTGGGAGCCAGTATCAGGAATCTTTATATTGCTATTTGGCTGGTGGGCTGGAGGGAATATGCAAAGCTGGTACGCAGCGAGGTACTTGTTGAGAAGAATGCGGAATATGTGCAGGCGGCGCAGGTGCTTGGCTTTTCAAAAAAAAGAATCATGTTCCGGCATATACTGCCTAACGTGATTGGTTCTGCATTCATTTATGGAATATCGGATATTATGCTTTGTATGCTGATGGCTGCTTCTTTGAGCTTTCTCGGTTTGGGCGTTCAGCCTCCTGCGTCGGAGTGGGGCGCTATGATATCGGAGGGAAGGCCATTCCTGACCTACGCATGGTGGATTGCCTCCTTTCCCGGGCTGGCACTTGCGGTGACAGGTATTGCCATCAGCTTGATCGGAAATGGACTGGCAAAAAAACTCGGAGTGAAAGGCCGCTGACCGGCGCCAAGGGAGAATGTAGTATGGAAAGTAAAGAATTATTAAAGGTAGAAAATCTGCAAACTGTTTTTGGCAAGGGAAAGCATGTTGTCAATGCGGTGGGTGATGTCAGCTTTGAGGTAAGAGAGGGAGAGGTCTTCGGATTAATCGGAGAGAGCGGCTGCGGCAAGAGTGTCACCTGCAGATCCCTGATTGGGCTGATCCAGCCGCCGGGGCGTATTATTAACGGCAGTATCCGGTATAAAGGAAGCGAATTGCTTGCCGGTGGCAGCAAACGATTTCAGTCAGTACGCGGGAAGGAAATCAGTATGATTTTTCAGGAGCCTATGACTACACTGAATCCGGTGGTAAAAATTAAGACGCAGCTAACTGAGAACATGAAAGAGGGAGCTTTAAATAGAAATGAAAAGGAAAAAAGAGCTGTCGAGCTGCTGCGAATGGTGGGTATTTCCTCTCCGGAGACAAGGATCAATTGCTATCCCCATGAATTAAGCGGCGGTATGAGGCAGAGAGTCATGATT
>JASGGU010000141.1:0-4701 GCA_047602645.1 Lachnospiraceae bacterium | reverse complement strand
CTCTCTTATGTGGGATTCCGATACTGCCTTAGGCAGAGGTAAATATCCCTTCTGCAGACTCCACCGGATCCCTATCTGTGCAATAGTTTTCCCATATTTTTGCGCAATAGCCTTCATATCAGGCACTTCAAAAAGCTGCCCGGTTCCGAGAGGGCTATACGCCTCCAATACGATATTACGTTCCTTACAATAGCTCACAACCTCATCCTGTGTATCTCCGGGGCAAAGACGTATTTGATTTACCATGGGTTCAATCGTTGCGGTTTTCATAAGCTCATCTATATGACGGGGATGAAAATTACTGATTCCTATGGCGCGTATACGGCCAGTCTTATATAATTCTTCAAAAGCTTTCCATGTTCCTGCATTCGCCGACTGCCATTCGTTTCTGAATTTAATCGGGTTGGGCCAATGAATCAAATATAAATCCAAATAATCCATATCCAGATTTTTCATCGTCTGTTCAAATGCTCTCATTGTATTTTCATATCCATGTTCCGGGTTTTGCAGCTTACTGGTAATAAAAATTTCATCTCTGCTGATGCCGCTTTGCTTTACCGCAATGCCGACACTCTCCTCATTGCCATACCCTGCCGCAGTGTCAATATGACGATAACCTGATTCAAGGGCATTTTTCACAGCAGATACCGCAGACTCTCCATTTGGTATCTGATATGTGCCGAAACCTACACATGGGATTTTCACTCCATTATGTAATTCGTAACAATCTTTTAGTGATTTCATTCCAGAACCTCCTTAAATTTATATTGATAAATAGCTAAATATAACGTATGATGAAATTATAAACCTTAACGTTAACTTCAAGTCAATATAAAAAAGTAAAATATAGTATAAATATTGTTGCTGTAAAGCTACGTAAGAACTTGATTCAGGAGATGATTTCTGTTTCGCGAAGCGAATTTAAATGCAGAAATCATGGGTTTCTGTGAACGGAGTGAACAGGTACATAAATATTTGGAGGAGAACTTTTATGGACTATTCTATCAAGCAAGTATCGGAAAAAACAAATTTAAAGGCGCATGTCTTACGCTATTATGAAAGAGAAGGCTTACTGCCCTTCGTAAAACGAAGTGAAAGCGGGATACGGCACTATTCGGAGGATGACCTGGAATGGCTTGGATTAATTTGCTGTCTGAAGAATACCGGTATGTCCATAAAGCAAATAAAAGATTTTGTCAAGCTGAGTATGGAAGGCGAAGTCACTTTAAAGCAGCGATGTGATATGCTGCAGGAACACAAAAAAAATGTAGAGGAAAAATTGGAGGAAATGCAAAAGCATTTACTCAAGGTTTCTCATAAGATTGAATATTTTACTTCTCAATATCAAAAGTACAGCGCCGCTACTTCTTCTAAATCATAAAGTCGCCCCGCAAACTTCCGAGCAGGCTTACGCCTGCTCTTATTTTATGTAACACTTTTCACCAATCATCATAAATTAGTCAAGGGAAACGTTATTTCCCATCCCTAACAATTCTTACGCAATCCACTCATTTTTAAAAAGCACTTGCAGTTTTTATATTTTAGGTATATAATTTAATTAAATTTAGGTATGCCTAAATATATTCACAACAGCTTAACAACTAAATTCATACGGATTATTTGTTCAAAACGGAGGAAGATAAAATGACACCAAATAAAGAGGATTATTTAAAAACCATCTATAAGCTTGGCGGAATGGAGGAGTTAGTGAACAATAAGCAGATTGCGGAAACCTTGCAGATCGCGCCTGCCTCCGTTACGGAGATGCTCGGAAAGCTGAAGCGGGAAGGGCTTATTCATTATGAGCCCTATAAGGGTTCCCGTCTGACGGCGGAAGGAATGAGCGCCGCTATTTCACTGGTGCGCGGGCACCGTCTCTGGGAAGTGTTTCTGATGCGTCATCTGGGTTATTCATGGAGTGAGGCTCACGAAGATGCGGAGCTGCTGGAGCACATTACACCTTCCCGACTGACTTCCCGGCTGGATAAATTCTTGAATTATCCGGCGTACTGCCCGCATGGCAGCGAGATTCCTCATTCTGACGGTCAGATCCACCACCATCCTCTGCAGACCTTGAATCTGCTTCCCGTCGGTATAGTCTCTCATATCCGGCGTGTAACAGAAGAAAAGGAATTGCTGGATTATTTACAGGAAGCCGGCATTACCATAGGGAGTCCCGTTCGCATTGTAGAGGCTGCCGCATATGAAGGGCCGCTTACTCTTGATTTGGATGGAAAGCGCGTTCAGATTAGTTACAAAGCCGCCCGTCAAATCTATATAGACCGGACGGAAGATTGATCACACAAAAAATTATAAGGAGGATTCACATGAACAATAAGAGCAAAAGCCTTCTTGGCACAGTTCTAAGTTTGACATTATTACTTGCGGGCTGCTCGGCTCCCGCAGAAAGTGCAGAGTCAGGGGCGGATAAATTGAATGTAGTCGCTACTACTACCATGCTGACCGATTTAGCAAAAGAAATCGGAGGCGAACGTATCGCTGCCAATGGCCTTATGGGACCCGGCATCGATCCTCACCTGTATCAGGCCAGTGCCGGAGATGTTTCCCTGATGCAGAAAGCAGATGTCGTAGTATATAACGGTTTGCATCTCGAAGGGAAAATGGGTGAAATATTTGAAAATCTGTCCACCCAGGGTTCTGCTGTCATTTGTATTGAAAATGGATTGGATGAATCCATGCTTCTAACTTGGGAAAACGACAGTTCTGTCCATGATCCCCATATTTGGTTTGATGTTTCCCTATGGAAGCAAGCGGCAAAAACCGTGGCGGATGGGCTGGCACAGGCTGACCCTGAGGGAAAAGCAGAGTATGAAGCCAATTTGGAAACTTATTTGAAAGAACTGGATGAAACGGATACATACATCCGCAATCGTGTGACGGAACTGCCGGAATCACAGCGTGTGCTGGTTACCGCCCATGATGCGTTTCAGTATTTCGGCAAAGCATACGGATTTGAAGTAAGGGGTCTGCAGGGAATCAGCACTGACGCAGAGGCGGGCACATCCGATGTGAGCGAATTGGCAGATTTCATTGTAGATAGACAAATCAAGGCAATCTTTGTGGAATCCTCCGTACCGCCCAAGACCATTGAAGCCTTGCAGGCAGCTGTAAAAGCAAAAGGCTTTGATGTTGCCATAGGCGGAGAGCTGTATTCCGACTCCCTGGGAGGCGCGGATTCAGGAGCCGAGACTTATATTCTGACCGTAAAAGCGAATATAGATACGATTGTGGATGCTTTAAAATAGTGGGAGGAAAAAATATGAAAATACAACAAAATTATGCAGTGGAAGTAGAGGATCTTACCGTGGCTTATGATGCCAAGCCGGTGCTCTGGGATATCGACCTGAAAATCCCAAAGGGCAAATTAATGGCGGTAATAGGCCCTAACGGAGCAGGTAAGACGACCTTGATAAAAGCTATGCTGGGACTTTTGAAGCCGGTCACCGGAGCGGTTCACTTTCTCGACGGAAACGGCGGTATACGAACCTTGAAAAACCAAATTGGTTATGTGCCGCAAAGCGGCAGTGTGGACTGGGATTTCCCGGCTACGGTACAGGATGTGGTTCTGATGGGATGCTACGGCAAACTGGGATGGATTCGCCGCCCCCGCAAATCAGATATAGAACTGACAAAACAAACATTGGCGAAGGTAGGCATGCAGGATTATGCTTCCAGGCAAATCAGCCAGCTCTCCGGCGGTCAGCAGCAGCGCGTATTCCTAGCCCGCGCTCTGGCTCAGGAGGCAGAGGTCTACTTTATGGATGAACCTTTTAAGGGGGTTGATGCCCAAACGGAAAAGGCCATCGTTGCCCTACTAAAGGAGTTGAAGGAGCAAGGCAAAACCGTAGTGGTTGTCCACCATGACTTACAAACGGTTCCGGATTATTTCGACTGGGTAACCCTGATCAACCTTCGCGTAGTTGCAAGCGGCCCTGTGGAGGAGGTATTCCACGAAGAAAATCTGAGGAAAACCTATCACAATTCCGCCGCTCTTCTAAGGAGTGTGGTCTGATATGAACAGTGTAATTGCTTTGTTTTCAGACTATACCTTTCAAACAGTCGCTCTGGGTTCCGCTCTTTTGGGACTGATCAGCGGAGTGTTGGGCAGCTTTGCCGTCTTGAGAAAGCAGAGCCTTTTAGGAGACGGGATATCGCATTCTGCCCTGCCCGGTGTAGTCATGGCCTTTGTTTTATTGGGAAGTAAAAATACGGAAATTTTGCTGTTAGGCGCTCTTATTTCCGGCCTGCTGGCAACGCTGTTCATCGTTAGTATTGTTCGATATACCCGTGTGAAGTTTGACAGCGCCCTCGCTCTGGTCATGTCCGTCTTTTTCGGATTGGGATTGGTAATGCTTACTTATGTACAGAAGATCCCCAACTCCAACCAAGCCGGACTCAAACGTTTTATTTTCGGGCAGGCATCCACACTTTTGCAGCGGGATATCATCCTGATGGTAATCTGCGGCCTGATATTGCTGGCATTGGTACTTCTGTTCTGGAAGGAATTCAAACTCTTTACCTTTGATGCGGATTTCGCCCAGAGTCTCGGCTTTTCACCCAAAAGGCTGAATCTGCTGCTGTCGTTTATGATCGTACTGGCAATCATTATCGGTTTACAGGCTGTAGGTGTTATCCTTATGAGCGCCATGCTGATCACTCCTGCCGTTGCCGCCCGTCAGT
>JASGGU010000015.1:0-52455 GCA_047602645.1 Lachnospiraceae bacterium | reverse complement strand
TGGGAATCAGAAGCTTCGACAAAAAACGCTATTACTACTATGCCCATCTGCGGCAGAACTTTCCCTACTGCAAGGAGTTAGAGGAAGGGAGTATCGTTACGGCCGGTCAGGTCATCGGTTATATGGGCCACACAGGCTACAGTACAGAAGAAAATGTAAATAACATCAAGATCACACACCTTCATTGGGGCTTACAGCTTATTTTTGACGAATCACAAAAAGAAGGCAATAACGAAATCTGGATAGATTGCTACAACCTGACAAAATTTTTATATAAAAACCGTTCCGAGACAGCAAAGAATATGGAAACAAAGGAATGGTACCGAGTCTACGACATGATAGACCCGGCTGCAATGGAATACAGCAATAAGGAGCAGCCGTAAAATCTTGAACTATCAACCGACAGTTAGTTATCCCCGCTGCTCAGTCACCGTCTCGAACAGCTCGTATAATGAGACGGTGACTCCCGATAAAGAGAGGTGTACAGGTGATCAGCGTCAAGTTTTGGCCATCCATCTGTTCGAGTACGGAAGTATCTTCCGGCTCGACGATAAAACTTTCCGTCACTGTGTAGTGGTAAGCTGCCTCGAGTGTCTCTATTTCAATCGTATCTCCCGGTGCGATTTCATTTAATCGATTAAAAAAACGGCCGAAGACATAATTTCTATGACCCGCAATCGCACAGTTGCCCTGTTGGCCAGGCAGTGCCGTATCTTCCAGATGTCCGAGTGCGCTGCTTATAACACCGGCGGCAGAGCCTTCTCTTATGGCCTCCTCCAACTCTATCTTTGGAATACGCAGCACACCGAGCACCGCCGTCAGATCAACTTCCGCCTCTGCTTCGACTGGATTTAACGATATTGGCGATTCTGATATCCTTTCGTCATCAAGATCCTCCTTCATTGTGATCGTATGCCGCTTTGCTTCATTAAATTCTGCTATTGCACTGCGGCTCCTCACAAAGTCCGCCGCATTGATCACGGCAACCGCTATAATTAACAGCAATCCCGCTGCAATTAATAAGTGGCCTGCCAACCGCCTGTAATAATTTATCTCATCTCGTCTTCTCCTCATCGCAGTTCTTTCCCTTTTTCTTCAGATAGATACCACCGCCGACCGCTAATACTCCGAGCATAAATAATCCTGCGGAGCCTGCCAGACCACCCGTCTTTGGAAGAGTCCGCCTTCTGCCCAGTACACCGTTTACCACAAGATTATCAATAATATCCTTCAAATCATCTGAAACATTATCAAAATAATGCGGGTCAGAATTCAGCAGGTTGACGACCGTCGTGCGAAGCATTTTTACAGACTCCTCCTTTAACGGAGAATCTGGTGTTTTCAGAAGCTCTTCTATTTTCTTTGTCACATCATCCGGTGTAACCGGAATTGCTGGAGTTATTGGTGTTATCGGATTGCTTGGATTACCTGAATTACTTGGATTACCTGAATTACTTGGGTTACTTGGATTTGACGGTCCACTCGGCACCTGAGGCTTCGAAGTAAATGGCAGCCTTATATTAACCACACTCTCCACAAGCGTCATAGAAAGATCACCGTCCAGATAAAAGCGGGTGACCGACCCGTCTGCTGCAATCACACACGTATAACTTTGATCAGTTTTTTTATAACCATTTGGCGGGCTGATTTCCGCAATCTTATAATAGGAAATTCCGGATGTACTTACCAGTCCTTCAAATACGACTGAACCATCTGAACCGCTCTTCACTTTTTCATCCGGTTCCGTTGACGGAAGTGAGGCATTTTCATCTGCGACCTTCCAAATACCAAATGTAGCCCCCGCAAGCGCACGGGAAGAACTATCTGTTTTCTGAAAGCGCAGGACTCCTGTTTTTATTTTATTCGGAACCGTAAAAACCGCCGCTCCGGATGCACCTGTCCGAACGGGAATATCCGACGAATTCAGCTTATAACCACCCGGTGCCTCTATCTCCCGCAAAATATAATTTGTATTCGCTTTTAGGGCATAAAATTTTACAGTTCCTGCACCGTTTGTCCTGCCGCCTGCTACAAATGTTCTGCCGTCAGACTCGTATAATTCAAATTCGGCATCGCCCAAATAAGTATCCGCATGATCCGCATCCTGCTTTTTAATTTCCAGCCAGGTACCGCCGCGAAGCCCTGCTGATCCGCTGAATCCAACGATCTGACCTCTTTGTATCGCAGCATCTCCCGTTGCAGGCGTACTGCCGGTTCCCACCATTACGTGGTTCGTATATGCTCCCACCTGATTGTATGTATCGACTGCAACCCAATACTTCAGCAAAAGCGGTTTATTCGTCGGCTTCAATAGAGTAACAGTCATCTGCGCATTACCGTTTGTATCCGTTGAAAAAACAATTTTATAATCAGTTCCTACAGTAAGTTTATTGCCTGTTGCCGTCATCACTCCTGTTGAACTGTTTACACTGCCTGCAGCAATCTCAACGGTGGAAGAAGCATAGGACATCCATGCCGACAGCGTATCTCTAATAACAAAGTTTGAAGGAAGTGCCGCCTGATTTACATTAATCGGTACTTCATAAGCAATTGTCGCGTCATCCAAAACCGTTCCGGACTTTGATATTACCTTAGTCGGTACCGATCCGTCTATCGTAACCTCCGGCAGACTGCTGACCGGATAATGATTCTCCAACTGTACCTTATTATTAATTTGTACATCTGTATTTTCATTCTTGAATTGACCGCCGAACGCAGAGGAATCCACATTTACCTTCGTACTATATTTAATTACCCCATACTGTCCCTGTAAAAGACTCGGCAGATAAATCTTTAGTGTCCCATCAGCCGTATCGGATGAATTTGTATAACTATAGTATAGCCCGCCTGCATTAGCTGTTGTAATTTTAGTATCACTGATCTTTCCTGTATCGTCGTACACCGAATATACTAAAGCACTCTCACTGGATGGCAATGACGCAACAAGAGATGTCCCTTTCCGGATGATATCCGTCACCATAATATCATTCATTGGCATCCTATTTTTGTTAACAGTAATCGTCCATGGAAGCTCATGTGTCACATAGTCATAAGAACCCACTGTTTTTTCCAGTACGACGCTTTTGCATGGCACCTTCGAACTGACTCTGTGATACTCCTCCATACCTGCAAAAAGACAGGCCGTATTCTCATATTCTTTCGTAGCATTCCCTGCATAGATCGTTACCTGATTGTCATTCAATTCTGTTTCAAAGGTAAAAACAACCGGTACGTTAATTGAACCTGGCGAGACCGTAAACAGCACTGTCCTGTCTGCTTCCTCCTGCGCATCTCCGTTCACGGAAATGTCAGGACCTGTAACTGCAACTGCGGCCCCCTGTGTTACCGTTATGCTGTTTGGCACATAGCTGTGCCCCGCAGACAGAATATCCCTCACTGTAACATTTGTCAATGTTGTGCTATTCTGATTAAAGGATACCGTCCAGGTAATCCTATGTGTTTTCGGATCATAAACGCCCCCCTTATTGATCATGGTAGATACAGCATTAGAGGTTTTTGTAAGCGATGGCCCGGTCACAGCAGTACTCCCTGTTCCTGTTCCTGTATAATCCTTCCATTTCCAGTTCAACCATGCTTTGTTCCCGGGGGTACTCTGATTTTTCTTAAGGTATTCCGTATAGTTTGTTATTACAGAATCATAGGTAATGGTAAGTTTCTCAGGAGTGGTCATTCCTCCGTTTGCCATCGCCGCAGCGATTATCGTTTTTAAATTGAATCCGTCTGCTCCCGCAAGCGTTGCCTTAGAAGACTGGCTGCTTGATGAAAAAGTAAAATCTGATAATGCCGGTGTCGTGCTTGTTTTCGCACCGCCGTCTCCAGACAGCTCATAAGATACACTTCCCGCCTTATAATTTAGTGGATAATCCAGCTCATCATGCAGCCAAATCTCCTCCATATGGTCATAAAATCCATTCAAATTGATGACAACAGTCCACTGAATTTTTGCTGTATTCGACATTGAATCAACAGAAATGCTGCCGGCCGACTTATCCAGCCAGGGCTCTAGAGCCTTCTCCACCGTTGTATCTGCAGAGGCGGTTCCCACATCCGCATCCTCCTTATCCTTTATGGAGACTTCATTGCTGACCGCTGTACTGATATTACCCCCATTACCGCTCATGTTTCCTACGAGCACATTATCTGCAACAGTCGTTTGATAAGTAAAGGTAACCGTTTTCCCCTTTATAGCAAAATCAGCAGGAGGGATATACTGAAAAGATAGCGTACCTTGGCTTGCATGAATATCGACAGCACTGCCCGGTATCGCCACAGTGCCGCCTACATCAATTCCCTCATCGGACTTATAGGACAGTCCTGTTGAAAAAGTATCCGTGATTGCGATCCCATCTGCATAGCCCAGCCCATTTGATGTCATAGTAACCATCCATTCAATCGTGTTGTTTGCCGGATTAAATGCCCCTGCCGTCTTCTGAACCGTTGGCTTGCCCGGCTGATTTTCCTTTATTCTCATCCTTACTGAAGATTCCGAGGACTCCGCAAACTTTATAGTAACTTCTTCGTTTTCACCAATCTCCGCGGCATTCAATGCAACCGTGTAATTAAAGTAAAGGTCATCCAGCGTGACTCCCTCACCTGCATCTTCCTTCAGGCTTGAATCAAAGCTAAAAGAAAGTTTTCTCGTCGAATCATTATAGCTCACTGTCCCGATCAGGGTGCTGCCCGGATCATTCAGTACTGCCCGGACTTTAATACCTCCGCTGCTCATCGCCGATATCAGCGCACTATCCGAAAGCTTTAAATCAAGAGTGCCTAACTCATATACAACCGAACTGTCCGTATCGCTTGCAAGAATATTTAATTCTCCGATAGATACTTTATAACTTACATTAAGCGTATCCGCCGTACTGACTTCCGTATCCGCTGCAACTATTGCACCGCCTATTCTTGCCTCCGCAGAAGTTTTTGACGACCAATCCTCGTCCGCATGCACGCTCTTTACACTCAGCACGGTAATTCCTGTAACTAAAAGAAGCCCCGCCAAAATAAATGCGACGCCACGCTTTAAAACATAGTTTCCCCTTGTTCGCAGTCTTTCCCTGCTGTCCGCGAAATCCGTTCCGCCCGTTCCCCACATGTAATTTTACTTTTCTGCAACCAGCCATCGTATCGTCAAAGCCCTTCTTCTCTGACAGTAATATTGCAGTCCTCTCTTCATATATTAAATATCGTCGAAATTCGTCGAATATTTGAAATTATACTAGCATTTAAACTGGTACATATCAACTGATTTTATACATGTTTTTCGGGTTATTGTCACTCCATATCGCATTTGTCGAACAAATATTTCTCATATCGGCCGATTCTTGTTTATTTTATTTTTTTATCCACTGTTTCTCTGCCCTTCTGCTCCTCTTTAAACCGTTCCGCAGTACTTACGTCTATCACATAACGGTTATCAAGCGTTTTCATGATATCCTCAATTTCCAGATCCGCATAGAGCATTGTCTGACGCAGATCGATGATTGTATTGTTGGAAAAGCAGAGAATAACCGGCCTTAAGATATCCTGCTCATTTTCTGTCAGTACAAGCCCTTTCAGGCCGCTGGAAAGCTCCACGCTGCATCCCTTGCTTAAGAAGTTGATGCTCTTAATCAATGCATCCACAACATCCTTTTCAAAAATTTCAGGATGTGCCATCAAATATTTCAATGTGGCAATTTCTGACTTCGGTTCATCAATACTGTTCATAGCAGTCATCGTATCATAAGTTTCTGCAACAATCAGGAGTTTGGCACCTGTCACAAGTTTTCCGCTGCCCAGCTCCTTCTTTGTATGAAATGCATCCAACTGCTTATAAGCCTGCATAACCGTCCGCTTGATATTCGGCATGGACAAAAATGCCTGCTCCGCAAGTTGGATGCCGCCAAATTCATATCGTTTGATTTCCTGCCGATCCTGCTGTGTAAGCTCCCGAATGCCGCCCAGATGCTCAGGGATATTCAGCTTTCCGATATCATGTACAAGCGCCGCAACTACCGTTTCCCTCTGTTCCTCACGGCGCATATTCATGTGATGCGACATCATTGTACACAGCAATGCGACGTTCAGAGAATGCTTATACACGAAATCCTCTTTGCTTCTCAGATTCTGTACAAAATTAATTTTTCTGTCCAGCCTGCCATAGGACTTTATAATACTTTCCGCAAAACTGAACAGTTTCACCTGCTTCCCCTTTGTCAGGATGCTTTGCAGCTCATCCCGTATCGTAAATACGGAAACGGTCTGAAAGCGTTCAAATTCAATATCATCCGCCGTCATCGGCGGCAACGGCTCGGCTGGTTCCAATATGTAGATGCCGATCAATCCAAAATTTCTGGCAGATTCGATACCCTGTTTTGTTAATTTTGAATTCCTTTCATAAAGTAATACGCCCTTGTTGTTATAAATCGGCTTTGCCAAACGCATTCCGATTTTTAAATCTTCTGTTTTGATAAATAGCATATCCGCTTCTCCCACTGTTTTTCTTAATTAATTTTGCTTTTTATCACTTCTAGTCCTTTTTGAAGCTGTAAATCCTCCGCCTCCGACAGTTCCGTTTTTAGTTGTACTTCCGCATTTAGGGAAACAGCTACATCCGGTTCGATCCCTTTTTGATGAATGCTTTCACCATTTGGCAGATGATATTCCGCGATTGTGAGCTTTACCGCTTCTGTTTCACTGATCGGGATAACCTGCTGTACAATACCCTTTCCGTAGCTCTTTTCGCCGATCAGTATCCCCGCTTCATAGTCCTTAATGCCTCCCGCAAATATTTCTGAGGCAGATGCCGAGTTCCCATTGATCAGTACGACAAGCGGGATATTACAATCCTCGCCGTCTTTCGCATTATAATATTCCTTCCGTTCATTTTTATCGATCGTGTACACAAGCTTACCGCCATCCGGCACGAAATAATCTAAAATACTTGCCGCCGAAGAAACAAGACCGCCCGGATTATTGCGCACATCGATGACCAGTCCCTTCATACCCTGACTTTCCAAATCCTCCATCGCACTCTTAAATTGATTAATCGTCGCCAAATCCCACGATTCTATTTTCATGATGCCGATTTGATCTGACGCCATCCGCCAGGAAACGGAAGGAATTTCAATATGCCGGCGAACGATAGAAAAAGAAACATATTCCTCCAGGCTTGCCCTATATATTTTTACCTCTACAGAGGTGCCTGCCTCTCCTTTCAATCTCGCTGCGATTGTCGTGGAATCCTCTCCAACCACATTTTCTCCGTCAATCTCATAAAATACATCTCCCGACTGAACACCTGCCTCGGCACTCGGACTTTGTGAATAGACCTTGACAACCGTTACCGTCCCGTCTCCCTGCTCCGTGATGACGGCACCGACACCCGAATATTCTCCTGTCGCCTGGATAGTCAGCGCTTCATAATCCTGTGCATCATAATAGGCAGAATACGGATCGCCGAGACCCCAAAGCATACCGGTCAGAAGTCCGTCCTTCATCGCTTCCGTATCAATATCATATAAATAATAGCCCTCTATGATCTGTTCGACTGTGTGTGCGGTATCAAACATCTCATTTGCGGATACGGAAACAGCCGATTCCTCTTTGTACGATCCGGCAAGCTCTCTGCTCGCCGACTCGTACAACCCCTTATAATTCAGCAAAACAGCTGTCTCAGCCAGGATGAGAACCGCTCCTGCTGCGACTGTTCCTAATGTGATTGCCTTTCTCTTATTCATTTTTCAAATGCCTCTCTTAATTTTCCCAATGCTCTCTTTTCAATTCTTGATACATAGCTCCTGGAAATACCGAGCATACTGCCGATTTCCCGCTGTGTGACCTCCTCCCCGCCTGCCAGCCCATATCGCAGAATAATAATTTCTTTTTCCCGTTCAGACAATACTTCCTCCACATAATCATACAAGTGCTTTATGTTCTGCGCAATATCCATCCTGTCCGCGATGTCGTCGTTTGTACCCTCAATGACATCAAGCAGGCTGATCTCGTTTCCTTCCTTATCGGTCCCGATTGGTTCATATATCGAGACATCTCTGCTGCTTTTCTTTTTTGTACGAAACATCATCAGCAGTTCATTGTCGATACATCTGGCAGCATACGTCACAAGCCGGCTTCCCTTTGTCTCATCAAACGTCAGAACTGCCTTGATCAGCCCTATCGTTCCAATAGAAATCAAATCCTCCATCTCTTCGCCGGAGCACTGATATTTCTTGACTACATGCGCGACCAGACGCAGGTTTCGTTCAATTAAAATGTCTTTTGCCGCCATGTCTCCCTGGCGGTACTTTTCTATGTAATAACTCTCTTCCTCAAAAGACAACGGTTTTTTAAAAGCCTTCAACAGAGCACCTCAAAGCCGGTTCATGAATACTTATTACATTCTATGAAATCGGACAATTTGAAGTGCCTTTCCTATTTATTTTCGGCTAAGAAGATTTCAAACTGCTCTATGGGGACAGGCTTTGAAAAGTAAAAACCCTGTGCAATATCGCAGCCGATGCCCTCTAAAAAGTCCAGCTGCTCAATCGTTTCCACACCCTCCGCAACGGTCAGCAGACCAAGCTGCTTCGCCATGCGGACAGATGCTTCGACAATAATCTTCCCGCGTTCGGTTGACATAATCTCGTCCAAAAAGAACCTGTCAATCTTTAACGTATCAACCGGCGCATTTCTGAGCATATTCAGCGACGAATAACCGGAACCGAAATCATCCATCAGGATCTTAAAACCGCGCTTTTTTAATTCCGACATTTGCATAAAAAGCTGTGTTACATCATCCATAAATAGATTTTCTGTGATTTCCAGCTCCAAAAGATACGGAGGTACCTGATACTTTTCCACGAGACCTTCCAGGATATCCGGCAAATCCGTATTGCCGATATGCACTCTGGAAATATTGATTGAAATCGGAATAGTGGCATCACGCCGGATCAGCTCCGCAAGATATCGGCAGGCCTCCTCCCAGATATATACATCCAGCCGTGTGATAAAGCCGTTGCTCTCAAACAATGGCAGGAACTGTGCGGGAACAAGCAGCCCCCTCGTCGGATGTTTCCAGCGCACTAATGCTTCCGCTCCATAGACCCTGCGATCCTTTACCTGAATCTGCGGCTGCAGGAACATGATGAACTCCCGATTCTGCAAAGCCTTTTGCATTTCTTCCTCAATTTCCGCCTGTTCCCTGAATTTCAACTGGATGATATCATCATATACCGCATAATTGGTCAGGATGCTGCCCTTAACCTGCTTTTTAACAAGCCTTGCCCTGTCGCACATCAGGCGGACCGGCAATTCTCTGTCGATTACCTTATAAATGCCGTATACAAGCGAAATACTCGCAGGCATCGAATCATGATCCCGCAGCTTTGCAGAAAGCATCGACATGTAATTAAGCAGATCCTGTTCGGTCCGATAGCTGATTAATACACTGAACACATCTCCCTGATAGCGCTTCGCAAAACTTTCCTCCGGCGCAATTTCACGGATTGCCTTTCCAAGTATTGCGAGACACCTGTTGCCAATCTCAATACCGTACCGGTCATTGATCAGCCGAAATTTATCGATGTCAATCGATATGACGGCAAACTGTTTTTCCGGCTTTAAGTGCAGCAGCTCCTTCGCTTTCAAATAAAACGTATCGCTGTTATACAAACCGGTGAGAGAATCATACTCTGCACGATATTCCATCTCCGCTTTAATTTCCATCTCCGTATTAACATTCTGCAGTGTCCCTAAATAGCGGACCGGCATGTTGTTCAGCCCGTGCAGCGTTTGGATGGTAACCGTATACCAAATGGGAACCTGGTATTTATTGTATAATCGCACCGTCGTTTTCTGAGTCTGCGCAGTCGTCTTGACTGCCTCCTTGAACAGGTCGAAATTCTCCTGATCATCCGGGTGGCAGCGCAGACTGTCGAGCAAGGACCATTCATTTGCCAAATCCTTTTTATCGACCAAAAACACTTCGTCAAACATCGAACAAAGATAATAACCCGCTTCCGCTACCTGGTACTCGTAAACAAGAATTCCGATCATCTCGTTGACATTCTCATGACGCTCATAATTGAGTGCCATTTCCTTTAAGATCGTGCTCTTCTGTTTCATAATCTCATATTTGATTTTTGTCTCGGCATCTTCCAGGCTGCGGCGTTTATACTCATTGACGTTCAGACATATGATCATGACGCGGAAATCATCTCTTTCGCCTCTGCCGGTCAATCCGGCTTCCGCTTTCTCCTGCATCTTGTTATTGATCTGATTCAAAAAAACGGAATAAATTCCGTACCACTCATATTCATCCTGAATGTTTTTCAGCCGCACTTCCCTGTAAAGAATTGATCTTCCCGCGCGAATGGCCTGCTTTAAATACTTTGGATCGGTCGCCTCAAAAAACGTGTTCCGATCTTCTGCGCAGACGACATACTCGGCATAATATTCCCTAAGCCGTTTCCAGTTTTCGATACGCAGATCCATCACGCTCTTGATATTCTTTTCCTTCATGCGAACACACATATTTTTGGAAATATTGACGTCCCATACAATATCCTGCATCGCATAAAGGGCATCCTGCACCCGCTTCCCGCTCTCGTTTACCTCGCGGATCTGAGATTCAATATTTTCCTTGACCGAAGCAATCAGATAAATATTTTTGCCGTTACGCATTACAATTTTAGTCGTACGGACGGGCACACTCGTGCGCAGGTCAGCCGAATAAACGCTCGAATCCAACGAATCCGTTTTTTCATCAATCAGGCGCAGAGGGCAATCCGGACATGGCTCGCTGTAGCCTTTATTCCGTATGTAGCAAAGTTCGCTGGCTCCATTTTTCTGCTGTTTTTTGAGTGCTTCATTCTGGTAAAGAATCTGGTAATGATCATCCACCGCGTAGGCCCAGGTGCACATCGGGTCAAGGATATTACGAATCAGCTCCATTTCCTTTGTGGATAAGATTGGATTAATTGAAGTATCCATCCGCTCCATTTCACTCGTATACAACACATAAGTATCCCTGCCTGATTCCTTGGCATCGTCCAACGCCGCCAGTGCACGGGCATACAGCTTATCCACCGTGACTTCCTCCGCATGCATCACAGAAATACCGATGCTGACGGTCACGCCGCCGCTGTTCTCAAAATCACGCCAAACCTCCTTTACAGTCTGGCGCACATAAGAAGCCCGCTCCAGCAGCACATTTCCCGTATGTACTCCCTTCATGAAAACCGCAAACCGATCTTCGCCGACTCTGCCGATCAGATCCGATCCCCGGAAAGCGCGCTTTAAAATCCGGGAAATTTCCACAAGGACTCCTTCGCTCTTGATACTGCCATACATCTCCCGCCACTCCATAAAATCATCGATATCAATGACAAGCAAATCTGGAATGACATCCTTCGGAATCGTTTTGAGATATTCTTCGATGCTTTGAAACATCACTTCTTTTGTCAGCAAACGGGTCAGCTCATCTTTTGTCTTAGCCTGTTCCTCATGATGCTGCTTTGTCTCATCATCAATATATGCCATCGTACCGTATAACAGTACCGGCGTGCCGTCTTTTGCCGTTTCCATTCTTCCCTTGATTTGATACCAGCGAAAATCCCCGTTGAAATCAAGGAAACGAATATATTCCATCCTTACTTTGTCCGCATCCTTCGGAGAAGTAAAAAAGGCAATTGCCTTTCTGATATCCTTTTGATGAATTTTTCCATGAGTATCAATTCTTTCGGTAAACGCGGAAATATGAAACGGCATCGGAACATATTTTTTTAAGTTCTCAGAAAATCCAACCACATCTTCCCGAATATCATATTCAAATATGATTGTCTCATTCAAATCGATCGCATTCCAAAATAAATCCTCGCTGAACTTATGCATCTCGGTCCTTCCCTTCTCTCCCGCCTGAAACTGCTTTACGGAAGCCGTTTGGGTTATCACATATCACCAACTATGTATAGTATACGGAAAATTTAGTTAAATAACAATAATTTTCATCGTTTTATCGACATTTTTTTGGATGATATTGGATTTTTTTGTTGACTATCCCCTTATTCGAGTAAAAACGCGGAAAAAACATAATTTCCATAGTCGATCCCTTGATCGGTCAATGCAATGCATCCATCTTTTTCACAAAGAAGCCCTTCTCTCATCAACCTATGCAGAGTACCACCATACACCTCTGTCAACGGTACCAAAAATGTTTTGTTAAATTTATACTGATCAACGCCGCACAAAAGGCGCAGACCGAGAAACAAAAATTCCTCCATCTGCGCTGTTTTTTTTAGCAAAAACCGTTCACCTGTTCTACAGGGATTTTCAATATAAGACGGCAGATCTTCCTGATTCCGGCAGCGCACGTTATCAAGCAGCGATGATGCTCCAAGCCCAAGTCCTATATAATCTTGTCGCGTCCAATAGGCGCTGTTATGCCGGCTCTCATAGCCGGGTTTGGCAAAATTGGAAATTTCATAATGAAAGTAACCGTTTTTTACGAGCATGTCCCGGGTCAGATAGTAGAGCGTACGTTCCTCTTCCTCATCCGGCAGTCCCGGACAGCCGCTGTCAGCGCCGTAGGTTTCATAAAAGGGGGTTCCCTCCTCAAGAATC
The DNA here is from genome assembly GCA_047602645.1 of Lachnospiraceae bacterium. GTDB lineage: Bacteria > Bacillota > Clostridia > Lachnospirales > Lachnospiraceae > JAEYFP01. The sequence continues at coordinate 39,834 of JASGGU010000015.1, read as the reverse complement.
AGGCTGTATGCGGAGATGTGCTCCGGATTTAGGGCAAGCACCTTTTCAAGGGTACACAAAAGCTTCTCCTTTGTCTGACCGGGGAGCGCTGTCATCACGTCTACATTGATGTTGCCAAATCCCTCCCTCCTGGCAGCTTCAAAGTTTTCCCGAAACAGTTCCCATGTATGAATCCTGCCGAGCAGCTTAAGCTCCTCGGCATCCGCTGACTGAAGCCCGATGCTCAGGCGGTTGATGCCCATGGCACGGTATGCCGTAAGCTTTTCTTTGCTAAGCGTGCCCGGATTGGCTTCTAAAGTGATCTCCGCATCCGCAGTGACAGAAAAAGCGGATTTGAGCTTACCTAATATCTTTTTTATTGATTCCGGAGAAAGAAGACTTGGCGTACCGCCTCCAAAATAGATGGTGGGTACGAAATGATGAAGCGCATATTTTTCAAATAACCCGTCGATCTCCCTGCATAAAGCATCCACATATGCTTCCTGTATTTTGATATCGCAGGAAAATGATAAAAAGTCACAGTAATGACATTTCTGCACACAAAAGGGAATGTGCACATAAAGTCCAAGTGGATTTTTCCCAGCTTCCATGTCCCATTCCCTTCTTGTTATGTCGTAACAACTACCTTTACTTCTTATCATCGAGTTTTAGAACACTCATAAACGCTTTCTGCGGAATCTCTACATTACCAATCTGGCGCATCCGCTTCTTTCCTTCCTTCTGCTTTTCAAGCAGTTTGCGTTTCCGTGTGATATCGCCGCCATAGCATTTCGCAAGGACGTCCTTGCGCATTGCCTTTACCGTCTCCCTCGCTATGATTTTGCTGCCGATTGCCGCCTGGATCGGAATTTCAAACAAATGCCGCGGGATTTCATCCTTAAGCTTTTCGCACATTTTCCTGCCTCGTTCATAAGCGCTTTCTGCGTGCACAATAAACGAAAGTGCATCAACCTCCTCGCGGTTGATAAGGATGTCCAACTTCACAAGTTCCGAACGCTCATAGCCCTTGATATCATAGTCAAATGACGCATAACCCCGCGAACGGGATTTCAGCGCATCAAAAAAGTCATAAATAATTTCATTAAGCGGCAACTCATATTTTAACAACGCCCTTTTTTCTTCCATATACTCCATACCCAAGTAACGTCCTCTGCGCTCTTGACACAGTTCCATGATCGAGCCTAAAAACTCTGTCGTCACCATAATTTCCGCGCTGACAATCGGTTCCTCCATATAATCAATTTCCGAAGGATCCGGCAGATTTGTCGGGTTGGTCAGATCTATGACATCTCCGTTTGTCTTGTGCACTTTATAAATAACACTCGGTGCGGTCGTTACAAGATCAAGATGATATTCCCGCTCCAACCGTTCCTGAATTACCTCCAGATGCAGCAGCCCCAAAAAACCGCAGCGATATCCAAAACCTAAAGCGATAGATGTCTCGGGCTCATAATTCAAAGAAGCGTCATTTAACTGCAGCTTCTCAAGTGCATCCCGCAAATCGGGATATTTTGCGCCGTCCGCCGGATACATGCCGCAATAAACCATTGACAGCACTTTTTTATAACCCGGCAACGCTTCGGTACACGGATGTTCCGCATTTGTCACCGTATCCCCGACCGCCGTATCGCGGACATTTTTAATACCGGCGGTGATATAGCCGACCATGCCCGCCAAAAGCTCGTCGCACGGAATAAATTGTCCTGCTCCAAAATAACCGACCTCTACCACCTCTTCTTTTGCGCCTGTCGCCATCAATTTAATCGGCGTACCTTTTGTGACCCTACCTTCCATAATTCGGCAAAAAATAATAACACCCTTATAGGCATCGTAAATAGAATCAAAAATTAATGCTTTCAAGGGCGCATCCGGGTCACCCTTCGGTGCTGGTATTTTTAAAACAACCTGCTCCAACACATCCTCGATACCGATCCCGTTCTTAGCCGAAATCCGCGGTGCATCCTGCGCTTCAAGACCGATGATATCTTCGATTTCTTCCACTACGCGTTCCGGTTCTGCGCTCGGCAGATCGATCTTATTGATAACCGGAAACACATCAAGATTATGATCGAGTGCCAGATAGACATTGGCAAGTGTCTGTGCTTCAATCCCCTGGGCCGCATCGACGACCAGAATCGCTCCGTCACAGGCTGCAAGACTTCTGCTGACTTCGTAATTGAAATCGACATGACCCGGCGTATCGATCAGATTGAATATATATTCTTTTCCGTCCCTCGCCTTATAAATCGTGCGGACGGCCTGAGATTTGATCGTTATTCCCCGTTCCCTTTCCAAATCCATGTTATCCAATATCTGGGCCTGCATCTCACGGCTCGTCAAAAGTCCCGTCCGCTCTATAATACGGTCCGCCAGCGTGGATTTTCCATGGTCAATATGTGCAATAATACAAAAATTTCTGATTTTACTTTGATCCATCTAATTCACCTTAATAAAGAGATTTTTATTCACTTGTATAGTATAAATGTACGGATCAAATATTGCAAGCGGTTCATGAAAACAAAAACCTGACTCCTTGCCTACTCATCCTCCGTCGGGGTGAGAACCATATCCAATATTCTGGCAAGTGGCTCCATGGAGGCAAGAGCCTCCTCAAGCGTATTCGTCTGGGCACCAACCTCAACAAGAAGGCTCTTCGGGCGATAATGCAGGTTATAACGCATGTTCTTCAAATAAATTCTTCTTGTGAGATTCGGATAATATTCACGTGCCTTTAGCTGCAGTTGAAAAGTAAGCGCAAGATTCTCATTAATATATTCATTCGGAAGATCGGTTATATCACCAAGCGTCGTTGACCTGCTCAGGCCGTTAAAAAACATAAACTGCGCCATCTGCCTGCCTTCTATCTCGGTGACAAGTTTTTGATCATCGTTAATACCATCCCTATGTACATCAATGATTACCTCTATTTCCGGATGCGCCGCAAGAATCTGCTCCAGTGCCTCGCCTGCCCGTGCATAAGCATAATCCCTTTTTAAGTCATACACGCCCGTATCGTGAATAACGGTATAACCATAGCCGCGCAGCAGTTCACTCAGTCGCTCGCCCACGCCGACTACCGTCGTGGAAAGGTCACCCTCCACACTGTTAATATACTCCTCCTGGGAATGCGTATGATAAACCAAAATGCTTCCTCGCTCCTTGCCATCTTCGAATGACAGAGAAACATCCGTTCCCATCAGCTTTTCCACATTTAACTGATCAGCACCGATATAAGTTGATTTATCAATCGCATAGAATTCCTTGACAAGCGTGCTGTAATCCTTTAAATCTTCCAGACTCACCTCACTTGCCTCGGCCGGTATCGTATCCTCAGATTGGCTCTCTGCTTGGGCAGGTGCCTTTTCCGCTGCGGCTTCGTTTTCATTCAGCAACGCATCCCACAGCGCTGTATTCCCGTTTTCGTCATCCGCCTCATCCTCCAATATCCTGTAATATGTTTCTGTGTCTTCTATTTCTGTCTCATAGGCGGCCTGTGTTTTGATATAGCGCATGAGGGGAATATTGTCGACAAGTACACGTTCCATAAAATCAGCTTCTTCGTAGCCGCTTTCCACTGCATAACTTAAAGAAGGCAGATATGTTTTCAATATCTGCCCCTGCAATCTATCAGAAATATATGCGTTCAACGCTATCTCCTCTTTAATCTGTACCGAGGAACGATATAAAAAATAAAATCTGCCCAGGCATACGGCGAAAAGAGCACCGGCGACATATCCCGCGATTTTGTATTTTTGCTTTCGACGCCATCTCACCGCATATCCCTCCCATCAGCACCCGCTGTTCCATTTCAGTGCGCATCGAGGTACTCCTATAAAGTATATGCCTGTCCGTTGTAAGATATGCCGCGCGTTTACCCTCAAATAAGATGCGAATGAGCCGGTATTTTATGTGTGCAGCGCAATATTCAGGGCCTCTGATATCGTGAAGCCGAGACGTTTGATTGTTTCGTCAATATCCTTTGGAGTAACATACATATTATTCAAATCAGACATGACATTAATGAGATTTTCAACCGCATCGTTCACAATTGTCGCTGCATCCACTACCGTCGGAACGCCGATCGCAATGACCGGAACACCCAGACTTTCCTCCGTAATTGCATTTCGGTGATTTCCCACACCGGAGCCGGGATGGATACCGGTATCCGTGATCTGGATCGTTCGGTTCAGCCGTTTTGTACTTCTGGCCGCCAGCGCATCGATCACGATTACAAGGGAAGGATTTGTCTGCTCGATCACACCCTTGATAATCTCCGCCGCCTCCATACCGGTCTGCGCCATGACGCCCGGAACAATACCGCTGACGGCGTGTACGCTTTCCGAGGTATAAGCCGCCTTTCCGTATTCATTGATAATATGGCGGGTAATCAGCAAATTGCCGACTACATGAGGCCCAAGCGCATCCGGAGTCACCTCCCTGTTCCCGAGTCCGACGACAAGTACAGAGCTGTCCACTCCCGCCTTTGGTGCAATCTGCTTGATCAGCTTTGCAAGCTCCGATGAAATTTCCCGGTGATAATCATCATCCGGCTCTGACATATTCGGCGCTTCCATTGTGATGTATGTTCCGGGCGGCTTACCAAGCTCCTTTGCGCCGTTTTTCGTCAGAATCTTTACGCTCGTCACCTTGATCTGCGTCTTCTCATCGTAGTCCTCCTTAACCTCGACGCCTCGAACCTCCTCGGCTTTTTCACCGACACTTTCCCTTGCCTCGAGCGCTAAATCGGTCCTAATCCGAAATTCTCCCACGGCCTGTTCCTTCCTTTCTGATATTGTTTCATTTTTCACGGTTTTAACTGGTTATAGTATGCACTGGAAGGATTATTTTATGCAGCTCTATGCCAAAAGATCAGTTTCGGAATCGTATTGATAAATAGCACAAAATCACATCTGAATATTTCGTTTTCCATTTGTAACAAAACTTCTGAAAATTCAGGAAAAAGGTATTGACAGAAAACAATGCATCTACTAAACTATAAAGGTATGTTTATATTGAGGCGTCCGTGTCCGGATTCAATATGACTTAGGAGGTTCGGAATGCATCCGAATTCTTACTATTTAGAAATAGGAGGTGTAAATCGTGGCTAATATTAAATCAGCAAAGAAGAGAATTCTTGTTATTGAGAAAAAGACTGAGCGTAACAAAGCAATCAAGTCAAAGGTTAAAACTTACATTAAAAAAGTTTATGCTGCCATTGACGCAAACGATAAGGAAGCTGCTAATGCTGCTTTACTCGAAGCTATTTCAGAAATCAGCAAGGCTGCATCAAAGGGCGTTTATCATAAGAGCACTTCTTCAAGGAAAATATCCCGTATGACGAAGGCTGTCAACGCAATCGCTTAGTTTTTACAGATAAATAAATGTTTAAAAGAAAAAAGAACAACTCATACCGTCATGTGAGTCGTTCTTTTTTCTTTTTGTGTTACTCTGCCTTTTCCGCCGGTTCCTCTTTTTTTTCGGCAACCTCGGGAGCTTGTTCTTCACTCTCCGGTACGACCGGCGCTTTTTCGAATGGATACTCGATATTCCATGCCGCACGGATACTGTCCATCAGGCGCATGATGTGCAGTGTTTCCATATGTGGCATTTCCGGACATTCGATCCCTCCCGTCCGAATGGCCTGCATCGCCGAAAGCACTTCGTATTCATAACCCGTCACCTGGCAAGGCGCGGCGTATTCTGCGATTACCTTCCGCTCCAGATTATATACACGGACGGATTCATAGTTATTGATATTCTCAATCTCAATATAACCATTCGTTCCGTTGATCATACCCCGCCTGTCGGTCTGCGCAAGCATTGTCACATACAGCGTCGCCATTCTGCCGTCCTTATAGGTCAGCATAATCGTCTCCTGCCCGTCCACACCGGAATCCAGCTTAATGCAGGTTGCCGCAATACTTTCGATTTCATCGCCGAACACCATCGAAGCAAAGTTCAGCACATAAACTCCTAAATCAAGCAGCGCACCGCCGGCAAGCTCCTGCTTTACCATCCGTTCCACATGCTCAAGCGGATAACCCAGATTAGCGGATAATGAAGTGGGTTTTCCGATAATGCCGCTCTTAATAATATCGTCAATTGTCTGGCGCATCGGCATATATCTCGTCCAGATGGCTTCTGTCAGAAGCAGACCTCTTTCCTCCGCCATACGCAGTACCTCCTCGGCCTGCTTCGCATTTGCCGTAAACGCCTTTTCACACAGCACATGCTTGCCATGCTCAAGACACAGCTTGATATGCTCATAATGATGGGAGTGCGGTGTCGCAATATACACAAGTTCCACGTTCTCATCGGCCAGCATCTCCGTATAGGAACCATAGGCCTTTTTAAACCCGTATTTATCGGCAAATATCTGGGCGCGCTTTATGTCCCTTGCCGCCACTGCATAGCACTCTGCTCCCTTTAATGGCTGCAATGTCGTAGCCATCGTTTTTGCGATTCCGCCCGCGCCTAAAATTGCAATATTCATCATCCTTTATCCTTTCTGCTCTGTCTGCAATCAGTGTTCTCCGTCGGATTGCTCCACGGTGTTGTTCTTTACGGTCATACCATCCATATCCCTGATAAACTGAGAAAATTTGCTGTATTTATAATCCCTGATATTAAAGTTCGGCATCTCCTTCTCTAATTTCTGTTTCAGCTCGGACAGACCCATCGTGTGATTTTTCGCCTTTCTCACAATATCATTGACCGTCGCCTCAATCTGCTCCTTTGTGACACCGCTGCCGGTCGGATAAACATGAAGGGATTTTCCCTTCTGCGCCAGTGCGATACCCTTTACGCTTTCCAAAAACTTGGACAGCTTTGAATAGCCATAGTTACGAACATCAAAATCAGCATGCCGATTGTTGATTTTATTGCCGAGTTCCCCGACTGTCGTATCCTTGCCGTTCGCTTCATTATCCGCTATAATTTTTAAAATTGTTTCTTCGATATCCTTTCTGCTGACACCGTTGGACTGGCCTTCTTCCTCCGCTGCCAACACCTCCAGATATTTAAAGAGTGTGCAGGAGGTCCGAAATGCCTCCACCGTCTTTTTTTCACCCATACCGATGACGAGCATGCCCGCCTCACGCAGCCTCGATGCAAGTCTTGTAAAATCACTGTCACTCGATACAATGCAGAAGCCGTCTACCTTCCCCGAATATAAAATATCCATCGCATCAATGATCATCGCCGAATCCGTCGAATTCTTTCCCTGTGTATAGCTGTACTGCTGCATCGGTGTAATCGAATTTTTCAGCACAATTTCCTTCCAACTTGATGAAATCGGACTTGTCCAGTCTCCATACGCCCGCTTGTATGTTGCAACGCCGTAATTCGAAATCTCATCCAGAATATACTTGATGTATTTCGTCGATATATTTTCGGAATCAATCAGAACTGCCAACCGCTTTTCACTTTCTTCCATATAAACACCTCACCCCTTTTATTTTCCCGCCATATCTTTTCTTTCACACAATCGTATTTTTAAGGCTTCCGATCCCTTCGATGCAGCACTCAACCGTATCGCCTGCCTTCAAAAACTGCGGCGGCGTCATCCCCATGCCGACACCTGCCGGCGTACCCGTCAGGATCACCGTGCCTGGAAGCAGTGTCATCCCGGCGGATAGCTCCGCCACGATTTCATCAATCCCAAACAGCAGCAACTCCGTATTTGCATCCTGTCGCAGTCCGCCGTTTACATAAGACCTGACAGAAAGTGCAGGCGGCCAGACAATTTCGTCGGCTGTTACAATCCACGGTCCCATCGGCGTAAAACCATCAAGACTCTTTCCGAAATACCACTGTCTGTGACGGGTCTGGACATTCCGTGCGCTCACGTCATTGACAATCGTATAGCCGAAGATGTAATCTCTCGCTTGTTCCTTTTTTACATTTTTCGCTGTTCTGCCGATAATAAACGCAAGCTCAGCTTCATAATCCAAGCTGTCCACAAGCGCTTCATGTGCCGGAATACTTCCGCCGTCTGCAACCGCTTCATTGACGCGCTTGGAAAAATAAATCGCATAATCCCTGTTCTTTTCAAATGTTTCTTTTTTGTATCTTGCGGATTCCTCTGCATGAGCCGCATAATTAATCCCCAGACAGATAAAATCCTGCTTCGGTCTCGGAATCGGCGCGCACAACCTAATCATTGAGAGCGGTTCGCTCTCAAGACCCGGGTGGCTGCCTTCTAAGCCTGTTTCCCCTTTATAAATCTGTGCCCCAAGTGCCTGCATGTCCGCCGCAGTCATCGTATCGATCAGCTCATTCATCGATCTTGCCGCAATACCAAATTGAGAAAGCGCACAGACCTGATCTCCGTTCTTCGATAAAACACCGATCTTTTCCTGCCCGTTCGAAGCATAGGTCAGTAATTTCATGATTCCTCCTGCGACATAATAGTTATTTTTTTATAGAAATCCGGCTTTACCTTTTTAACAGAAACCGGCCTTCCTTCTTTATTTAAAAAACAGTGGCTTGTCCTGCCCGACGTGCAGAGCTCATCTGTATTCGTATCAAAAATCCGGTAACCGACGACGAGTTTAATACCGTTAAATTTTTCGATCGACACCTCAATACGCACGGTTCCCCCGTAGCGCACCATTTTCCGGTAATCACATTCCACACGCAGCACCGGGCTGATAATGCCCTCCTGCTCCATTCTTTCGTATGGATAACCCATGTTCTCCAGAAATGCTGTACGCGCCTCTTCAAACCACCGTATATAATTGGAATGATGGACAACTCCCATCTGGTCAGTCTCGTAATATTGCGTTTTATGCAGGTAGGAATAGCCCATTCTCTCTTCTCCGGTTAATTCTGTACTTTTCTTATTTATTTTACCTCATTTTAATTGTATTTACAATGAAAATCTGTCACACTCTGCGGGCGCTCCACTCAGTCGCCGTTTTTGATATCCTCTTGTATCATTTCCTTACGAAACTGCAGCATGACGGCCACAGACAAAATTGCGGCAAGGATGGAGGTCCCCGGAAAGTTCAGCCACAATCCCGCAAGTTTTAGCGGCCACAATGCGCCAAGCAGTAATACCGGAAAAACGAATGCGGTAGAAATTGAAATAACAGAGGCCTGAACAGGCTTTTCCACGGCAATCATCAGGCTTTGCACCGCAAAGGAAAACCACCTTACAAAATAAGAAATACCAAACAGCTTTAACGCTTCTATCGCTGACGTCATAAATTCCGTATTCCGATGTTTCATAAACAGCGCCGCAATTTGTCCGGGAAACGTGAATATAACAAAGACAGCCGCTGCCGATAAAATCGCACTTGTGACAAAGCAGTATTTTTCGATCTTTCTTACCCTTGAATATTTTCCGGCTCCCCAGTTATAGCCTACCGCCGGCTGCATTGAATCACACAGACCGTACAAAAGCGGTTGTACAAATCCATCCGCATACATCAAAATACCATAAATAGACACCGCCGTCTCGCCTCCGAAACGTATCAGTATGATATTCATGAGGATCGACGTCATACGTCCCGCAACCGTATTTAAAAAATTGGGGCTTCCGCAGAGCATAATCTGCTTTATCATCCTTATACTAAAATGGGGCCTGCAAAAATGAAGCTGCATCGTTCCCCTGAAAAACGGAGCAAGGGCAAGTATGGAACAAATCCCCATTCCGAGACAGGTCGCAAGTGCTGCGGCCCAAATGCCCCATCCCATAACTGCAAGGAACACAAACTCAAATACGACGCTTAAAACAGACATCAGGATATTTAGAAGCATACTTGTGCGCACCTTTCCGCAGATGCGCAAATAATTGTCCATCGCAAACACGATCGTTGTAACAGGCGAACAAAGAGCATAGACCCGCATATATTGGATGGCGTGACCAGCAAACTCCCCTTTAGCACCCATCAATCTGATCAGCGGCGGCGCGGCGGCAAACAAAACCGCCCCGATGAGGAAGCCTGTACAAACAATCAGGATACAGGAACAGGTAAAAATATTATTTGCTTCTTTTTCCTTCTTTCGTCCCAGACATATAGAAATGGGAACAGCAGAACCTACGCCGATCAAATCAGCCAGGGCAAAATTAATAAAAACAAACGGAAGCGCAAGATTCAATGCCGCAAATGCCTTCTCCCCCAAAAATCGACCCACAAATATCCCGTCAATCAATTGAAAAAGGGCAGATGCCAGCATACTGACAGAGCCCGGAATCGCCGCCATGAAAAACAATTTATGCGGTGATGTCTTTTCAAATAATACATGAAGATTCATAAAAAATTACCTCTTTTGTTTAGTTCTAACCGAAACAGATCAATGTATTTCCGCGTCAGCTGTAAAAATTCATCTCCTCTCTCATCACCAAAAGCCACAAACGTATTTTTTTCGGCTTCCGACAGCGGACAAATAAGTTCCTTCACAAATACTTTTCCTTTTTCAGTTAAAAAAATCTGCTTGCTTTTTCGGTTATTCGGAGGTAAAACCAGTTCAATCAGTTCATTTTTTACAAGGTTTTTGAGCGCGGAATTAACAGTTTGCCTGCGATACGACCATATCTCACAAAATTCTGCCTGTGTATAAGGGGCTTCTCTCTCCTGGATACAATAAATGACCCAAAATGCAGCCTCAGAAAGTCCGCTTTTTTGAATATAGTGCTGATACAGATCATCAAGTTCTTTGGTAAGCTGGTTATATAAAACGGCTTTTAAACTCATCGTTTTCTTCCTTTTCTTGTTTTTTTCATCCGATCTCGGACAATTACATATTATGATCCGATTTCGGATTATTGTCAAATAATTTTTACCACATCTGCAATTTATTTCAATTTTTTCACAAAATATTCACTGGACTTTGTACCATCTCTGGGATATGATAAAAAACGAAGCGGAAAAATAGAAAAGGAGCATTCTATTGAGAAAAAAATCCCATATTTCATTAGCAGTATATTTGGTCAATAATGTAGACACTCACGAACTTTTCAAGCATCGCCGATCCTTTTACGTCGGAAGCATTCTGCCTGACTGCAAGCCTTCTTTTTTGACGACACGACACGAATTTGACGGCACATTCCAAATGGTAAAGGAACGCATTTTAAAGCTGACTACACAGGCTGATTTTGTCAGCGGCGATTCCTGCTCCTATATGCGCGATTTAGGACAGATTATTCATTATGTAGCGGACTATTTCACTTTCCCGCATAACGAAATTTATGACGGCAGTCTGAAGGATCATTGCGTCTATGAAAAAATGCTGAAATTCAGCTTGAGAGAATATATACGCAGTGGAGAAGCAGAAAGGAATAAGAGACAGCCTGCACTCTTTGATACCCCGCAGGCGCTGTTCTTCTTTATCCAGAAGGCACATGAGGAATACTTAAAAATGAAGCATTCCGTCGAAGAGGACTGCATGTACATCGTACGTATCTGTCATCAAGTCGTCACTTCGATCCTGCAGCTCTTCCAGCAATACCGGAGACCCGTAGGCGTATCCTATTGAAGGACGAAAGCTGTGCGGCGCATAATATTTATTTAATTATGAAATCCTTGGGAATTTTCTGTGAAATAAAAAAAGAGCTCTTTTTTATTCATAAATGAGAGAGCTCTTTTTTATGCGCAGCTGCGCGCGCGGAACAAAAGCTGTGCTGCCAAAGTATTTGGCCGTGAGAGTGGGCGAAGCACACTTTTGTTCTTAGTTGTCTGATTTACCACATCTCTTCTTATTTGCAGGAAGCCGTCACTTTTTCGGAACCAGCTTCTCCTTGCCGCCCATATATAGCCTCAATACTTCCGGAATGTTGATACTTCCATCCTCGTTCAAATTATTTTCTAAAAATGCAATGAGCATTCTCGGCGGTGCGACAACCGTATTGTTTAGCGTATGTGCAAAATATTTACCCTTTTCACCGTTTACACGGATCTTTAAACGCCTCGCCTGTGCATCTCCCAAATTTGAACAGCTTCCCACTTCAAAATACTTCCCCTGTCTGGGAGACCACGCTTCCACATCAAAAGACTTTACCTTTAAATCGGCCAAGTCACCGGAACAGCATTCCAGTGTTCTCACCGGAATATCCATGGAGCGAAACAGATCAACAGTATTCTGCCACAGCTTGTCAAACCACTGCATGCTTTCCTCCGGCTTGCACACGACAATCATCTCCTGCTTTTCAAACTGATGAATCCGGTAAACACCTCTTTCCTCAATGCCGTGCGCGCCCTTTTCTTTTCTAAAGCATGGAGAATAGCTTGTCAGAGTCTTCGGAAGTTCCTCCTCGGAAATAATCGTATCAATAAATTTTCCGATCATTGAATGCTCGCTCGTACCGATCAGATACAGATCCTCTCCCTCAATCTTATACATCATCGCATCCATCTCGGCAAAGCTCATAACACCCGTCACAACATTACTGCGGATCATGAACGGGGGAATACAGTAAGTAAAGCCCCTTTCGATCATGAAATCCCTTGCATAGGAAATGACGGCGGAATGAAGTCTCGCGATGTCTCCCATCAAGTAATAAAACCCGTTTCCCGCCACTCTGCCCGCCCCATCCAAATCGATGCCGTCAAAGCGCTCCATAATTTCCGTATGATAGGGAATCTCAAAAGCCGGAACAACCGGTTCGCCATACCTGGTCACTTCCACATTTTCCTCATCGTTTCTGCCGATTGGTACACTGGGGTCGATCATATTGGGCAGCGTCATCATAACCTTTGTAATCTTATCCGTCAGCCTTGCTTCCTGCTCCTCCAGCTTTGCAAGACGCTCTGAATTTGCAGTCACCTGCTTCTTCACCTCTTCGGCCTCTTCTTTTTTCCCCTGTGCCATTAAAGTGCCGATTTGCTTGGAAATCCTATTTCTGCTTGAGCGCAGTTCATCGGCTTCCTGCTTCGTGCGCCTGCCTTCCTCATCTAATTTAATCACCTCGTCAACAAGCGGAAGCTTCTCCTCCTGAAACTTGTTCTTTAAGTTTTGCTTCACTGCATCAGGATTCTCCCTGACAAATTTTATATCTAACATGTAGTCCTCCTAAATTAAGATAGCTATGGACAATTAGTCCATAGCCAGTATAAACTGTTTTATTCGTTTCCGCAAGTCCTGCTCATCAATTCGTTTCGTAAACAGCATAGCAGTTTTTGCCGCCTTTTTTCGCCTGATCCAGTGCCGCATCAGCTTTTGGATACAACTCCCGGAAGCTCTTTCCGTTTTCACCCGAGAAAGCGATTCCCACCGAACAGCTCACGCAAATAGTACTTCCCTGATTATCCAGTTCCGTAACTGAATTTTCGCAAATTTCCTGCGCCCGCCTCAATATCCAATCCTTTGATGCCACGCGCGGCAAAAAAACGGCAAATTCATCGCCACAGATACGTGCCACAATGTCCTCCGCCCGAAACGTCTGTGTCAGAAGCTTCGCGATTGCCCGCAGCATACTGTCACCGAAATCATATCCGAAATTATCATTCACTGCCTTGAAATTATCCACACCAATCACAAAAAACGCCGACAGTATATTTCTCCGATTGACCGCAGCCAGCGTCATATCCATGCTCTTTTCGATCATGATGCGATTGTACAGTCCTGTCAGTGTGTCTCTCTCTGCCAGCCGCTGAATATTGCTCATGCGCCGCTTCTCTCGCTGGATATTCTTAATCTGCCAGCTCGCATAAACATGTTTGTCTTCTTCATTTTTAACAAGAAACATACTGCTTGTATACCACTCGTAAAGATGAGCCTCATTCGCGTTGCTTAAAAAATCAAATTTCACCTCACGCTCACCTGCTTCGTACCAATTCAGCAAATGGATTCTATCGAACATCGACCTGCAGTACTGTGCATCCTCCTCGTTGACTGTCCCTAAAAACGCCTCCAGCAATGTATCATAAGAAACTTTCCCATGAATACCAAAACGAGAGAATTGCTGATAAGATTCCTCGGAAATAAAACGGTTATCTGTCAAATCTGCCTCGGCAAACAGTTCCGCCTCCTTGGAAAATATCTCCCTGTACTGCTGTTCACGCCAACGGATTTTCCTGCCTATTTTTTCATCTGTAATATCCTGTGTCATCTTATCCGGCTGATCTTTCAAGCATTTTTTACATTCTACAATGATTAAATCCAATAAAATTTCATCCCGGCTATACTGCAGCGTGCAATTAGCAAGCATATTTTTACAGGTTCCGTTTCCCCACTCGATCCGATACTCCCGCTGCACATATTTTTTATTTTCCTCAACCGCTTCCGCAAGCATTTTAGAAATCGAAGCCTTATCGCTGTCAGCTGCATTCCACATCAGCTCCGGAAGCGTCGTCTTTAGTTGCGCCTCTCGCAAGGGCATCTGATGATAGTATAAAAAACGCTCGTTTACATAGGACAATTCTTTAACGGAAAGCTTCCCATCGCGTGAAAGTTTAATCCTTCCGATACCTGCAATGCTGTTTTCCAGAAGAGAGTCAAGCTGTTTTCTGAAGACGACATCCTCTCGGATCGCATAAATTTCTCGCTGTGTTGCTTCCCGCTCCGAAATTTTCAAAATGTTTCTGAGCCGCTGACGCAGAAGCGGTGGATCATATGGCTTTGTGACGACGTCCAGTGCTCCCATCGAAAGAGCCATCCTGATATTCTCATATTCTCCGTAAGCCGTAGCCATCAAAACAGGGATATCCTTTAAAAACATCATCTTCTTCACCTGACGAAGCAACTCAAAGCCGTTCTTTTCCGGCATAATCATATCCGAAATAATCAAATTGATATTGGAAAACTCTTTTTTCAAAAGCTCCAGTGCCTCATCCACACCTGCTGCGGTAAAAATCTCATATTCATCGCCGATAATTTTGCAAAGCAGCTCCCTTTCCAGCTCCACATCATCCACAAGCAGGATTGCCGGACGCCTCTCGCTCTCCTGACTTTCAATATTTGTTGCTTCCTCATCGAGTCGGCAACCAAATTCCTCCGCCGGAAGAGGCCGGTAAAAATAATAACCCTGTACGTCATCACAATCCATGCTGACGAGTAACTCATACTGGTTTGCTGTCTCCACACCCTCGACAATGATTTCCATATGGATTGCTTTTGCCATCTGAATAATACTGAATAAAATATTTCCTGCACGGTCCGATGTTTCCAGACTTTCCATAAAGCGCATGTCGATTTTTAAAATATCCACACTGACGTCTTTGAGCATATTCAGCGATGAATAACCGCTTCCGAAATCGTCCATCAAAACCTTGAAGCCGTTCTTCTGAAATTGCTGGATCGCTGTCATCAGTTCCTGCGGCTGATCCATATAAGCACTTTCCGTAATCTCGATGCGCAGGCAGTCTGCATCCAGCTTATATTTTTTCAATAGCGCCATAATATCCTTCAATAGATTGATATTATAAAAATCCACTCTGGACAAGTTCACAGAAACGGGTACAATCCGTTTTCCGGCCTGTCTGCGTCTGCTCTGGTAAATACATACCTGCTCCCACACATACATATCCAGCTTGGAAATAAAGCCATTTTTCTCGAATATTGGGATAAATTCGTTCGGAGAAACGATTCCCGCATTTCCTTGATTCCAGCGAACAAGCGCTTCCGCTGAAATGATCCCTCCTGTCGCTGCATCGACTACAGGCTGATACATTACAAAAAATTCCTTCTCTTGCAAAGCCTTGTCTATATCTCGCATCATCTGCTGTTCTTTAACAAGCGTTTCTCTCAGCTCTGCATTGAAATAATTTTGGCGCTGAAGATAACCGTCCTTGATCGACTGCAGCGCCATTCCCGCCCGGTCGCACATAATTGCGATATCTCTGTCCTCCGGTTCTGCCCGGTAAAAACCCACATGGAGAGAAATCGGATAATTCAGCGTATGCCACGGCAGCTCACCGGCCAGCAGCGCGTCGATTTCATCTGTATGCTCCTCTAAAAAGCTTTCTGTACAGCACGTTACAAAGTGATCCGCCTCCATTCGTCCATAGGTACTCGGCCATGTATAGGTCTGCTTCAAATAATCAGAAAATGCGCAAATGATCCGATCTCCCGTACGGCTGCCAAACAATTCGTTTACAGCCTTAAAGCGGTCAATATTCCACTTTCCGACCACAAACTTTTCATTTGGGTGCCGTTCTATAAGCAATGCAGTTCTTTTCACGAAATGATCCATATTATAAATCCCGGTCAGGGAATCCCTGCCGGCACGATACTGATATCTGCTCAGTTCTTTTTTCAGAAGATTTTCCTTGCTCGCCGTCACATTCGTTATAACTGCATAATGGAAATGACCACTGCCTTCTGCCGCGGCCGATTTGATACTCATTTCTGCCTCGATCATACTTCCGTTCTTATGTAGAAGCTCCACACAAAGGCTGACAGCTTCATCAGGCAGCTCCTCTTTATCAAGCTGCCGCCTGACTCTTTCCCGATCTGCCTCTCCAATAAACGCAAGTGCATCCGCACCGAGCATCCCGGATGCTTCCGCGCCCGTGTAGCCAAGCATTTCTGAAAGCTTATCATCCGCAAAAGAAAGACAGTAACCATCCGTTTTTTTGAAAATACCTACACCGCCCGGAACGGCATCAATAGTTGAATGAAAAATCTTTTCCGTTTCCAGTAAAGATTTTTCCAGCATACGATGTCTTTCAATATAAGTTTCTACTAAATTCTTCACACGATATTGAATAATAATCGGGTTGTAGGGCTTTGCAATAAAGTTGTCGGCTCCCAGCTGCAGCGCACGCAGCTCATTCTCCGTGCTCCCGGCTTCCGTGCTGATAATGACAGATATGTATTTATAACGCGGATCTTGCTTGATCCGCTGTAAAAATTCCAGCCCGTCCATCTGCGGCATAATGATGTCCAGAATAATGATATCAACTGCATGTGCGGAAAGCATCTGAAGTGCCGTCGTTCCGTCATCCGCCTCCAGTATTTCATATTCCGTATCAAACAATGCACTTAAAATCTGCCTGTTGATGCTGCTGTCATCCACAATCAAGATTTTAATCTTTCTGTTCATAAGTATTGTCCTACTTTCCCTATTGCATGCCAACACTTTCTCGTGTGTTTTCTCTGTTTTATCTCTAAGTAATATTCCTTCTGTTTAAAAAAATAATATCCATTGCATGATAACTATAAATTGTATTTATGAAACAAAAAACGTTTGCATAATCGATCAGACGAAAAAAGTCTGGTTGGTTATGTAAACGTTCTTTGTTACCATACTTATAGCTTATCCGATTTCTCTGACAATCCCTTTTTCATTTTAAATCTGTTATCCCTGCAATTTTACATTTATTATGATAAAAAGATTCTCATAACATATGACTTATTATGCCATATATCTTTTGTGAATGCAACCATTTTTCTACATTTGTCACAATTTGTGACATTTTTTTATTTAATAGAGATATCCATAGGAATTTTCTATGAAACGTGCGTCCGTCTGGCGCACAATAAAACAGGCGGTCTGACATCTGTAAGATGTCAAAACCGCCTTATAAAAGTGTCTCCGACACTTCATCCCCACCCTTGTTCATGAGGGGAATGATACATTTCACGCCGAAAGTAACACAGCCTTTGTTATATAATTTCCGCATGAAACTGCTGCAAGGACTTCACACTGCCCTTATCGTTCTGCATCGCCCGGATCCCTTCGATCGAAGCTTTGGCTGCCGCCATCGTCGTAACATATGGAATGCGTGCCTTGATAACACCCTTTCGAATATAGCTGTCGTCCATCACACCCTTCTTATCATCCGGGGTGTTGATAACGATGCTGACCTCATGATTTGTAATCGCATCGAGCACATTCGGCCGGCCCTGCTGCAGCTTGAACGTCTTTACAGCCGGAATTCCTGCTGATGTGATCCTGTCATAGGTTCCGCCTGTCGCAATGATCTTGAAGCCGCATTCATAAAAGCCCTTTGCCACCTCCACAAGCTCTGCCTTATCCCTGTCATTGACACTGATCAGCACCGTACCGGAAAGAGGAAGCCTTGTCTGCGTCGCCTCCTGTGCCTTATAGTAAGCCTCTCCGAAATTGGCGGACATGCCCAGCACCTCGCCGGTCGAACGCATCTCCGGACCCAACAGCGGATCGACTTCCTGAAACATGTTGAAGGGAAATACCGCTTCCTTTACCCCGTAATGAGCAAATTTTTTCTCAGCCAATGCCGGAACCGGTGAGGGCCTGCCGGTAATCGCAGCCGTGATGATTTCCGTCGCGAGCGGCACCATACGGATATTGCAAACCTTAGATACGAGCGGCACGGTACGCGAAGCTCTCGGATTTGCCTCAAGTACATAGACCTTTCCGTCTTCAATCGCGTACTGCATATTCATCAGGCCCTGCACATGCATTTCCTGTGCAATCTTTTTCGTATAATTCTTTATGAGCGCCACATTTTCCGGTGAAATACTGATAGAAGGAAGCACGCAGGCCGAATCGCCCGAATGAATCCCCGCAAGCTCAATATGCTCCATAACAGCCGGCACAAATGCATACTCGCCGTCGCTGATCGCATCGGCTTCACATTCCAGCGCATTGTGCAAAAAGCGGTCAATGAGGATCGGCCTGTCCGGTGTTACGCCGACTGCCGCGTCCATATACACTTTCATATGTCCATCATCATGCACAATCTCCATTCCGCGGCCGCCAAGCACATAAGAGGGGCGAACCATGACCGGATAACCGATTTTCTTTGCGATCGCGAGCGCTTCTTCCACATTGACAGCCATACCCGATTCGGGCATCGGAATTTCAAGCTTATCCATCATTTCGCGAAACAAATCCCGGTCCTCTGCAAGATCAATTGTCTCGGGAGTCGTTCCTAATATTTTTACACCGTTTTTCTTTAAATCAGCGGCAAGGTTTAGCGGCGTCTGCCCGCCAAACTGTGCAATAACACCGATCGGCTTTTCCTTCTCATAAATGCTCAACACATCCTCAAGTGTCAGCGGTTCAAAATAAAGCTTGTCTGATGTATCGTAATCCGTGGAAACCGTCTCCGGGTTACAATTTACGATGATCGTCTCAAAACCAAGCTTCCGAAGTGCCTTTGCCGCATGAACACAGCAATAGTCAAACTCAATGCCCTGTCCGATCCGGTTCGGACCGCCGCCGAGGATCATAATCTTATTCGGATTTCCACTGACCGGACTCTTATCCTTCCTATTATAAGAGGAGAAGTAATAAGCACTGTCCTGTGTTCCGCTGACATGCACTCCTTCCCATGCCTCCGTAATGCCCGCCTGAAGTCTTGCACTTCTGATGTCGGCCTCCGGCACATCTAAAAGCTGACTTAAATACTGATCGGCGAAGCCATCCTTTTTCGCTGCCAACAGTACCTCCGTCGGAGGTACACCTCCCCGATAGGTCTTGATTGTCTCCTCCTCCAGCACAAGTTCTTCCATTTGTTCAATGAAATACGGCTTGATTTTTGTGATCTCATAAAGCTCGTCAACTGTCGCGCCCTTACGCAGAGCCTCGTACATGATAAACTGACGCTCACTCGTCGGAATATGCAGCATGTCTAACAGCTCACATCTGGTAAGGCTGGCAAAATTCTTCGCATTACCGAGTCCATAGCGCCCGTTTTCCAAAGAGCGGATCGCCTTCTGAAACGCTTCCTTATACGTCTTACCGATACTCATAACTTCGCCGACTGCCCGCATCTGTGTGCCAAGCTTATCCTGTGCACCTTTAAATTTCTCAAACGCCCAGCGCGCAAATTTGATAACGATATAGTCGCCGTCCGGCTGATACTTGTCCAACGTGCCATATTTGCCGCAAGAGATATCACTAAGATCCAGCCCCGCCGCAAGCATTGCCGATACAAGTGCGATCGGGAAACCTGTCGCCTTGGAAGCCAGTGCAGAAGAACGGGATGTTCTGGGATTGATTTCGATGACGATGATCCTGCCGTCCTGTGTGTTTCTTGCAAATTGCACATTTGTACCGCCGATGACCTGAATCGCATCCACAATTTTGTATGCCTGGCGCTGCAGTTCCTCCTGAGCATCCTTCGGAATCGTCAGCATCGGCGCACTGCAGAACGAATCGCCTGTATGCACGCCGAGCGGGTCGATATTTTCGATAAAGCAGACCGTAATCATTTTGCCTGTTGCATCTCTTACAACCTCAAGCTCCAGCTCTTCCCAACCGAGTACAGATTCCTCTACGAGCACCTGTCCGACCATGCTGGCCTGCAAGCCTCTTGCACAAACTGTCTTTAATTCCTCTACATTATATACAAGGCCGCCGCCTGCTCCGCCCATCGTATAAGCAGGGCGCAGTACAACCGGATAACCCAGCTTTTCCGCAATTGCAAGTGCATCGTCCACCGTATAGGCAACTTCGCTTCTCGCCATTTCGATGCCGAGCGATTCCATCGTCTTTTTGAATTCAACCCGATCCTCTCCGCGCTCGATCGCATCCACCTGTACGCCGATTACTTTGACGCCATATTTTTCGAGAATTCCCGCCGCATTCAGCTCTGAACATAAATTCAGGCCAGTCTGCCCGCCCAGATTCGGCAGCAGTCCATCAGGGCGTTCTTTTTTGATAATTTGCTCCAGACGCCCGACATTCAACGGCTCAATATAGGTTACGTCCGCCGTCTCCGGATCTGTCATGATCGTAGCCGGGTTGGAATTGACAAGTACGATTTCATAACCAAGGCTTTTTAACGCCTTACATGCCTGTGTACCCGAATAATCGAACTCACATGCCTGTCCGATGATAATCGGACCGGAACCGATAATCAGAATTTTGTGAATATCCTCTCTTTTTTTCATGTATACTGTTCCCCGCTTTCTCTGTATTTTTATTTCTTTTCAGCATCCTCAAAAACATCTTCAGACGCACAATTCCGAAATAACTCCGTACTGAAATATCGCTCGCCCGTATCAGGAAGGATTGTTACAACCGTCTTGCCCTTTCCGAGCTTCTTTGCCATTTTCAATGCGGCAGCCACGTTCGAACCGCTTGATATTCCGCACATCAGTCCTTCTTCACACATGAGCCGCCGTGCCGTCTTAAGCGCTTCCTCATCCGTAATGATGCAAATTTCCTCGTAAATATTCTGATTCAAATTTTCAGGGATCAATCCGTCACCGATGCCCATCTGCAAATGGGTGCCAATACTGCCGCCGGACAAAATAGCTGCATTTTCCGGCTCTACCGCCCAAATAAGGATATCGGGATTCTGGCTTTTTAATGTCTCTCCGACACCGGAAATGGTTCCGCCAGTTCCTACGCCGGAACAGAAGCCGTCGATCGGCCCCTCCACCTGTTCCAGTATTTCGAGTGCCGTATGATATTTGTGTACCTTTGGATTATTTCGATTTGTAAACTGCTGCGGAATGTAGACACGGGAATCCTCTGCCGCCATGCGAAGCGCCGTTTGAAGACACTCCTCGATACAGGCTCCGATATCGCCGGCATCGTGTACAAGGATCACCTCGGCACCGTAGCTTTTTACAAGCTTCCGCCGTTCCTCGCTCACGGAATCCGGCATGATAATTTTCACCGCATATCCCTTCACCGATCCGACAAGTGCCAGACCAATCCCCTGATTACCGCTTGTAGGCTCCACGATGATCGTATCGGCATGAATCAGCCCTTCTCTTTCGGCTGCCTTCAGCATATGATAAGCGGTTCGTGTTTTAATGGAACCGCCTATGTTCAGCCCTTCATGCTTTACGAGCACCTCTGCCGAATCTTCATCCGGCATTCTGTTCAGGCGCACGATTGGAGTATGACCGATCGCCTCTAAAATGTTATTATAAACCATGATATCCCTCTCCAAAAGCCCATTTAACAGGCTCCGCGCATTCCTATAGCATTATAGCAAAACCAAAGGAAATATACTATCTAAATATTTTATTTTCAACCAAACATAATTTTTCTTTCTTTATTCAAATGTTTGGTATATAATAGTCGTTATGTGACGCATATTGCTTTTTATATAATATAGGGTATGCTTTTTTATTGCAAAAAGAGCAGTTCCTATTATTTTACTTATGCCTCATATACGAATGATTTCACATAAGGAAAGGAAGTATTACAAATGAGTAAGTACAGTAACAAATGGACAAGGGCCGCCATTCCCGCTCTTTTGCTGCACTGCAGCATCGGCACAGTTTACTGCTGGTCTATTTTTTCACAGGAAATCGCCGACTATATCGGCTTTTCGAAGGCAGCCACGGAATGGGCTTTCAGCTTTGCTATTTTTTTCCTCGGTATGTCCGCCGCGTTTCTGGGCCATACCGTAGAAAAGGACATCCACAGATCCTCCTTAATTGCTGCGATCTGCTTCGCTGCCGGAATGGCAGGCACCGGGTTTTTCATTTGGTATGGCGGCACACACCATGGCAGCCTGCTTGCATTGCTTGGCATCTATGTATGCTACGGTTTTATTATGGGGATCGGGCTCGGAACAGGTTATCTTTCCCCTGTTAAAACACTGATGCTCTGGTTTGAAGACCGCAAGGGTCTTGCAACCGGTCTTGCCGTTGCTGGGTTCGGCGCCGCAAAGGCAATCGCCAGCCCGATTATGCAGACACTTCTCGATTCTCTCGGAGAAGGCGGCATTTACAAGATGTTTCTGATTCTTGCCTGTGTTTATTTTGTCATGATGTTCGTCGGCCATCTCTTCCTTGCAAAGCCGGAGGGCTGGCATGAGGAGCTTTCCGCCAAAGGTGCGCACGCAATCGATGTCATCAAATCAAAACCTGTCACATTTCTTGGTATCTGGCTGATGTTCTATATCAATATTACCTGCGGCCTTGCGCTGATCTCGCAGGAAAAGATGATTGTCAAGTGCATCGGACTTGTCGGCATTGTCGGCATCCTTTCTTCTGTAACGGCAATCTTCAATGCGGCAGGGCGTCTTGGCTTCTCCGCCTGGGCTGATACATTTACAGACAGAAATAAAATTTATAAAATTATATTCATAATGTCAATCATCGCAACAGGATTTGTCATTCTGACGAAGGGCATTTCCAATATGGGGCAAAATTCGTTCTTCATGATTCTCGTACTGATCCTTCTTTTTGCCGTTAACGCCGGATATGGCGGCGGCTTCAGCAATGTACCGACACTGCTTTCCGATCATTACGGTATGAAGAGCATCAGTGCGATTCATGGTATTACCCTTTCCGCCTGGGCATTTGCCGGCCTGACCGGCAATCAGCTCGCCACCTGGATTGTTAAGAAATTTGGTGCTGAAGTCGACTTGTCTCATACGCTTGCCGACGGCACAACAGAAATCATTAAGGTCAATCCCACCGGTTACCAGGCAGTTCTTTATGTAACTATTGCACTCTATATCATCGCACTCATTATCTGTATCACGATGGTCAAGCCATCAAAGGAAAAGGCTTAACTAAAATTTAAATAATGAATTGATAAATTGAAAACTCCGGCAGAAGGAAAGAATGTGATCTTCTGCCGGAGTTTTTATTATATAAGTCTTATTTTTATATTACAGGGAACGGATCACTTCTACCCGCGTGATGACATCTCCATGCATCTTTGCAATCCGCAGTGCAAAGTCATGATAGTAAACACAGGATCCTGTCGCAATTTCCTTATCCTCTTTTATCAGTCGATTGACCACGACATCACCAAGCGTATCGCCATCCTCGCTCGGGATATTGATGTGGTAAAGCCAATTGATGATTTTTGCCTTCTGTGCGGCCCGAAAGACGGCTTCTTCTGTCGTGTCAAACGCGCAGAAAAAATGCTTCTTTGTTGCAAACAATCCCGCAATACAAACCACACCGATCAGTGTATCAAGCGCAGAATTGTGATAAACTATCATCTGTCTCGCTGTAGCAAACAGCAGCACCTCGATAATTGTTTCCGGTGTATGCTTGCAAAGCATCTTTACAAACTCCACACCGACCGCGATATTAATTGCCATTTCCAGAAATTCGGTCAAAGAAGCTGCTCCCTGCATATCAGAAACCGCCAGCACGTCGAGCATAAACCGAAAAGACAGAAAAATCAGAATAACCATCATAATAAAGGAAATAAACAGTTCAAGCCAATTGGCAAAGCTGAGTATTATTGAAGCAGTACTTTTTCTCATCACATCTCTCCAAATACAAATTTATGTGATATTGCCCCGCACTCATTCTTTGGATTTCTATCACACTTATCCAGTATAACTGACAAAACAATCTCCTGACAATAAAAATCTTAAAAAATTTATCAATTTTTAGAATTTGATGTAATTGACAGGCGCACCATACAGTGTTTCATCAAATTTCTGAGAGGTTTATACAAAATCAGTGTTGTCACACAGTTTCCGGCACCGTGCAGCAAATCAAACGGGATTCCGTTTAAAAAATAAGCCCATGCCATTTGAACACCGCCGATAAAAAAATAAGGAATGGCCGTCAGTGCACCGAATAAAAGGCCAAACAAGCCCGCAACGGTCATCCACACGACCGGACTCTCCTGTTCCTTTAAAAACAGTACGACAATGACAAGCACCGCCCATACATACAGATAATTGATCCACCAGATGCCATAGCCATATAGTAAGCCTTCGACCAATACAAAGGTATAGAGCGGATAAAAGACCTTCTTGCCGATTGCCAGAGTATAGACAATAATCAGTACGGAAACCAGCTCAATATTAGGCAAAAAGGCAAGTCCGACCTGTACCGCAATCAGCAGCGCAGCCAATATTCCATATAATACAATTTCCCCCGCCGACAGCTTACCAGCCTGTTGTGAATGTAATCTCAAATTGATCTCCGTCCTCGATCGGCGTCGTATCCGCACCGGTCAGCAGTGTTTCGCCTTCTTTCGTAAAACACCACCATTCCTGCTTACTCTCATCCGCATGCTCACCGTCCGCATCCGTCACATAAAGCCCGTACTCCCCCGCTTCTCCTGCAATCAGGTTCTCCTGCATCAGTGCATCGCCAAGATAGGCCGCATTCGTTTTGATCGCAACAGATTTTTCGGATAGATCCTCATGTATGAAAGTCACCGCAATTTCCTTGCTG
This sequence comes from Lachnospiraceae bacterium, assembly GCA_047602645.1. Taxonomy (GTDB): domain Bacteria; phylum Bacillota; class Clostridia; order Lachnospirales; family Lachnospiraceae; genus JAEYFP01. The sequence goes on along the minus strand of JASGGU010000015.1, from coordinate 14,841 downwards.
CCCACTTCTCCCCGCGGCCGGAACCCCAGATACAGCGCACCCAGAAACAGCGCAAGTACGGCAAGTCCCAGCACACCTGCTAAAATCTTTTTATTCGTTTTTCTTTTTTCAGACATAAAAATCCTTCTTTCTTTGTATATTTGATCCGTACAAAGAAAGAAGGATTCCATAAAATACAAAACCTTCCGCATACAGCAGTGCCGCATCGACTTTGTCTGTACATTTACCAGGTTGCTGTGGCCCTTTGTGCGGATCAGAATCGGACAAGGATTACTTACTTCTTGTCGTTGTCATCAAAAACATCGCCGCATTCCGGACAGAATTTTGGCGGATTGGTCTTATCCTCCGGTTCCCAGCCGCACTTATCACACTTGTAAACAGGTGCACCTGCCGGTTTCGATTTGCCGCAATTCTGGCAAAACTTTCCTTTATTTAGTGTGCCGCACGTGCAGGTCCAGCCGTCTGCGGAAGGCTGCGGTCTGCCGCATTCCGCACAGAATTTACCTGTATTGCCGGATTTACCGCATGCGCAAATCCAACCCGCTGCCTTTCCAGATACTGCCTGATTCATCCCCTGAGAAGCCGATGTCTGCTGCTGTGCACCCATCGTATATAAACTGTTGGCATTCATACCGCCTGCCATATTTGCCATATTCATTCCCGCAAAAGCCATCATCGGTCCCGCGCTCGTATTTGCGGCCGCACTCTTCATTGCATCTGCCTGTGCTGAGGTCAATGTGGCAGCAGCCATTGTCGGATCTCTTAAAACTGCACTCTTCTGCAGATCCTTGATCATCTGCTCATCTTCTGGCGAAGCCGTCACAGAATTGACACCGAACGATACAATTGCAAGGCCTCTTAATTCGGACCATTTCTTGGAAAGCACGTCATTAAGCGCATCCGCCATCTCCATCGTATGTCCCGGAAGTGCGCTGTAACGAATACCCATATCGGAAATCTTTGCGAAAGCCGGCTGCAGGGCTGTCATCAGCTCTGTCTTTAACTGACTGTCAATCAGCTCTCTTTCATAGTCGCTTTCCACATTACCCGTCACATTCGTATAGAAAAGAACCGGATCAACAACCTTATAGGAGTACTCGCCATGGCAGCGGATCGCGATATCCACGTCCAGACCGATATTTCTATCAACCACACGGAACGGAACCGGATTGGCCGTGCCGTATTTATTTCCCGGAATCTCTTTTGTATTAATATAATAAACTCTCTGATCCTTTGCCGTATCACCGCCAAATGTAAAACGCTTTCCGATCTGCAAAAACGATCTTTTGATGCTGTCTCCCAAATTTCCGTAGAATATACTCGGCTCCGTCGAGCTGTCATAAACAAATTCGCCCGGCTGTGCACAAATTTCGGCAACCTTTCCCTGCTCCACAATCAGCATACACTGCCCATCGTTGACGGCGATAATCGAACCGTTGCTGATAATATTATCATTTCCTTTTGTATTGGAGCTGCGTTTCCCATTTACGCGTTTTTCACCCTTTGTCACAAGTACATCCGCACTGATTGATTCACAGTAAAAATACTCCCGCCAGGAATCGGCAAGGGCACCTTCCGCCGCTCCTTTAATTGCCTGAATTAAACCCATTTGTTCTCACCTTCCTATGTAGTTATCGTATGACTATCTATATGAAGATCTCTGTTTTTTATATTATCATATTCCAAAATAAAAGCAAAGAAAAAGTTTATTTTACTCGCACTCGCATACCTTGGCAAGATCTTAACAAGAACTTAGCGGTTTCTTAGCAATTTTTCCATTGCGAATTACAGAATAAAGTAGCATAATCTTAACAGAATCTTAATTTCTCAGCGATCGATTGGAAATACCAATGAAGAAGACCATACTCAATGTACAGCAGAAAACAATTTTGAAAAACATCCTGTTTACCGTTGCCATGCTTGGTATTGCAACATTTTTTGCATTCCTTCTTTTTTATAATGTTCCGGAAAGTATGGCAAATGTCGCTTTGATTTATATTGTTTTTCTGATCATCATCACCCGCAATACGAACAGCCGCTGGTACGGCATCGTTTCTTCCATATGCTGTGTTATCTTTATCAATTATTTCTTCATGTATCCCTATTTCGGATTTAATTTTACAATTACCGGATATCCGCTCACACTGATAGAAATTCTTTCCATTTCACTGATTACAAGCACGATGACCTCAAGCATTATCCAGCAGTCCAAAAAGCTCGTGGAACAGGAACGCACACTGCTCGAAGCGGAAAAAGAACGCATGCGCGCCAACCTGCTGCGCGCGATCTCACATGATCTGCGTACACCGCTGGCAAGTATCATCAATACGGCATCCATGTGCACAGACGAGAGCATTGACATCACAAAAGAGGATCAGTATAAAATGATCTCTCACATTGAGGAAGATGCCGCCTGGCTCTTAAATATGGTAGATAATCTGCTTTCGGTCACCCGCATTCAGGAGCAAAGTACAACGATCATCAAAAAACCGGAAAGTGTGGAGGAAGTCGTATCCGAAGCTGTTCTTCGGCTTAAAAAGAGAATACCCGACGCTGCAATCACCGTATCGGCACCCGACAATTTCCTGATGCTTCCGATGGATGCCACGCTGATCGAACAAGTTATCATCAATCTGCTCGAAAATGCCTGTGTCCATTCCATGAGCATACTGCCCACTGAGCTGACCGTTCTTGAAGAGCCCGCTGACATTTCATTCCATGTACGAGACTTTGGAATCGGAATTAATAAAGAAGAACTGGATCTGTTATTAGAGGGGAAAATCATGCCGGGCACGCAGAGCGCCGACGGACACCGCGGCATGGGGATAGGCCTGTCCATCTGCCGCACGATTATCGCTGCGCACGGCGGAACAATGACTGCCGAACAGCACTCGGACGGATCTGAATTTATTTTTACGCTTCCTAAGGAGGGTTAAAATGGCACACACTTATCAAATACTTATTATTGAAGATGAAGAGTATATTTTAGAATTTATTTCAAAAAATCTGGTTACGCAGGGCTATAAGGTTCTTTGCGCAAAGACCGGTGCGGAAGGTCTTTCGATGATCACTTCCCACTGCCCTGATGTCATTCTGCTCGATTTGGGCCTTCCCGACATAGACGGCCTTGATATCATCCACAAGGTGAGAAGCTTTAGCAGGAATCCGATCATCGTTGTTTCGGCCAGAGTTCATGAAAATGACAAGGTGCACTGCCTTGACGCAGGGGCGGATGATTATATTACGAAACCGTTCAGCCAAAGCGAGCTGTTCGCCCGGATCCGTACGGCGATCCGTCACAGCAGTCCGAGCTTCGGGGCAGAACAGACCTCCGTCTATCAGGCCCATGGACTCACAATTGATTTTGCAAAGCATCTCGTCATGTTAGACGGAAAAGAAGTGCATTTAACACCGGTGGAGTTTAAGATTGTCGGCCTGCTTGCGCAGAATCCCGGCCGCGTCCTCACTCACTCGACCATTATGCAGGAAGTATGGGGCCCGTACATAGATGACGATACCAAAATCCTTCGCGTAAACATGGCCAATATCCGCCGCAAACTGGAGCACAATCCGGCCGATCCGCAGTATATTTTCACCGAAATCGGAGTTGGATACCGTATTTTGGAAAATACGGGAGGTTAAGCATTCTTCCCGAAAAAATGATTGCTATTTCGCAAAGGGAAGCCTCACTCCACCGTCAGATCAACAAGCTCCGCCTGCACATAATCTGCCAGAGATTCCCCGTTGATCACAATCTGCGCACCTCTGACTCCCGCACTCACAGCAATATTATCAAATAGTACCGCCGTCTCGTCCAGGAAGGTTCGGAATTTTTTCTTCATTCCGATCGGCGAGCAGCCTCCGCGGACGTAGCCGGTCACCGGCAACAGCTCCTTCATCGGCAGCATCTCTGCTTTTTTATCTCCTGCCGCCTTTGCTGCTTTTCTTAAATCCAATTCCTCCGCGACGGGGATACAGCATACAAAGCATCCTGTTTTTTCCCCCTTCAACACGAGCGTTTTGAATACCTGTTCGACCGGCTGGCCAAGCTGACTTGCCACGTGGACACCCGACAAATCACTTTCATCCGCCTCATATTCTCTTGTCTCGAAAGGAATTCCTGCCGTTTCCAAAAGCCGCATCACATTTGTTTTATTCATGTTCAAAATTTTCAAAATCCGTAAAACGCTTTTTCATGTCACGATAACGGAAGCGTACCATCTCGTTTTTCTTAAGAACATCCTCCTCCGTTCCGGTATATTGGCATCGAATACAGTAATATTCCTTTTTTTCCGGGTCATAGAACATGTCAATATCGAGATCTCTCATAAAACAGGAGGGACATCGATAATTCAGTTTGCCTTTGCCAGACTGAGCCATGTCGAAAATACCTCCTTATTCTTTAATGTCGCCTCATAACCTAATGTAAACATCGGAGAGAACGCATAGCCTTCCCTGATATAGCCCACTGCGGACGTATTAGTTACTGACAGGGAAACACGTGTATCAATCGCATCAATGACAGCCGTCACATTTTCCGCACCGTCCAGCTTTTCTTCTCTGCACTTGTAAGCGTAAAGGATTTCTTTTTTCTCCTTTTCATTTTCTGCAGTCAGCCTGATACCGGTCATATCCTCAGGATATTCCGTGGTACCGTAGCACCCCACCATATATTCGTTCAGTTCGACCTCTGCATTCAGATCGGACAGTTCAAGAATGGTGCGCTCAATCCGGATCGCCGCAGATGCCTCTTCAAAATAAATCCTCGTCTGAAGCTTTACTGTCAGCTTGGCAAATTCGATCGTCACAGGCTTTAATGTCAGAATACGAGTCTTTTTTCCGTCTGTCAATGTCTCTTCGGAAAACTCTGCTTTTGTGCGGCATAAACATAAATCTACCTCTTCTCCTCCGTAGATCAGTTTCGCACTGCGGATTGTTCCTTCGCCCGCATAATGTGTGAAATACCCGGCGCGGTACTTTTCCTGAATCAAAAACGGATAAGACGCATCCTGCACATGCTTCGTTCCGATTCCGACCGGCCAGTTAAGCTTCGCCGCATAAGGACGCAGATCAATGATCGCACCCCCCTCGTCCATGTTGACGCAGGCTCGCATATATGGGTCTGCATACCAGAAGACCTGCTTGTCAGAACCGTACAAAATATCCCTCCATAGTGCACATTCCGGTTCTGTGTATCTTTTCTTCTCACGGTAATAAGCAGCAAACTCCTCCATCGTCAGATCGATGAGACTTCCTTCCTTTTTCAGACTTCCATAATACGCCATGCCGTCCTCATAGGATTTTTCCAGCAGCTCATAGGGTGCTTCCCATCGGCCCATTTTGTTCATCCATCCGGGTCCTACAAATACCATATTATAGGCATATCCATTGTTAAATTTCTCCAAGTGGCGGTATTGATCGATCAAATTATAAAGATACGGATATTCCCATGTCTTTGTATCGTAAATCATCCCGCGCAATACATTCTGAGGATGCGTGCCGAAATTGGAGCCGTTTCCGTCATAGCAGGCAATCAGATCTCTGGACAAATGGGGGATTGCAACAATTCCGCTGTCCTCCGCCGCATTTGCCGCAGGCGCATGCGTATTCTGTCTGGAGGGGATCCATGGATTCCACGGACCGCCGTCAAACAAGGTATACCACGAATTATTACAGGTGTGATAAGCTTTCGGACCTTCTTCCCAGCATGTCGCCACCGCACAGGTTACCATCGGGTATTGCTCCTTAATATAACCGATCAGCTCTGCATCGAGATAATACGATCCGGTCGATGCGGGATAAAAGCCAAACTGTTCATGAAACTTCTCAAATACATCATGAACGATCGCCTTTTTATCTTCCATAGAAAACATCCAAATACAAAAATCCTTCGTATGATAGTTCTCTCTGAATTCCTTACATGGAAGCCCGAGCAGAGAAAGGGCGATCTCATCGCCGTATTCCCTATGATGTATCTTCGCAATTGCGACCGCCTCCTCATTGAACAGGCTCGCATATGTCATTTGGATTGTCGTTTTTAATCCATTTTTGTGCGCAATCTCCTGCTGTTTTCGGAAAATATCGAGTGATTCCGTCAAAAGGGCTTTTCTGCCGATGTCTTCCTCTTTTCCATGGCCGGTCACTTTTTCGGCATATTCCGGTACCATTTCAGGCCGATGAATGATATTTACAATGAATTGATCCATGCCTTCCTCCCATTCAACAGCCGGTAAAAGAGAATGTAAACTCCATCCGTCTGCCGGTATCTAATAAAAATTCGTCATGCGTCAGTGCACCCCAGCTGTCATCACCCGCAACTCCCATTTGTCCGAGTGCCGCTCTGATAACCGTGTAATGCACCTGCGGAAGTTCATACGGGTGCAAGGCGTTTTCCAGCTCATGCGGGGTATACGGAAGGGCCGAGAAATAGATTTGATCTCCGCTGAATTTCAAACCGCGGCCATGATCATCCATGACCTTTGCGTAACGGACTCCCGCATGGGCTCCGCACTCCTGGGGCATCAAATACGCGGGCAGCTTTCCTGCCTCCGTCTGATAAATTCCGAGTCTTGCACCAGTCAGGCGATCTGAATAGGTCTCCTCCGGTCCCAAACCGTACCACTCCACCTTGTTATAATCAGCGTCCACTTTAAATAGTACACCGAATTCCGGCATGTCACCCAGTTCCTTGACCGGATCATATGCCAGAGTCACCTGCACCTCCCCGTCACCGTAGACTCTGTAAATAAGGCTGCACTCACTCTCCGGAGAAGTCGGCATGAGGTATCGGTAACTGACGACAACACAGTCCTCAAGCACGGTAAGCTGCGGCCGGATCCCCTGCATTGTTCCCTTATCCCGATATTTATGGTTTAAATAGAGGCTTGCAATTTTCCACTGTGCATAACGCTGCGGCATTAAATTGCCGTAATCATTGTCAGTCGGTGCCCTCCAGAAATTTGGCTTTACTGTACTCTTTAACAGCTCATGTCCCCCGTAACGGTAGGAAACAAGACCGCCGGACGGCTCGGAAAACAACACATCAAAATGTGCACCCTTTACGCCGATATTATTTTTGCCGCGAACAACCTCCATATTGTCCCTTCTTTCCGGCTTTGCACACATGCCTGTCTTCACCGAAAATACCCGCTGGCCGAACGCAATTTCATGTCCGCGCTTCGCATAGGCCGTGTCGCTCTTTAAATGAAAGGATACTGTCAGCGCATATTCGCCGGATTCCTTCGGCAGTACAAACGGTACTTTATAAAGCTTCTCCGAAAGAGGCTTCACCTCTGTATTCAGTTCACAATCGCAAACCGGATGGCCTTCCTTTTCCAGTACAACTATGCATCGAAATACATTTGTATTTGTAAATAAATGTTTGTTTATGACTTTAATTGTGTCGTTTGCAAAAGACACGGCGATATTCTGATAATTATATTTCACGGTCTGCATCTTTGGAGACGGTTCCCGATTACCCCCGTAGACAATGCCGTCTCCGCTGAAATTCCAATCGGTCGGACGATCGTCAAAATCTCCTCCATATGCCTGAAACTCTTTGCCGTAGCGGTCTTTCTTTGCAATTGACTGGTCAATATAATCCCAGATAAAGCCCCCCTGATAAAGGGGATCGGTGTCTGTTAAGTTGGTGTATTTTTCCATTGCACCGCAAGAATTTCCCATTGCATGCAGATACTCGCAGCAGATAAACGGCTTGCTCCTGTCCTTTTCCAAAAACTCCTTGATCGAATCGGCAGACGGATACATCTGGCTCTCTATATCGCTCGACTCGTTGAAGCGCCTGTCCTGGAATACACCTTCATAATGCACAAGGCGTGTCTGATCCAGCTCTCTAAAGAGATTTGACATTTCATAAATGACCTTGCCTCCAAAAGATTCGTTTCCGCAGGACCAGATCAAAACAGACGGATGGTTTTTGTCCCGCTGGTAGGTGGAATTCACACGATCCAGCATATTTGCAAGCCATTCCTCCCGATCACCGGGAACTGCGGTTTTGATATCTGCCAACCCTCTTGCAATCGCATCCCAGGAACCGTGTGATTCCATATTACACTCCGCGATCATATAAATTCCATATTCATCACAAAGCGAATACAACATTGAGTCATTAGGATAATGGCTTGTACGGATCGCATTGATATTATTCTGCTTCATGGTCATGATATCCTTGCGCATATCATCTCCCGAGGGAACCCTTCCTCTTAACGAGCTGAACTCATGGCGATTGACACCTTTCAATACGATACGCTTTCCATTGATGTGCATCATATGGTCTTTCATTTCAAATTTGCGGAAGCCGACCGGCTGAGAAACGATTTCCAGCGTCATCCCTTCCTCATTGAGCACCTCGATCAACAGCGTATATAATACCGGATACTCAGCGCTCCATAAAAGAGGCTCCTCCAACTCCATTTCCACCTCTGCTGACTTTTCCAGTCTCTCTTCTACTGCTGTCAGCATTTCTCCGCTTCCCTCGTCTCCACTGAAAAGCCTGGGCGCATATAAAGCAAAACGCGCTTTCATCGTGCCTGATGTCTGTAACGACAGACGCAGCTTTGCTTTTGAAAAATCTCCATTCAGTTCTGTCACAACCTTTAGATCCCAAATATGCTGATTGGGCACGCTATAGAGGTATACATCCCGAAAAATACCGGAAAACCGAAAGAAATCCTGATCCTCGCACCAGCTTCCCGCAGTCCATTTGTAGACCTGAACCGCAAGCTTATTTTCCCCCTTCTTTAAGTAAGTGCTTAAATCAAACTCCGATGGGGTAAAGCTGTCTTCTCCGTAGCCCACATAACAGCCGTTCAGCCATAGAGCCATACCGCTCTCCACACCCTGAAACGATATAAAGGTACGCTCCTTATCAAAGCCTTCCGGCAGCGTGAAATACGTTACATAGCTTGCCGTCGGATTAAAATCCGTCGGAATATCGCCCGGCTCGATGGCAGAGCGGCCGTCCCATGGGTATTGAACATTCACATACTGAGGTGCATCGTAACCCTCCATCTGAATATGCGCCGGCACACGAATCTCATCCCAGCCCCTGCAGTCAAATGCTTCCGTCTCAAAACCCGCAGGTGCACTTTCCATATTTTTGGCATAGGAAAATTTCCACAACCCGTTTAATGAATAACGAAAGCTGCTCTCCCCCCGCTCAAGTTCCTTCTCACTGCGGTAATAGCAATGATCAGAGTGGGCCTTAAGCCTGTTTTCCTGAAAAAATGTGGGATCCTTTATTTTAGTGTAATCAAATCTATTCATACTGACACCTCAATTTATAATTATTTTACTGCACCCGTAATACCTTCCGCAAAACTCTTCTGCAAAATGAAGAAAATGATAACAGTCGGGATACTGCAAAGAAGAACGCCGAGCATCAGCATCCCATAGTCCGTCGTATAGCCTGCCTTTAAATTTGCAACGAGCATCGGCATCGTAATACTTTTATCATCCGTCATAATGACCTTCGGCCATAAATACGAATTCCACGCATTCATAAACGTAATTGTCATTGCCGCCGCATAGGTGGAGCGCATCGTCGGAAAAAACATCCTGAAAAAAATCCCGAACTCACTTACGCCGTCAATCCTCGCCGCCTCCATGATATCATGCGGAAACGAACGAGCGCTCTGTCTGAACAGCATAATTAAAAAGGGCGTCGATATCGTCGGGAGAATAAATCCGATCGTCGAGTTCAGCCATCCGGCCCTTGAAAACATCTGGAATAAGGGAATCATCGTCGCTGCAAACGGTACCATCATCGCAAGCAGGATAATAGACATCACCGTATCCTTTCCTTTGTCATGGAAGATTTCGAAGCCGTAGCCTGCAAGCGAACAGATCAGCAGTGAAAGCAGTGTCAGCATAATCGAATATTTAAATGAGTTAAACATCGCACCGCCTACATTCTGTGAAGCCGCCAGATTTTTAAAGTTCTGAATCAAATACGTACCCGGAACCATCCTGCCCGCAATCACGTCCTTACTTGTATTCGTGGCAGAAATTGCCATCCACAAAATAGGAAATACAGAGAGCAGAGAGACTATCGTCAATACAGTGTACTGTAACGCTCTTTTTAATTTAATCACGTTTATCACCTACTTTCATCTGAATAAATGCCAGAGTCCCTACGAGGATCAAGATCAGATACGACATTGCCGCCGAATAACCGAAATTAGGCACATATTTAAACGACATATTGTAGATGTAATGGGACATTGTGATCGTTGCATTAGCGGGTCCGCCATAGGTTAAGTTAAAGGACTCGTCAAAGAGCTGCAGCGTACCGTTAGTTGACATAATTGCCGTCAGCAGGATCGTCGGCTTCAAAAGCGGAACCGTGATCTTAAAGAAGGACTGGAACGCCGAAGCACCGTCGATCTTGGCCGCTTCATAGACCGAATATTCAATATTTTGAAGCCCCGATAAATAAAATACCATATTGTAACCCGTCCAGCGCCAGATCAGCGCAATGATAATGATGATACGTGCGCTTGTCGGAAACGTCAAAAAGTTATAACCTGTATGCAAAATCCCGAGTTTGATCAGGATGGTATTTACAAATCCGTCTACCGCGAATAGTGAGCGGAATATAATTGAATAGGAAACAAGGGAGGTTGCACACGGCAGGAAGATCGCTGTTCTGAAAAGCCCTTTGAAGCGTAATTGCTTGTTGTTAAGCATCGATGCAAGCACCAATGCAAGAAGCAGCATGACCGGCACTTGAACGATCAGATATAAAAAATTATTTTTTAATGCCTGCATGAATACGGCATCCTGAAACATTCTCGTATAATTGGTAATTCCCGTCCATGTCATATTGGTGCCGACTCCTGTTTTAAAAGATAAAAACAGTGCCTTTCCCATCGGATAGAAGCTCATGGCTGCGATCAATACCGCTGCCGGTGCCAAGAATACCCAGCCGGTCAGATTTTGTTTTTTATTCAAACCTAACTGTTTCTTTTTTATCATCCGCTCCATATACTCACCTCCATTTTATAACATAGGGGAACTCCCGAATAGAAGTCCCCCCATCAATTTGCTTTATTGGTGCCGACTCTTACTTGCCCATCGCAAAGTTTACCGTATCCTGTGCAGTCTGAAGCTCGGAGCTGATATCCGCGCCGGCTACCACGTTCGTAATGGCAACTGCAACCGCATCTCTTGCCTCATAATAGTACACGCCTGTATTATTACTCGGGATCTTGCCCGCAAAAGCGGTAATTTTTGCAAATACCGCATCACCTCCGAAAAATTCCTGTGGTTCTGCATATACAGTAGAATCTGCAGCGGGTAAATAGGTTGCAAGTGCACCCGAGCTTGGAAGGATCGTTTCGTAAAATTCCACGCTGCCTGCAAAAGTCTTTGCAAAGAAGTCCGCTGCCAGATCAAGATTCTTGCAGTTGGAAGTTACTGCCCAGCTCGAACCGCCGTTGTTGGAGTAATTTGTAGCTGTTGCCGCCTTTTCAAGCTTCGGCATATTTGTGATCGCCCACTTGCCGGACTGCTCCGGTACGGACTGGATAGAAGCCATGATCCAGCAGCCGTTGATCGTACCTGCGACCGTTTCGTTATTAATAGAACCTACATACTGATCCCAGTCGTTTACTTCGATACATACGCCTGTGGAAACAAGCTCTGCATAAACATCCATTACCTCCTTTAGGATGTCGTTGTCAACCATGTCCGGATTTCCTTCCGCATCAAACAGGGAACCTCCGGCAGACTGCAGCATCATCATGATGACATCCGTCTCGCCTGACTGGCAGGAAAGCAGCGGCTTACCTGTCTTTGCAAGAACATCCTTGCCAATTTCAATATATTGGGACCATGTGATGTCTGTCAGATCCTCTGCCGTGTAGCCGGCCTGCTCAAGAATATCCGTCCGGTAGCAGCCGATAACTGCGCCGTTGTCAAACGGAACTCCGTAATTCTTGCCGTCTATGGTAGAATAAGCAACCTTGGAAGCACCAAATTGTGAAAAGTCAATTCCTGTGCTTGTCAGATCCGTAAATGCATCCGGATAGCTGATGACATTTTTTTGAAATGCGTTATCCTGCATTAATAAAATATCGGGAAGTGTGCTTAAGTCGCCTGAGGAAGCTGCTGTTGTCAATTTTGTCTGCACGTCTGCCCAGGGTGTCTCAACAACATTCAACACAAAATCGGGATTGGTCTGCTTGTAAACCTCCGCTGCCTGCTCCATTGCATACATGTTGAATGCCGGATCCCAGCACCAAACGGTCAGCGTATTGCCGCCCGACGGCGCCTCGGCTGCTGCCGTATCCGCTCCGGCATCCTCAGCCGGTGCCGCTTCTTCCGCTGCCGGTGCACCTGCTGCGGGAGCTTGTTCTGCCGCAGAGCCGCATCCCAGTAAGGATGTTACCATGGCTGCCGCCGCGAGTAATGCAATCAATTTCTTTTTCATTTTCTTTCCTCCTGGATTTCTTTCATTCTTATTGCCTTCCTGTTTCTTTCAGCTACTATTGTTTTTTTGGGTACTGTTCTTCGAAGTTTTGTACAATATGCATATTTTTTCAGTTGTTTCTATGTATCTCTTTGTGATTATGTACACATTATAACAAGACTTTCCTTATGATTGTTAAGAAATTCGCTTATATAATACGCATTTTCAATCATATTTTTTCTTGTGCAACCGGTTATTCCCATCCTTTATGCGCAGAAATACGAAATTCTTGTGTTTTTTTTTCGTAATTTTGGAAATGTATCTTCCAGTGATAAGGAGAACTGCCGACAACCCGGTTAAAGTTCCTGTTCAATGTTGAAACCGTCCTGAAGCCCGTTTTTTCTGCAACGGTTTCCATGGAGTAATTTGTTTTATTCAACAACTCACACGCCTTCTGCACCCGAACGAGATTGATATACTCGATCGGGCTCATGTTCATACTCTGCCCGAACAATCTCCGAAAATGAGGTTCGCTCATATGACAGGCATCCGCCAAATCCTTCACCTGAAGTTCATTTGAAAAATTTTTATTGACGTAGATGATCGCGCTGCCAATCTGCTTGGAAACGCTGCTGCTCTCCTCGTTTTGTTTGGAAAAATCCCTGTTCGCCTGTGCGGTGAACATCAGCAGGGAAAAAACAAGTCCGCTTGCCGCCTCCAGATAATAAGGCTGCCTTTCTGCCTCTGCCTGAATAAGCACCTTGACAATACCGGTAAGCGGACTGCTTTCCTCTTTCTTGATCAAAAGCGGGCGGGCATTGATCCGTGCCTTGATTTTTTCTGCCTGTATCGGATTGCGTTCGCTGAATTCGCTCAAAAAATGATCGACGTCTACAAACAGATACTCCCAGAAACAAACCGAGTGAGGGTCGCTGTTTGTCGTATGCGGGATGTTATTCGGAATAATCGAAACCTCGCCGCCCACATAACTTTTATGCATCAGTTCTTCCTCCATAACGTCATAGGCCAGCTCACCTTTTCCGTAATGACAATAGCCGATTTCGAGTATATTGTGAAAATGCAGGAATTCAATTCCTTCGCCATAGTGTCTTTTCCAGCCTTCGCCGAGCAGCGCCAGTGCCGGTTCATTCCGCGGCATATCATAATAACGGTATTCCATGCTGATCTTTTTCTTTTTTGCCATGAAGTACTCCTTTCTCACAGGAACGACAGAATTGATCTGTGTGTATCAGACAGTATGCGGATAATCCCGAATAACCCTGAGCGCAGGCAGCGCATTCCCTTCATAATCAAACAGTGCCTGATTTGCCCATTCGTTGCCGCCCGGTCCTGACTCATTGATGTAGGTAAGTGCGGCCTCATTTGCCCAACCGCAGCCCGGTACCGGAATCCAGGCCGGTTCCCAGTAGTAATATCCCCTGCCGCGGTTGTCCGGCACTGAAGCAATCAATTCGATAAGACTTTTCATAAATTGACTCTGTCCCTCTATTGTCATCGGAAATTCCAGGTTCTCCACAAGAGCCGGCTTTGTCGCCATCCCCTTTCGATCCTTTGCCGGCAGCTTTTCATATTGTGCATAATCATCCAGCGTATACCCCATCGAAGTTTCACAGACAATCAGATCCTTCCGATAACGCGCGGCTAGCATCCGCATGTTATCGGAAAGCATTTGCATTGTCCCATGCCAAAACGGGTAGTAGGACAGGCCGATTATTTCAAAGTCCAGTTCTCCTCTCCGCCCCATATACCGGTCGAACCAGTCTTGATACATCGCAAGGTTGCCGCCGTTGTCCAAATGCAGCATAACGGGAGTTTCCATAGACACGGTACGCACAGCACGGATACCCGCATTGACAAATTCTGCGATGCGATCATAATTCGGTTTTTTTCCGTTCGGCCATAACAGTCCGTTTGTCAGTTCATTTCCGACCTGCACCATATCGGGGAAAACACCTTCCTTTTTCAGCACAAGCAGCGTATCACGCGTAAACACAAATACTGCGGCAGTAAGCTCCTCATCCGAAAAGCCGCGCCACGCCTTTGGAATCGTCTGCTTTCCGGGATCCGCCCAAAAATCGCTGTATTGAAAGTCAAGAAGAATACCCATCTGTGCCTGTTTAGCCCTTTTTGCCAGTACAAGTGTCGTAGCAAGGTCATTTTTACCTGCCCCGTAGGGAATGCCTGTTTCAGAATACGGATCATTCCAAAGCCGCAGGCGCACCGCATTTACTCCGTAACGCTTTAATATTGTAAATAAATCTTCCTTTTTACCGCCGTCATAGTAGGCCGCCCCAAGCTCCTCCAATTCAAACAGTGTGGAAATATCCATACCCTTTATCAATGTATCCGTTTTCATCGAGTTGACTCCCTTATCACAATTTGATAGTCGA
>JASGGU010000140.1:0-4767 GCA_047602645.1 Lachnospiraceae bacterium | reverse complement strand
ATTCAAGATTCGAAGTAACCAGTTCATCCCTGCAATACTTACGAATGTAATGACAACTGTGATAATAGCAGATAGAATCGCTGCGGAACCAACACTTTTTTTTACGCCCTCAATATCTCCCGCACCGAATTTCTGAGCAGTCAGCACAGTAAAGCCTGATGTGATCCCAGTTGCAAAGCCTAAAATTAAAAAGCTGATCATGCCTGTGGCTCCAACAGCCGCCAGTGCCTTCACACTAATAAAACGTCCTACAATAATAGCATCAACCATACTATAAAATTGCTGAAAAACATTTCCTACCACAAGCGGAAACGTAAATTTCAATATCAGCTTCAAGGGCGAGCCCTTTGTCATATCCAGGTTCATAAGACATCACTTTCTAATACCGGTTATCAAATACCCGCGTTGATTTTTTCTCGCTTCTTGGGAGCTCACCGATCTCGACAGGTTTTACAAGCGGCGTCATTCCGATTTTCAATTTAAACAGCCCCGCAAGCTCATGGGCTGTTTCCATCCGATCTGCCTCAGGCTTCACTTCAATAAAAATCGTCAGAATATCCTTACCTTCCAAGTGATCGATCATAATCTGATACTCGCTTGAAGCGCCTTCCACCTCCTTGATCACATCTTCCACCTGGCTCGGGAAAATATTGCACCCCTTCACCTTTACCATATCATCCGTTCTGCCGATCAGCGTGTCGATCCTCGGATGCTTCGAACCGCAGGGACAGTCTCCCGGCACAAATCTTGATAAATCATGCGTACGGTAACGGATGAGCGGCGCGCCCTCCTTGACAAGCGTCGTGATAACGATTTCTCCGATGTCTCCGTCAGCTACCGGCACTCCGGTTTTAGGATCAAGGATTTCTATGTAAATATAATCATCCCAATAATGCATGGCTTTGCTATGATCACAATTGATCGCAATGCCCGGTCCGTAAATCTCTGTCAGTCCGTAAATATCATAAAGACTGACGCCAAGTTCTCTTGCGATACGGGTACGCATTTTATCACCCCAGCGTTCCGATCCGATTACGCCCTTTTTTAAATGAATCTGCCCGCCGATTCCCCGCTTCGCAATTTCCTCCGCCAAAAGCAACGCGTAAGAGGATGTCGCACACAGTACCGTAGACTTTAAATCAATCATCATGCGGAGTTGCTTATCCGTATTGCCCGGTCCCATCGGAATTACCATCGCACCAAGCTTCTCCGCTCCGTTCTGGAAACCGATTCCGGCTGTCCACAAGCCATAGCCCGGCGTAATCTGGATCCGATCCAAATTCGTAATACCCGCCATTTCATAACTTCTGGCAAACATTACCGCCCAGTCATCCACATCCTTTTGCGTATAGGGAATAATAATCGGCGTACCGGTCGTTCCTGAAGAAGAGTGGATCCTGACGATCTCCTTTTCCGGAACAGCCATCAAACCAAGGGGGTATGCTTCACGCAGATCACCTTTCCATGTAAAAGGAAGCTTTTCGAAATCTTCCTTGCAACGTATGCCGTCTACATCAAACCCTTTTAATTTTTCCTGATAAAAGGGGCTGTGCTTCATCACCTTTTTTAATTGCATTTTCAGCATATCAAGCTGTATCTGTGTCATCTTCACGATCATTTCCTCTTTCTCATAGTTCTCTGTTTTTTCTCTGTTCCATGAGACATTATGTCGTCTGCCCGGACCCGATCAGCGCAGCCCCTGCCGCCAGTGCCTTTTTGTTCATTTCATGGAATTTTTTATTTACCTTCGAATGAATTGCCTGCTCCACCTCAGGAAGGCTGACACCAAGCTCTCCCGTCGCAACTGCCGCACCGAGCAGCACAATATTTAAAACCTTTAAGGAACCGCAGCTTACGCAAATAGCATCGCCATCCACAAGGATCAGCCTCTTGACATGCTTCTGCAAATAAGCAAGCATTTCATCGCCTGTATAAACCGCTTCACTTAAGGAAGCCGTTACCGGCGCAATCGCTTTTTTATTGACAATCACAATGCCGCCTTTTTTTAAGTAGCAAAGATTTCTCACCGCCTCGGCGGGTTCAAAACCAATCAAAACATCTGCCTTTCCTTTCGGAATCAACGGAGAAGCGATTTGTTCACCAATACGCACATGACTCACTACACAGCCACCGCGCTGCGCCATTCCGATCGTCTCGGCCGTGCGTGCCATTTGTCCCTTTTCCATAGCGGAAGCCGCGATCAATCGGGACGCAAGCACTGTTCCCTGGCCCCCCACACCGCATAACAAGCAGCTCTTACTCATGTTCAGCGCCCTCCTCTACTGCGATCGCATTCACAGGACAGAGCCCTGCGCAGATCCCGCAGCCGTAGCACAGATTTCTGTCAATTTTCACTTTATTTTCATCCTTGATGATCGCCGGACATCCTAACTCTTTAATACATCGCTTGCAGCCGATGCATGTTTCCCTGTCGATAGTAAGTTTCGGTGCCGGTTTGATCAGAGCAATACAGGGAGATTTAAAAATCACAGCTTTGACGCCCGGTTTTGACGCCGCATTCTTGACTGCATCAATTGCATTTCCCATTTCAAACGGATTGACCGTCTCCACATATTTGATGCCTACGGCACGCAATATCGCTTCAATGCTGATCTTTTCCACAGCATTTCCCATCATCGTCCTTCCGGTTCCGGGATGTACCTGCTGTCCTGTCATCGCCGTTGTCGAATTGTCCAAAACAACGAGCACAATTTCCGTCTCGTTATAAACGGCATTCACAATTCCCGTTATTCCCGATGCAAAAAATGTGGAATCACCAACAAACGCAAAATTCACTGCTTTCGGCTCAATTCTGTGAAGGCCCTGTGCAACCGTAATTCCGGCTCCCATACACAGACACGTATCTACCATGTCGAGCGGCATCGCATTCCCTAGCGTATAGCACCCGATATCTCCGGAAAATACCGACTTCGTACCTTTCATTGCCTGTTTTACCGCATAAAACGACGCCCTGTGCGGACATCCAGCACATAAAACGGGAGGCCGCACCGGCAACGCCGGCATTTGGGCTTCTTCCTGTTTTACTTCCGGAATCATTTGATTTACACAATCCAAAAAGCGCTCCAGATAAGCTGCACAGCTCTCCACCGAATTTTCTCCGGCAGCAGCCGTGGTACCCGACAGCTTCCCTTTGATCGTTACATTTAAATGATGCTTTCCGCATAAAAATATGAGCTCCCGTTCGATAACCGGATCCAGCTCTTCCAATACAAGCACCTCATCCAATCCTTCCAAAAAATCAAGCGCCAATTTCTCCGGGAATGGAAACGGTGTTCCAACCTTGAAAAGCTTATACGAAACTCCTGTTTTAACATCCTGTTCGTTTTGAAGATCATTCAACGCTTCCACCGCGTAGGCATAGCTGATCCCACCGGTGGCAATCCCTTTTTTTCCCCGGCCCGAAAGCAGATTCCATTTACTGTCTGAAAATGCATCGCCTATTTTAGGATTTCTTTCTTCTATTTTTAAATGATTCAAATAAGAGGTCCGAGGAAATATAACCCATTTAGATGTATCCTTAATAAAGCCTTCCGGTTTATGTAAAACCGGTTTGTCTTTTACCTCGACCGAAGCACAACCGTGGCAGACCCGCGTCGTCGGGCGAAAGAGTACCGGTGTCCGGTATGTTTCCGAATATGTAAAAGCTGCCTGAATCATTTCATAGGCTTCCTCCGGAGAGGATGGATCAAATACCGGCAGTTTAGAAAATGCCCCAAACGTCCTCGTATCCTGTTCCGTCTGGGAGGAAATCGGCCCAGGATCATCGGCGGATACGACGACCATACCGCCCTTGACTCCCACATAGGCAAGACTCATGAGCGGATCGGCAGCCACGTTTAAACCCACCTGCTTCATCGTCACAAGCGTTCTCGCACCTCCATAGGATGCTCCGGCAGCCACCTCGAGTCCGGCCTTTTCATTCACTGACCATTCCACATAGGCGGCGGGATTCACACTCTCCCGTTCCCTTGCGACCGTTTCCAATATTTCCGTAGAAGGCGTACCCGGATATCCTGACACAAGATTTACGCCCGCATGTAAAGCACCCAAGCCGATCGCTTCATTACCCATTAAAAATTTCCTGCTCATATGGCTTTCCTCTCAAATGTTTGTCCTTACGATTTTCGGTCTATAACCGCCTTCCGTCAGCGCCTTCATAATTTCATCCTTGTGTGTTGTACCGAACGCTTCCAGCGTAATACGCAGTTCCACAGCCGCATTTCTGTTCGTCGAAACAAACTGGTTATGCTCAAGCTTGATAACATTGCCGTTCAGCTTTGCGATCACATTGGCAACTGCGGACAGCTCACCCGGCTTATCCGGCAGCAGCACGGAAACAGTAAAGATTCTGTCCCTCATAATTAATCCCTGCTGTACGACAGAAGACATCGTGATGACATCCATATTACCGCCGCTTAAAATTGAAACAATTTTTT
The DNA here is from genome assembly GCA_047602645.1 of Lachnospiraceae bacterium. Classification (GTDB taxonomy): domain Bacteria; phylum Bacillota; class Clostridia; order Lachnospirales; family Lachnospiraceae; genus JAEYFP01. Next base: position 310 of record JASGGU010000140.1, on the reverse strand, counting down.
TATTTTTTACATTGAGCTGTTTGAGCGCAGCAACCGTCAAAAGTCCCGAATTTTCCACAATCATTTTATGATTTTCAACCATATCAAGAAATGCTACAATAATTTCCTCGTCCGGCACCGTTAAAACCTCATCCAAATTCTTTTGAATATAAGGAAATATCTGCGCACCCGGCGTCTTAACCGCCGTTCCGTCCGCGATCGTATTCACCGAATCGAGTGTTATAATTTTTCCCTCTTTTAAGGATTCCTGCATGCATGCCGCTCCTGCCGGCTCTACGCCTATCACCTTAATTTTGGGATTCATCAGCTT
>JASGGU010000139.1:0-4844 GCA_047602645.1 Lachnospiraceae bacterium | reverse complement strand
ACTTGTAATTTGTTTGATCATTGCTGTTATATCAACAATCATTCAGATCGTAAGCGCACTACTTAGCCCGGAAACGACTTCCATAGCCGTAACTGTCAGCACGGGCATTGTACCTGTTGTTCTCGGCATTGCACTTTTATCATTAAACAAAAATGATTAACCGGGAGAGATAATCCACCATCCCGAAATAGAGGAAACTACCTGCGCGCAAGCGGAAAATTATATTAAAAAAAGGAGAAAATCGCATGAATGCAAAGACCTTTATCATTTACCTCATCGTTGCCGTAGTGGTTGGTGTCTTACTTGGAGTCATTACTGGACATTTTTTAGGTCTCGATTCTGGTGTAGTAGCCGCCATTACTGGCGCTGTCGTAGTTGTCATTTTTGGCCATGCAATAAGAAGGCAAAAAAATAAGTAAATAAAAGAGGACAGGGCAATGAAAAATAAAACCATTATTATTATAAGTATTATCGTAGGATTAGTAACTATTGCATTGGGTTGGCTTAATGGAAGCGACCGTTTTGGCATTGACTTACCTTTCTACATCTGGGTAGCCCCCTCTGTTTTATGGTGCACCATAATTTTGCCTGCTTTAGTGAGCAAAAAGAATGATTCAGACAAAAAATAATGACTTACTGAGGGCCACAGAGTACAAGTATGAGTGTATGTTGCGCATTATCTATGAGTGCTAATTCAATGGATTGCACTTCATAGCGGCTGGACTTCCCTTTTAGGGATAAGGTGAGAACGTAGCAAATTTATATTATATATAAGGAGATGGACTAATGTTAAAGTACGAGTATGTTACTATTGAGCGTGAAAATGGAGCTATGGCTGTTCAAGCAGTATTTACCAAGCACCGTGAAATAATTGATGAATACGCTAAAAAAGGGTATGGATATGTTGGTTATATTCCAACCAAAATACACGCAAACGGCAAAATTATTGATATAGACTTGATTTTTGAAAAGCAAGAATAAGTGTAGCGTATATTTTGTTTATATTTTTACAGGAGGAATTATCGTGAGTAAAAAGGACGACAATAGGTTTCAAATTGTTTTGGAAGAACAAGCTGGTATGATGTCCAACAATAGAATATTACGGGACAAAGAGACCGGCATACTGTATCTTTTCCACGCATGGGGATACGGCGGAGGATTAACGCCTTTGCTTGATCGGGATGGTAAGCCTTTAATAGACATAAAAGAACAGGGCGAATAAGCATTTAGCCGTGCATCACAGAGATTAAAGGTATCAATTGAAAACTGAACAGTTCGGAGCTGACCTCTTATGGATCGGGTCATGTTTATTCTCCTACAATAATAGTTTCGGGACAAACATGGCATCCAGCCGTGTTTGTCCCGTTTTTGTTGCCAAGCCTCCTTTTCGCAGAGGAGGAAGAGAAAGGCTGTGAAATCGCAATGTATATCTATCGGCCAAAAGACGGTGTTTACCGGTGTATCAGCGATCCGGTGGATATACGTGAATATGTCATGGTGGAAGCTGAGGGCTGCTATCCCACTTTGGTACCCATCCAAGATGGCGCGCTGACGGCTGCACAAGGAAGCGATGGGGTGGGGCATGGTGTTCCAATTCCTAATTTTACAGAAGAGTGTATCCCAGAATGAGTAAAAAGAAATGCAAAGGTAATTGATATGATGAAACAAAGGAATCGTGTGCTATCCGCCATAGTGGCGATATTTATAATGCTCTCCCTCGTCTCGGTGGATGTCCGCGCGTTGGAGACAACCATCGTTACGCGCTCAGAAGCGACGGTTGTGGAAACTGTCCATACGCTGACAATACAAAATCCCAAGACTGTGCATGTGAAGGCGAGCAGTGATCTCAACGCAATCATTAAAGCATGGGACGAGGATATCTCCATCACTGTGGAAACATTTGGCGCAGTGAGCGGTATGATCACAGCGACCTACGATGATTCACGTACAACAAAAGGAAAGATACTGATCGAAAAGGACGGCGAGCAATACATCTACAGCGTCGGCCCCGGTTCAGGCACGGTGGGCCTGCCGCTTCAGCTGGAGGACGGCACTTATTCGGTGCTCATATATAAACACATCGAAGGCATTAGATACCGCCTCCATACAGATGGTGGATTACAAAAGGTATCAGCGTGTTGTGGATGAGATCAGCAAGCAGCTTGTCAATGTGAAGGACGATACGGAAAAGGTCAAGATTGTCTACAAATACATAACGTCCAATTTCAAATATGATCAAGAGAAAGCTTCTTCCATACAGCCCGGCTATCTTCCCGACCTAAATGATGTAGCCCGTTTCGGCAAAGCGATTTGCTATGATTACGCCTCTTTGTTTGCAGCGGTTCTGCGGAGCAATCAGATCCCCACAAAACTTGTCATGGGGTACCGGAACGACATGGAAGCATACCATGCCTGGAACGAGGTGCTGCTGGACGGGAAATGGGTGATCATCGACACAACTGTGGATTCCTCCATTGTGCAATCGGGCAGAAAGACGGATATGGTAAAGGACCCATCTATCTTTATCACGACACGGGAACATTAGAAGTTTAAAACGAGAAACAGCGCACGGGTCATAAAAGTTGCTGCAGAAATAATTCAAATCGTAAGCGCGATACTTAGCCCAGAAACGAGTCCCATAGCCGTAATTGTCAGTGCGAGCATTGTACTTTTATCATCAAGGAAAATGATTAGGCGGGAGGTATGGCCCGACTTCCCGTCATGGAAAAATGCGTATGTGTAGAAAATTTATATACTGCAAAAGGAGTGTATGATTATGGAAGTAGGTTTTGTTGAGCAACAGGCAAAAAATTTAGTAAAAAGGAAATGGAAGACAGGAATCACATCAGTTTTGGTGAGTTTGCCGTTTGTGCTTTTAGGCATCTATATGTATTTTGCAAGCGATTCCGAATATGCCGCTGTAACAGTGAGCATATTTGTATTGCCGGCTGTTGTAATGTTGCTATGTGCAATTCCGCAATTTCTGAGTGCCTCGAAAATTGAAAAAGATATTGATGATTATACACATTTGAAGATTGTGTTAGATACTAAGGCTGAATCCAGCAATGCAAACAAAAGAGCCGCGGTCAAAATTATAAATGATGAAATAGCGCATGGTAAAACACAAATAGAACTGCCGTGGTTTAAGGTAATTAAAGATTCTAAAATCATTTTGATACCATCGTACCTATTATTTTGCAAATTCGATATCATCGCTCTTCCAACTGATAAAATATATTGGATTTATGCTGTCGAAGTAAATGGTAGTACATATATCAATAACAGGGTTGTCGCTATGAAAGGTTATGTCACTCAAATTATTTGTGGCGACCAAAGGTATTATATAGACGCAAAAAATAAGACAGAAGCCGAAAAAACTGTAGCCCAGTTACATAAATACATACCGGATGTTTTGGGCGAATACGACCGTGAGCTTGAGAAGTTGTTTGATAAAAACCATGAAGAATTCTTAAAAATATATAATCAGAAAAAAGAAAAATATAGTCAACAAAATATTTAGCCTTTAGAAAATAAGCATTAGCGGGCGTTACATATTATCGGAAAAGCCAGGCAAGCAACCTGTTGGGTTACTGAAAAGATAATCGCTCCACTTAACAGTGCAGGTGCATGCCCGTTTTGCCTATTCCGGGCAAAATGGGCATGTCTTTCAAGCGCTTTGAGTCAAGCAAAAGGGAGTAGGTTTATGAAAATTGACATCAACTATGTAAAGGGAGGGCGATCCAGGGGTTCGGTGTCCGAAGTGACGGAAGATCAACAATCAGTACCGGTCTATCACTTTTGGGTTTGGCGTGAGAGGATCGAGATTATAGTTGCCTTTGACGTTCAAAACGAGCCGAGCAAGCCGAGCGTTCGCGTTCAGAGACAGCTTCAGCCGATGATCGTGAACGAATATGTGCTGCTCTGCATGGCGCAAAAAAGAACCTTCCAACGCAGCGCCTTTTTAAAAAGCCATATCAAGGCGGGGCTTCGCATACGGACAGACGCCGCATCCAGAAACCTGATCGACATTTGTGTGGATGGCCGCCGCGGCGCCGACCTATATGGCAGGTTCTATACCTTGTATGCTGCGGAGCCGTTTCCGTTTGAGGGTATCTGTTCCCTTTTTATGCAGATGGAACAGGTCTTTGACACACTCAATTTTCCCGCATCCCAGACAGAACACCGTAGATTTAATAAGACACCAAACTGTTTCACAACGACGCAGAAATGGAGGAATCATTTGAAAGGGAAAAGTGCAAAGGGCAGGCGGGCCACGTATATCGTAAAGGTGGCGTTTCGGGAGAATGCTACGTGGCAGGGTACGATCACCTGGGTTGAAGGTCAGCAGGAAGCGTGCTTTCGCAGCGCCTTGGAGCTCATGCGGCTGATTGACAGTACCGCCGGGACCGCAGAAGAGTCCGCCCCGGAAAACATAGTTCGGGAACAGAGTGAGCCCTATGTGCACAGGTTGTAAACTTAATAGAATGTAAGATGCAAGCGGTCTTTCACAAGCAGCTCGCACATCAACTGGAAAGGGGGATGCATGAATTGTTAACGGTCTATTTATGTGACGATAGTCGTGAGACAATAGAAAAATACAGCGATTTAATTACGCGTACTGCGCAAAAGAATCAGATCGACATCGCCCTTTCAGTGTTTGAAAATGGCGAATCTCTGATTTTTCATTTGTCCGACACCCCCGATCTGCCGGATATCATTTATCTTGACATTTTGATGGGAAAGCTCAACGGGATAGATACCGCAAAGCGGTTGAGAGAGTTTGGATGCAAGGCTGAGATCATTTTTTTGACAACCAGTGAAGATTATGTATTCGATTCATTCGA
>JASGGU010000138.1:0-5162 GCA_047602645.1 Lachnospiraceae bacterium | reverse complement strand
AGACACCGCCCTTTCACGGCGGTAACACGGGTTCGATTCCCGTCGGAGTCATTATTATTATGTAATTTATAATGGTGCCATAGCCAAGTGGTAAGGCAAAGGTCTGCAACACCTCTATCACCAGTTCAAATCTGGTTGGCACCTCTTAAAACCCTAGTATTTTCTAGGGTTTATTTTTATTTCACATCCATTTTAAATCCATCCCATTTATTTTAAAGTTAAGAAATGCTTTTTTCAGAACCGGCTCATTTTATTGGGGCCGATAAAATTTATAATGGCATAAAACCATAAGATACTCGGATAATTAGAAATTTATTAGGATATTAATTAATTTAGAATTCTAGTAATCTAATAATGTCCTAAGGATACATAGATATCCCAAAAGGCATCAAGCAAAGATTTCCTAAATGGAACGGCGAAAATTGGAGGAGGAATTTCCATGAGCATGCGGGCATTGATCTATAACGGACCGAGGAATATTCGTGTAAAGGATGTAAAGATTCCTGAAATCGGGGATACGGATGTATTAATTAAAGTCCAATATTGTGGGATTTGCGGCACAGATATCCATATATACAACGGCGACGGAGGGGCTTTTGATGTGACACCTCCCTTGATCATGGGGCATGAGTTTTCCGGAATTGTGGAAAAAATCGGGTCTAAAGTCAGTAAGGTAAAAGTAGGCGACTTGGTTACGGCAGATCCTAATCATATGTGCGGAAGCTGTTACTACTGCAAAAATGCACAGGAACAATTCTGCGAACATGTGATTGGAATCGGAACAACCTGTGACGGAGGGTTTGCACAATATTGTGCCGTTTGTGAAAAACAAGTATTTAAATTCAGGGAAGGAATGGATGCATTGACTGCTTCTATGACCGAGCCCGTATCCTGCTGTCTGCATGGTATTGATTTATGTAATATAAAGCCCGGAAACGAGGTTCTGATCATCGGCGGCGGTCCTATTGGTATGATTATGCTGCAGCTGGCAAGGATGGCCGGAGCCAGTAAAATCATCCTTTCAGAACCGGTGGCGGGAAAACGGGAAATGGGAACCAGGCTGGGTGCGGATCTAGTGATCAATCCGATTGGGGAGGATATGGAAGCCGTATTGAAAGAAAAATGTAAGAATATCAACGTAGTGATCGAGTGTGTGGGCAATATATGTACCATTGGAACAGCCGTAAATTGTGCCGGAAAAGGAGCAACTGTCATGATGTTCGGTCTTACCGGGCCCGGAGCATCCTTACAGATTGATCCGGAGTTGGTTTTTAAAAAAGAATTAAAGCTTACCTCTTCGTTCATCAATCCGTATACCTTCGAAAGGTCTGTCGCAATTCTGGAGTCCGGCAGGCTGAACGTGACGGAAATAATCAGCCAGATCATTCCTCTTGAAGACTGTATAAAAGCATTTGAGGACGATAATCACAGAAGAGAAGGGAAGATTGTTATTCAGCTGAACAGCGGAACAGGTTTAACAAGTAATGAGAAATAAGCAGCCTAAAGCTGTTTATATATTAAATATTAAAGGAGGAAGGTAGTAAATGAAAAAAAAGATGATTAGTATGTTACTGGTCGGAGCTATGGCACTATCTGTTTTAGTGGGTTGCAGCACAACGGAGCCCGGGACGGAAGCGGCCGCAACTCAGGCGGAGGACACGAAAACGGAGGAACCTGCAGCTGAGCCTGCGAAAGAAGAGGCTCCGGCAGAGGCTGCGGAGGCGGATGGAAACTTTAAGGTTGGCATTACGCTGCAGTCGCTTGAAAACAGCTATTGGGCAGGCGTATTCGGAGAGGTGGAAAACCTTCTGAAAGAAAAGGGATGGGAATATACCATTCTTGCCTGCAATGATAATTCAGCTACGCAGATTCAGCAGATTGAAAATTTTGTGACAAATCAAGTCGACCTGATCATGGTTCATCCTTCTGATCCGAATGCGATTGAGGATTACTTAAAGCAGGCAAGAGATGCGGGCATTAAGGTAATGTGCTGGGACGATGCAATGACAAACACAGACCTCAACTGGATCCTTGATAATACGAAGCTGGGTTATGCAATTGGTCAGGAAGCGGCAAACTTTATCAATGAGCATTATACAGAAGATCAGGCAGCCGAGGTGGCAATTATGAATTATCCGCAGACGCCAATTCTTCTTGAGAGAGAAACGGGTATTTTAAGTGCTCTTGAAGAAATAGCAAAGGGCAAATATACGGTTGTTGCCCAGCAGCCGGCACTTGATGCACAGGCGGCATTAACGAACATGGAAACAATTCTTCAGGCAAATCCTGATACAAAAATTGTTTGTTCTATCGGTGCAGGCGGGGATATCGGAGCCAATGAAGCATTTATGACAAAGACAGAGGGACAGATTCCTGAGGATATGGGTATTTTCTCTGCGGACGCTACGGAGCAGCAGTTAGAGGCTATCGTAAACGGAGAAGCAACAAGAGCATCCGTAGGCTTCGAAGGCTCTAACAAGAAAACAGCGGCGGCAGTTGTCGATCTTTATGACAGACTCCTCAATGGAGAAACCTTTGCGGAGCAGAATCTGGTCAGACCACTTCTTGTTATCGACAGCGCAAATGCAGCTGAGTATTTGGCAGATTATAAATAACCGGAAGGTTATAGTATGAATTGCGAATGTGGAGTTATTTCCCGGAGGGGGATAACTCCATATTCAAAAAATAAGAATGCGTGGTGTGAACAATGAATGAAGAATATATTTTAGAGCTGCAGCATATTAGAAAAGAATATCCCGGTGTAATCGCACTAAAAGATGTCTCCCTGCAGGTGAAGAAGGGAGAGATTCTTGCTTTAATTGGGGAGAACGGCGCCGGAAAATCCACGTTGATTAAAACTTGCTCCGGCGCGGTTATCCCGACTTCCGGCAAGATAGTAGTCAATGGGAAGGAGTTTACCCAAATGTCCCCTCAGCTTGCCTCAGAAAATGGGATAGCTATTATTTATCAGGAATTTAATAATGTAAAAGGACTTTCTGCCGCCGAGAATCTTTTTCTGGGAAACCCGATCAGAAAAGGCATTGTTGTTGACAAAAAAGCAATGGAGAAGGAAGCTGAGAAAGCATTTGCACAATTAAATATTAAGATTGATCCCAAGACGATGGTGGGAAATTTGACTGTCGGCTACCAGCAAATGATTGAAATTGCGAAGGCAATTATGCAGGATGCAAAAGTTCTGATCATGGATGAGCCTTCTGCACCTCTTACCAGTGCCGAGGTAGAGAGTATGTTTAAGGTATGTGAACTATTAAAGAAAAAGGGTGTATCCATTATTTATATCTCTCACAGACTTGAAGAAATATACAGACTGTCGGACCGTATTGTAGTGCTGCGTGACGGTGAATATATCAAGACACTGATTACGAAGGAGTCTCATGTGGATGAGCTGATTCAACTGATGGTAGGGCGTTCTTTGATTGAGACATTTCCTCCGCGCGAGGCGGGAAGCCGGCATGAGGAAATTCTACTGGAGCTTAAGGATGTAAGTGGTAATGGAGATAAGAACATTAATTTAAAGCTGTACAAGGGGGAAATTCTGGGACTCGGAGGACTGGTGGGGGCCGGTCGTACGGAGCTGGTGCAGATGATTTTCGGAGCGGCGAAGAGGACTGAAGGAAAAATTATATTTAAAGGAAAGGAAGTCAATCCAAAATCCCCGAGAGAAGCCATCGACCTTGGGATTGCGCTCGTACCGGAAGACCGGAAGCGTCATGGCGTATTGCTTGGCATATCTGTAAAAAATAATATTAATATGCCAATTTATAAAAAAATATCCAAAGCTGCAGTCATTAACAGCAGAAGAGAGCTTGAGACAGCAACAAAATATAAGCGTGAATTACTAATCAAAACTCCGACGCTGCAGCAATTAGTAAAAAACCTAAGCGGCGGCAATCAGCAAAAGGTGATTATCGGCAAATGGCTTGCCGCAAATTCAGAATTGATTATTTTCGACGAGCCGACACGCGGAATTGACGTGGGTGCCAAAGCCGAGATTTATAAACTGATGAACGAGGTGATTGCTGAAGGCAAAACAATTTTGCTGATTTCATCAGAAATGGAAGAATTAATGGGAATGTCAGACAGAATTATAGTTTTGGCGGAAGGCCGGATTACCGGTGAGTTAGGAAAAGAAGAGTTTAACCAGGAAACTATAATGAGGATGGCATCAGCCGTTTAGGAGGGAAAGATGAAGATCATAATTGTAAGGACATTAAAAGAAAAGGCGATCTGGATGGTATTTATTATCCTATTTATAGCTTTTTCGCTGGCAAACCCAAGGTTTTTATCCTCAAGTAATCTATTTACGATAGCGCGTCAGGTATCCATGTTAGGGATCGCCTCCATAGGGATGACCTTCGTCATTCTGATTTCGGGTATCGATCTTTCTACCGGCTCCATTATTACCTTTGTCAATATTGTCGCGGCGTTTCTAATGGTAAATATGGGGTTTGGTATGGCTGCGGCCGTTCTCGTATCGCTGCTGCTGTCTACTCTGGTCGGTCTTTTAAACGGGTGTCTGATATCAACGATAGGAATTCCCGCGATTATCGCGACATTTGCGACACAGATTGTCTTTGAGGGCGCTTCCTATCTTCTCAGTGGTGGTACACCGATTTATGGTTTTGACGAAAGATTTAAAATTATAGGGCAGGGTTACATAGGGCCCGTGCCGGTACCCGTAATCATCATGATTGTCTGTTTTGCAGCAGGCTCCTTTATTTTAAATAAGAGCTATTTCGGGCGATATTTCTATGCGGTCGGCGGCAATGAGGAGGCTTCGAAGCTTTCCGGAATCAGAGTAGGCCGCACAAAGTATTTAGTATATGCGTTATCCGGCTTATTTGCGGGTCTTGCAGGTATCGTCATGCTGTCCCGTACAAATTCAGCACAGCCTACGGCAGGCTTAGGCTATGAATTTGACGTGATCACCTGCGTTGTGCTTGGCGGTGTTTCCATATCCGGCGGTTTTGGTAAAATGTCAAACGTAGTTGCCGGCGTTTTGATCATCGGAATTCTTAGTAACGGCATGGTTCTTTTGAATGTAAGTACTTATATGCAGATGATTGTAAAGGGCATTGTGCTCGTGCTGGCGGTAGGCTTTGACAGCTTACAGAAAAAAAGAGCGTTGACGTAGCAAAAAC
>JASGGU010000137.1:0-5211 GCA_047602645.1 Lachnospiraceae bacterium | reverse complement strand
ATAGGCTGGCCCTTAATCCCCATCTCTGTCAGGAAACCATCGTTTGCGGCTAGAACTGAGGTATTCACACGATCCAAATAAGCGACTAAGATTCCGATGAATAAGACAGCCGCAATAATAAACCGCTGTTTTGTCGGTTTTTCTTGTAAGGTTTGCATATTCATGTTTACCATTGGCATATCACTCCCCCCGCTTTAAAGGCTCTTGGCAAATTCTCGCACCATTTTACGTAGGTCTTTATATTCCTGGGTAAGCCCAAAATCCTGTATTTATCCCCTATTCCTTCTCATCCGGTAGAATGGATTGATAGTATTCAGGAAATTTCGGTTCTGCCAACAGGCCGAAAAATGGAGTAGGATATCGGATCAGTCCTTGTTTATGTACGCTCGCTAAGCCGTTAGCTACCTCTTCGAATTTCGCTGAAGGACACGCAAATATTAATTCATCGTCCTGGCATATAGCGAACACACGCTCGCCGCCACTTGGGACAATCAATGAACATTCCTCCTCAAGGTATGTACGGGCAATATACGAAGAACAGGCTAAGCGACCAAACGATTTACTCGAAACGCCCTTGCCCGTATTATAGTTCGCCCCCTGAATCATCCTTGCGATTTGTGCCGCATTACCATATACGAGCACCAAATCCGGCTCAAAATCAGCCTTATCTAATGGTGCCAGCCACAGCTCCTTTAGCATGCCTTGCGGCAGCTTAGCATTGCTTTGTTCCAGAATGGCTCCCGCTTCTATGGAACCGGCATATCCCGGACAGGCAATACAACCACTATTCAACTTATCCGGTGCTTCATACCCCATCAATACAATACCAACCGGACAGGCATGGTCTTGCTTATCAAGAATCATTGTCCAGCCATAACGCCTTGCTAACGCGACTCCCTGGCATAGTGCAATAGGATGTTTTAATGTATCCATAGGTTTTTTGCTCTTTGCAGGGCGCTGTATTTCTTCCCCTTCTTTTATCAGTTTTACAGCGACCGGAAATGTTGTTGGCCTTACATATGCAGAAATTGAATTAAGCAATTTTTGAACACTATCTTTCATATCGTCTCCCCCTTTGTAATTTTGAACGCGCATTGTTCCTCATTACGGAAAATCGTTCCAATTAAAGGTTATAAATTTTCATACCACCTCGCTTTACAAAAAGGAACTATATTCCCTTTTTACTTTAGTCGCCCGTTTGAAGAAATCCGGATTTTTATTTCGGGCAACTTACTTTTAATTTAAATGATTTGGCTGATATGCACAGCTTTAAATTTATCACCACTTGCCTTTGCCGCCTTGTTTAACTGGACTAAACAAACAGGGCAGCTTGTAACTACAATATCCGCTTTCGTTTTTTCTATATTTTCCTGCTTCCTTTTTAAGACCTCAGCGGCAGCCTTTGGGTAATCCATATGAAACGACCCTGCCCCGCCGCAACACATATCTGCCTCCTTCATCTCAACAAAATTCCCTGCCTTTTTCAATAATTGCCGCGGCTGGTTCTTTATTCCCTGGCCGCGTACCGAATGACATGGGTCATGATATGTTAGTGTTGCATCTATCTTTTTTTGCGGAGAGTAACCCACTTTAACCAAGTATTCAGATATGTCCATTATTTTTTGACTGAAGGCTGCCGCACGCGGCCCCCACTCAGGATCTTCTATAAAATAATCTGCAATGTGTTTTAATGTACTGCTACAGCTTGCACAATCAGTGACTACAATTTCTACCTCCTCATAAATCGCTATATTACTCTTTGCAAGCTCGATAAAATCGTTGCGAAGTCCATGTGCCAGATGAGGCAAGCCACAACAAACATTTTCTTTTATTATTGGTGAGCTAATAGTAGCAAGAATTTTTCTTGTATCTGCCGCCGCCTCAGGAAACATCATCTCCATACCGCATCCACGAAAATAAGCTACCTTCGAGGTTGTAGCAACAGGTATATGAACTGTCTCAATCTTAGACCCATGAATATTGGGACCTGCGAATGACTCAAGCAAGTGCGATCTTTTGTATGCTTTCGGTGCCATTCCGTAAGGAACGACGTTGTGCAGGCCTAATTTACGCACAATCGACAATGCACCCGCTCCCAGCTTTACCAATGACCTTCTTTTCATCACGCCGCCAAGGACGCTGTACTTTATGCCAGGGCCTCCCCGCTGGCTTGCCAGGTACTCCCGAATATCCATCATTGCTCGATCAGTCTTTATTTTACTAGGACAGTTCTCAACACAGGTGCCGCATAAAAGGCAGAAGTTTACTGCATTTAACACTTCAGTAGTTGACTTTAGGCCACCTTGGGCTAAGGCACGGCAAAGCATGTTTTTGCCCCTGGGACCAACCGCCTCTACATCTTTTACATTGTTATACAACGGACAAACTGTAATACAAGTCCCGCATCGCTCGCATTGCCTAACGCTATGTTCAGCGGTTCGCAGCAATTTACTCTCTGTATCGTTTTGCATGAAGCCCCCTCCTCCCTGACCTACCAAATCTTACCGGGGTTCAAAATTCCTTTCGGATCAAGCGCTTGCTTTATAAGTTTATGAACATGCAATCCCGACTGACCGAGAGCATCTGTAATGTAAGGCTTCTTACTGGTACCTATGCCGTGCTCGCCAGATAATGTTCCGCCTACAGCGAGCGCAGCCTCAAATATCCCATCTATTGCCTTGTGTACCCGCTCCATCTGTTCTTCATCAGAAAAATCACATAGGACCGTGGGATGCAAATTCCCATCGCCTGCGTGGCCATATACAACAATCGTAAGATTAAACTTTTTCGAAAGTGCATTAATTCTTCGTACAACTTCCGGAAACTCAGCGCGAGGTACAGAAATATCTTCGCCAATACGGTTTGGAGCCATGGCTGCCACCGCTTGGCTCATTCCACGGCGGATAGACCAGAGTTCGTCTGATTCTGCCTGCGATTGGGCGATGCGCGATGTCAATGAACCGCATCTTTTCGCAATATCTTCAATTTTTCGGGCCTGCTCATCAATCTCCGCCTGCGTATCCCCGTCAATTTCGATTACTGCGCATGACTGAACCGCAGGATCAAGCTTAAAGTTATATTTTTTTGCTACCGCATAGAGACTGGTTTTATCCATGACTTCAGCAGCCGCCGGTACAATATTGGCAAGCAGCATCTCCTGGATTGTTGCACATCCGTCATCCATAGATTTAAACATGATCTGCAGGGTGCCTCTATGTTTTGGCATCGGAATGAGTTTGAGTGTAGCCCTGGTTACTATGCCTAACGTACCTTCACAGCCGGTAAAAAGGCTTGTAAGATTATAGCCGGTTACATTCTTGATAGCCTTTCCACCCGTGCTAAGCACAGTTCCATCCGCGATTACGACATCAAGACCCATTACATAGTTACTGGTTACTCCATATTTGACAGCACGCATACCACCGGCATTTTCCGCGATATTGCCGCCTATTGTCGATACCTTCCAGCTTGCCGGATCCGGTGGATAGAAAAAGCCTTTCGCCGCGCAATGGTTATACAAGTCAATTGTACGAACACCGGCTTCCGCCGTAACCATCATATTTTTTTCATCCAATTCGACTATCTTGTTTAAGCGTTCAAGCGACAGTGCTATACCTCCTAATAATGGTACGCTCCCGCCAGTTCTACCGCTGGCGGTTCCCCGAGGTGTAACCGGAATATCATTTCGATAGGCAACAGCCATGACCTTTGACACCTCGTCCGTAGTTCCCGGACGTACGACTATGTCAGGCATTTTTGCAGGCAGTATTGGCATAGACGAGGAATCGTAGGAGTAACTAAAACGAGCGAGATCGGAATCCAGAACGTTTTCATTGCCCACAGCCTCTCGAAGCTTTTGTTTGACCTCTTCATCAATCATTCATAAGTCCTCCTTAAAAACCGTAATTTATTTTTGTTCCTTATTACGGAACATCGTTCCATATATTTTATAAAAATAATCGTTGTTACACAATGTGGAACAACGTTCCGTATTTTCCCTCTAGTTATATTTTAGACTTTTATCTAAGTTTTCCTGCCTAAAAGATCCTTTTCAGAAAAATTATTTTAATCTGAAAACTTATTCTGATGACCTAATTGCAGCGATATATCCATAGCAGACTTCTTTACGTATGGTATCAATTCTTCAATTCTGTCCGGCGTCATACGTATCGTGGGACCTGCTACACTTATTGCAGCAACCACTCTGCCTAAATGGTCAAAAATCGGCGCCCCGATGCAACTGACTCCAGGATTGTGTTCTTCCCTATCTAAAGCAAAGCCCAGTTCTTTGACATTTTTTAAGTGTTCTCGCAACTTTCCTAGTTCAGTAATAGTATTATCCGTATATTTTATTAATGTATTTTGAAATTTACTATCGTCAAACAACTTATTTAATTTTTGCTCGGGTAAATTTGCCAAAATGGCTTTGCCCATACTGGTACAGAAAATAGGCAACCGCAGGCCTATTTTTACACCCATTCGCAGTGGTTCAAGGCAGTCAATCCGATCAATATATAAAATACTGTACTCATCCAGAATAGCAAGGCTTACACTTTCTCCTGATAATTTAGAAAGATCTGCAAGGAAAGGAGCTGCCTCTTTCCGCAGATCAAGCCTGCGCACCACGGTCTCACCAAAAATAGCTAACCTAATACCCAGTCTATATTTGCTGGAAGGCGTCTGATCTATAAGTCCATGAACCTTCATAGTTAGAAGCAGACGATGGACAGTGCTCTTTCCAAGACCAAGTTCAGCACTTAATTCAGTTACCCCCAGTTCTGGTTCTCTAAGAAGAACCTCCATAATAGCGAGTGCTCTATCAACTGATTGTATTAATCCCTCATTTTTATCCATGAATTATGTACCCCCAAAATACAAGCTACCTAATGCTCATTAATCTCGTTTAAACTCATTTGGAGCATAATCTTATTGTTGTTCTCTGAATGGGAGTAAAACCCCTGCATCATATTATCACAGGAGGCTCTTAACACTAGCCATATTAGTCTTCATTATCCTGGTATCCGAATAAATAATCTGACTAATATCAATCGCATACGCAGGTTTTCAGCAAATACAT
Organism: Lachnospiraceae bacterium; assembly: GCA_047602645.1. Classification (GTDB taxonomy): domain Bacteria; phylum Bacillota; class Clostridia; order Lachnospirales; family Lachnospiraceae; genus JAEYFP01. The sequence goes on along the minus strand of JASGGU010000137.1, from coordinate 134 downwards.
ATCCGGTTACAGGCTTGGTTTAAAAGACTCCAGTAAGGAAATCGCCTCAGCTTCCGGCAGCGGCCGGCTGATTAAATAGCCCTGTATCATATCACATTGATGATCTTTCAATCGCAGTTGCTGGTCTTCCCTTT
>JASGGU010000136.1:0-5423 GCA_047602645.1 Lachnospiraceae bacterium | reverse complement strand
ATGCGGAGTCTTTTGATATTCGTGATAAAGAAAGGCTGAAGCTGTTTGCGGCCAACGTACATAATCGGTTCGGAAGTCTTGATGTGTGGGTGAATAATGCCGGTGTTGCCAATGACAAGCCTTTTTTAGACTATACTGAAGAAGAATGGAATACGATTGTAGGAATCAATCTGGAAGCCGTCTGGGATGGAATACGGATTGTAAGCCCTTATATGATTAAACAGAAAAAGGGCGTTATCATCAATATTTCCAGTTTTGCGTCCGTCATTCCGAGTGTGGGAGGGGCTGTTTACGGAGCAACCAAGGCCGCCGTTTCAAGCCTGACGCGCACGACAGAGGCAGAGTTGGCTCCTTATGGCATCCGTGTGCTCGGAATCGTGCCGGGAATGATTAATACGGAAATCAGTCATGAAAATATCAAGCAGAATAAGGAAAAGCTGGTCCGTAATATTTCTGCGGGGCGCTTGGGTGAGGCCGCTGATCTGGCAAAGCCGATTGTATTTCTTGCATCGGATGCGGCCGCTTATATAGCAGGCTTTGATGTACAGATTACGGGCGGTAAATTTGCCGTTCAGAATACGGAGCGGGCATGGGAGGCAAAGAAAGCGCCGTGACGTAAAAAGAAGGAGAAAATGCTATGAAGCCAATTGAACGGATTTCTATTGTTGAACAGGTAATTGACAGACTGACAAACTATATTGTTGAGAATAATTTGGTTACCGGGGATAAAATGCCGACTGAAAACGAGGTATGCCAGATGGTTGGGGCCGGGCGCTCAACGGTAAGAGAAGCTTACCGCATGATGCAGGCGATGGGAATTTTAGAAGTACGCAGAGGAAAAGGAATCTTTTTTATAAAATTTTCAAAGGATGTCAGGGAGGCAGAGGTGGCGGATTGGTTTAAGGAAAACGGTCAGACGATTGCCGACTATATGGAAGTGCGGCTTGCGATTGAGACAATGGCAGTCAAGCTTGCCCTGCAAAATTATGAGGAACAGAAGGTTGAAGAATTAAAAGAGCTTGCCCTCAGTGCAAAAAAGAGAATTGCCAAAACGGAGGATGCATCAAAGCGGGCGGTGAAAATGACACTTTACGATGAAGAGTTCCATGAACTTATAACGGAAATGAGCGGGAATGATCTGCTGATGAAAATTCAAAGGAATATATCGGAGTGTCTGGCTGATTATCGGAACCAGTTATTTATGCTGGATGAAAATATTGAACGTGCGCATGTATCTCATTGGAATTATATCACTACTTTTGAAAAAAGAAATGAGGAGGAGGCTCTGGAGCAGGTAGCCATGCATTTGCACAGCTCTCTGGTGGATATGGAGAAGGTTCAGAATCGGGTGGATCAGAACAAAAACGGCGTTCAGCCGAAAGCACCTTTTATGGGTTCCGTTCATATATTATAACAACAGTCGCAGTAAGGGGTATTTTTTATGAATGATTACTATCCTTTTGTAAATGAGCCGCTCCCTTATGCCTATAATGCCTTAAGACCTTATATAGATGCTGAGACAATGTATATCCATCATAACAAGTATCTGCAGGCATATATTGATAATTTAAACGAGATTATGGAACAGAATCCATATATGCAGCAATACTCATTGGTACAGATGCTGAGTAACACCAGTCTCATTCCGCCCGAACTGAAAGTCTCGATCGGGGATAATGCAGGCGGTGTGTTTAATCACCGCATGTATTTTGAAATTCTGTGTACAGACAGAAACGAAATAGAAGACGGGATTTTGAAGGCACTGCTGGTGCAGAGTTTTGGCAGCCTGGAGCAGTTTACAAGAGAATTTAAGGATGCCGCATTGTCTGTGTTTGGATCGGGATATGCTTGGCTGACATATAATAAAGGGCGGCTTTACATTTTTACAATGGCGGATGAGAATACGCCGTTTCAGATGGGTTTTGTGCCGATCCTTCTGGTGGATATGTGGGAACACGCGTATTTTTTGCAAAATCTTAACCGCAGAGAGGATTATTTGGATTCTTTTATGCAGGTTATAGATTGGGAAAAGGTAGAGACCAATTTGATGAATGCAAATCCGGTTTTTGAAAGCAATGGAATACTAATCGATTATAATGAGTCCGCCGATTAAATATATCAAAAAAAAGAGCCCCTGCAGGGGTTCTTTTTTATGTGCGGCTTTGCGCGCGGAACAAAAGAAAGATTTCCTCTTGACAATTTGAACTGTAACAAACATAATTACAGTATAGAGGGGAAATAATAATTTGGTGATTTCAGAAAAGGAGAGCAGTTATGAGAAAAAGGATATGGATGTTGGCAGCGGTGCTGTTTGTACTGACGGGTTGCGGGGCAGCGGCAGATGGTACGGAAATACAAGCTGAAGAAGGAATAGAAGAATCCATTCTGCAGGAGGAAGAGAAAAAAATAGAGAACGACGGAAAGGAAGCGGAAATTGCAGAGGATGAGGCGGCTGCTGCGGGAGACTCAGACGGGATGACAGGCGAGTTTGCCTCCTTTACCGCTATGGATTTCGAAGGAAATACGGTGGATCAGGCTCTGATCGCCGGAGCGGATTTGACAGTACTGAATATATGGGGAACCTTTTGCGGTCCTTGTATTCAGGAAATGCCGGATCTCGGTGAGCTGGCGGAGGAGTATGCCGGGACGGGCGTGCAGATCGTAGGAATTGCTGTAGATGTATATGATGAGGAAGGAATCCGCACGGCACAGACAATTATTGACGAGACAGGTGCCGATTACTTGCATTTGCTGCCGACCCAGGAGCTGTATGATATTTATTTGAGCGGTGTGAGCGCGGTGCCGACGACTGTCCTCGTCGATAAAAACGGGACGATCGTGGATACTGTTGTGGGTTCAAGGAGCAAGGATGACTGGAAAACGTTGATTGATGAAGTAAAGCAGGGACTTTAGGAGGAATACAGCATGAAAAGATACGGATCACTGCTGTTGGCGGGTGCCGGCATCCTGCTGATGCTTGCCGGTGTTTACAGGCGCGAAGTGAATGTTTTATATGAGAAGGCCATACACATTTGCCTGGAGTGCATCGGGATCGGATAAACGGAGGCGGAACATGAAAAAACGTACATGGATCCAATTGATTGCGACAGCATTGTCAAACGGATATGTGACGGGCTTTACAAAAGGAAGTATCTATCAGGGAAACTTAAAGAAACTGTGCGTGCCGGGATTGAACTGCTATTCCTGTCCCGGCGCGCTTGGCTCCTGTCCGATCGGCTCTTTGCAGGCCGTGATGGGAAGCCGGAATTTCCAATTTTCTTTTTATATGCTTGGCTTCTTTATGCTCGTGGGAGCGGTGCTGGGGCGCGTTGTATGCGGCTTTTTATGTCCCTTTGGTCTGCTGCAGGATTTGCTTTATAAAATCCCTTTTTTTAAAAAAGTTAAGAATTTGCCGGGGCATCGTTATCTGGTTTACTTAAAATATGTGATTTTAGCGGTGTTTGTTTTGCTTATGCCGCTCATTTTTGTGGATATCATCGGACAGGGCACTCCGTGGTTTTGCAAGTTGATTTGTCCGGCAGGTACTTTAGAGGGCGGCTGGACGCTCTCTCTTTTAAATCCGGCGATCAGAGAGGCAACCGGCTGGCTGTTCACATGGAAGAGCTTTCTGCTCATCGTCATTCTGGTACTGTCGATGGGGGTATACAGGCCTTTTTGCAAATATCTGTGTCCGCTCGGCGGAATTTACGGCTTATTCAACCCGATTGCATTTTACAGGATCACGATCAATGAAAAATGCTGTACAAAATGCGAGGTATGCAGGAAAGCGTGTCCGATGGACATTCCGGTATATGAGACGCCAAACAGCAGAGAGTGCATCCGGTGCGGAGCGTGTAAGGCATCCTGCCCGCATCAGGCGATTGCAATCGGCTTTGGTCAAAAAATGATTTCGGAGGAAACGGTATATGACAAGTGAATTTGCGATGGCGGTACATGCGCTTGTTTTTTTAAATCATAAAGGCGGCTGCCTGAGCAGTGAAAAGATTGCGGAAAATGTATGCACGAATCCGGCCACGGTGCGAAAAGTGCTCGCTAAATTAAAAAAGACGGGCCTGATCGAGACAAAAGAGGGCATCGAGGGTGGCTCCTGCTTCATTAAGAATCCGGAACGGGTGACGCTTGCGCAAGTATGCCGTTCCATGGAGGAAATTCCGGTCACTGTATCAAAACGGACGGGCTATCAGGATCCGGGCTGCCTGCTTGCTTCCGGAATGGCGGACGTGATGGCTGATATTTATACGAATATGAATGAACAGTGTATGAAATATTTAGAAAAAACGACGATCGCAGACATTGAGCGAAAAATTTTCAGGAATCCGTCCCAAGGGGAACAGAAAGGTTGAAGCAAGGGCTCATATAGAGTATACTATATTTGGCCGGTGAAAGCGGCAATATGGAGGGACGTATGATAAGCGAGGGACAGGGAGTAAGAAAAATACTGGCAGTCATTCCGGCAAGAAGCGGTTCAAAAAGCGTTGCGGACAAAAATATCCGCCTCATTGATAAAAAGCCGATGCTTGCGTATTCGATCGAACATGCGAAGCGGTCGCATTACATCAATCGTGTTATTGTCAGTACGGATAGTGAAAGGTATGCGCAGATTGCAAGAGAGTATGGTGCGGAGGTTCCTTTTTTGCGTCCGGCCGAATATGCGACGGATACAGCGCTTGATTATGATGTTTTTTACCATGCGCTGACGTTCCTGAAACAAAAAGAAAATTACATTCCGGAGTTGGTTGTGCAGCTTCGCCCGACTTATCCGATCAGGGATGTGGAGGATATTGATAAAATGATCGGGCAGATGCTTGCGGATGAATCAATTGATTCTATGCGCTGCATTGCACCTGCCAAGGAGATTCCTTATAAAATGTGGCTGTGCAGGGATATGGATTCCGATTTCAGTCTTCTGGACCCGCTCATGACCGATATTGAGGAATGCTATAATATGCCGCGCCAGCAGCTTCCGAAGGTATATTATCAAAATGCCTGTATCGACGTGATCAGGACGCAGGTCATCACAAAGCAGCATTCGATGTCCGGGAAAAAGATTATGGGCTACCGGATGAACGATAATTTTGATATCGATACGGCAGAGGAATTCAAAAAAGCAGAAGAATTTTTAAAAATTAAAAATGGGGGCAAGCGCTTTGTTTTTGATATCGACGGTGTAATTGCAGGTTTTCGCGGCGGTCTTGACTATGATGCCGCTCCGCCTAACCGGGACATGATAGAAATTATTAACCGGCTGTATGAATGGGGAAATGAAATTATCCTGTTTACTGCGCGCGGCTATGTGACGGGTATCGATTGGCGTGAGGTGACCGAGCGTCAGTTGAACGATTGGGGGCTTCACTACCACGAACTTCATTTTGGCAAACCGAATGCCGATTATTATGTAGATG
>JASGGU010000135.1:0-5612 GCA_047602645.1 Lachnospiraceae bacterium | reverse complement strand
GACGGTTGGTTCACTTCTGGGATTGACGGGTGTGCTTTGCGCAAAGCTTTTAGTGGAAATTCAGCTTCCGCCGGCAGCAGCGATTTTATTGACGCTGGTCGTTATGACACTGTTTGGTACATTGACCGGTTTTCTGATCGTAAAGCTGCGCGTGGCTGCAATCGTAATTACGCTTGGTATGATGACAGTCGCAAGAGGCCTGGCTTACATTTTTTCGGGCGGTATCCCAATTTATAAAATTCCGGACGAAGTCGTATTCCTGGGTCAGGGAAAAATCGGTGTAATTCCTGTTCCGGTCATCACAATGCTTGTGATTGTACTGATTGTCAACTTTGTGCTCAATAATTCCTATTACGGACGCTATGTCTATGCGATCGGCGGAAATGAAGAAGCCGCCAGACTGGCGGGTGTCGCAGTGAATAAGATCAAGGTGTCCCTGTATTCTTTGAGTGCTCTTCTGGCGGGTATTGCGGGAATTACACTCATGGCGAGAATCAGCTCGGGATCGCCCCAATCCGGTACCGGAACAGAAATGGACGTTGTGACGGCAGTTGTCATCGGCGGAGTCAGTATCAACGGGGGAAAAGGAAAAATATCAGGTGCTTTTTTCGGAGCGCTGATCATTGGGGTGCTGAGCAACGGACTTACGATTATGAATATCGGCGAATACTACCAGCAGGTCGTAAAAGGGGTCGTATTGATTTTGGCTGTCGCATTTGACACTTTTACCAATACGGACAAAGTAAAAAGGATAAAAGCGTAATTACAGGAGATGATCATGAAAAATATATTATGTTACGGGGATTCCAATACCTATGGCTTGAAGTCCGACTTGACAAACAGATATGCGAGGGATCAGCGTTGGACGGGTATTTTGCAGAAGGCGCTCGGCGATGATTATTATGTGATTGAAGAAGGATTAGGGGGCCGTACGACCGTATGGGATGATCCGATTGAGGAATATAAAAACGGGAAAGCATACCTGCTCCCGTGTCTTGATAGCCATAAACCGCTGGATCTGGTCGTTATTATGCTGGGGACGAATGACCTAAAGGGCCGGTTTTCTGTTTCCAGCTTTGATGTCGGTGCCGGAATGGAAAATCTAATCAGGGCAGTTTTAAAATCCGATGCAGGTTATGAACAGAAGGCACCTCAGGTACTGCTTGTCACGCCCGTACCGATCAGCAGTGTAGGAAATGTCGATCTGGACAGAATGCTGCCTGACGCCGAGGAAAAAAGCAGGGAGCTTGGAGACTACTATGAGGCAATTGCAAAGCGCTACGGGATCTATTACCTGGACCCGTCAGGGCAGGTGGAGATCAACAAACTGGACGGAATCCATTATACGGAGGAAGGTCATCGACAGATGGCAGAATTAATGGAAAACAAAATTAAAATGATTTTTCAGTAGCTCATAAGCAGTGATAAACGATAAAATATCTCAATTTAGAAAAGTACTTCTTTTTGCGAACAGCTTATTGCAAGAAAGGAGTACTTTTCATTATATAGGCAGCTCGCCAATCTAGAGATGAAAACTACTACACGCGGTTTGAAAACAACAAGCATTTGCGGTATACTCAATTTATAGGCGGACATGTGGGCAAACAAGCCGTATTTTCGAGAAATACGGCAGGGAGGATATGGAATTAAGAGATGAATAAAGTATTTGCAGCTATCATATGTATCGTATTAGGGTATTTGGTCGGATGTATCAATCTGTCCTATCTGTTTTCCAGAATGAAGGGGTATGATATCCGTGAATATGGATCAAGAAATGCCGGTGCATCCAATGTAATTATCCTCATGGGCAAAAAGGCCGGCGCGATCGTTGCGGTTGTGGATATCTTAAAGGCATATGCCGCATCCCGGTTTTTTATATGGTTGTTTCCCGAACTGCTTCTTGCAGGCGTAATTACAGGAACTGCAGTTATTCTGGGCCATATTTTTCCGTTTTATATGGGATTCCGTGGCGGAAAGGGATTTGCGGCACTCGGCGGTACAATCCTTGCACTTGACTACCGGATGTTTCTGATCCTGCTGTTTATTGCAGTGCTGGTGGCATTTGTCACGGATTATATTTGTTTTGCACCGATGAGCGTTGCGCTGATTTTTCCGGCGGCACAGGGAGTTGTGCAGCATTCCGTATCAGCGGCATTCATTTTGTATATTGCTACTGCTTTTATCTGGTATAGACACATAGAAAATCTCAGGAGAATTAAAAATGGGACCGAACTGAAATTCAGCTTTTTATGGAATAGAAAGGCCGAGGCAGAGCGTTTCGGCGTGAGCGATGATGACGGAAAGAATTATCCGTTTTATATGGAGCAGCAGGCGGAGGATGAATGCGGCAAATAATCATTGCACAGGAGAAATTTAAATTATACGGCAAGCTGTCCGAAATGTGTGAGGCTGCCGGATACGTCCCGCAGTGGCAGGAGGTATTCTGGAAAAGGCTTCTTGAGGCGCCGGAGGTTTATAAGGAGTTCCTATACTATGCGGAACGCCAGGATTTTTTGTGCTGCTGTTCGATAAATGGTTACTGCATTACCGATATATTTGTGTGGCAGATGCGCAAATATAATGTCCGCACAGACCGGGGAAAGAATGGCTCGGACTGCGATAAGCTGGCAATGCTCTTAGAGTCATTCAGTACAATGCTCGATTTGCTTGAGAAGGGCGCAAAAATCGAGTGGGGCATGGAAATGAAAAACGGGATGGATCAATGGTAATGAATAATGAAAAAGAGTCAGTATAAATGCTGACTCTTTTTCATTATAATAGGAAAGGCTTATTGTACTGTTGCGTAGCCCTTAACAATTTCGAGTGCTTTTATACGAACCATGTTTTGGATCGCATAACCTTTGCCGTACTGCTCAACCTGTGTATCATAAGAATCGGCGGAGCCGCTCGTCTCTGTCAGGTATGCCTTGTAGTCGTCCTCCGTGACGGTTACGCCTTCAGTTTCAAGGATAGCCTGATAAATCATCGCTTCTTTTTCGATTGCTTTGCAGGTATCGATGAGGCTTATGTCATATTCGCCCTGAGACATGCCCGTATATTGGGTGAAGCTTGTATAGGCCGGAGAGCCGGTATAGCTTGTATAAAACTGATTCATATATTCATAAGTACTCTGATCGGTATATTTTTGTGTCGATTTTAAATTATTAAGGTAATCCTTCGGGTAAGAAGTTACCGACGTATGTTTGATCAGGTAAGAGGCGAGCCACTGATCAAGGTTTGTCTCATAATTGGTTTCCTTTAAATATTCGCGGTAGCCTTCAGCCGTATCCGCATAGGAGGAAAGGTTTTTCTGGACAAAAGCGTCGTCAAAAACAGAAGCTTCATAAATACCGTTGACAGTAACTGCAAAGGAAGCATCCTTTCCGGCCAGATCCACAGTCTGATAATCAGCGGGAAATGTTACATCGACGGTCAAAGACTCACCGACACCATGGCCGATCAGCTGCTGCTCAAAATCATCGACAAAAGAATTAGAACCGATTGTCAGGTCATAATCCTCGCCGCTGCCTCCTTCAAATTCTTCACCATCAACCGTTCCGACAAAGTCGATGCTGATCTTGTCGCCGTCGGCAATCAAATCCCCCGATTCCATACTGAGGTTTGGATAGTTATCAAGCTGCGTTTGAATATCGGCTTCTACAGAATCGTCGGAATACTCGACTTCGCTGAGCGGAACCGTAATTGTTTTATAATCGGCAAGCGTAATGTTGGAGGAGGCGTTTACATCCTTGATGAACCCATCATCAGTCAGCTGTGCGCTGTAATCACTGCTCGCAGTTACGCTGTTGGCGGAAAAATAAATAGTCTGAGCGATTGCCGCGACGATCAAACCGACAAGAAGCACAGCCAGAACAATGCCTGCAATTTTCCATATGAGTTTTTCCCGCTTATTTTTGACTCGTTTTTTTTCTCTTTCAAGCCTTTTCTGTTTGCTCAGGCTTAATTGTACGTCATCCTTTTGTGTCTCCTTTTTCATAGCGACCTCTTCCTATTTCCAATCTATATTCATCAGCCTTATTGTTTGCTGACGTCTTTACTATTGTAACGCAAAAAGTGAATTATGGAAATATTATTTTTGTGAATAAACAAAGAATTTATGTGTTTCGTATTATTTTGTATTTGCTCAAAGCTTTCCGGCGTGTTCCCTGCGAACAAATTCCCCGAGACCGATGATCAGGAAAATAAAGGGGGTACACATGACCTGCTGGTAGCAAAACAGGTTATGAAAAAAATAGGAGCCGATGGAGCCGGCGGCGGCAAGCAGGAAAATGCTGTTTTTTTGTTCCCTGATAAACAGCACAAAGGAAGAAATAAAAATACCGGTGTAAGTGACAAGGCCGAAAATACCGGTCGTCAAAAGCATGTTCATCCATTCGTTATGGGCATTAGCAAGCACAGACTCTCCCCATTTGGCAGCCACAAAATCAGCGTGATAGTCATAAGTATAGGATGCAAAGCAATCGGAGCCGACGCCGAATAACTTTAACTTCAGCGGATATTCCGCAAACATCGAAATACAGTATTTCCATGTAAAACCGCGCCCATTCCCCCAGTTCTCGTCAAATATAAAATAGCCGAAGCGCTCAAATGAAGAGAGAAAAGCCGGCAGATGCCCGGTTGTCGTAAGAACGATACATAGAAGTCCGACAGGGATAGCAGCGGCAATCAGGAATAGACCGAGGCGTCTGACACATACCACGGATTCGATTTGAAAGCGGCCGTTGACTTCCAGATGCACAAGCAGAAAATAGAGGAGCACAAGTATAAAAATGGCAATCCATAAAAAGGGATTTTGAGAAAAAAAAGCAGACAACTTATCAACAGGAATTGCCCTATCCGGAAACAGCAATTGAAATATGCCGATCAGCCGCATGGATAGCGCGCCAATCAAAAGAACCTCCAAAAAGCGCCTGAGGCTCTTCACGGACTGAAAGGAAAATGCAAACAGGACAGATAAAAAGGCTGCCAATGCGAAATAGGCGCTGTCGCTGTTTTGCGTGACGAGGGAGGCAAAACCGATTGCGCTGTAAATGCCGAGCAGTATGCGCTGCCAGCGCTTGTCGCAGTGCCAGAACAAAAACAAGCCGATAGGAAAAACAGTGCACAAATAACTGGAATACCAGGTAGACTGTCCAATCGTGGATAAAAAAAGCGCATAATAATAAGAATCGATCTCCTCATAAAGGGAGAGCGGATCAATCAAAAACCGGTGTAAAATGCCGAACAGAAATACGATCGCAGAAGCACCTGTCAAGGCAATCAGCAAATCTGTTTTCCAGCTCTTCATAAAAAAACGGGAGATGAGAAAATAGAGAACGATAAACATTAGCTGGCTTTTAAATCCCATAAACCAGCCGCTGTAGCCCGTCCAAGCCGGATTGGATGCATCTGCTCCGAAAAACTGAAAAGTTTGATAGGGGCTTAAGAGAAACGTGACAAAACAAGCAAGCAGATATAGCGATACAAACCGGTCGATGAGGGAAAATTTCGCAAAAATCTTAGAAAAATTCGAATTTCTCCATGTTTTGGCACGAAGGTTACTGATCAGGTAAAAAAGAAGTGCAGGGAGCATCAGCGCGAAAAGAAGCGTC
>JASGGU010000134.1:0-6035 GCA_047602645.1 Lachnospiraceae bacterium | reverse complement strand
GGTTGTAGATGCTGATAAGATTCCTGCGGATAAAGAAGGTCTTGATATCGGACCGAAGACTGCAGAGCTTTATGCGAATGCCGTGAAATCTGCAAAAACAGTTGTCTGGAACGGACCTATGGGCGTATTCGAAAATCCTGTTCTTGCAAAGGGTACCATAGCGGTTGCACAATCATTGGCAGAAACCGATGCAACGACAATCATCGGCGGCGGTGACAGTGCGGCTGCAGTCAACCAGCTGGGCTTTGCTGATAAGATGTCCCACATTTCAACAGGAGGCGGTGCTTCACTCGAATTCCTCGAAGGCAAAGCACTTCCCGGCGTTGTTGCTGCAGACGATAAGTGAGAACTTAGCGAGGTACTATCGAGCTTAGTTCGAACTTACTAATCCGCTCTTGGCGAGGTATTATCGAGCCTAGAGCAAGGATGTAAGTGAGCGTATGGCGAATTATTATCGAACCTAGTTCGAACTTACTAATCCGCTCTTGGCGAGGTACTGTCGAGCCTAGAGCAAGGATGTAAGTGAGGGCTTGGTGATATTATTAGAAAACAAATAAAAATGAACAGGAGAGCAAGAAAATGGCAAGAAGAACAATTGTGGCCGGAAACTGGAAAATGAACATGACTCCGAGTGAGGCCGTAAAATTATGTGCGGATTTAAAAGACTTAGTAAAATCAGAGGATGTAGATGTTGTATATTGTGTTCCTGCAATCGACATTGTTCCTGTAGTAGAAGCAGTAAAGGGAACAAATGTAGCGGTTGGCGCGGAGAACATGTATTTTGAAGAAAAAGGTGCTTACACAGGTGAAATTTCCGCGGCGATGCTGAAAGACGCAGGCGTAAAATATGTGATCATCGGACATTCGGAGAGACGCGAGTATTTTAAAGAGGATGATGTTCTGTTAAACAAGAAGGTGAAGAAGGCTTTTGAGGCAGGGCTTACACCGATTCTTTGCTGCGGGGAGACGCTTGAGCAGCGAGAGATGGGTATTACCCTTGACTGGATTCGTATGCAGATTAAGTCCGATCTTGTTGGCATTAGTGCAGATCAGGTTTCTTCCATGGTGATTGCATATGAGCCGATCTGGGCAATCGGAACAGGCAAGACGGCTACAACGGCTCAGGCAGAGGAAGTATGCAAGGCGATCCGTGAGTGTATTGCAGAAGTGTATGATGCACCCACGGCAGAAGCGGTTCGTATTCAGTACGGCGGCTCTGTAAATGCTGCAACCGCGGCAGATCTTTTTGGCCAGCCGAACATCGACGGAGGCCTTGTAGGCGGTGCTTCCTTAAAGGTTGACTTTGGCAATATTGTAAACTACAAGTAATTATCAGGAATAGTTAATCAAAATATCCCGCAGGCAATATGTCTGCGGGATATTTTGTTTGTGATTATTATTCCAAAATATACGCGCGCACAATTTCACCATAGTAAGCGGTGTGGTAATCTCGATTTGCACCATGGAAAGAAGCGTCTACATTCTGTGGGTAGAATTTTTGTTTATTTTCTTCGGTAATTGCATTCTCATCCTGCCTTTGCTTATAAATAACCCTGCATTCGAGTGTCAGAGGCAGTTCCCTGATGGCGGGTACGGAAATCAGATCGGCATCCTCCGGAGTCAGTCCGAGCTCTTTGATCTTATCTACATCACGCCCTGATTTCGTTCCGCAGATGCCTAAAATATGTTTGTCAATACCGCCAAGTGGAATGTTAACCGTAAATTCAGGGTTTTTATCCAGCAGCTCCTTTGTAAAGCGGCTTTCCCGTATAAAAGTTGTGAATATCGGCTTTGCCCATTCGATGCCAAGTGTTCCCCAGGAAATTGTCATGGAGTTTACTCTGCCCTCTGCTTTTGTTGTGAGCAAAACGCCGCTGCTGATAGCATTCATAATTTCTTTTGCGTAATCAAATATGTTTATTTCTTTTTTCATAAAATACAAATACCTCCTTGTTATTTATTCGTCCTTATCATAAACTAAAATCCCCGAAAAAGATAGTCGTACTTTGACGGCTAAATAGAAAAATGTTATGATAATAAAAATTTGTATCAACAAGTCTTGTGGGAGAGAAATCAATGTCAAGAACTCAAGTGATTATTTTGATTATCGCATCGTGCACTATTTTAGCAGCAGGAGGAATGCTGCTTAAAACAGCCCGTGAATATAAGATGGCAGAAAATGAATACGATAATCTGGAAAAGTATGCGGAACAATTGGCATCTGAAAAGGAGACATCAACAGTAGCTGCGCAGAAAAATGTACAACAATCGGAAACGGGGCGTATGACAGCAGAGGGGGAGACTGAAAAAGAGCTTCAAAGGAATCCGAATCGGAAAGATTTTCCTGATTTGGAAGTAGACTTTGCGGGTCTTGAAGAAATTAACCGGGATGTAGTGGCATGGCTTTACGTGGGAGCTGTCGGGATCAGCTATCCGGTTGTGCAGGGGGAAGATAACGACTATTACCTCCATCAGACCTTTGAAGATAAAAAGAACAGCGCGGGAAGCATTTTTATGGATTGGGAGGTCAATGCGGATCTGACTTCATGGAATACATTTATTTATGGGCATAACATGAAGAACGGAACGATGTTCGGCTCTTTGAAGCGTTTTATCCGCGAGGAAGGCTTGTATGAAAAGGATCCGTATATTTATATCTTTAAAAAAGAAGGAATCTACCGATATCAAATATATTCTTACTATGTGGACAGTCCTGACAGCAAAAGCTACTGGACGTGCGACACGCTGAAGGAATATCGACAGTATATCAGAACAGTCACCGATAAATCAGTTTATGACTGTCGGACGGAGGCAACCGAAGAGGATAATTCCGTAACACTTGTTACGTGCTCCGGTGCAGGATCCTCCAAACAGCGTTTTTTTGTACATGGAATCTTTCTTGACCGATATGTTTACTAATCCGTTTGAATTAAGTGAAAAGGCCGAATTTTTTATTATTTTAAAAAAAATTTGGTCCTTTTTGTTGTCGGATGAAGTCTTTATATTTGAAAGGTATTGTATACCTTTTTAGAGTATGGAAAATAGCAGCATTTTTGTACATAGACGATGGTTTGACAGATATATTGGTTTTCATGAAGGGATGGAGAGAGTAACTATGATAATGAGAAAAAGATGGGTAAAAACTTTTGTTGCGATGCTTGCATTGGTTGCGATGTTGTTGGAGACGGCGTACAGCGCGTATGCATCGGTATCGGTCGAGTCCGGATCGACGCAGTCGGAAAGCACCATACCGGAGGGAGGGAACACTCCTGCGCCGGAGGCACCGGCCGGGGAATCGACGGTACCGGAACCGCAGTCACCGTCTCAACCGACACCGGAGACACCGGATGCGGGAACGATAGAAGCTCCCGAAATTATTATAGAAAATCCTGAAGATATCGAAGATACAGGTGCTGTTTCTGCATCCTTAAATGCTTATGAAGATAGAATTGAAGCAGACGGGATGCTTGATATGACGCTGTATATCAATACAGATCAGATGAATGACGCGGACCGGTACAGCCTTGCTCTGGAGGGGAGCGGTAACGCATCCCTGCAATATGATGCGGTGCTTTCTGCCGAGATGTCTAAAACTAACGGTGGTATTTATTATATATCGGGCTTAAATCAGGAACCATTCAAGGTTTATGCATCGGGCATTTCCGAGGGCATGAGCGTACAGTACTCTGTCAGACCGGACGGTAATCCGCAAATCACACTGGTTTCTGCACCGGAGGAGGAAATTCAAAAGAAATTGACGGTTTCCGAGGATGGCAGTCAGATTACCGGCGAAGGTTATGAGGATCTTACATTAAGCTTTGAGAGTGCCGATTTGCCGGATAATTATTATTTTGCTTTGCTTATTAATACATCCGCCGCGGTATCCTATAACGGAAGTAAATTAGTAAGCGGAAGCATTCCGTCACTTTCCAATAAGACGAACAGTATTCGTCTCTCCGACTTGAATAAACAGGCATTTTCCTTGTATATTATGGGTGAGAATGTGGATACGGTACAGGCATTCTATTCCATCGATTCTGTCGATAACGGGACGGCCCGCATTACCGTATCGCTTGGCGAGGAAGCGGAGGAGATACAGACGCTGAATGCCTCGACAGAGGGAATTACAGGTTCCGGTTATGAGAAGATCGAATTGTCGATGGAGTACATAGAAAAGATTGTTGAAAAGGCAAAGGAGGATGCCAAATCAGAGGTAGAAGAGGCAGATTTGACGCAAGCTGCTGCAGATACGGAAGAACTGTCGGAGGCTGCTGCATTCAGTTATTCCCTATACATAGAGACAAAAGCGGAAAACGCGGCTGTAAACGGACAAAAGTTAGAAGACGGTAAGGCTCATTTTTCAGATACGATGGAAAGTGTACTTGTTGACGGTCTTGAAAAAGAGAATTTCCGTATTTACGCTGTGGCAGATGAAGCAGAGGACACCACGGAATCTGCTGCTATTTCCTATTCTGTGAAATCGGTGGAGAATGGAACTGCGAAGATTGTATTTACCTATACGACAGAAGCTGATGAGACGGCAAATAAGCGGGTTTATGAGTATGAAGACAGTAAGGTAAAAATTAAAATAACACTTCAGAATCCGGAAGATCTTCCGGATAAAGCGGAGCTTTCCGCTTCTGAAATCAAAGAGGGAACGGCAAAATATGAGGAGATAGCTCAGCGGATCCTTGAACAGAAAAAAGCAGAGAAAGGTGCATTCTTATCGCTTGGCCAGGCTATTTATGATATTCATTTTATATTAGATGGGGAAGAAATAGAGCCTAAAAATGAAGTAAAGGTTGAAATGGTCTATAAGAGTCCGGCGCTGGAGGAGGCATCGGCAAATCCGGAAAATGAAGAAGCGTCGGTTTACCATGTAAAGGAAGATGATGCCGGTAACTTAGAGGCTATCGAGGAAGTAACGCAGGATATTTCCAAAAGCGCAGAGGGCGGCATTTCTGAAGCAGTCTTTACTGTTTCGGATTTTTCCAGTTTCTCGGCGACACTGGATGCGAATGGGAAGTGGACAAACGGAAGGCTTACTTATGAATTAAATAGGACGGCAAACGGTTTTACAGGTACCAAATATTACCATAGTGACCGCGCTCTTGGAATTGCAGGAAATTTTCATATTGTTGCTTTTGATACGGCGACATTAAAGACCCATACAAACGGCAATGTTCTCACAAAAAACTTAATTGCCAACAGCAATTTTGGCACCAATAATTTGCCGGATGAGATTTCCTATGTACAAAACAGCTATACAGGGGTTCAGGAGAGCAGTGCCTCAAAAGAAGCGCATACATTGGCATTGGGCAGCAATTTTACGGTGGGCTTATTTGATAATAATAATTATTTCAGTGTAAATGGCACAAAGGTGGCCAGACCGCTGAATATTATTCAAGACTCCGATACATCAGCCAATCCGTTCATTGATATTGATGCGGTCAAAAGTTCGGTATCCTCTATTTCAAACGGGCTTGCCGGAGTTGCCAATACGGGTGTCACGGCATCCCTGACAGATCAGAACGACCGTTCTCTGACGTTGAATACTCCAAGCGGGGCAGGCTATTATAATATGACCGCCTCCGAGTTGAATGGGTATTCCAGCAATAAGTTTGATTTGAAGGGATTTGAGAGCGGAAAGAGCGGCTCCATCATTATTAATGTGAACTGTAGCGGGGCTTCCGTTGTAAATATGCCTCAGAGTGCTAATATCTACGTGGATGGCAAAATGGTTTCCGCGAGTGAGATCACAGAATGGTCCGCAGGAAAAGTGATTTGGAATTTCTACAATTGTTCGGGAACAACGATTAATGCGACATCGGTGTTTGGGGCGATTGTTGCGGTAGGTGCGACTCTGAATGTTAATAAGGGGAACGGAACTTTTATTGCTGACAAAGTAACTGTGACCGGCGAAACACACAGGACGGATTTTACCGGGATCACGACTCCCACAAGTGCAAATATGACGGTATCCAAGTCCTTTGACGGTACATGGCCGGAGTCGGGCTTTCAATTTAAAATGGAAG
>JASGGU010000133.1:0-6224 GCA_047602645.1 Lachnospiraceae bacterium | reverse complement strand
CTGCAACAAGCTTTGGCGGTATTTCCTGCATTTTTCAGACAAAAAGCCTGCTTGCGGACACCGATATTTCCATGAGCCGTTATATCTATGCCAAAATAGGAATGGCATTTCTGACGGCGCTTTTCGTGTGGTTATTTATTTAAAATATCAAGATTGATCCCGTCCGAATTTACTCCCGTATTTTTCATGTTCCCCGCCCCGAAAGGCATGCCGCCCTCCAGCATGGCAATCTCACTTTCCAGTTCCACCTGCGGATACAATTCGGAGCGGTTCTTCGTGATAACAGTTTCACATTCTCTCAGTTGGGAAACGAGTGAGCCATACTTGGCTTCCGCCGTATCAATCGCATGTGTAACGATATTTTGCAGTTCCGCAAGCATATCATCCGTATATTTCATGGAAGACTGACGGATACCGTTTGCATCCTCCGTTGCACTGTCGAGTATTTGCTGTGCCTGATTTACAGCCTGCTGTACAACTTCATTCGCCTGCGCGTAAGCCTGCTGCATAATCTCATGCTCGTTGATCATATGATCCGTATGCGTCTGTGCCTCATTGATCAGTGCATCTGCTTTTTCTCTCGCATCATTTAAAATTGCTTCTTTATTGCTGATGATTTTTTGATACCGCTTGATTTCATCCGGCGTTTTCATCCGAAGCTCCCGCAGCAGCTCATCCATATGTTCCTTATCCACAAGTATTTTTGTGTTGGAAAGCGGCTGGTATTTGCAATTATCAATAAAATCTTCAATTTCTTCAATAATTTGCTCAATTCTACTGCTCATATCTTTCTCTCCTCAACGTGTATATTGCTCAATACTGCTCTCGTTTTTTGATTCCATATTTCGCATAGGTCAGGTCTGCAATAAACGGCGGTACAAACTTAGAAATGTCTCCCCCGAAGCTCGCTACCTCCTTCACGGTAGAAGAACTCAAATAGGCATACTCCAAACTTGTCGTCAGGAATATCGTATCGACATTTTCCGCCAGCTTATGATTGGTCTGGGCAAGCTGAAGCTCATATTCAAAATCTGTGATTGCACGCAGTCCCCTTATTACCACGTTTGCGTTCGCCTGTTTTGCATATTCGGCAAGCAGTCCCTCATAGCTGTCTATAGATACATTGGGCATTCCCGCTGTCACCTCTTTTAATATAGTAACACGTTCCTCCACAGAAAACAACGGACTCTTCACTTTGTTATTCAGTACACTGACGGTCAGTTCATCAAAAATATTTGATGCACGTTTGATAATATCAATGTGACCGAAGGTAACCGGATCAAAGCTGCCCGGATAGATCGCTGACTTCATTTGTTCCTCCCTCACCCTGTCTTTTCCGGATAAAAAGATGGGAATTTGATTTGTATCTTTTGCATTTCACAATTTCCATACCGAGCAATTTCGGCACATAATCAAACTCTGTCTCGTTGGACGCCTCCACAATAATCATTGTATTCTCATGAATGAGACCGGAGGTATGCAGATAGAAAAGAACCTCCTTCTCCAGTTCCCTGTCAAACGGCGGATCCATAAATACGAGATCGAACTGGTATCGGCCTTCCATCTGACGAAGCGCGGACATGACATCCATTCCAAACACCTGTGCGTTGTCAGCAAGCTTTGTTTTCTTCAAATTTTCCTCGATGCATTTTATCGCGGATTTTGAACGTTCCACGAAAATTGCCCTCTGTGCGCCGCGGCTTAAAGCTTCAATACCGATGCCGCCGCTTCCGCTGAATAAATCAAGAAAAACCGAATCATATACATACGGCATCAGCACGTTAAATAACGTCTCCTTTGTCTTGTCCGATGTCGGCCTTGTCTCAAAGCCTGCCGGCGCTTTTAACTGCAGCCTTCTGGCACTTCCCGCAATCACTCTCATATGAACACCTTTCTATAAACGAAGCTTTATCCCTTTTGTATCACGTTTTCCAAGCTTTAGCTTGTTCAGCTCGACCTGCTTCTCTTTGATTTCTGCGGTCTGTTCCACACCGTTCTTTAGGAAATAGACCGCTTCCACCTCATCAATACCGGTAAGCTTCATACCTCTGACTCCTACAGCACCCTTTTTCTTGACCGGAATTTCATCAATCGCAAACTTTAAGAACATCCCGTCCTTCGTTTGCAGAACGATGTTTTTCTGATCAACGACGGGAGAAATTGAGAGGACTTCATCTCCGTCCCCAAGTCCTGTCGCCGCAACTGTCCGCTTTGTCACGTCAAATTCCGTGCCAAACACCTGCTTAAGCATAGATTTTTTGGTTGCAAATACAAGCTTTTGCATCACAAGCTCTTTTAATGAGCAAAGATAGACGAGCGTCTCTTCCTGACTGCTGAAATTGCTGATATTGTCGATCGGCGTTCCTTTATCCCGAAACTTCCCATAAGGAATATCCAGTATCTTTATTGTATGCATCTGTCCCTTATTTGTAAAGACACAAATCCGCCCGGTATTTATGCATGGGAACACATATTTATTTTCTGCATTTGCAGCCTCTTTATTCCTCTCGTAGGTCTGTTGATCGATTGTCTTAGCATAACCGAAACGATCCATCAGAAAAATAACTTCCATTTCCTCGATTTTCTTTTCCTCAAACACAATTTCTTCCGCGTTTTCGATCTTTGTACGGCGTTCTCTCCCGAATTCCTTTTTATAAACGTCCAGCTCTTTTGTGATGACCTTGTCCATTACTGCAGGGTTTGTCAGGATGTCCTTATAAAATTCGATATTTTTCAACGTAACATCATGTTCCTTCATCAATGCTTCAATTTCCAAACCAATCAGGCGATAGAGACGCATTTCCAAAATAGCCGTTGCCTGGCGTTCCGTAAAACAAAGCTGCTCTGCCATCTTCTTAGAAATTCTTGATTTAAATTGAATTCCTTCTGTTCTGCCCTCTGTCAGGCACGCCTTTGCAGCCTTAATATCTCGGGAACCCCTTAAAATTTCTATAATCAAATCAATGACATCGCAGGCTTTGATCAAGCCTTCCTGAATCTCCTTCTTATCAAGCTCTTTGCTTAATAATGTCTTATATTTTCTTGTCGCTATTTCCCTCTGAAAATTGACATGATGACGAATAATATCCTTCAGCCCGAGCGTTTCCGGCCTGCCATCCGCAACGGCCAGCATATTGACGCCAAACGTATCCTCCAGCTTTGTTTTTTTGAAAAGCATATTCTTCAAATTTTCTATATCGGCATCCTTTTTCACCTCGATGACGATACGGATGCCCTCTTTAGAGGACTGGTTTGAAATATCCACGATGTCATTTGTTTTTTTTGTATCAATCAGTGTGACAATATCCATCAGGAATTTACTGATATTGGCCCCGATCATCGGATACGGGATCTCCGTTACTATGAGCTTCGTTTTTCCCAGCTTCCCCTTTTCCAGTTCGACTTTTCCGCGGATCTTAATTTTGCCGGCACCCGTCTCATAAATGGAAAGGAGCTCATCCTTGTTTGTTACGATTCCGCCTGTCGGGAAATCAGGACCCGGTATATATTCCATCAGCTCCTTCGTTGTAATTTCAGGATTCTTCATATAGGCCTTGACACCCTCCACAACTTCTCCGAGATTGTGGGGAGGCATATTCGTCGCCATACCAACGGCGATCCCTTCTGTTCCGTTGATCAAAAGATTCGGGATCTTGGCTGGCAGCACCTCCGGCTCTGTTTCTGTCTCGTCAAAATTAGGAATAAAATTAACGACGTCCTTATCCAGATCGGCAAGCATCGCCTCCTGAGTTACCTTTTGAAGTCGTGCCTCCGTATAGCGCATCGCTGCCGCACCGTCGCCCTCGATGGATCCAAAATTACCATGACCATCCACAAGCGGCAATCCCTTTTTAAAATCCTGAGACATGACAACAAGCGATTCATAAATCGAACTGTCACCATGCGGATGATATTTGCCCATCGTATCACCGACTATACGGGCAGATTTCCTGTACGGCCTGTCATAGCGAATACCCAGTTCATACATATCATAAAGCGTACGTCTCTGCACCGGCTTTAATCCGTCCCTTACATCGGGCAGCGCACGCGCGATGATAACACTCATTGCATAATCAATATACGACTTCTGCATCACATCAGAAAATTCTGTTTTTATAATTTGCTCCTCAATTACAGCAGCCATTTATTCCGCCCCCTGTTTTCTTTTTTCATTTTAATATTACGCAATTCACTCCGTTTCGGCGCGATAATTCTATATATCCAACTCCGCATCTCTGGCATGCCTGTAAATAAATTCCCGTCTTGGAGGTACTTCCGTTCCCATCAGCATTTCCGTCGTATTGGATGCAAGCCGTGCATCTTCTATTTCCACAAGCTTCAGTCTCCTTGTCTTCGGATCAAGGGTCGTCTCCCATAACTGTACGGCGTCCATCTCTCCCAGTCCCTTATAGCGCTGCAGCGTGAAGTTTTTATGGCTCTTGCGGTATTTCAGCAAAGCCTTGTCATCATAAAGATATTCTTCCTCGCCCTTTTGCGGCATCGCTTTATAAAGAGGCGGCATGGCAATATACACATGTCCCTCATAAATCAGTTCCGGCATAAAGCGGTAAAATAACGTCAGCAACAGCGTAGAAATATGCGCGCCGTCCACATCGGCATCGGCCATGATGATAATCTTATCATAGCGAAGCTTTGATATGTCAAAATCGTTGCCGTAGCCCTCTGAAAATCCGCAGCCGAATGCATTGATCATCGTCTTAATTTCAGCATTCGCAAGCACCTTGTCGATACTCGCCTTTTCTACATTTAATATTTTACCGCGAATCGGAAGGATCGCCTGATAATTTCTGTCCCTTGCCGTCTTGGCCGAACCGCCCGCGGAATCTCCCTCCACAATAAAAACTTCGCACCTTGCAGAGTCCCTGCTCTCACAATTGGCAAGCTTCCCGTTCGAATCAAATGAATATTTTTGCTTCGTCAGCAGATTTGTCTTTGCCTTTTCTTCGGTTTTTCTTATTTTAGCTGCTTTTTCCGCACAGGAAAGCACTAATTTTAACGTCTCTAAATTTCTGTCAAAAAAGCGGACTACCTCATCACCCGTCACCTTACCTACCGCTTTAGACGCATCCTGATTGTCGAGCTTTGTTTTTGTCTGTCCCTCAAAGCGGGGTGTCGGATGCTTGATCGAAATGACCGCAGTCATGCCGTTTCGGATGTCAGCACCCGTAAAATTCGCATCCTTCTCCTTTAACATATTTAATTCCCGCGCGTAGGTATTCATTACATTTGTAAATATCGTCTTGAATCCGGTCAGGTGTGTCCCGCCTTCGGCATTATAAATGTTGTTGCAGAAGCCCAGTACATTTTCATGAAATTCATTGACATACTGGAACGCAACTTCGACCGTAATACCATCCGATTCCCCCGTAAAATAAGCAGGCTCATGAAGCACGTCCTTATTTCCGTTAATATCCTTGACAAAACCGATAATACCATCCGATTCATGAAATTCAATTTGTTCCGGAGGATCATACCGGTTGTCCAAAAAATAAATTGTCAGAGCCGGATTCAGGTAAGCGGTCTCATGCAGGCGGCTCTTGATCTCCTCCTCTTTAAACCGCGTCTTTTCAAAAATCGTATCATCCGGAAGAAAATTAATTTTTGTACCTGTTTCTCTGCTCTTTCCGATAATCGGCAGTAAGCCGTCCTCCAGCTCGATTGCCGGGATTCCTCTGCTGTAACGGTCATGGAACACCTTTCCTTCTCTTCTGATCTCAATATCCAGATGCTCGGAAAGTGCATTGACGACCGAGGAACCGACGCCGTGCAAACCTCCGCTCGTCTTATATACCGAATCATCGAACTTGCCTCCCGCATGAAGCGTCGTAAATACAAGACGTTCCGCACTTACGCCCTTCTCATGCATACCGACAGGAATACCGCGGCCATTGTCGGAAACGGTTGCAGAACCGTCCTTTTCTAAGGATACCCATATTTTATCGCAAAATCCGGCGAGATGTTCATCGACGGAGTTGTCCACAATTTCATAAACCAGATGATTCAGCCCTTTTGTCGTAACGCTGCCGATATACATACCCGGTCGCTTCCTCACTGCCTCCAAACCCTCTAAAACGGTAATGCTGCTCGCATCATAGGTCGATTTTTCTGTCATGTTTACTCCCCTTGCTCCCATTCATTAAACGTGGCTCGATATAATGTCTCACGACATTATATCCTGAATTTATCACTTAATTCATGACTTA
>JASGGU010000132.1:0-6270 GCA_047602645.1 Lachnospiraceae bacterium | reverse complement strand
TGGTATGATTGTGGGCATAGAGGGTGATCCAGGGATTGTTGATGATGTGATAGAGAGCTCGGGGCAGACGTTTGGAACAGATTCGTATGATGGCGTTAAACAGGCATCCGAGTACTTACAATCACAAGGTGTTCCAAGACACTACAGGAAACATATATTAGAATCATTTGATATAAGAACAATAGAACTTGAAACAGCCGGAGACAGTACATATGGTTTGAGATTTTATGGCGGAAACGCTAATGCAGAAGGTAGATATCTATTTGAAACTTTTACACCACAAACGAATAGGAAAAATCTAGCTTTACCTTATGAATGGAATAGTATGACAAGTATTCAGCAATTCCAAGTTAGGCAAGGGACTGTAATGATAACTGGTGGTGCTGCAGCTCAAACGGGATATGGAGTTCAATATATAGGTGGAGTAAACCAATGGTATATAAATAGTTTGGAGGATTTAATAAAATGTCATTAGAAGAAAAATTCTATAAAAAGAATGTTGAATTACAGAACAAAGTTTCTGCTGAAATACAAAAAGTAAATGAAGGATTGAGTGAAAAGAGTATCGCTCAATTGCAAACTATTTTGAAAGAACTTGATTCAATGAAAGAAGTCAAAGGATTAATAATAAGCTATCCAAGAATAATAATAGATTCTTGGGATTATTCAGATTCATTAGGATTGGAGTTAGTAGAATTAGCGGAACAGTATAAAAAAGTGAGCAAATATTAATTATCCGTAAAAATTTTTATGGGACATCCGTATTAATGTCTTTTCTTTACTTGGCAAGTTTTTAATAAAAATCTCTGCCTGTACAATCTTTTCTTCTTGCTGTTCAAATTTATCATGTAACCCAATAAAATAAACTTATAATATTCTCTCTGACGATCCAACAACAGTCATGTTAGAATGGCACAACCAGAAGGTTGAAGAGAGAGGGTATTGCTCTAGATATCTTTCTGCCCAATAACAATTTGGCTGACAACACCACGCAGAAGAATATTGGTTACAGCAGATTGCATTTCTTCTCCTTTGTCGCGCAGATACATCCAACTATGCAGGATTGCCTGAAAGGCATGGGAGGCTGTCTGAATATCACAGGAAAAACGCACACCATGGTTAAGTAATGATTGAGCCGCATCAAAATTTAGTTCTTGGAAAACGGATAACCGTTCTTTTGAAACCTTACGGGCAATGAGCCCTATAGTAGCAGTATCCATATAAATTAAAATAGGGTATCGAAGCATCATTTCGTTCATGGCTTCAAATACTTGTAAAACTCTTTTCTCACTTGGTAAATTCTTGTTGGATACTAAAATGCTATCTAGCTCGTCGAAGATTTTTTGCTGTATGTTTTGAACAATATCCAAATACAAATATTCTTTACTCTCATAAAATGTATAAAATGATGCCTTAGCAATCCCAACTGCCGCTACCAAATCATCAATGGTAACTTTTTTAATTCCGTGTGTTGAAAAAAGTTTTTCTCCCTCCGATAGAAGTCTTTCATTGATTCGCTTCTTTTCATCTTTACCAAAACGTGGCATATCATCACCTTCCTGTGAGCCGTTATTATTGCTTAAACCGAATATGTAGAATTTGACTTCTGTTTTTGGTTGCAGGCAAAATGTTTAGCAATCTAAGTATCATAGGCTGCCGCGTTTTTAAAAGGTTTCCGGCACTCCATGACTGAACTAATTCCACGGCAGGATGTAGTTGTTTAATATCTGCAGCATTATCAATTCCCCATAAAAAAGTGCTGCTGATTTTTTTATTTATAAAATAGCTGTGAACAACATCGAAAAACATATCGGCTCCCGGAAAATGATTTGCTAGAAGCGTAAGTGTTTTTGACACGTCTTCTTCGGGAAAATACATAAGCAAACCCTCGGCGATAATAATAACCCTGCCGTTTTCGTAAGAATTAATTTCCTCCGCCCATGTTGCATCCAGGACAGATTTTGCGATAGTCTGCATTCGATTATTTTTAGAAAAAAATTGACTTCTGTACTGAATCACATCCGGCAAATCTAGATCATACCATTTCAAAAGACCGTTATCTACTCGGCTTACCCGAGTGTCTAATCCTGCTCCCAAATTGATAATTGTCGTATTTGCATCTTGCAAAAGAATATGTTTTACCGCATCATCAATAATCTTTGTGCGCGATAGAATACCTAATGTTGATATAGGGCCCCCATCTGTTATTTTATTTCCCAGATTTATTGTTTTAAGAATTTCCACCGACTTTTTATCTGAAAGGACAGGGTCATTCCTTTCTGTTTCTGTAGCACGCGCTACCAAAGGAATAAATAATGTTTCGGATATTGGCAATAAATTATTACTGTTTTTTGTTTCCATCCGCTTCACTCCAATTCTTAAAATTTGTACTGCAGACAAGGCAGCTTTTCTGCCAGGGCTTCAATTGATTGTTTCCGCAAGGCTGACACTCAATCTTCAGCAAAACAAAAAGGAATAGGACAATTTTAACACCCAATATCAGCATAATTTTTATTATAAATTTTTATATATACTAAATAAATAATTTGGTATATATAGTATACTTTTTAAATTAGAAATTGTCAAGGAGCTAGTTCAGCGCACTTAAATGCAATAATATGGGACAGTGTTTTCTGCTCTCCAGTGCAATCCTCTTCAGCGGTGTCTCATCTATTTTTCTATATTTCTTCTGAAAAGGACAAAGGTGGTTATAAAATAGTAGATTAAGACAATTACAAAAATGCCATACACCTCCAGGATATTTGAGACCACCTGATTCACCATCACATACGGAATGTAACTGTGATAGTTTGTCGAGGCAAGGTAGAGGAGTCCGGCGCTTGCGCCCAAAAAAGAGATGAATACAGGAATTCCAAACCAGATGGACATTTGCTGCCGGATATAGGTGCCGATCTGCTTTCGGCCGATGCCCAAATCTGCAATGATTTGAAAACACCGCTTATGCTCAGTGGCATCTATTAGCTGCTGCAGTGCCAAAACAGTAAAGCAGATGACAATCAGGATTAGGCTTGTGTATGTGCCGCCCGGCCGGAGTATAAGGGAATTTGAAATTCCCTTATTTAACTACATACTGAGCAGCGCGCTATAGTCGCTTAGCGACACCCCAAGAAACGGCATATCTTGGTTCGTATTGATGCTGATATCACTGTCCTTTAAATAATACGTCTCCACATTTGCAGAGCTTTTTACCTCGTATCCCTCGCGATTTAGGCAATCGTCAGTATAAGGAGAATCCATACCCGTTTTCGGCAATTCCTCCCTGCTTTCTGCCGTTCCATATTGTGAGAAGACTTGCAGATCATAGATCGAATGCACTTTTAAATAGCCATCCATTTGCCCTGTGAGAGTCGGAAGCCAGCCCAGCAGGATCAGAGCATCCAGCAAAATGCATGTCAGAACAGCCATGGTATTCGCATTGGTTTTCAGTTTTGTGGCAATCTGCCCCAGCAGAAACAGGTGCTTATACCGAAAGCTAACAGAAATTGTTATGGCAAGAATCAGCAGCTATGAGAAGCAGTGATAGGCGGCCATGATGCCGAATGGCATCATCCCGATTGCGACAGTGGTGGGAGCATGGTATAGATATTTACGCTCAGAGTATTATCATCCACATAGAGCTGATTATCCCATAAATACTCTACCAGATCTGCGCGGAGAACGATTTTCCCGGCGTTACGAAAGAGAAATGCCATAATTTTCAGTTCGTTTTTTATAAGCTCAACTGATTGCCTTTGAAACTCCGCACGGCTGCTTTCCAGAGAAAGGGTTACATCTTTGTGGGTCATTGTTTCGGATTGCCCACATGGATAGGAACGTTTCAACAACGATGTAATCCACGCCAGCAGAATTGATGTATTATATGGTTTTGAAATATAATCGTCACCACCCAGCATGATGCTGTTCAACTCATCCATATCGGTATTCCTGCTTGTAACGAAAATAACAGGAACATTAGAAAACGTCCGTATTTTTGAGCACACTTTGAAGCCGTCCTGCACTGGAAGATTGATATCGAGCAAAATCAAGTGCGGGATATCATTTTTAACAACTTCCGCTATGTTTGAAAAGTCAGTGACGACAATGACTTCATATCCGCTGCTCTGTAACAGGGTTGACAGTTCTTCCTGAATCACAGGATCGTCTTTGACAATGGTTATCCGATACAACTTTTGCTCACCTCATTTATTTGGCCTTGTTAAATCTACATTTCCATTATCCATTATATATGAATGACAATATAATATCAAAAAATATCGACAACAAATTGCCACGGAATTGAGATATTGGAGTATAAGTATTTGCCGCGCCCCGGCTGCGTGATATGAGGGAGTATTAAATCTAATACTTTTCGCGATGATCATTTAACTTAAGTAAAAATTTTTTGACACTCCAAAACCCAAGTTACAAAGACACTTAAATTATTTTTTAAAAAAGTTGTTGAAAATGATTTTTAATGGATTTACCCTGTAAATATGGAGGGAATCATACAATGAATCAGGAAAAAATAAAAGAGTTAGAAAAAATAATAAAGAAAGACTATAGTAATACTGCAGGTGTGCTTGTGCTTAAAAATGGAAAAATACAATATGAAAATTACTTTAACGAATGCACGTTCGCCAGTCCAATCCATATTTATTCAGTAACCAAAAGTATCATTTCCATATTGATTGGGATTGCTATAGACAGAGGGTGCATCAAGGATGTTAACCAGAAGGTATTGGATTTTTTCCCGGATTATACAGTGAAAAGAGGAGAAAAAACAATACAGAATGTTACACTAAAAAATCTGCTGACAATGACGGCTCCGTACAAATATAAGTTTGCGCCCTACACAAAGTATTTTACAAGTGATGACTGGGTAAAGGCTTCTCTTGATTTATTGGGGGGCAAGGGGCAAATAGGAAAATTCAGATATATGCCTCTCATAGGACCGGATATTTTGTCGGGTATTCTTGTAAAAGCGACAGGACGGTCCGTGCATGATTTTGCGGCAGAATATTTATTTTCACCATTGGGAATTTCTGTTGATACTGATTTGATTTTTCTTAGTAAAGAGGAACAGCTCGCATTTTACAAAGCCAGAGATATCAGCTGCTGGGTTGCCGACCCAAAAGGAATCAATACAGCAGGCTGGGGGTTGACCCTGACCGCTGCGGACATGGCAAAAATAGGGCAGCTGTACTTAAACGGAGGAAGTTGGGACGAAAAAGAAGTAGTATCGGCACGGTGGATTGATGAAAGTACAAAAGAACACAGCCGATGGGAAAAACTCAATCTTCCGTATGGATATTTATGGTGGATCGATGAAGACGGCTATGCGGCTATGGGAGACGGAGGAAATGTTATCTATGTTAATACTAAGAAAAACATCGTAATTTCAATGGCGTCTCTTTTTGTACCAAGAGCTAAGGATAGAATAGAATTTATCAAAAAATTTGTAGTCCCATTATTTTGATTTATTATTATTCACATCGATATAGCTGTACAGTGTATATTTAGATATTCCGAAATATTTGGAAACCTTGTCGCCGGATTTTGTGATCAGGAAAGCGCCGGCGTCATTTAGAAAGCGGATCGCAGTCACTTTTTCGTCCTTGCTCATCAGCGCAACGGGTTTGCCGATTAAAGAGACGGACTGTTCAATCAGATCATCAAGCAGATCATTGACGTTCTGTGTGATGCGTTCGGGTTCCTTCTTGCCGTCAGACTGGTCCGCATCCGTAGTGACAAGTGATTTCACGGCGTTGTCTATGGCGAGCAGGCCGGTAATATCATAATTGACCGAGAAAATATAGTTGATTTTATTGTCCTCGCCGCGAATATAGAGCGTGCTTGATTTTAGAATACGTCCGTCCTTTGTCCGCGTCAGGTAGCCGCAGCGGTCTGCCAGAGTATCGGCATCCTTGCCCTGAGCCTCCAGCACAACATGAGAAGGGCCATCTCCGATCTGGCGGCCGGTTACATGGCCGTTTTCAATATGTGCAACTGATTTTTCCAGATTGTTTACGGTCAGGTCGTGAATAACAATCTCACAGTTTTGTCCGAACTGAGAGGAAAGACCGTGTGCAATCTGTTTTAAGTAGGTGAGAGTATCCATAAATGATCCTTTCGAATAATGGGCAGGCCCGGCATTGGAAAGCATGCGGGCCCGGTTGAGCGGGGAGGTGGCAGAGCACCTCAAAAACTGCGTTTTTTCGGTCGCTTCGCTCCTCATACAAGCATACAAACATATCATTGTCATGCAGGCCC
>JASGGU010000131.1:0-6343 GCA_047602645.1 Lachnospiraceae bacterium | reverse complement strand
GCATCTTTGCTCCAATTTCCTTCGTAAATATAACGCAAACAGACAGTCACTCCTGTCTATTTGCGCTTATCTATGAGTATAGCACAAGAAACACGATTTTGTATAGTTAAAATCCCTATTGTTATTTTGAAAGAAACAGTTCAAGTCCTTCCAACAGCGTCGGTACCCAAACCGTGTAATGCTCCTTTCCCTCATAAACTTTGGAGGTCACATTCAGCCCGCTGTAATCCCGGTTTTCAAGCTGTTCAATAAAATCGCCGAAGGAACTGACAAAATAAAAACTCTCTTCTGCGCCCACAGTCATATAGACATTCGCATTTAAAACAGTGTTTCCGCGGTTTCGATAATCTTCTTCATAAGCAACCAGATACTGTCCGTAGCTCTTTTCCTGAAAGGTCGGGCTGGCAAGTACATAATTCTTAAAAACATCCTTTGTAATGCCTTCACTCTGAAACAGACTGTACAGCATAAAATAGGCGCCATAGGAAGCACCGCAGAACGTTCTGTCCGCAGCATCAATGTTATAATTGCTTTCCGCATAGGGCATAACCCCGTTAACAATCAAAGAAAGGAAGCTGTCCGGGTCATCAATCAGATCACGGACTCTGATTGTATCAAAATCATAATCATCAGGATATCCGATCCCGACTAGAATAAATTCTTTTGTTTTCCCCGATTGATACAGTTTCCTGATTTTTTTATAATCCTCCCGGCGCCAGTAGCAATCTGTCAAATATACGACCGGATAGGAAACACGTTCGTCATAATCCTCCGGCAGACATACGTCAATAACAAATGTATCCGGAATATTATTAGGATAAATTGTCGTCTGTGTCCAAAGCTTCTTTTCCACCGTATCCCCGATGTCAAATTCGATCCCGCTATTCCCTGTGAATTTTACCATTTCGCCCTCATCCGCGCTTTCCTCCGCCTGCGTTTCCGCATAGGCCATAAGGTCTGCCGCACTTTTTATTTTTTGAAAACCAAGCCACAGCACAAACAGCAGCACTGCATACAACGCTGCAAATAGAACTTTATATTTCCTGAATCGCTCGCCCATCCGCCCATCCCCCATATGATAGAATATCCTTGACATTTTGCATCCTACACAAAAAAATTAGACAGCCCCCGGCCGTACTGCACGGGAAGCTATCTAAATTTTAATCCAGTCTTTCTCTGTTTACAACCTGACATTTGTCAACTTATCAGATTATAATTGTCATATACTAGCCTTCTATTTCGTAGTCGACATCGGCTCTGGATATGCGGATTTCCTTGCACAAACCGGCAACTTCTAAATGTCTGGGATCATTTTGGTAGCTCTTCAAATCTTCTGTTGAATCAAAATCACAGACAAGCACGGCATCATAGCTGTTATCGCTATTTACGCTGACGCCCGTCTCCATATGACGAATCACTTCGATCTGCCCCTTAAGTCCCATCAAGCCGTCCAAAAATTCCTGCATTTCCTTTTTTGTGTTCTCTTTGAATTTCCACATTACAATATGTCTGATCATACTGTTCCTCCTTTTTGCCGATATCACTTTACACGAATACCGGAATTCTTTTATTATTGATAAGTGATTCTATAAATCCAGCTTCATGTAGACCACGTCCTCCATCGGATTATGATAGTAGGCCGGAATTTCCTGAAATCCGTACTCCCGATACAAATGAATGGCACTCCTGAGCGGCTTGATCGTATCGAGCACCATTTCCTGATAGCCATCCTGTCTTGCAGCCAAAATAATCGCTTCAATCAGCTGCCGCCCGATGTTCGCCTTACGAAATTCGGGCTTCACATAAAGCCGCTTCATTTCGCATCGAACAGCGCTGTGACGATAGAATGCCACACAGCCGGCCACCTCTCCATTTTCAGCCACCGCGGCAAACAGCGCTCCGTTTGGTTTCGTATATTTTATTTTCAGATCTGACAATTCCTCCTGCAAATGCTGAAAGTGAAGATCCCTATTCAGAAACTTCGTATATTCTGTAATCAGCTGCTTGATTTCCTCCGTATAGGGGCTTCCCTCTACGACTTTCACATTACATGACTCCATTATAATCACCCTTGTATTAGGATAACCCATCTGTTTGCCGGTAGCAAGTAGTTTTCATATTATTTTTTAACGACATATTCCATATCCGTATACCATCTTTTTCTATGAAAATGTTCGCCTTCAAACTTCCGGAATCCAATACTGAATTTCAGGCTTTCCGTCCTTCGAAGGAGTTTGAGCACAATTTCGTTATTTCCCTTGTTCAGGTGTATAATTTTATAATTATTGTACGGTGTCCACAAACGGATTTCATCCTTTTGCATCACCTGCTCTTGATTGATCCAAAGTGCAAAGCCGTCATTATTGCCTATTACGACCCACACATCACGATTTTCCTTTACTTTGAGCGTCTGCTTTAAATAAAGGCAGCCCTGGCCTTTAAAGGTGAACACTTCATCCAATGGCATCAAATCCTCATAGGCATTTATCAGCTCTTTGTCTTCCTCAGCAAATGCAGCCGAGAAATTTTCTTCATTTAGATAGGCTTTATCTAAATAAACGGCATTATTCACCATGCATTCCAATGTGGGCAGATCACAGCCCGCTCCATGGGGAGAAGGCATCCCCTCCGGATCTTTCTTTTCCAGAGCCTCAAAATACGGACCAACCGCTTCCCATATACCTGCCCCGGCAATTCCAAATTCAGCCGACGCCTGACCGAACGTCACCTTCAGAATATTTTTCTCTGCCAAGGTCTTTAGCTCCTCCCCTGTTCTGAAGGTAAATTCCACTGCACGCTCTTCTCCTGCGGGCAGCATCACAAACACTTGATTATCAGAAAGCAAAAAGCCCTCCGGAAGACCACTGATGATCAATCGATCTTCTGCTCTGCTGTCCGTATTATTTCTTACCGTGATTTTTATTTTGCAGCAGTCATCTGCTCCGATTGACGGCTTTCCCTGATAGTCTGCTGTGATTGTAATTGCTTCTCTTTTCTGTATGTAGTCCGGAATCTCTATGGCTTCCGGAATTTGAATAATCCGCCTTCCATTTAATCGGTCAATTCCTAATCCAACCTGACAGGTTTCCTTTGCAAGCTCATAAATGGAATTATTTTTTCGATCAACCGCAATACCAATTACAAAATCGGAGCCGGCCATCTGCTTTAATTCATCAGGAATCATTCCGGCCCCCAATACAATGCCAAGCAGCGCCCCCGCCGTAGCGCAGGTACAGTCCGTATCATATCCGCATCGAAATGCAATATTGATTGTCTGATCCAAATCCCCATTCCCATATAAAAGAGCCAGAATAACAATTCCAAGATTGGTAATTGCATTTGTAAAATCAAAATGAGCGAATTTTCTCATTAATATTTTTCTTGCCCGCTTCCAGTCATATTGATCCTCCCGATAAACAGACAGCATCAATTCCACACATTTCCTCGCTCCGGTACCTGCGGGAAGATAGGGAAGCTGGTCTATAATCAGAGCTTGCATATCCTCCGTAAAAAATGCTTCCGCCTCCATTGCCGAGTAATACTGTTCGATCCAGTCGGATGCCTCCGCATGGTCAACTACCGCATCCATATGTGCATATTGGGAGGCAAGACCGGGTTCGCCCGGAAAAATCATTCCCCAGATTTCAGACCGGATCGGACAGCCCTCTCCCTCCTGAAAAACAGGATTATTAAAGGAACCGCTGTAGGGCGGCATAATTCCTCTTTCATAATTCTTTAAAAAGATGCCGTATTCGCTGAATGGATACCAGCACTGCGCATTCCATGCATCTGCCAAATCCTTCGAGCTGATATAAGGTCCCTTTTTTTTCAGGACTTCCAGCCATAAAAGCTGTAAATCCAAATCGTCATTCGGAAGATCCGTCCTGATCACCTGACTGTAATGCTCATAGGAGATCAATTTCTTAAATCCTTCCACCGGAGCTCCGGCGGCTCCTCCCAGACATTTACCCAGCCAGCCCCCATACACTTTATCCAAATAATTCTGATACGTTATCTGCATATCTTAACAGCCTCCTGTCTATTTTAAAATTGCCCCTGCCGAAAAAGTCTTTTCTACCTGATTACTGAAAAATACAAACAGCAAAATCGGAAGAATGCTCGTAATCACCATTGCCGCAAACATTCCGCCATAATCTGTTCCGTATTTCCCGGAAGAGTAATTCATCAATGCAATCGGCAGCGTTTTGTTCTGATCACCGTTCACTAACACCAGTGCATAAATGAATTCATTCCAGCTGTTAATAAAGGTGTTGATACACATCGTCGCAATAGCCGGACGTATGATCGGTACAATAATTTTAAACAGAATCGTAAAAATTCCTGCGCCGTCCATAACCGCCGCTTCCTCCATCTCATATGGAATTCCTTTCATGAAGCTGCAGGCCATCAGCGTTGCCATCGCAATATTAAATGCTGATATCGTAAGAATAAGAGAAATCGGACTATTGATTAAATGCAGGCTTCTGAGCATCATGAAAATAGGAACAATGACAATCTGAGACGGCAGAAGAATTCCAAGCGCGACCAAACGGTTGATTTTACCCGCCCATTTCCAATGCATCCTTGTCAGTGCATAAGCCAGCATCGTTGACGAAACAACAGTTAAAAGCAGTGTAAAGCCGGTAACAAGAATGCTGTTCATAAAATATTTCAGGATATTTCTATTAAATAGTGCATCCGTATAATTCTCAAGCTTCCAAAAGGACGGCAGTCCAAAGGAGCTTCCCGTCATAATTTCCGCCGTATCCTTAAAGGAGTTGAGAAACATCCAAAACAGCGGATAGACCGAAGTAAGCGCACAAATACCAAATAGGACGGTCAATACAATTCTGATCCATTGATGTTGTATTCTCATGATAAATCCTCACTCCTTTCTTTTTGGAACAGTCTTTCAATTACCCCCAGCACGATGCAGGTTTCCAGTATGACTATGATTCCGACCGCCGCCGCGAGACCATATCTCTGATTGGAAAATGCCTGCCGGTACATATACATCATCACCGTTTGTGTCAGATCTCCCGGACCGCCGCCTGTCATAATATATACCTGCGGAAATGTAAACAAGCCTCCTATTGCCGAAATCGTCACACACATTTTGGCAACATCCCTTAACAGCGGAAGCGTAATATACCGCACGGTCTGCCAGAAATTTGCGCCATCCAGCTGGGCCGCCTCAAAATAGCTTTCCGGAATCGCCTTAATACCCGAATAAGAAAATAAGAGATCCATTCCAAACATCCACCACATTCCTACAATTGCAATACAGATCATTGCTGTCTTAGGATTAATCAGCCACTCATTCTGCAAAAATCCCAGTCCTGTTTTTTCCAAGAAAGTATTCAGCATTCCCCAATCTGCATGATAAATCGTCAGCCAAAGCTGGGATATGACAGAAATAGATAATACAAGAGGAATGACAAATGCTGTTCTCAAAAGCTTCTGAATCCGCACATTCAGCGTACAGAGCAGAATCGAAACCGCAATTGCCAGCAGCGCATTGCAAAGCACCGCCAGCAGACATAAGCCTAAAGAGGCTGTGTTTGCCCTGATAAATGCCTCATCCGTAAAAAGCTGTACAAAATTTTTCAATCCGATAAATTTGGCCGGTGTCAGACCGTCCGTCTTTTGCAGTGACATCATTAAAATGTTAATGATCGGATAAAACACAAATCCGGCAAGCAAAAGCAGGGCTGGAAAGCACAGCAGCAATATTGTTTTTTTATTTCCCAGAACTTTTTTCATATTAATTGACCCCTGTCTTTTTTTATGAAAAAAGCCTTCGGGAAAACAACTGCTTCCCTCGGCTTTTTTCACAAAATAATCTTTATTCTTCTAAAGCAGCCTTATCCATATCTGCCAGATAATCGGCAACCGTGTAATCCGAAGTATTTGTCATAAACTTGCTCGTAGACTGCATCACTCCTGAGGAAGCGGCAGCTGTCGGCATCACATCCTGCACCAGACCGTATACAAACTCAAAGCTCTGCATATCCGCAGCCAGCTGCGCTACCGGCTCCGCAAATTCTTTCTCATTGCTCCAGCCCATCACATCCGACTTATAAACCGTGAATGGATTTCCTTTTTCTTCGAATACATATTTGCACCTAAGCTCCGCCACAGCCTGACACAGAGCCGCCGCCTCATCAGGATACTCTGTTCCGGCGTATACCATCATACCGGAATTCTGCTTTACTCCGCCCGCACAATTCTTACCATACAGATCTGCATCACTGTCGTTGATTACCGGATAATAGAAAAATCCAAAATCTTCACCCATTTTATCTGCACAGGACGCAACTGCCCAGGAACCGTTTGCCATCAT
>JASGGU010000014.1:0-55057 GCA_047602645.1 Lachnospiraceae bacterium | reverse complement strand
CGGTTGTTGCCGATGAAATCCGCACACTGGCAGATCAGTCGAGGGACTCTTCCGCTCAGATCAGTAAAATAGTGAATATATTAATTGATAATTCCAACGAGAGTGTAGATGTCACACAGAAGGTTTCGGAAGCATTTATTCGTCAGAATGAGAAGATTAGAAAAACAAAGGATATCTTTGAAAAATTGAATCAGGAAATTATGAGCGTGGGCGCCTCCATTGATGGTATCAGTGCGGAGGTGAGTACCGTAGACAGGCACAAGGATGTGATGAGAGAGGGTATCATTTCGCTGACAAAAGCAGCTGAGGGGAATACGGCGAGTGCACAGGAAGCAGCGAATGCCATGCTCGGATTTGAGGGTCTTGTATCCGATTGCAAGCGATCGACTGAACAAATCACTGCCGTAACACAGAGTCTTGTGGAAAATATTGAAAAGATCGGCACAACTGCAGAAAGCAGGAAAGCGATGCTGGAAAGCCGCATTAGAGGCTGAAAGGGCAGAACTGCTGCGAGAGGAACTGATTTACGTAAAATTAGAGGCGGGAATTAATATTCCGCCTCTAATTTTTTTACCATATCATACAGTTCTTTGTTGACAGGGGCATCCAGGCCGTATTTTTCGGATTCTCTAATGACAGTGCCTGCAAACAGTTCTACCTCCGAACCTCGCTTCGCAATCCCGTCCTGTCGCATTGACGGCATTCCGTCGGGGCTTAAGGTGTCCATCAGTGCGAGATAACTGTTCAAATCTTCCTCTGTGACGGGTACCTGTTCCTTTTCGGCCAGCGCGATGACTTCACGCATGGCAGCTTTCATCATCTCGCGGGGCATTCCCTCCTGCTGGACCGTTCCGTAGGTCCCCTCATAAACCATAACAACCTGATTGACGCCGACATTCAGCATCCATTTGCTCCAAAGACGATGCCTGATATCGGCTTCTTTCGTATAAGGAAGCTGTATCCTGTCAAACAGCTCCATAACAGCCTTCAGCATCGGCAGTTTTTCCGGCTCATTTTCCGGGACACCGATGCAGAGCTGCCCGATATGGGAATAGGTCAGTTGGTTTCCGAACTTCACCGCATCCATTCCCTGAGCGATGCAGTATAGCAGATGTGCTTGTCCGAAGGCTTCTCCTATGATTGCTTCGCTGCTGATGCCGTTCAATAGGGAAAGAATGATCGTATCAGGGCCGATCAGATTTTTGGATGCGGCAATCGCGTCGGAAAGTGCGCCTGCCTTGACTGCAAAAAGGAACAGATCCGCAGGTCTTTCAACTTCGCTTCCATCGGTAAACGGAAAGTCACATTTCTGACCGTTGCAGTAAACGCCCTGCTCCTGATATTTTTTAATACGTGTCTGGTCGGCGACAAATGACATCGCCTCCCGGCCGAGTGCTTTAGTAAAATAATTTCCGTATAAAACGCCGAGAGCGCCCAGCCCGATAATTGATATATTCCGAATCTCTGCCATAGTTTTTTGCTCCTTGTATTCTGTTTATCAGTTTACAATAAATCTTTCGACATTACAACGCAGGATACAATTTTTGATTCAAATAATTAAATAATTAGGTTATTATGTCGATATATAACATAATACACCAAATTAATTACTGAGAGGTTGGCAATACCTCAGTTGTACCAAGCAGTATCTATTATGAAGTTGTAAAAAGGTATGAAGAAAATATGTATAAGCCGTTAAAGGAATATTATTCCGCCAAATGACTTGGACTCATTTATGAGAGAGTTGTTCGATTTTGACTGACAGAGAAATCGAGATAAAGACGGTGAGGCTTATTTCGGCCTAGAGAAGAAAAGAAGTGATTCTTAGGAATTGCTTCTTTTTTGTTCCCTTGACGCCGCATAAGTACCGTCATATAATAATGATAGCTTTAATTGTTGCAGGTGCATTAATTGTAAATGCAATCATTTAAATTGAAATTTATAAGCTATTTTCAGGCAGGAGAGACGAGTATGAAAGAATTTTGGCCTTATGTGAGGGGTTATAAACGGGAATTGATACTTGCAGTGGTTTGCATCGAGACGGAGACGATATTTGAACTGATTATTCCGATGATTATGGCGGATATTATTGATGTGGGGATCATACGCGGGGATCACAATTATATTCTTTTTAAGGGGCTGCAGATGGTTGCCTGTGCGCTTATTTCCTTAGTTCTGGGGATTTTGTACGCAAAATATACCGCTGCCTGCGGCAATGGAATCGGAGCGGCGATCAGGGCGGCAGAGTTTCAGAAAATGCAGACCTATTCCTTTTCCAATACAGATAAATTCAGTATTTCTTCGCTTGTCACAAGGCTGACGAGCGATGTTACGACAGTCCAGAATTCTATTACAAACGGCCTGCGGCCGGGGTTCCGTGCCCCACTGATGATATTGATTGCGATTTTTCTTTCGTTTAAGCTGAATGCGGCACTTGCAGTCGTATTTCTGATCGCAGCTCCGGTGCTTGGCATTTTTTTATTTTTTATTATTAAAAAGGTTCGCCCGCTTTATACGAGAATGCAGGTGGCGATCGATTATGTAAATCGAATCATACAAGAAAATCTGACGGCAATTCGGGTTGTGAAGGCCTATGTAAGGGAAGACTATGAAATCGAGAAGTTTGAAGAGGTAAACGGAAATTTGAAGGATACTTCCGAAAAGGCGTTTTCTCTTGCCGTATTAAATATGCCGGCATTTCAGCTTGTCATGTACGCGACAATCCTGTGCATTCTCTGGTTTGGCGGAAATCTTGTTATGATCGGCGGCATGCAGGTCGGAAGCCTCACAAGCTTTTTAAGTTATGTACTGCAGGTGCTCAACTCCCTGATGATGTTTTCCAATGTATTTTTGATGTTTACACGTGCATTGACGTCATGGAAGCGGATTTCCCAGGTGCTTGAGGAAGAGCCTGCAATTACGGATAAGCGAGCGCGGGCACTTACAGTCGAAAGCGGCAGCATCACATTTGAACATGTGTATTTTAAATATAAGGAAACTGCGCAGGAATTTGTGCTGTCGGACATTTCTCTGACAATTCTGCCGGGGCAGACAATCGGTATCATCGGGTCTACAGGATCTTCTAAGAGCACGCTCGTTCAGTTAATTCCGCGGCTTTATGAAGCGGATGCCGGCATGATTTTCATTGATGGGCATCCGATTTATGAATTTACACAGGCACATCTGCGTGATTCCATTGCGATGGTACTGCAAAAGAATACACTTTTTTCAGGAACGGTCAAGGAAAACCTTTTATGGGGCAGACAAAATGCGACGATGGAGGAAATCGGACGTGCCTGTAAAATTGCATGTGTCGATGAATTTATCGACAGGCTCGAGAACGGTTATGATACGGAGCTCGGTCAGGGCGGCGTGAATGTTTCGGGCGGGCAGAAGCAGCGGATCTGCATCGCACGGGCAATTTTGAAGGAACCCAAGGTGCTGATCCTGGATGATTCGACGAGCGCCGTGGATACGGCGACTGAGACGAAAATTAAGGAGAGGCTTTTGAAGGAACTGCCGGATATGACAAAAATTATCGTCGCACAGCGAATGACTTCGGTCATGGATGCGGATCAGATTGTAATTTTGGACGATGGCAGAATTAACGCAATCGGAACACATGAGACATTGCTGAAAGAAAATGAGATTTATCAGGATATTTATTATTCACAGCAGCAGGGAGGAAATTTGTGATGCCAAAACCTACAGCGAATGTCAGACCGGAAAATGCAAAAAAGACGCTGTTTCACTTATTCCGCTATTTGGGCCATCACAAGGCGGAATTGTCTGTAATTATCCTGTTTGTATGCATCAATGCAGCAGCCGGAGTAGCCGGTACTTACTTGTTGAAAACAGTAATCAATGACACGATTATTCCCGGCAATCTCCCAAAGCTTGTATGGATGATCAGTTTGATGGGGCTGATCTATGGGGCCGGTGTGCTGGCATGTTTGATCTACAATAAGCTTATGGTGCGGATTTCTCAGAAAGTCGTTTCAGAGATCAGGAGTGATCTGTTCAGCCATACGCAAAAACTCCCCTTGCGCTATTTTGATTCCCATACGCATGGGGAACTGATGAGTCATTTTACAAATGATGTCGATACAATCTCCGAGGCGCTCAACAACAGCTTTACACTTGTCATTCAGAGCTTTATTACGTCCGTCGGAACGATTATTATGCTATTTGTGCTGAGCTGGCAAATGTCGTTTATCGTCGTTGCTTTTTTGGTAATCATGTTGTTATATATCAGTCATAATGGAAAGCTGAGTAAGCGATATTTTGCGGACCAGCAAAAAAATCTCGGTGCCGTCAACGGTTTTGTGGAAGAAATGGTTGCCGGTCAGAAGGTTGAAAAAATTTTTAATCACGAGGCGCAGGATTTCGAAAAATTTAATGCGCTCAATGAAAAACTGCGCAGTGCATCTACAAAGGCATTTACGTATTCTGCTAAAACAATTCCGACAATTGTGGCTTTATCTTATGTAAATTATGCCATCTCTGCCTGTGTGGGTGGTCTGTTTGTGCTGGCTGGGCTGACGGATATCGGAACGCTGGCCTCTTATTTAGTCTATGTACGTCAGAGTGCGATGCCGATGAACCAGTTTACCATGCAGTTGAACGCGCTGATGGTGGCACTTGCCGGAGCAGAAAAGGTGTTTCTGATGATGGAGGAGGAGCAGGAGACTGATGAAGGAACAGTAACATTAAAAAGAGTACGGAAAAATACGGATGGGACGCTTGCCGAGAGTGATATTTATACCGGTGATTTTGCATGGAAGTTGCCGGGAGAAGGGGAATCATTTGCTTATGTTCCGCTAAAAGGTGATGTGCGCTTTCACGATGTTATTTTCGGTTATACGAAGGAGCATCCGATTTTAAACGGAATTAACCTGTTTGCAAAACCGGGGCAGAAAATTGCTTTTGTGGGCTCGACGGGCGCCGGAAAAACGACGATCATCAACTTAATCAACCGTTTTTATGAAATTGAAAGCGGTCAGATTACTTATGACGGAATTGATATTAAAGATATCAGAAAGGCGGATTTGCGCCGTTCGATTTCAGTCATTATTCAGGATACGCACTTATTTACAGGAACTATCTCAGAAAATATCCGCTATGGAAGGCTAAGAGCCGGTGAAGAGGATATCAGGAATGCTGCGCTGCTGGCAAACGCCCATTCGTTTATCAAAAGACTGCCAAACGGCTATGATACGCTTTTAGAGAGTGACGGGGCGAATCTGTCCCAGGGGCAGAGGCAGCTTTTGGCAATTGCGCGTGCGGCGATTTCCCAGCCGCCTGTGCTCGTGATGGATGAGGCGACAAGTTCGGTCGATACAAGGACCGAGAAGCTGATCGAAAAGGGAATGGATACAATTATGGAGGACCGCACGGT
Organism: Lachnospiraceae bacterium; assembly: GCA_047602645.1. GTDB lineage: Bacteria > Bacillota > Clostridia > Lachnospirales > Lachnospiraceae > JAEYFP01. The sequence continues at coordinate 49,659 of JASGGU010000014.1, read as the reverse complement.
GTTTGTCATCGCACACCGGCTTTCCACAGTTCGCAATTCCAAAGCGATTCTTGTTCTGGAGCAGGGAAGGGTAATCGAGCGCGGCGACCATGCGGAGCTGCTTGCACAGAGGGGACGTTATTATCAGCTTTACACGGGTCAATCGGTGCTAGATTAGCGGACATCTTGAGGAAGGGAGCAAATATGAGAAACAGCAGTATTAGAGAACTTTTTATCAGAGAAGAAAAAGCACGAAAGCAGCTTCTTTCACCGGTGCTGTCGGAAAATGGGCTGACGCCGGGACAGGGGCAGGCAGGTATTTTAAACACGCTTCTAAAGGAGGACGGTCTGAGTCAGAAGGAACTTGCGAGGCGCTGCCATATGGATACCACAACAATGTCGCGCAATATTGACAATCTGGAAAAGCTGGGACTCTTAAGAAGGGAAACCAATCCGAAAAGCAGACGTTCCATTCGTATTTGTCTGACGGAAACGGGTGGAAAAAAGGCTGTGAATATCCGAACGGCATTTCTCTTGTTTGAAAGCGTGCTGAGAAAAAATATTGCAGAGGAGGAAATGAAGCTGTTCGAATCCACGCTTCGGAAAATATGTGAGAATCTTGAGGAAAACAGTCTCTGATGCGGCATGTAAAAAGCGTGCAAAAAGTGATAAATGGCTTTGCATCTCCTTCGAGGGATGATAAAATTAAATTGAGGAAGAAGGAAAAAATATAGAAATTACGAAGGAGGATATTCTCATGAGGTCAATTAAGGTACGAATGCTGGCGTTCATATTGTCGATTGTTATTCTGGCGATAGGGGTATTGATGCTGAGCAGTGATGCTGCAAGCCGCGGAATTATTACCGAGCAGATGTCCAGGCAGATGGACAGCGAACTGCGCGGGCAGGCAAATGAGATCATTGCCGAACTGGAGGGTGTAGCGACGATCGCACAGAGTCTTTCTAAGTTTGTGGGAAGTACCTATCAGGACACGACCCTGACCGCCTACGAAACTGTGCTGAAGAATACTATTTTTGCCGATGAGCTCGTGAGCGGAAGCGGTATCTGGTTCGAGCCGAATGTCTATGATCCTTCGGAGACATATATCGGACCGTATGCCTATAAGGACGGTGGGGATGCAGTCATTACATATGATTATAGTAATGAGGAATATAATTATTTCCAATATGAATTTTATACAAACGCGGAAAATTCTTCGGGAGAAGCCGTTTTTACGGATCCTTATTATGATGAGACATCAGACAGTGTAATGTCGTCCTGCTCCGTTCCTATTTTTAACGACAGCGGAGAGTTTATAGGAGTGATTACGGCGGATATTATTTTATCCACGCTGCAGGATATGGTCGGTGCCATTCGTGTCGGGGAGACCGGCAGTGCATTTTTGCTGAACAGTGAAGGGATCTATATCAGCAGCGCTGATGAAGAAAAGCAGATGGATCTGAATATTACGGCGGAAAGCAATTCCTCACTTGCAAAGGCCGGTGCCTACATCATGGAAAATGAAAGCGGAGACACCACTTATACAGCGGACGCAGCGACGTACCATCTATACTTTACGACATTTAGCGGCTTTGGCTGGCATTTGTGCATTCAGCTGGATCAAAGCGAGCTGGACCAGCCGGTCCAGATGCTCAGGCTGAAAATGTCAGCAATCGGAATCGCCGCCTTGCTGCTTGTCATACTTGTCGTATTATGGCAGGTAGGATATATCACAACAAATGTGAAAAAAGTCAATGAATTTACAGGCCGGCTGGCAGAAGGTGATTTTACGGTGGACGGCATTGAATTAAAGGCAAAGGATGAAATCGGCAGGATGAGTGAGTCGATGAACCAGATGTACCGGAATAATAAAACCGTGATCGGCAAGATTTCCGAACATTCCGAAATTCTGGATGCGGCGGCAGGGGAACTGTCGTCGGCTGCGACCAGACTGGAGGAGCAGTTTGGGCAGATTAAAACGCTGATGACCGGTGTTAATGGCAATATGATGTCTACGAGTGCCGCCACGGAGGAGGTCAATGCTTCCGTGGAGGAGGTGAATTCATCGATCAGCATTCTTGTGGGCGAGACAGGGCAGAGTGAGAAGCTTTCGGGAGAAATTAAGCAGCGGGCGGAGGAAATCAAGCGCTCCAGTCAGAAATCAAGCGAGGAGTCGATCCGGCTTTCAGGCCAATATCAGAAGAATGTGGAGGAGAGCATCGAAAATGCGAAGATTGTAGAATCGATCGGTATGCTTGCGGATGTTATCGCAGGAATTGCGGATCAGATTAACCTGCTTTCGCTGAATGCATCAATTGAAGCGGCACGTGCCGGCGAGCAGGGAAGGGGCTTTGCCGTTGTGGCAGGCGAGATCGGCAAGCTGGCAGGCGATACGGCAAATGCAGTCAGTGAGATCAAGGATACGATTGCGAAGATACAGACATCATTTGACGGTTTAATCCATGACACAACGGAGCTGCTGCGGTTTGTGACGGATACGGTTACACCGGATTATCAGTCCTTTGTCAACGCGGCGGCACAGTACGGAAACGATGCGGATACTATCAGGGAAAGTACGATGAATATTTCCGGTTTGACGGAGCATATCGAAAAAATTGTCAATGAGGTGGCGGAAGCCGTTTCGAGCATTGCAGAATCCTCGCAGGAGGTTGCCTCCAGCAGTGCAACGATTGTGGAAGCGCTTGACGGCGCATCCGGAGTAGTCGGTCAGGTAAATGAAAAAGCGGAGGAGCAGGCATTGATTTCGTCTGACCTGACAAACGTAGTTTCCCGGTTTAAGCTGTAGACACCTGATACCGTGATGCGATACTGCATCACGGTATCCTATTGTCAGTCACTATTCCTTTCTGGTTCATCTTTGATTTCAGTTCATCTATTTTTCTCATAAATCAGGCCCGCAGGATGTTAAAGTTCTTAAATAATGAATTGGATTTTAAATATGGAAGGGTTAGATTTTCCATGTACGGAGTGATTCATATATGTTTCAATAATATCATCAGAAAAAGCAAAACCTAGGAAAATGCAATCTGAAAACTAAACTATTATAAGATCGGGGAGGTTTCATCATGGTAAAAAAAACGATTACAATGTTACTCGCTTGTACGATGACAATGCTTGCGGGGTGCGGCTCGGCAAATCAAAATGCCGATTTAAGTAAAGATACTTCTGCATCAGCGGAAACAGCAGTAGAGACAGCAGACAGTACAGAGACTGAAGAGGCGGCACCGGTTGCCGGAGAAGTTCGGGAGTTGACATTGCTGATTGACGCAACAAATGCTAAAAATGCAGGCTATGCAGCGATAGCTGCACTTGCGGAAGAAAAATTGGGAATTAAGGTTACAATGGAGACGACTCCGGGCGGTTCCGAGGGTGATAATATCGTAAAGACCAGATTGGCATCCGGTGATATGGCTGATTTGTGTGTATACAATTCAGGCGCGCTTTTAGAAGTTTTGAATCCCTCTGAATATTTTACGGATATTACAAATGAGGATTTTGCAAGCCGTATTGATGATTCCTATAAACGGGCAGTGTCCGCAGATGGAGTCGTTTATGGAATTCCATTCTCGTCTTCAAGAGCGGAAGGGATTATGTATAATAAATCGATGTATGAAAAGTATGGATTAGAAGTTCCGAAAACATGGGATGAGTTTATTTCGAATTGTGACGTATTGAAGGAAGCCGGTGAAACCGCTATTCTGGGCGCTTTTGCTGATTCGTGGACAACTCAGATTTGTTTTTTGGGCGATGCCTATAACCTTGTAACTAATAATCCTGATTTTGCGGCCTCCTTTGATGCGGGTGAAGCAAAATGGGCCACAACTCCGGAAGCATTGCGAAGCTTTGAAAAGTTAGCAGATACGTCTAAGTATTATAACGAAGATTATCTTGCAACAACCAACAGTGATAGTGCTGAAATTATGGCCGGAGGGGGTGCTGCGCACTATTTCTCGCTTTCCAATACACTGTCCACTATTTATAATTTAACCGGAACAACGGATGAAGTCGACAACCTTGGATATTTTCCGGTTCCGAGTGATGATGCTTCCGTAAATGGTATGACCATGTGGTATCCGGTTGCGATTTATGGGAACAAGAATAGTGAAAAGCAGGATTTAATTAAGGAGTTTATGTCATTCTATATTTCGGATGAGGCATTAAATGCATATGTTGAAGCAAGCTATCCTGATGGCCCGTTCTGCGTAAAGGACTATGAGATGCCGGATAAAGCTTATTCGGCAGTAGTAAATGATATTATGCCATATTTTAATGACGGTAAGATTTCGCCGGCACTGGAATATATCAGCCGTGTGAAAGGAGCTGACTGCGCAGCCATCTGTCAGGAACTGGGTTCAGGACAGACAACGGCATTAGAAGCCGCAGAGAAGTATGATAAAGACTGCGAGAAACAGGCCACACAATTAGGGTTAAACTGGTAATAACATTGTGATAAAATTTTTGGCTGTTTTAAGGGCGGGAAACGACTTTGAAACAGCCAAATTTTTAAGGAGAGACAAATATGAAATCAAAAAAAATATATTCAGGCTGGTTCATATGTCCGGCAATGCTGATTTTTGTTGTATTTTTCCTGCTGCCGATGGCAATCTCCTTTTTTTTCAGCCTGACAGTATGGGATTTTAAAAGTTTTCGATTTTGCGGATTGGATAATTATTTTACATTTTTTACGGATGCGTCTTTATATAAATCCATTAGTCACACAATGGTTTATGCCATTTTAACCTGCGCATGCAAGCTTGTGATTGCTTTTTTTCTGGCCGTATTTTTGACGAGCGGTATAAAAACAAAAAATATTTTACGCTCTATTGTATTTTTTCCTAATTTAGTCAGCACCGTTGCGGTAGGAATTACATTTTCCGCATTAATGCATCCGACAAAAGGACTAATAAATAAAGTGATTGAACTGCTTGGCGGTTCAGCCATAAATTGGCTTGGTGATCCTAATATGGCATTATATTCGGTTGCGTTAACAGACATATGGAAAGGGGTTAGTATTGCTACGGTAATTTATATTGCCGGCATGCAGTCGATAGATAGAACCTATTATGAGGCCGCATCCATAGATGGAGCAAATGCATGGCAGAGGCTGAAATCCATTACCATTCCTTTAAGCAGGCCTGCCATGAATTCAATTATTATTTTGTCATTCATTGGAGGACTTAGAAGCTTTGATTTGATTTGGTCAATGACCGGAGGCGGACCGGGTTATGCAACCGAGGTATTAGCCTCAACGGTATATAAACAATATGCAGCAGGTTACTATGGGCTGTCTACAGCGGGAAATGTTATCATGTTTGTATTAATTGCAATCCTTGCATTTCCGTTACAGAAATTTTTACTGAGCAGGGAGGATTAAGCGGTATGAAAGGGAAAAGATATCTGTATATCATTGGCGATATTTTGGGAATATTAGGTGCATCGATTATATTTATTATTCCATTCGCATTTATGCTGTTAAATTCGCTGAAAGATAGAAGGAGCGCAAATCAATTAAGTTTATCCTTACCTCAGGAGTGGCATTGGGAGAATTTCCTTGAAGTATTGCAAACAGGAGATTATCAAATTGTAACTGCATTTAAGAACAGTATTATTCTGGTGATAGGCTCTGTTTTTTTCTTGATTATTTTGGGTTCGATGGGCGGATATGTCATGCAGAGAAGAAAGGACCGCACTATGAGTATCATAAATGCCTGCCTTATGACGGGTTTGATGGTACCTGCCGCCATTTTGCCGACAATATGGGTGTTAAAGTCAATCGGAATCTATAAATCGCTGTTTAGTATGATTATGATTGAGACAGCATTAAATTTGCCGTTTACCATCATGCTTTACAGAGGCTTTGTGTCATCTGTTCCGGTTGAGCTTGAAGAAGCGGCGTATATTGACGGCTGCGGGAGATGGAGAATATTTAAGAGTATTGTATTTCCATTATTAAAGCCGGTTACTGCTACAATTATAATTATTAAAGCGGTGACAGTATTTAATGACTTTACAAATCCTCTTTATTTTTTGCCGGGTGCGAAAAATGCGACGGTCCAATTAACACTATATAATTTTATGGGGCAATTTGAGAGCTCCTATCATCTGCTATTTGCAGATGTAATCCTTATTACGATACCAATGCTGTTATTATTTCTATTTTTTAACAAAAGAATTATTGACGGTATGGTTGCAGGTGCCGTAAAAGGATAATACAATTAAGACAAGTAATATGCCCCAATCCTGAAGTCAGTGTAAAACGAAGCTGAACAGGCTGGGGCAATTTCTGCGGTCAAACAAACGGAACGTCTGGTTTGGTGTATTTTGGTAAAGGAGAGAATAAATAATGAAATTCCGAAAGAAAATAATGATGGTATATTTGATTTTTTCTCTGTTTGCCTCTGTTACCATTGGCTGTATGTATTACATTTTTAGTGTTCATTACTATAAAGAAAAAGAATATATCAATGTGCAGACAATTGCGCGTGTAAAATTACAGCAGATGGAAGATGTAATTTCCAATATGTCATTTGTAATTAAGTATTTTCTTTCGGATGTAGAGGTGCTGGATGCATTGCAGGGATTTTCCAATCTGGATAAAAACAGCGAAGCTTCCTTTTATTATGATGATTCTACAACGGTCATCCGAAAAAAGCTCACATCCTATTATTTGATAGATGAGTTTAATCAGGTGATTGTGTTCAATAAAAAAGGAAATGTGTTTTCCAATACTAATTATGGAGACCGCATATTAAATCCGGAGAGAAATTACTTTAATTATCCGTGGCTGCAAAATGTGAGCAATCAAGGTGGAAAAAATGTAATACTTGGGCTGCATGAAGATAACTGGTCGCTTCAGAAATCAACAAATGTGATTTCCCTTGTAAAAGAAATACAGGGTATGAATATGGGGTACATCGAGGTTCAGCAGGATAAAACAAAATTAGATGAAATATTTGCACAGACAGATGGAATGACCTTTCTGGTTTATGATGTAAATGGAAATGTGATTTATCAGGAAGAGGAAGCGATTGATGCAGATTATTATTATAGGGAAATGCAGAAAAATAATTTTTCAAAGGATATCATCACATCTCCTGATGGAGAACAGCAGCAGAGTGCTTTTTTGAAAAGTGATCTATATGATTTTGTGATTCTCACAGTAGAAAACAGTGAGATCAGCAACTATGCAATTCGGGAAGTACTTCCGGTTTCATTGACGATTATGCTGGGAATGCTCCTTTTTTCTATTGGTTATGTATCTATGACTTCTACCAGGCTGACAAAACCAATCAGGCAGCTTCAGACTTTTATAGAAGCTACCTATCTGGATAATATCGGGGAAGAAATCTCGGAAGAAATTGAAAATGATGAGATAGAATCTCTTTATATGTCCTATCAGAAAACAGTAGAACGTTTGAATGAATCCATGAAAAAAGAACAGCAAATTTCCATGATTCAGTTATGTGCACAGATGGATCTTTTACAGGCACAGGTCAATCCTCATTTTATTTATAATGTATTAAATGTAATTTCTAATCGTGGTCTGATGTTAAATGATGAAAAGATTTGTGAAATCTGTGGTACATTAGCCGGCATTTTAAGGTATTCTACCGATACGAGGGAAAAGAGTGCAACTGTGCGGGAGGAGGTAGAATATCTAAGCAGGTATATGAATTTGATGAAGGAACGCTATAGCTATAAGCTTCTATACAATATCCGCATTGATCAGGCTATTCTTGAAAAGAAATTGCCGAAGATCGTATTGCAGCAAATTGTGGAAAATGCGATTGTGCACGGTTATGAAAAATCTAAAAAGAAAATGGAAATTCAAATTAGAGGATATTCTGATTGCGGCTGGTATTTAAGTGTAAAGGATAATGGAGAGGGAATAGGACAGGAGAAACTGAAAGAAATAGAGAACACTCTGGAGCAAACAAGAATTAAGCTATCCACGAACAGAGACAATGTAGAACTCGGTATCGGCGGCATGGGATTGATTAATACTTATGCACGCCTATATTTGCTATATAAAGAAGCATTGGTATTTCATATCTATTCTGATCACGGAAAAGGAACAGAGGTTGTGTTTGGGGTAAAGGAGGAGGTTTGAAGTGTATAAAGTATTAGTTGTTGATGATGAACCTACGGGCTTAAATCATGTATGTATGATTTTAGAGAAAAAATGCCCGCAGTATGAAATTATGGCTACGGCAGAAAACGGGTTAGAGGCACTTGAACTGATTCAAAAAGAACAGCCTGACATGTTAATTGCAGATATCAGCATGCCGATTGTAGATGGTATTACACTGGTGGAAAAAGTCAAAGTTATGTACCCGGATATTCTTTCTGTCATTGTTACGGGGTATACAGAATTTGAATATGCCAAAAGAGCCATGAAAGCAAATGTCTGTGATTACTTATTAAAACCGTTGGTTCCCTCAGAAATGCAGAATTTATTGAATGATTTGGCACAAGAAATAGAAAAGCTCTTTTATGAAAAAAGAAAGAATATCCTGCGGGACTTATGCAACAAGAGGAATGCTTCTAACGATGTTGTTCCGATTGAACGATATTTTGAAACAGGGGAGTATTATGCAGTACTTATCAGGCACAATGGATTAATGCACCGCTACCTGCACAAAGGCGGTTTTGAAATTTTCTCAATGGAAGAAGAAAAGATCTATTGTTACGGAAGAGATGAAATGGAGGCGCTTTATTTAATACCACTGAAATTGATGATACAGATGAATCTAAAAAAAACGGTGGAAAAGCTGTATGAAAAAGAAGAAAAGCAGCATCGGGGTGCCTATATAACAGAGGTAGTCTATGATACGTCTTTTTCACTAAATACACTTTATGAAGTGGCCGGGAAGATATACAGGAAATTAGAAGGTTCCATTATCATAGGAAAAAATCAAATTATTTGGGAATCAGAAAAAATACAGGTAAAAGGAAGAACCATTCAAGAACGAAAATCATTGGAGCATGTAGAATATCTGATTCGTCATTGTGATAAGAATAATTTATTATCTGAGATTAAGAATCTGTTTGCAATATGGGAACAGGAAGAACACACACAGATTTATATTGAAACAAATGTAAAATATATTTTTCGTTTAATCATTGATTGTTTTCAGATTGATGTTGCTTTTTCAGAACTGGAGTTTTGGATTGATGATGCATTTTACTATGCCTCTAATATGAAGGAGCTGGAAAATAATATAGAGGCTTCCATCCGCCAATGTATTCCGGATCTGGAAAAGGAAAATATTGATAATAAGGAATTGTTATTTCGATCAATTCTTTCCTATTTGGAAAAGCATCTGGATGAACCCTTATCGTTAGGAATTATGTGCAAGGAATTTGGGGTTTCACAAACGTATTTAAGCAGAATGTTCCGCAGCTATCTGGATACTTCTTTCAGTAATTATTTGACTGAAACGAGAATTCAGAGGGCCCAGGAGATTATGAAGGAAGGACGCGATACCTATATTAAAGATGTCGCAGAACGATGCGGATACAGCGATCAGTTTTATTTTAGCAGGATATTCAGATCAGTGACAGGACTATGCCCAAGAGAATTCATTATGAAACTATCTGAGCAGAACTAAAAGAAAAGAAGAGAAGAGGAGAAGTTATTATGATGATGATTAGTAAAATGAAAACCAACCATCTGGTTAATCCGATTGGTTTTGATATGGAAATTCCCGTTTTATCATGGGTAGTTGAAGAGAGCACCGGAAAAAAGCAGGAAAAGACCCGTATCCAAGTGGCAGAAGATGAGGAATTCAGTAAAGTTATCTATGACAGTGGAGAAAGAATGGATCTGAACAGTAATGCGTTTAGACTGCCGGTTAAATTGCGTTTCGAGCAGCGATATTTCTGGAAAGTAACTGTTTGGGCAGATAATGGAGATTATGCGGGCAGTGATGCTGCCTACTTTGAAACAGCAAAAAAGGATATCTGGGACGCTGATTGGATTACACCTAAGGCAGAAAAGGATGTACAAGTTACGTTGTTTACAGAATTTGAAGTGACTAAGCCCGTAGAACATGCCCGTATGTATATGACAGGATTCGGGGTATATGAGCTTTATATAAATGGAAACAAGCAGGGAGATGAATGCTTACTGCCGGGCTTTCATGATTATAGGTCCTGGTATCAGTACCAGACCTTTGTGCCCGAGTTGAAGCAGGGGGCAAACCGGATAGAAATTATGCTCGGGGACGGTTGGTATAAGGGTAATTTTGGGTTACGTGTGCAGTATGAAAATTATGGTGACAGACTGGCATGTATCGGAGAATTGATAATTTCTTATAAAGACGGCACAAGCGAAAAGATCGTAACAAATACAAATTGGCAGGCAAAAAGGCATTTTGTAATCAGCAGCGGTATTTATTGCGGAGAAATACAGAATATGCTGATTGATACAAGCGAGCGATATGAAACGGAAATAATTGCGCTTGACAAGAAAAAACTAAGGCCCCGTCTAAGCCCTAAAATAAGAGTACAGGAGAAGCTTCAGCCAATTGACATTTTGTATACACCGAAGGGTGAAGTTGTGCTGGATATGGGGCAGAATATGGTTGGATGGCTTTCCTTCCGTTCTGCGCAGCCGAGGGGAGCAAAGATTGTATTTCAATTTGGTGAAATCTTGCAGGAAGGGAATTTCTACCGCGACAATCTGAGAACGGCAAAGTCAGAATTTGTGTACTATTCTGATGGAAAAGAACGAGAGGTAAGAGAGTATTTTACCTTTCATGGCTTTCGCTATGTAAAAATATCAGGATGGGAAGGGGAAATAAACAAGGAGGATTTTTGCGGTCTCGTAATTTACTCGGATATGGAGGAGACAGGATGGATAGAAACCTCAAATAATTTGGTGAATCAATTGTTCCAGAATGCAAAATGGGGGCAGAAAGGGAATTTTCTGGATGTACCGACTGACTGCCCACAGCGGGATGAACGCATGGGCTGGACCGGTGATGCACAAATTTTTAGCGGAACAGCGCTGTTTAATATGGATGCCTATGCTTTTTATCGTAAATATGGAAGAGACTTAAGCGGAGAACAAGAAAGAAAAAATGGAGGGGTTCCAAATGTAGTGCCTTCCGGACATTACATAGGAGAAAACGCAACAGCCTGGGGAGATGCCGCAACCGTAATACCATGGAATGTGTACTTACATAGCGGAGATTCTGAAATTTTGGAAAGACAGTATGATAGTATGAAGGCATGGGTTACTTACATGAGAACCCAGGATTTGAATGATGGAAATACGCACCTGTGGAAAACGGGCTTTCATTATGGTGACTGGCTGGCACTGGATGGGAAAGTGAAGGGAGGCGTCTATGGTGCGACTGAGAATGCATTAATTTCTTCGGCATATTATTATTATTCAACCAGTATTCTTGTGAAAGCGGCAAAAGTTCTTGACAAGAAAAAGGATGAAGAAAAATATGAAAAATTATTAAAAAAGATACAGAAAGCTTTTGTAAGGGAATACTTTACCGGTTCGGGACGATTGGCAGTCAATACAACAACCGCGCATGTATTGGTACTTTATATGGGATTGGTTCCTGCACATGCAGTGGAACGCATTCAACAGGGATTAAAAGAAAAATTAATAAAAAATAATTACCATCTGGATACGGGATTTGTAGGTACGCCGTTTCTTTGCAGGGTTCTTTCCGATAATGGGATGAACGACATTGCATATCATCTTCTGCTGGAAAAGGGGTATCCCGGATGGCTTTATGAAGTGCTGATGGGGGCCACTACAATTTGGGAAAGATGGAATTCCGTGCTGCCGGATGGGAAAATCAGCGGAACAGAGATGAACTCCTTAAATCATTATTCCTATGGTGCAATTGTGGAATGGATGTATCGCAATATGCTTGGAATACAGCCTGTGGAAGAAAAGCCGGGATTTAAAAAAATACGCATTTATCCAAGGCCGAGTTATGCGCTGCAGTATGCCGGCGGTAAAGTGCATACAGCGGCGGGTACCGTATGCAGTGAATGGAGATTGGATGAGGAAGGAAGAAAACTGACAATAAGGGTAAGCATACCATTTGATACAACGGCGGAGCTGTTGCTGCCCTATGCACCTGAAAGTGAAATTGAGAAGTTAGAGCAGAGCATAAAGACAACGGCAAAATGGAAACAGGAGGGTATCCTGATAGAATTGACTGCAGGCTGCTATGAATTTTCCTATCTATCACAGAAACGTTTTGCGAAATCATACAGTATTGACAGTTCAATGGAAGATTTGATGTCTGATGAGGAAGCAAGAAGCATAGTGACAGAGCAGTTTTTGAGTAAATTTATTAAGATTCCTTTTCAAAAGGAGCTTTCGACATTGAAGGAGCTAATGAATATTCCTTTTACATCAATTCCGTTAGAAAGTCAAAAGGATATTGATCGCCGGCTGAGAGCAATTAATCAATAAATGCATAAAAATCCATATTCTGAACTTGATATTCTATCCTATTAAAAAAAAAATTATGATACCCTTTATTTACAAAGAAAGCAAGGAGGGTAATCATGAATACTAATGAGCTTGGAAAAATAGCTAAGAAATTACGTATGACAGCAGTTGATATGGTGTATAAAGGGAAAGACGGACACCCGGGTCCGGCTTTGTCAATTGCCGATATTGTAACCGTTTTATATTTTGATGAAATGAGAATTCGCCCTGAGGAACCTGCATGGGAAGACAGAGACAGATTTATTTTATCAAAAGGACATGCCTGTCCGATTTATTATGCCGCACTTTCAGAAAGAGGATATTTTGGAACTTCGGTAGAAGATTTTGAGTTGAGAGCGCTTGGATCGAAGTTTCAAGGTCATCCCGTGATGAACAAAACAAAGGGTGTTGATATGACATCCGGTTCACTTGGTAATGGAATTGCAATTGGAGCGGGAATGGCTCTCGGAGGCAAGTACAAAAATAAAGACTACCATGTTTTTGTCATCGTTGGCGACGGAGAATTACAGGAAGGTGTCTGTTGGGAAGGAGTCAATACGGCGGCAGCACACAGATTGGGTAATTTGATTGTATTTGTGGATAAGAACGGATGGCAAAGCGGCGGCAGTGTAGAAGATACAATCGGCAGCAATAATGTAAGTGAGCGATTTGAAAGCTTCGGATGGCATACCCAGCAGATTGACGGAAACGATATAGCAGCCATAAAGAATGCGATTGATACAGCAAAGAGGCAGAAGGATATGCCCAATGTCATTGTTTGCGATTGTGTGAAGGGCAAAGGCGTATCCTATATGGAAAATAATAATGCATGGCATAAGGGTGTACCGACGAATGATCAATACGAAGAGGCAGTAAAAAATCTGGGAGGTGCAGAACAATGAGAGTATATAAAGGAACAAGAGAAGCTTTTGCACAGGCACTGATTGATTTGGCCGCGAAAGATAACCGAATCATGTTTGTGTCTCCCGACTCATTAAAGGCAATGAGAGCGACTTCGTTTGCAGAACAATTTCCAAATCAGTATATAGAAACTGGTATTGCAGAGCAGGGAGCAGTAGATACAGCTGCAGGCTTAGCGGCTTCGGGTTTGATTCCGTTCGTAGGAACTTATGCAGGTTTTTTAACAATGAGAGCATGTGAACAAATGAGGACGTTTGTTTCGTATCCCAACTTAAATGTAAAGTTTTTGGGAATTAATGCCGGACTTATCGGAGGAGAAAGAGAAGGTGTTACACATCAATTCTATGAAGATATCGGGATCTTATCAAACATTCCCAATATAACCATCTTTACGCCGGCAGATGCAACCCAGACTTATCAAGCAGTGATAGAAGCCTATCAGACGCCGGGGCCGGTGTACATAAGAGCGGGAAGCGGCAGAGAACCGGACGTATTTTCCGAAGATATGCCTTTCAGTAAAGATGGGATTACGGTACTAGACAAAAGCGGTACGGATATTTTACTGTTATCAAGCGGCTTTGTACTGGATAGAGTATTAAAGGCGGCGGAAATTTTGAAAGAGTGCAGGATTGGTGTGACGGTAGGAGATATAAACAAAATCAATGCTCCTGATAATCATAAAATTATTGAGGCAATCAGAAGCTGCAAAGCAATTGTAACGGTAGAGGATCATAATGTGAACGGCGGACTCGGGGCCTATATCAGTCGTCTGGTTGTTGAAAATGATCCTAAAAGAGTGGTGCGTATAGGATTACATACGTTTGGTGAATCCGGACCGGCTAAAGAATTGGCAGATTATTATGGATTTACACCAGAACAGATAGCAGAGGCGGCAAAGGAACTGTTTCAGACATTGTAAACGGAAAAGAGGATGACGATATGAGTAAGATAATTGTAAGTGTGATTGGTGCGGGCGGAAAAATGGGAACAAGGACAAGTCATAATCTCGCACAGGCTTCTGAAAAATTTGAATTGCTGTTAGTGGAAGTTTCAGAGGGTGGAATTAAGAGCATACAAGAACGGGGTTTTGCTGTAACTCCGGTGGAGGAAGCGCTGGAAAAATCAGATGTTGTTGTATTCGCTGTGCCGGATACGTTGATTGGACAGCTGTCTGCAGTTTATGTGCCTAAATTAAGAAGCGGCACCGGGTTTCTCATTCTTGATCCCGCGGCAGCTGTTGCGAAGGAATTGACACTGAGAGATGATTGTACCTTTGGCGTGGTTCATCCCTGTCACCCTTCTTATTTTCTGGATCAGGACACGGCGGAGGCTCGTCAGGATAGATTTGGCGGCTGCGGTGGAAAACAGGATATTGTCATGTCAAAGATTCAAGGGGATGATGTTCGCTTTGCACAGTGTGTTGAAGTGGCAAAGCAGATGTTTGCACCGGTGGAGCATGCTTATGTGATGACAGCAGAGCAGATTGCATTTTTAGAGCCGACATTAGTAGAACTTTTGGGGGCAACCTGCCTTTATGCCATGGCTGAGACCGTTGAGGAAGCCGTGAAAAGAGGAATCCCTAAAGACGCTGCGGTTTCTTTTCTGACAGGGCATATTTATAATTTGTCGGCAAATTTTCTTGGGTATATCCCGGGCAATCCACCCGTTTCAGATGCATGTAAGGTAGCGATCGGATTGGGGAACCGTCTGGTTATGCGTGAAGACTGGAAAAATATTTGGAATGATGATATATTGAATAAAGTGATAGCAACAATGCTTCACCCAGATGCACCACAGATTTAGCAATTTAGTAAGAGAGGATATAAGGTATGAAAATAGTAATTTTGGATGGCTATACGGAAAATCCCGGAGATTTGAGCTGGAATGGATTTGAGGAGCTGGGTAGTTTAACAGTATATGATCGGACACCGGAATCTATGGTAATTGAAAGAATCGGTGATGCGGATGCTGTTATAGTGAATAAGACGCCGCTTAGTTTAGAAGTATTTGAAAAGTGTAAAAACATCAGCTATGTCGGCGTGCTGGCAACAGGCTATAATGTTGTGGATATTCAGGCTGCCAAAGAAAGAAATATTCCGGTATGCAATATACCGACATACGGGACAACGGCAGTATCTCAAATGGTTTTTGCTCTGCTTCTGGAGGTTTGCCATCATGTAGCGGAACATTCTGAATCAGTAAAAATGGGAGAATGGAGTAACAATAAGGATTGGTGCTATTGGAAATCGCCGCTGATTGAGCTGGCCGGGAAGACGATGGGAATTCTCGGATTTGGAAGAATCGGACAGCTGACGGGTCAAATTGCAAAAGCATTTGGTATGAAGGTGCTGGCATATGACAGCTATGAAACGGCAGCAGGGAAAGAAATTGCTGAATATGTTTCTTTAGAAAAATTATTCGAAAAATCCGATGTGATTTCGCTTCATTGTCCACTGTTTGACGCTACAAAGGGAATTATTAATCAGGAAAGTATTCAAAAAATGAAAGATGGTGTGATTCTGATTAATACGAGCCGTGGTCCTCTCATTGATGAAGACGCTCTTGCAGATGCGCTCAAAAGCGGAAAGGTATACGCTGCCTGCTGCGATGTGGTTTCAACGGAGCCGATTCGGGAGGACAACCCGCTTCTTGCCTGTGAAAATAGTATTTTGACGCCGCATATCGCGTGGGCGCCTAAGGAAAGCAGACAGCGATTGATGGATATTGCGGTTGATAATCTGAGAAGCTATCAGATGGGAACTATAGTAAACTCTGTAAATGATGTGAAATAGGCGGTTAATATGATGAAGGTTGTGATAGCAATTGATTCTTTGAAAGGCAGTCTTAATTCAATTGATGCAGGAAATGCAATTGTAAAAGGAATTAAAAATGTTTTAGAAGATGCAGATATGATTGTTAGACCGCTCGCAGATGGCGGAGAGGGGACCGTTGAAGCATTGACCCAGGGAATGAATGGAAGACTGGTTCATGCGGCGGTAACAGGTCCTTTAGGAGAACGCGTCGATTGTATTTACGGGATTGTTGAGGAGAACCATACTGCAATTATTGAAATGTCAGGAGCTGCCGGTATTACATTAATAGAGGAAGAAAACAGGAACCCGTTATATACAACAACCTATGGTGTAGGCGAACTTATTATAGATGCAATACGAAACGGATGCCGGCATTTTATAGTTGGAATAGGGGGCAGCGCAACCAATGACGGCGGTATCGGCATGCTTCAGGCATTGGGGTATGAAGTACTGAATAAAAATGGCAGGCAGGTTCCGTTTGGGGCAAGGGGACTGGAAGAGATCGAAGAGATTAATGAAGAAGGGGTAGTACGTGAATTGAAGGATTGCTCCTTTCGCATTGCTTGTGATGTAACCAATCCATTGTGCGGCAAAGAAGGTTCCAGTGCAGTGTTCGGTCCTCAAAAGGGGGCAACTCCTCATATGATTGGGCAAATGGATCAATGGCTTTCAAATTATGCTTCCTTAGTCAAAAGAAAATATCCCGCGGCTAATGCGGACGAAGAAGGTGCCGGAGCGGCAGGCGGACTGGGCTTTGCATTCTCGACCTTTACTAACGCGGTATTGGAGTCCGGTATAAAAATTGTTCTGGAGGAAACAGAATTAGAAAAATATATAAAAGATGCAGATGTTGTAATTACAGGAGAAGGCCGGCTGGATGCGCAGACTGTAATGGGAAAGGCACCTATCGGAGTGGCCGGTATTGCGCAGAAATACGGAAAGCTGGTAATAGCTTTTTCGGGCGCTGTATCGGAAACAGCTGCAGTATGCAATGCGCATGGGATTGACGCGTTTTTTCCGATTATCCGGGAAGCGACTTCTCTTCAAGAAGCGATGGACAGTGTGAAAACAGAAAAAAATCTAACTGCTGCTGTGGAACAGGTATTTCGTCTGCTTGTGAATGCTAAAAAAATTGTTAAAGAGTAGTATATAAAAAAGCAACCGGTATCGGTTGCTTTTTTATTTAATAAGAAATTCCTCCGAATTTCCTATATAACAATATATTATGCGCACTCGCACACAAGGTAGATGGCAGCTTTGCTGCCTGTGCTCGGCGCTTAAAAGTGCCTTCTGCATTTCGATATTTCTCCAAATGACTATCACATGGTTTTAAATCCTGCAACAAGCTCCTGCAGCTCCTTGATGCGGTTGTTTACATTGCTGCTGACTTCTGCGATGGAAACCATCGAAGCGAGGATCTCTTCAGAGCCCGCGGAGGTTTCTTCCGTGGTGGCGGCATTTTCCTGTGCACTGGCAGAAAGGTTGCTGATGTGGGAAACAACGTTGCCGCAGCTTGTACTCATCTGCTCATTAATTTGGTTTAGGGAATCAAACTGGGCATCGATGACCTTGAGGCTGTCTGCGATTGCAATATAGTTGCCTTTTGTATCATCCACGCTTCTTGTCTGCTCCTGTATCGTATTTCTGACCGCATTACTTTGATTCTTTGCGAGTGAAGCGTTATCCTGCAGTTCCCTTAACATTTCATTGATTGTGCCGACAGACTGGGAGGACTGCTCCGCCAGCTTGCGGATTTCATCGGCCACGACGGCAAATCCTTTCCCGGCTTCACCGGCTCTTGCGGCTTCGATACTGGCATTCAGCGAAAGCAGGTTGGTCTGCTCTGCAATCTCTGAAATCAGTGTGCTGGCCTCGCCGATCCGATCCGCACTGGAATTGATTTTATCAATCACATCCAGAATGCCGAAAAAGATGTTCTGACTGCCTTCATTCACCTCCGATAGCACATTGACGACTTTAAGGCCCTCCATACTGGCCTTGTTGATTTGCTTGGAGGCATTTAAAAGAAGCTCACCACCCTCTGCATTTCTTTCAATTGCCTGTTCCAGATTGCTGATTTCCGCTGCGGATTTTTCTGTATCTGTAGCCTGCGAGGTGGCGGAGCCTGCGATTTCTTCGATTGCTTTTGCGATCTCACCGGCAGCGACACTCACTTCATCGGTGCTGCGGACCATGGTCTGGGCAGAATTGCTGATTTCTTCTGAAGCCCCCACAATCTGGCCAACGATTTCCTGAAAGGAAGCAAGTACGGTATTAAATGAAACAGATAATTTACCAAGTTCATCCCTGCTGTCTAACGGAAGGGGCTGCTGAGCAAGATTTTTTGCAGCCAGTTTGTTCATACTGTCCGTAATAAGATTGATGTACTTTCTTAAATAATGAATTGTGATCATGGCAATAATAAGAACTACAAAAATTAAACAAACCGATCCTATTGTCACCTGAATCAGATTGCTTCGTATAGAAGTTTCAAGCTGTTTCGCACTGTAATCGCTGTAGAGCGTAAGCAAATCCTGCATTTCATCAAGGCACGTCCTTGCGGCGTCAAAGGAATTTATCATCAGGTTATAATCGCCCTCGCCTGTTTCCGGATTATAAGCTGCCTGCCATGCGGCAAAGTTCGTATTGAAATCATCCAAAAGCATTTGAATGGTTTTATCTTTTTGCAAAAACCCATTCGGATCTTCGGCTGCCTCGGAGCCGTTAATCAATACAAACAGGTTGTGCGGCGTATAGAAATTCAACAATTGGGGTTTATCTGACAAATAGTTGAGAAGCTGATTGGCATTTTCCGTTGCCTGCTGTGCATTTTCCTTGTAAGTATCATAGAGTTCGGGTGATATTGTCTCGGCACCCTTTCTCATGGAATTGATCCGTTCGGCTGTTTCGAGGGCCTGATAAAAATCCCTGTCGCTGCTCAACAGAGTAGAATGCGTTAAATAGAGACTGTTGTAAAAAATTTCTTTGCTTTCCCCGTAGGTGGAATTGACTGTCCTGTAAAAGAGAAGCAACAGTGCACACAATGCAATTGTCATGGGCAATACAATAATAAGAAGTTTACTTCTGATTGATAGGTTTTTGAACATGCGCATATCCCCCATATATTTTAAAATGTTGTATGAATAGTAACAAATACAACTTTATTATAACATTATAGGTAGACACTAGCAATTAAAATTTAAAATATTTGTAAGTAAATGTCGTTTTACGTCATAAAAAAGTGAATTGTCTTCCTGTTGAAATCTTCCATAAATTAGTCTATTATGAAATTATAAATACAACATGCCTATCAAAATAAACAGGAGAGTTTTATGCCAAGAGGAAAAAAGAATATCAACGAGCTGTATTATTTTTCGAAACAATTGAGGATGAGGGTCAACGGGATCGATAAATACCCGCTGACGGTTGTGGAAGCACCGTCCGGTTATGGGAAAACAACTGTTGTGCGTGAGCATCTGAAGGAGTATGCCGGCACGCCGATCCGCACATGCTGGTATACGTGTATGGGTGAGGCGCCGGCTAAAACGTGGAACGGTATCTGTGAGCTGTTTTTGGAAGTAGACAGTGCGGTCTCTGCGGAACTGAAAAAGCTTGGGCCTCCGACGCCGGACAGCCTGGCGGACCTTGTGCTCGTTTTGCGTAAAATTCGCTGCCAGAGCGAAACATTTTTTGTGATTGATAATTATCAGCTTTTTACAAGTGAACTCAAACGCCAGATGATGAACGCCTTTTCTGTTCATGGGAACGACAGGCTGCACATGATTTTTATTACGCAGCCGTTCGGAGAAAAGCCGGAGGATACAGTTCATCATGCAAATATTTATCAGATCGGTCATGGCGATCTCATGTTTGATAAAGAGGGTATCCGTGTCTATTTTCGGATGTCCGGCTTGACACTTTCGGAGGGGGAGCTGGAAAGCATCTTTAGCAGTACGGAGGGCTGGGTGGCCGCGATCCGTCTGCAGATGCTCAATTATCAACAGAGGGGGATGATTGAACATACGGGAGATATTGAGCAGCTGATTAAGATTGCCGTCTGGAACAAGCTCTCAACCGAGGAAAAGAAATTCTTCATGTCTGTGTCCGTGCTCGACTGCTTTACGACAAAGCAGGCCCAGATGATGATGGAAGAAGAACTGCTGCCCGATTCCATCATGAAGCAGCTGGAAAATAACAGTTTTATCCGCTATTTTCCGGAAAAAGATCTTTATTATATGCACAGTATTCTTCAGGATTATCTGCGGAACCGTTTTTATAACCATCAGCCGGAGGAATTTCAGAAGATTATTCTGCACAGAGCGGGGAACGCCTGTGCCGCTGCGGCGCAATACTATCCGGCAGCTCGTTTTTATTATGAGGTTTCAGATTTTGAAGCTATTTTATCGCTGCCTTTTGATTCTGTATATCTTAATAATCAAAAGGAAAAGGCAATTTTGGAATTTATTGCCGAGCTCGTACAGGTTTGTCCCGAAAAGATTCTGTGCAGACATCCGATGACGACAATCGGCTTTGCATTCCAGCTCTTTATGGGAGGCTGGTATGCGCCCTTCGGAAAGCTGAGCCGCCTGCTTGCCTCTGTCATCGAAAGGCCGGAGGGGATCGGTGAGGAGGAGCTGCATCGGATTAAGGGTGAATATGCGCTGCTTACTTCTTTTACCGCTTACAATGATATTCAGAAAATGAGCGAAGGGCATAAGGAGGCGATGAACCATCTGGACAGTCCAAGCCGGTTTTTGCTGCCGACGACACCGTGGACCTTTATGAATATTTCTGTCCTGACGATGTATTGGAGTAAGACAGGTGAACTGGAGAATGAGTTGGGCTATATGGACGAATGTATGCCGTACTATTCGAAGCTGGCAAGAGGACACGGCACCGGCGCGGACAGTGTCATGCGCGCCGAAGCAATGCTTCTGAGGGGGGCGGATGCCGAAGCGGAAGCGCTCTGTCACAAGACCATTTATCTGGGCAGTGAACAGCACCAGACGGCTCTTTGTATCTGCGCGGAGCTGCTGCTGGCCCGTATCGCGATGCTGCGAGGGGATGAGGAACGGTATCGTGCGGCTCTGGAAAATATGAGACGGTATACCGATGCCAGGCCGGAGCGGTTTTTGCTGCGCATTGCGGAGCTTTGCAGGGCATCGCTTTCTCTCACGCTTGGAGATGCGAAGGAGATGGAGGATTGGCTGTATGATCTGGAAAGCATCAAGAAAGTACTTTATGCGCCTGCATTGCCGCAGGGAAACGTATTGTTTACAAAACAGCTTTTGCTGAACAAACAATATAACGAGCTTTATGGACTGTCGGAACCGATGATCGGGCTTTCGGGAAAAATGAATTATCTGCTTCCGCAGGTCTACCATCTAATTTACCTTGCGGTCGCCCGGCATGCACAGGGGCAGCGTCAGAAAGCACAGGAGACGTTATCCAGAGCGCTTGAGATGGCCCTTCCCGATCAGGTTTATCTGCCGTTTGCCGAGCATGGGGAAACATTGCTGCCGCTTTTGGAATTTGCCAGAGCGGGCTCTTACAAAGCGGAGCTTGATCAGGTGATCGCGCTCGCAGGACGGCAGGAGGCCGGAATGAAGGCGATCAGGAAGAAGCTCAGCCGCTCTAAATCTCCATTGACACCCAGAGAGCGCGATATCGCTTTGCTCGCGAAAGAACGCTTAAGTGCGAGAGAAATCTCGGAGACACTTTTCATTACGGAGTCCACCGTCAGGAGTGCCCTGAAAAAAATCTACAGCAAGCTGAATATCCATGCAAAGACAGAATTGTCTGAGGTTGAATTCTAATTGGAAGCCATACCCCCCAAAACGGGGGGATACGTGCAAAAAAAAACATAGTATAATTATAATACTATGTTTTTTTGCGATTTAAGCGAGGAGGAAATAAGGATGGAGAAAAAAAAGAAGATATTATTGCTGCTGCTGACAGCAGGAATGCTCCTTTTGTTTGTCGGCTGCGGAAAAGAGGATGCGGTAGAGGCTGAAAATCAGGGGCTGAATCAGGGACTTAAGATTGAGGAGGCTGCGCCGGCTATCATTTCTACCGAGGTCAGCGAGTTGTATCAGAGTCAGACGTTGATGATGGAAATGCTTGTGAATGAGGACTGCGTAATTGAGGATACGGGTGATACGCTCATGGTATCGACACCGGATGGATTTGCACAGGTCGGTATTTCTTTCATACCTGGTATTCAAAATTTAGGGGCTACCGCGGAACTGATTCCGGCTGTTCTGGAAAGTAATAACGCTGTTCCGGAGGAAGTCAAGGACGGTGTGATTTTCGGTGAACGCGCGAAGCATTGCACTTATTCGCTGCCGGACGGAGAGGGCGGATCAACCGAAGGCTTCTTTGCCACTGCCATTGTCAATTCCTCCCTTTATATGCTGGATGTGGAATTCGCAATGGGATGCACCGACGAGGATGGGGAGCTGATTACAAATGTGTTTTCGTCAATGAACATCCTGACACCGACGAGTGTCGATCAGGAAGCTAAGACTGCGACATATGAAACGAAATACCCGGAAGCCAAGCCTGCAAAGGCCGCCGAGAAAACCTATCAGCCTGTTACGGAATGGGTGTATTTGCCGTACTATTATTACGCATGGGATTATGGCTTTGATTACAGTGTCTATGATTCGTTATTTTATGAACCGGACTGGAATTATTATACGGATGGAAACTGGTGGAGCTGGTCATGGGATGATGACGGCAGCTGGGGCTTCTATGATGAGTATGGTGACTGGTATGCGGAGGATTACTACAGCTACTATGATGATTATTATGATTATGATCCTTACAGCGATCCCGGTGATTACTATGATTATGATCCGTACAGTGATCCTGGCGACTATTATTATGAGGAGGAATACAGTGATCCCGGCGATTACTATTACGAGGAGGAATACAGCGATCCCGGCGATTATTATGAGGAGGAATACAGTGATCCCGGTGACTATTATTACGAGGAGTCGTATGATGACTACGGAGATTACTAGAACAAAAATGTGCTTCGTCCACTTTTGTGCCTCCGGCTTGCATTCTGTCTTTCTATGATTTATACTGATTACGACATATGTTATGAATCTCTCGGATACGGGGGATTTGACTGAAGCGAAATCAATTTGCTCACGATTGAAGGAGGAAACCGTATGCTGCAAAAAGGAAGTAAGGCACCCGCATTTACGCTGCCCAATCAGGATGGAAAGGAAATTTCCCTTTCCGATTATAAAGGTCAGAAGGTGGTTTTATATTTTTATCCAAAGGACGATACGCCTGGCTGTACGAAGCAGGCATGTAACTTTTCAGAACTGTATCCCGATTTTATGGAAAAAGGTGCGGTTGTTTTAGGAGTCAGTAAGGACTCGGTGGATTCCCATAAAAAGTTTGCCCAAAAGTATCATCTCTCCTTTACGCTGCTGTCTGATCCGGAATTAACAGCGATTCAGGCATATGACGTATGGCAGGAAAAAAATGCGTACGGCAAAAAGTCAATGGGTGTTGTCAGGACGACTTATCTGATCGATGAAGAGGGAATGATAACAAAAACATTTTCTAAAGTGAATGCCGAAGAAAACCCAATGGATATGCTAAAGGAGCTCTCTTAAATTACTAAATATTGTTATAGAATTTATTGGATGTCAAGATATAGGTATACTTTTTCATAAAAGTAGTTTATAATATAATAAATGGATACAGATAGAACTTCCAAAAGGAGGTTCTATTTGTTTATTCCGGTAAGATATTGATACCGCCATTTTTTATTGAACAGACAGAAAGGATTATTACTGATATCAGAAACAAATACAGGGAGTAAATAGATGGAAGAATTATACGATGAGGACGAGGACGAACAGGCGCGCATACGCCGAAGCCGCCGCGCACAGCGTATGGCAGAAATGCGGAGGAATAAACAGAAACAGCGTTTGCTGCGGATGATTTTTAGAAAATCAGTTCCGTTTTTTATGGGGGCTGCAATCATTGTAATTTTTATTTTTGGAATTAGGAATTTATTTCATAAATCCGCTGCGGCTTCGGATTTTGAGCCGGAAAAAATTTCTGCTGCAGAGACGGAGAACACCGGTATGGAAATCCGGGCAGCAGGAATGGAAAGTGTGTCGGAAAATGGAGCGGAGCAGCCGGCAGCGGATGCAGAAACAGAAGAAGAGCCGGCACTTCCGGTCTATTATGCGGAGGCAACGGATGCTACTGCATCGCTTGGAGAGGATGTGATCAGCAGTCAGGCGATTTTGATCGATAAAGGTATGAATCAAATTGTTGCGCAAAGAGATGCAAAAACAATTATTAATCCGGCATCAATGACAAAGATTCTGACTATTTTAGTAGCTGCGGAGCATGTGGAAAATTTGGACGATACGTTTACGATTACGATTGATATTACTGATTACAGTTATACGAATGACTGCAGCATTGTCGGATTTGCAGAAGATGAAACCGTTACGGTGCGGGATTTGTTTTATGGTACGATTTTGCCCTCCGGTGCAGATGCCGCAATCGGGCTTGCAACCTATGTAGCCGGCTCACAGGAGGCGTTTGTGGAGCTGATGAATCAAAAGCTTTACGAGCTTGGGCTTTCCGAAACAGCACATTTCACAAACGTCGTGGGTATTTATGATGAAAATCATTACTGTACAGTTTATGACATGGCAATGATTCTTTCCGCGGCTGTTGACAATGAACTGTGTCGAGAGGTTCTGTCGGCGCATACGTATACGACGTCTTCGACGGAGCAGCATCCGGATGGAATTACGGTCTCCAACTGGTTTTTGCGCCGCATTGAGGATAAGGACAGCGGCGGAGAGGTGCTGTGCGGCAAGACAGGATACGTGGTGCAGTCGGGCAACTGTTCGGCAAGCATCGCTTTGGATGCCGACGGGAATGAATATATTTGTGTAACGGTGAATTCGAACAGCGCATGGCGCTGTATATATGACCATGTGGCGATTTATAAACAGTTTTTACCGCAGGGATAATTAAATGAAAGAAAACACAGGATGTATGCTCTGCCCGCGCCGATGCGGTGCGGACAGGGCTGTAACAACGGGCATATGCGGGGTTTTTGAACGGATAAAGGTGGCGCGTGCGGCCCTCCATGAATGGGAAGAGCCATGCATTTCCGGTACGAACGGTTCAGGGACTGTTTTCTTTTCGGGCTGTGCTCTGCACTGCGTGTATTGTCAAAACGGGCAGATCTCAGGCGGAGAGGCAGGTATCGAGATGACGCCGCTGGAGCTGACGGACATTTTTCTGAGGCTTCAGAATGAGGGAGCGCATAATATTAATCTTGTAACGCCTGCGCATTACATTGATGCACTCATTCCGGCGCTGCTTTATGCAAAGGAAAAAGGGCTTCACCTTCCGGTCGTATATAATACAGGCGCCTATGAACTGGTTGATACGCTGAAGCGTCTCGAGGGGCTGATTGATGTCTGGCTGCCGGATATAAAATATATTGATGAAGCTGCCGCCGCACGTTATTCAAATGCGCCGGATTACTTTACCGTGGCGTCCGCAGCCATTGCAGAAATGCACCGTCAGGCGGGAACACCGATATTTGATGAAAACGGCTTGATGGTAAAAGGCGTACTGATCCGCCACCTGGTACTGCCGGGGCAGACGAAGGCGGCAAAGCGAATCCTGAAGTATCTTTATGAAACCTATGGGAATTCGGTTTATATCAGTATTATGAGCCAGTATACGCCGCTCCTCAAAGGAGAAGCGGCAAACAGATACCCGGAGCTTACACGCCGAGTTACGAAACGCGAATATGATGCTGTTGTGAATGAGGCGATTTCTATGGGCCTGGAAAATGCATTTATACAGGAAGGAAACGCAGCGAAGGAGAGCTTCATTCCCGCTTTTGACGGAACTGGAGTTTAGGCGCTTCAAAAAGTTCTTCGCGCCAGGCTTCCTCCAGCTTATCCAAGGAAAACAGGGCGTTGGCCGGACTTGTGGAGGGACATTTGACGATTTCCCGTCCGGTTTGTTCCTTACAGTATTTTTCATAGAGCTTATAAGCCTTATCGCCGTTGGCGATAATTTTTTTGATATTGGCGGCACGCAGTACCTTATTTAAGTCGGTTGGGATGACATTGCGAATGCTGCTGTCACTCGACCCCTTAATATCACAGGCGGCTACGACATCCCAGATGGCAAGCTCATGTTTAAGCAGCAATTCCTTTTTCTCTTCGATCGTTTCGGGAATAGCTTCCTTTGTCAGGCGGGACAGCAGTTGCCAAAAACGGTTTTGCGTATGGCCGTAATAGAAATTCCCTTCCCGTGATTTGACGGAAGGAAAGCTTCCTAAAATCAGGACACGGGAATGCTCGTCAAAGACAGGTGCAAACGTATGCTTTACCCGCGTATAGCCGGTCGGAACCTCTTCTATGTAATCTTCCTCATCAAGTTTTATCCTTTTTTTGCTCAGACGTCCCGCAACATTTCCATCTTTTGCAAATGCGACGGCAAATGCATTGATCTGCATTTTATTTTCTTCATACAGCCCCATGCTTTGATAGAGATCCTTGTACACCTCAAGCAGACGGAACTTGAATTTGACAACACTTGCCTTTTTCCAGTCGCTGCTTGCGAGACTGCCCCTGCGTTTCATATAATAATAGATCGGTGTCTGAATGGCAGTAAACCGCTCTGCATGGCGGATATAGGAGAGATTGAACAAAAAATCCTCACACCAGCTCAGTTCCGTATCCATATGAAGCTGGTGCTGCAGGATGATGCTTTTGCGAAACAGCTTGTTCCACAAAACACCGTAATAGAAATCGGCAGGATTCTCCATCATATATTCCGCAAACTGTTCGCGTGTCAGAAGACTGCGCTCCCGGATATGCTGTTTTTCAGTAAAAACGGCACCGTCCACCCGATAAAAATCAGCGATGACGAGGTCGCAATCATGCTTAAGAGCAAAGTAGACGAACATTTCCGTGGCGTCGGGTGACAGCCAGTCGTCGCTGTCCAGGAATTGCAGATATTTGCCGCCGGCAAGCGCAATTGCCTGGTTTCTTGTGTCCGAGACACCCGTGTTTTCTTTGTCTACCACACGGAAACGGCTGTCCATTCGTTCATATTCACGGCAGATTTCCAGACTGCCGTCTGTGCTTCCGTCGTTCATCAGTAATATTTCCATGTCCTGATAGGTCTGTTCCATCGCGCTGTTTAAGCAGCGGCGCAAATAATTTTCTGCATTATAGATCGGAATGATCAAGGTAACAGTCGGCATCTTTTTATCCTCAATTAAATAAAACAACAAAATTCGGGTTCCCTTTTTCTGTTGATAAAAGAACATACACACTGCCTAAATTTTAGTATACTGTTTTCAGAAAGTCAAGAAAACGTCCGCATCCCTGATTTAATTAAAACATTATATTTTCTATTTCAAAGTGTAACTATTTGATGTAAAATGAGCTATAGGAAAATTCACCGTTAATCCGGCAGAGGAAAGAATGATGTTAAAAACACTCTATTTGGAGCAGATTCAGACGCTGGAAGCGTATGTTAAGCCGCATATTTTGGAATATATCAAGCAAGGGCAGATGGGAAACTTCGAAGCGTTTGAGGAGTTTTGCGTGATGGCGTTTGATTGGTATGACATTTCTTCAGATGAACGGGAAACGCACCCGCTGTTCATTTATTTTAACAGGAAGGAGCTCTTTTTCCTTTGCGGAGATTCGCGGATGCTTAACAGGGTAAAGGAGATTATCGCTGAAGAACGTGAGGAAGAAGAGGAGGATAATGCGCTCCTGCTATACCGCTTTTTCGCAAGGCTTTTAAAGGGCGATCGAATTTATCTGGATCGTTTTGAAAAGGCGGTGACGGATGCGGAGGATGAAATGCTTACCGGTTCCGGAAGGGAATATTTACAGAAGATTATCGAATTCAGGAAGGCACTTTTGGAACTGAAAAGTTATTACGAAGAGCTGGCCGCCATTTTTGATGAAATGGAAGCGAATGATAATGGGCTTTTAGGGCCGGACGATACGAGGCGATTTCATATTCTGGGAAATCGGTTGGAGCGGTATTTAAACGAGGCCGGCAGCCTAAGGGAGTATGTTGCACAGATGAGAGAAGCGTACCAATCCAAGATTGATATTCAGCAAAATGAGCTGATGAAGCTGTTTACGGTGATTACGACGATTTTCCTGCCTCTGACGCTGCTTGCCGGATGGTATGGGATGAACTTCCGCATGCCGGAGTTTTCCTGGGCATATGGATACCAGGCAGTCATTGCGGCAGGTGTTTTGATTGTAACAGGGCTGCTGCTCTTTTTTAAAAAAAAGAAGTGGCTGTGAAGCTTGCTATTTGCACTGGTCGGAAAATTGGGCAGACTTGACACAAGGATGATTCCATGCATATAGTTAATAGTAAGGAACGCAGATAGGGAATGGAGAATGGGAATTTGAAAGCAGTAGATATGCATTGCGATACAATTACGGAGCTGTGGGACAGACAAAAGGAAGGAAAGCAGGAAGATCTTCTTCATAATTCCTTGCAGATCGACTTGGAAAAACTGCAGGCAGGAGATTATATGCTGCAGAATTTTGCGATGTTTGTACACTTAAAGCGTCATTCGGATCCATTTGAAGCGTTTATGAAATACAGCGATCTTTTCTATCGGGAAATTGAAAAACACGCCTCATGTATTGGTGTGGTAAGCTGCTTTCGTGATATTGAAAAAAACCGGAAGCAGGGGAAATTATCGGCAATGCTTACGGTGGAGGAGGGCGGTGTCTGCAAAGGGAGTCTGGAATTACTGCGCAGCCTGTATCGCATGGGGGTACGAATGATGACCCTTGTCTGGAATTATGAAAATGAGCTTGGATTCCCGAATTGTACAGAAGAGCCAGAAGACAGCGGACAGTTTCGTTTTTATCCGGAGACGAAACGGGGGCTGAAGGAGCGCGGTTTTGTTTTTCTGGAGGAGATGGAGCGACTCGGAATGATCATTGATGTGTCCCATTTATCAGATGCGGGCTTTTATGATGTTCTGCAGAATACAAAAAAACCGTTTGTGGCAAGTCATTCCAATGCAAGAGCATTATGCGGACACAGCAGGAATCTTGATGATGACATGATCAGGGCCCTGGCGCAGCGCGGCGGAGTGATCGGACTGAATTACAATGCGGATTTTTTGGCTGAGAGGAAGGAACAGGAGACCTTGTGCAGAAGCACTGTCCGTAAAATGGCTGAGCATGTGCGCCACCTTGTGAATACGGGAGGGGTGGATTGCGTCGGATTGGGTTCTGATTTTGACGGAATTACAGGGGGACCCGAGCTGACGGACTGCAGTAAGCTTCCTTTGCTGGAGGAGGAACTTCGCAGACAGGGATTTCATGAAAGTGAAATTGAGGCTGTCTTTTATAAAAATGTGCTGCGGGTCTATAAGGAGCTGTTGTGAAATGGATGAAAGACTTACACTTGAAAAACGTATCGGGGCCGAACTAAAAAGCTATGACGGCACGATGGGAATTTACATTAATGATTTTAAGGGAAACTGCATAAGGATTCATGCGGAGGAAGCGTTTGAAACAGCCAGTACGATAAAGATATTTATTCTGGCAGCACTGTATGATGCGGTGGAAGAAGGAAGCCGTTCGCTTGAGGATATGCTGGAATATAAGCAGTGTCATGCCACAGAAGGAAGCGGTGTGCTTTTTGCACTGGAGCTTGGAACTGTACTGTCGGTGAAGAATTTAGCGACTTTGATGATTATTGTCAGTGATAATGTCGCAACCAATCTATTAATTGATTATCTGGGTATCGATGCAATCAATAAGGTAATTAAAAAGTTGGGGTGTCAAGACACCAGGCTGCATCATTCTCTGCATTTTGAACAGTATTCTCAGCTGGGAACGACAACGCCCGAGGATTATGCAAGGATGTTTGAGGGAATGGTGCGTGGAACGTTGGTCAGTAAGGCAGCATCGGAAGAAATGCTGGATATTTGCAGAAAGCAGCAGTACCATTCCATGCTTACAGGCAGTCTGCCATCCTGCTTTACAGATCCGGATAATGGAGAAGGGGAGCTGATCGTATTTGCTTCCAAAAGCGGCAGCATGGATGCCTGCCGTAATGATGGCGGTATTGTAACCACACCTTATGGCAGTTATGTAATTATTTTGCTGAATAAGAATTTCAGCGATCAAATGTATTATCCGAATCACCCGGCTATTGTTTTCGGAGCACGTATCAGCAGATTGGTGTTTGACCAGTATTTGGCATTGGAGGGCAGACTGAAAATAAATTGACATCCGGGCAGGGGTGTGCTATAGTATATCATAATATACAAAGAGGTGCATAAAGAGGTGCGTTATGCAGCCTCTTTTTTTGTTACACAGGAAATTTTTTCAAATTTTGACGGAAAAAGAGATATGCGGGGATAAATATGAAAATTACAAAAATAAAAACGGGACTTATTAAAATTCCGTTAGTGACACCTTTCAAAACATCATTGCGCTCCGTGGATTCCATTGAGGATGTCCTTGTCCGTATTGAAACCGACAGCGGATTGGAAGGATTCGGAGAGGCTGCCCCTACGGCTGTCATTACCGGGGATACAATCGGATCGATCAGGACAGCGATTCATGATTATATAGCGCCGGCTGTCTGCGGAATGGAAATAGAAGATATGGACGGGATCATGAGAAGGCTGAACAATTGTATTCAGAAGAATACATCGGCAAAGGCGGCTGTGGATATCGCACTTTATGATTTATATGCAAAGGATCTCAAACGCCCGCTGTATCATGTTTTGGGCGGACATAGAAAGAGCATTGAAACAGACCTTACGATTAGTTTAAATACAGTTGAGAAGATGGTGGAGGACAGCAGGAAGGCGGTAAGCAATGGGTTTTCCATTCTGAAAATCAAGGTTGGGAATGAGGCACAGAAAGATGTGGAACGAATCAGGGAAATTCGCAAAGCGGTGGGGGAAGAGGTCAGACTGCGTGTGGATGCCAATCAGGGCTGGACTGTGAAGGAGGCTGTTAAAATTATTGGCGCACTGGAAGATGCACTGCTTGATATTGAACTGGTGGAACAGCCTGTAAATGCACATGATTTCTATGGGATGAAGTATTTGACAAGCCATACTCTGACACCGATTCTTGCGGATGAAAGTGTATTTAGTCCGATGGATGCAGTGAAAATACTGGAAGAGCATGCGGCGGATATGATTAATATAAAGCTGATGAAGACCGGCGGAATTCATGAGGCGTTAAAGATATGCGGACTTGCTGAGATGTATGGGGTTTCCTGTATGGTGGGCTGTATGCTGGAAAGTAAAATTTCTGTCAGCGCGGCGGCACATCTGGCGGCGGCAAGAGGAGTCGTTGCCGCTGTCGATTTGGACGGTCCTGCTCTTTGCCGGATGGATCCCTATGTGGGAGGTCCGGCATACGAGGGGGCATGGATCCGGATGTCGGATTCATCCGGTATAGGAATTGCGGGCGTACCGGTTGATTTTGAGTAAACGGGAAGGGAAGAGATCAAATATGGATACCGAAGTATTGCTTGATATAAAGGATTTGGAGGTTTCCTTCTATACAAAAGAAGGAGAAGTACAGGCCATTCGAAAAATCAGTTATCGGCTGCAAAAAGGGGAAGTACTGGGCATTGTCGGAGAATCCGGCAGCGGAAAATCGGTATCCTCCCACTGCATTTTACGTCTGCTTCCAGGGAACGGAAAAATAAAGGGCGGACAGATTCTGTTTGAAGGAAAAGATATTGTATCCATGACAGGAGCGGAAATTTCAGATCTGCGCGGCAATCGGATCAGTATGATTTTTCAGGACCCGATGACTTCGTTGGATCCGTTGTTTACGATAGGCTTTCAAATTGAGGAGACATTGAAGAAGCATACGCAGTTGGACAAAAAGCAAAGAAAAGAACGGATGATAGAACTGCTTCAAATGGTAGGAATTAATAACCCGAAGAAGAGAATCAATCAGTATCCCCACGAGTTTTCGGGAGGTATGCGCCAGAGAGCCATGATCGCAATGGCACTGAGCTGCAGTCCTGATATTTTAATTGCGGATGAACCGACTACTGCGCTCGATGTGACAACGCAGGCTCAGATCATCGACTTGCTGAAGGAATTAAAAGAGAAGCTTGGTATGGCAATTATTTTTATTACACATGATCTGGGAGTTGTATCAGATATTTGTGATCGGATTTTGGTTATGTATGCCGGCAAAATGGTCGAAATCGGTGAAAAGCGACAGATTTTCTACGAGCATCGGCATCCCTATACGGAGGGGTTGCTCCATTCTATACCGAAGATGGATGCTGACCGCTTAGCGGAGCTTGTTCCGATTGAGGGAAATCCACCTAATATGCTGCATATAAAAGAGGAATGCCCGTTTGCGCCGCGATGCAAGTACTGTATGCATGTTTGCGTAAAGCAGGAACCGCCTGCAATGCGGCTGACGGACGGACATGAGGCTGCCTGTTGGCTGATCAGGAAGGCGGGTTACATAGAAGCATGAAAAAAGACAATGATATTCTGTTAGAAGTCAAAAATCTGAGAAAATATTATGAGATTAAACAGGGCATGTTCAAAAAGACATCCGTGAAAGCCGTTGATGATGTCAGCTTTCAAATCAGGAAGGGTGAGACACTGGGACTGGTCGGTGAGAGCGGATGCGGAAAGACAACACTTGGAAGAACAATTTTGCGGCTGTATGAACCGACAGGCGGCGAGATTTATTTTAAGGGTGAGAAAATCAATCATGTGAAAATGGATGATTACCGAAAGAAAATGCAGATTGTGTTTCAAGACCCCTATGCTTCGCTGGATCCCAGAAAAACTGTTGCGGATATTATCGGAGAAGCAATGGACATTCACCGTCTGTATGAAAACCGCATGGAACGGAAAGAAAAGATTTTAGAGCTTATGAATCTGGTGGGGCTGAATCTGGAATTTTATAACCGTTATCCGCACGAATTTTCCGGCGGGCAGCGTCAAAGAATCGGAATAGCCAGAGCGCTTGCCGTATCTCCGGAGTTTATTGTATGTGACGAACCGGTCTCTGCGTTGGATGTGTCCATTCAGGCACAGGTTATTAATATGCTGAAAAAGCTTCAGAAGGAGCAGGAACTGACATATTTGTTTATCGCCCATGATTTAGCGGTAGTGAAGCATATCAGTGACCGAATTGGGGTACTGTATCTCGGACATCTGGTAGAACTGGCAGATAGTGAAGAATTATGCAATCATCCAATGCATCCTTATACGCAGATGTTATTGTCGGCTGTTCCGATTGCAGATCCAAGCGAGAGTGAGAAAAGAAGGCGGATAAAGCTGGAGGGAGAGATCCCGTCTCCGATCAATCCGCCGTCCGGGTGCCCGTTCCATACACGGTGTCCCTATGCAAAGCCAAAATGCCAGCAATCCTTTCCCGCATTTACACAGCGTTCGGACGGACACAAGGTGGCATGTTTCAAAAAATAGGAGAGCGGAGGCGGAACAATGGAGTTATTACAAAAAATTTTAAAAAGGATCGGTTTGGCAGTATTCAGTTTGCTTCTGATTATTACGATTACCTTTTTTCTGATGAACCTGATTCCGGGAGATCCGTTTATGTCGGAAAAGGCTTCCGCGGAAGCAAGGGCATTGCTTCGTGCAAAATATGGGTTGGATCAGCCGGTTTATATCCAATATTTAAGATATATGGCCAATTTATTCAAAGGTGATATGGGAACGAGCTATGTGCTTCAAAAGGGGCGTGAAATATCACAAATTGTAACAGATTCTTTTTTTGTTTCTATGAAATTGGGAATCCGGGCATTGATTGCCGCAATTCTGATCGGAGTTCCGGCCGGGTGTATTGCCGGGTTATGGAAGGATAAAGCGCCGGACTCGGTTATTAGAATCCTTTCCTCCGTTGGTATTTCTGTTCCGGGTTATGTAATAGCAGCCCTGCTGATGCTGGTATTTGCCGTAAAGATGCAATGGCTGCCGATTTCCTACAATAAACCAGGCGGATCTGTGATGCCCGTCATCACACTGGCACTATACCCGACCTGCTATCTGATTCGGCTTACGAGAGCCAGTATTTTGGAGGTAATGAATCAAGACTATTTAAGGACGGCAAGGGCGAAAGGAATGAGCGAATTTACGGTTATTTTTGTGCATGCTCTGAAAAACTCCCTCATACCGATTATTACCTATTTAGGGCCTCTGACGGCTTCGGTGCTGACAGGTGGATTTGTTGCGG
Organism: Lachnospiraceae bacterium; assembly: GCA_047602645.1. Classification (GTDB taxonomy): domain Bacteria; phylum Bacillota; class Clostridia; order Lachnospirales; family Lachnospiraceae; genus JAEYFP01. Next base: position 15,178 of record JASGGU010000014.1, on the reverse strand, counting down.
AAAGTGTATTCAATGTTCCGGGGCTCGGCCGTTATTTTGTAAGTGCAATCAGTTCCAGAGATTATACGCTGATTATGGGAACCACGGTATTTTATGCAACCTTGATTATTTTTATGAATTTAATCTGTGATGTTTTGTATCAGGTGGTAGATCCGAGAATTCAGATTAATTAGAAACCAGAGGTAAGGAATATGAAAAGTAACATACTTAGTATGCAAAGCAAACTTTCACCGGCCGATTTTGAACCGCTCGATGCCGGCTACTTTGCAGAGGAAGGGCTTAAGACGCAGGAGGTTGGTTTCTGGAGAGCCAGTTTTGGCCGTCTGAAAGAAAATAAAATTGCGATGGCTGCGCTTGGAATGATTGTGATCATTATGCTGTTTGCGATCATCGGCCCTTATTTGTCTCCCTATTCCTACGATCAGCAGATCCGCTCAAGTGAAGGGCTGGCACCCAGCCTTGCGCATCCGTTTGGAACCGACCGTCTCGGAAGAGATTTGTTTGTGCGGTGCATGATAGGAACGAGAATTTCACTGACGGTCGGAGTTGTATCAGCGGTCATCGTATTAGTCATTGGTTCGGTTTATGGCGCCGTTTCCGGGCTGCTGGGCGGAAAGGCGGATACGGTTATGATGCGAGTTGTGGATGTAGTATATTCTGTTCCGGAAATTCTGTTAATTGTCGTCATTAAGCTGGTGATTGACGAGCCCCTGAATCAGCTCGTGACTACAGTGGATTTTTTTAAGCCGCTGCAAAGAGTGGGTTCGGGTCTGATTGCAATCTTTATTGTATATGGCTGTCTGTACTGGGTAGGTATGGCCAGGATTGTAAGAGGCCAGGTGCTTCAGCTGAAGGAGATGGAATATGTTACGGCTGCACATGCATTGGGATGTTCGAAAAAGCGACTGATCACACAGCATCTTTTGCCGAACTGCATCGGACAGCTGATTGCAACGGCAATGCTGCAGATTCCGTCAGCTATTTTTACGGAGGCTTTTTTAAGCTTTCTGGGTATTGGCGTTTCGGCACCGATGGCAAGTCTCGGTTCCCTTACCTCCGATGCAATCGGCAGTATTTCATCCTATCCTTATCGGGTGATCTTTCCCGCCTGCATTATCAGTTTAATTATACTGACATTTAATTTACTTGGTGATGGCCTGCGGGATGCGCTGGATCCTAAAATGAAGAAATAAACCGAGGCCTTTAGGCCGAAGGATTTATTAATAAATAATTTAAGGAAAGAGAGGATTAGTTATGAAAATGAAACAAGGATGGTTGATAAGTTCACTCCTGTGTCTTGTACTATCAGCTGCATTATTAGCGGGCTGCGGCAGCAATGCGGCCGAGACGGCAGAACCTGCTGTCAGTGAGGCAGACGGCGAGGCAAGCTCTGAGGAGACGGCAGATGCCGGCGAAAGTACCGGAAAATTATCCATTTCCGTTTCCGGCGGAAGTGAAGATGCAATGAATGTGAATACAGCTAAGTCAGATACGCTGGAGGGCTTATCTGCATGCAGGCATTTATATGAAGGCCTTTACAAATTGGATCAGGACGGAAATGTTGTGCTGGGACAGGCAAGTGATGTGCAGGAGAGCGAAGACGGACTGACCTATACGTTTACGCTGCGTGACGATATTACCTGGTCAGACGGTACGGCGGTGACGGCAGAGGATTTTGTGTATGGCTGGCAGTATTTGAATGAATCGGCCGGAAGCTATTCTACCCTGCTGAGCATGGTTAGTGATGCACAGGCAACCGATGAAAAAACACTGGTAGTTACGCTTGCTTATCCTTGTTCGTATTTACCGAGCGTTCTTGCATTCCCCTCAGCTTATCCGGTAAGGAAGGATATTGTAGAGGCTAACGGAGAGGCTTATGCAACAGACCCGGACAAGGCGGTCTACAACGGAGCCTATATAATGACGGAGTGGACACATCAGCAGTCGGTAGTAATGGAAGCACGCGAAGACTACTATGACTATGAAAATATCAGCGTGGGAGAGCTTACCTGGCAGCTGATGTCCGATGAGTCAACAATGCTTGCTTCTTATCAAAGCGGAGATATCATTTATTCCGACACCTATCCGAAGGAGGAAGCGGCTGCTCTTGAGGGAAATGGCCTGCATTTTACTTCCGGCTACTGTACCTTTAATGTCATGTTCAATGTGGGTGAGAAGGGTCCGGAGGTTTTGAAGGATCAAAAGGTAAGAGAGGCAATGACACTTGTAATTGATCGTCAGCGTCTGGTCGATATCAGAAACTTGAACGATGAGGTGGCAGATACTTACAGTCCTTCCGGATTGACAAATGCAGATGGTGTTGAGTTCAATACGACTGTCACGCCATGGTATGATCTGGCAGCTTATGAACAGAACTGTGAGAAGGCAAAGGAACTTCTGAAGGAAGCCGGATATGAAAACGGACAGGGATTCCCTGCATTGACTTATATTGTTAATAATAATGAGCGTAAGGAAATGGCCGAGATGATTATCAATGACTGGAAAGAGGTACTGGGGATCACCTCTGTGACAGTTGAAATAGTGGATGGCTTTTTTGCTCAGCGAGACACGCAGGATTATGATCTGGCTTATTTCGGATGGTATATGGATTATCCGGATATCTCCAATATGCTGTATACGATGACAACAGAAAGCGATAATGATTCGGGTTACAGCAATGCGGATTATGATCAGGCATATAATGATGCAACGGCCAATGCGGATGTAGTAAAGCAATGGGAAGCTTATGCCGAATGCGAGCGGATTTTGGCAGAAGATTTACCGATTGCGCCATTGCTTCATGCGCAGAACTCATATTTGTTTGATGATGCAAACTATGATGGTTTGGTATACTACTGCGGAAACTTCTATTTTGGTTATGTCTCACAAAAATAAGCAATAGGGATTTGGAATGATACAAAATGTGAAAGAATTAGAAAATTATTTTTTAGAGCAAATACAAGGATTCCCTGGAAAAGCGGCATATCTGTTTACTGATATGGAGAAGGCAGAGTGCAGCTTTGAAAGGGATTCCAAAATCCCGGTGGTCTCAGCCAGTATGATTAAGGTGCCGATCATGCTCTGCCTGTTTGACTTAATCGAGCAGGGAGAGTTTTCTTTGTCTTCAAAGATCATGGTGGAGGATAGCCGGATTCTTGAGGATTCCCATGTGTTTGAATATGGACCAAGAAAGGCATCCTTATATGAACTGACCGTCTGGATGATTGTAAACAGTGATAATACGGCGACAAATGTGCTGATCTCTCTTCTTGGAATGGAAAGATTAAATGTATGGTTTCAAGAGACGGGATTCCACCATGCAAAAGTGGAACGGCTGATGCTTGACTACGCAGCGATTGCAGCCGGCAAGAATAACTGGATCTCACCGCAGGACTTTTATCTCTGTATGAAATGGATGAAAGAAAAGGAAGCAGTTCATAAATATGCTGCGCTGGCACTTCATATACTTAAGAGAAACAGAGATCATGACTGTCTTTTAAGATATCTGTATGAGGATTCTGCAGTTGCCCATAAAACGGGCGGACTTGACGGAATTGTTCATGATGCGGGTATTTTCTATACGACGTCCGGCGCCTATTTTCTGGGAGTGTTTCTTTCTGAATTTGAGCATTCACAGGCGATGGAAAAGGAAGCGCAAAAACTGATCGGACGATTGTCCAGAAAGACGTATGAGCTGAAAGAGAGGGAAGCGGGAGCATGGAAATTGGCATAATTTCTGTACCGAAGGCAAAACTGTATGAGCTGTCTTACAAGGAGGACAGCTTAGCAGATCAATCACTTGTTGCAGATGAAGTACTGTCGGGCTGGGCAGTGGGAATATTGGAAAGAAGGGGAGCGTTTCTCAGGGTAGTGACTCATTATGGGTATGAGGGTATACTTGAGAAAACTTCCCTGCTTCCTGCCGGTGAATGCCAGCCGGAGCTGCGCTTTTCACCTAAATGCTTTCTGATCCGGTCGCTGAGAGTAGATTTAATGAGTATCCCCAGCGTGAAGGGAAGAGTGCTTCAGACGCTGTTTGCGGGAAGCTTTGTAGTCCTGAAGGAGAGCGAAGCGGAGAATGGTTACTGCAGAGTTCTTACGGCCGATGGAACCTGTGGATTTGTACCGTGCATATCCATCAGTGAACGAAGGGATAGTGATGGATACCTTCTGAATAACAGACCAAAGAATTATTTTTTGCGGCAGATTCCGTATCTGAGGCAGCCTCAGGAGGTACTGCGTGAGGATGTAACACGATGGGCCAAGCGATATTTAGACACCCAGTACCGCTGGGGAGGAAAAACCGCAGATGGAATTGATTGCTCAGGACTGACCTTTATGAGCTATTTCTTTTGCGGAATATTAATCTATCGGGATGCCCATATCCAAATGGGTTATCCGGTGAAGCAGATTTCGATCGCTGACAGAAAGAAAGGAGATCTGCTGTTTTTTCCGGGGCATGTCGCCATGTATCTGGGAAACGAGCAGTATATTCATGCTACTGCGTATGAAAAAAACTTCTGTTGTGTCATCAACAGTCTTTCTCCGGCGGATGCAAATTACCGTCCGGATCTGGTGGAGAAGCTGGAAGCGGTGGGTTCAGTTTTTGTTTAACATAAGGAGAAATGGTAATGAAGCTTTTTATCAGTGCGGATATTGAAGGAACGACCGGAATCTGTTCCTGGCGGGAAACAAACAGCAGTAATAGAGATTATGATGCAATGGCTGTACAGATGACGAAGGAAGTAGGGGCGGTTTGCGAAGGCGCAAATGAATCAGGGGTATCTCAGATTCTGGTGAAGGATGCGCACGATACGGCAATGAATATTCATGCGGAGCTTCTTCCGGAAAATGTTCAGCTGATCCGCGGCTGGACAAGAGACCCTTTCGGTATGATGGCAGGACTTGATGCGGGTTTTGATGCTGTTGCAATGACCGGTTATCATGCGGCGGCAGGAACAAGCGGAAATCCGTTGGCGCATACATGGGATGTAGATATTGAATTGATTACCTTGAACGGCAGCATTTTTAGCGAATTTCAGATGAATGCCTATATTGCAGCCTATTATCGGGTGCCGGTGATTTTCATAAGCGGTGACCGAATGATTTGTGATACGGCAAAAAAGCTGATCCCGCATATTACTGCGGCGGCGGTCAGCGAAGGAATTGGGAATGCATCCAAATCCATTCATCCCAAGCGGGCGCTCTCCCTTCTCAAAGCAGGAATCCTACAGGCATTTGAAGGTGACCGCCATGCCTGCATACCTGAACTCCCTGCGCATTTTCAGGTGGAAGTGCATTTCAGAGATCATTTTCGTGCTTATAAAAGCTCCTTCTATCCGGGTGCACGGCAATCCGGAATGAAAAGTGTTGTTTTTGAAGCGGATGATTATATGGAGATTCTTAGATTTTTTCTTTTTGTATTATAGGATTCTGTGGTATTGTTTGTTCAAACTTGGTTTTTTATGTCCGATCAGCGTCATGCTGAGAATAATGAGAAGCCCCCCTATCAATTGTGTACATTCTATATTTTCTTTTAAAAGGACCAGAGACAGAAGCATTGAGGTCAAAGGTATCATTCCTGAAAAAGCGGCGGTTGTGTAAGCATCGCAGCGCTTTACTCCTTCGTAAAAAAACACGAAAGCCAGTGCGGTCACAACTGCACCGTACCAAATTAAAGCAAGCCATTCTCTCCATCCAAGTGCCGGTATAGAAATCCAAGAAAGATTATAAAGTGCGGGAATGATGGACAAGGCGAGGGCAATGGCAGATACAAGCAGGGTTTGCACCATTGGATGAAGCTGTACCTCTGAATGCTCCCCCGTTCTGGTGTTGTGCTTCCTTGAAATAATGTTAAAGGCAGATTCACTTGCCGCACCGCAAATAATCAGCATATTACCTAAAATATGTTGAACAGAGAACATTGCTGAGAAAACATTGATGCCCTGCAGCAAAATAATGCCTATAACAGTACAGCAAACTCCCAGCACAGTTGTTCTTGAGAGTTTTTCTTTCAATAACAGAAAAGCCAGAACAGACGTGATAGCCGGTGTTGTACCTGTCAATATTCCGGCCTCCATGGTACTTGTTAATCCAACACCAAAAAGTAAAAAGGTGCGGAACAGGAAGATTCCGAAAACAGCCTGGCAGATAATCATGAACCAATCATTTTTTGTCAGTATTCGTATTGTCTGAAGGACTTTGACTCCATAGAATGGCAGAAAACATAGGAGCACAATTCCAAGGCTTATGGCTGTGATTGTAAAACTGTCTAATTTTTCTGTAAGTATAGATCCTGTAATGACAGAAGTACCCGCTAATGAAAACGCGCCCAGCAAGTACAGCTTCCCTTGAAACTGTTTCATGACATACCTTCTTTTTGTTTTTTATTGATTGTTCATTGATATTGAATTCTGTTATAATGATATCACCGCAACTGGAATGAAGTAAGTACCAGTTTAATGGCAATTTAACAGAGCCAGTTAAGGAGGGCGTTTATGTGGGGAATTATATTGCAGGATAACAAAGAGGTTGGCTTGGCGCGTCAAATTTTTCTTTCTCTGAAAGAGCGTATTTTGACGGGACAACTTTCACAGGGAGAAGCATTGCCATCTACCAGAGAACTGGCAAAGGGTTTAGGCGTTTCCCGGAACACCGTTTGTGAGGCATATGATATGCTTTGGACAGAAGGCTTTATTGTCAGTCATCAGGGTGCACCGTCACGTGTGGCTGACGGGCTCCAAATCCAAACTGCACAACAAAGTGAAACGGTACAGAATACAGAGAAAATCTCACCTGCAATTCTATGGGACTTTAAGACAGGTCAACCCGATTTATCGCTTTTTCCGTGGCAAATGTGGAATAAGATTGTAAGGGATGCAGCCGAAAGTTTACCCGTCCGACAACTCGAATACAGCGGGCCAAAAGGATATGAACCGCTTTGCGGAGAAATTGCCCATTGGCTTCTGCGCAGCAGGAGCATGAAAGTCAGTGCAGACGATATATTTATCACATCGGGGGCAACACAGGCACTCCATTTACTTGTAGAAATTCTCCATAAAGAAGCCCATGCCTTTGCGCTGGAAAATCCCTCGCATCCGGGAATTCGAACGGTCATATCCGATAAGGGTTATCCATTACACTGGATGCCTGTTGACAGCACTGGAGCGGATGTGACAGACCTTTATGGAAGAAATATTTCAGCCGTCTATGTCACGCCTTCTCATCAATTTCCATTGGGGGGAATTCTTCCTGCAAGCCGCCGCACAGCATTAATTCGGTTGGCAGTGGAAAAAGATTTTTATGTGATTGAAGATGATTACGACAGCGAATTTCGTTATGGTGGTTCTCCGATAACGCCCATTTACTCAATCAATTCTTCCCATGTTATATATGTTGGATCTTTTAGTAAGACAGTCTTCCCCGCCCTTCGTCTGGGGTTTGCCGTGCTGCCAAAGCCGCTGCAGAAAAAATGGAAACATTACCGCAATTATATGGACGTTCAAAATCCAATTTTGGAGCAGGCGGCGCTGGCTGAGTTTTTACGAAGGCGCAGGATGGATAAACATGTTCAGCGTATGCGTCATGTATATGATGAAAAGAGAAATGTCCTGCTGAGGTCTTTAGAAATGACATTCGGTAATTCCGTGTGCCCTTGGGGAGATGCTTCCGGCCTGCACCTTGCTTTGCAGTTTCCGGGGTATGAATTCGGAAAGGAATTTACTTTGAATTGCAGAAGTGCAGGCATACGAGTATCTCCATTAACACAATATTGCGTCTCGGGAAATGAGCATAAGGATAAGCTCCTCCTCGGGTACGGTCATTTAGATTCGATGCAGATTCAAGAAGGTATTCAGGCATTGCATCAAGTGATTATGAATGGAGAATAGACAGCTCATCCCATTACCAGATACCGATTTACCTTATCAATACTACAAAACCAGCCGCAAGCAAAGCAGCGGCTATGCCGATCAAAATGCCTTTGAAGGCACCTATAATATGATGTTTAGGATTCTTATACGCGACAGTCATATCTTCCGTTCCCGGTATGATGACCTTTTTGCTGTTAGGAAATACCAACAAGTCCAGTACAATCAAGTCATACATATTTACTGCAAAAAATAAGAGAAACACATGAATAAAAGCAGAGATAAACGTTGTCTTACCCGAATAGTAAGCTAACAGGGCCAGAATAATTACAGCGACAAGAGTACCTGTGATCTTACGTACAATACTTTTTTTCTTAGTTTGTGACAAAGAGTTTTTGTATTGAGGTAAACTTTCTACCCTTTCGCGGATAGCAGGCGGATAGGATGTAATTTGCGAAAGCGGGTTTTTAAATTGTGGTATTAGAATAAGCAGGGTAAAAATGATACAAAGGATTATGCATTGTATGAAGAGCGCCATTTATATTCTCCTTAAAAATTATTATTGATGGGAGTGATCCATTGTATGTATTTTTTGATATTAAATTCCAACTGTAATGATTTATTATAAACCATACCCTCGTGCCGAAGTCAAGAGGGATTTCATAGTCTGTCAAACATCTTTGGGGACCTCAAAATAAACACACCTCAAAATAAGATGGGGTTGACAAAAAATAGTAAGCATCTATAATAGAATTGAAAGATACCCCTAGGGGGTATATGAAATAATATGCACAGCTTCGCGCGCGGAACAAGAGCTGTGCTGCCAAAGTATTTGGCTGTGAGAGTGTGCAGAGCACACTTTTGTTCCAGAGAGGAGATGTGTTTATGATTACAAAGCAGTTTGATATATCTGGTATGAGCTGTGCCGCGTGCTCCAGTGCGGTGGAACGGGTGACAGGGAAGATTACGGGTGTTCAAGAGAGCGCAGTGAATTTAACAACGGGTATTTTGACAATCACGTTTGAGGAAGAAACGCTTTCCGACGAGGAGATCGTGAAGAAAGTGGAACGTGCCGGCTTTGGCGCGAAGCTGCATTTTGACAGAAGCAGGCAGGAGCGAAAAGAAGAAGAAAAGCTGCTTGCGGCAGAGGTAGATCAAACGAAAAGACAGCTTATGGCAAATGTGATTCTGGCAATTCCGCTGCTGTATATTTCGATGGGGCATATGTTGCCTTTTCCTCTGCCTTTGCCGCAGATGCTCGATATGCATCATAATCCCTTCAACTTTGCTCTGGCACAGTTGATTTTGACGACAGTGATTCTTTTTAATGGCAGACGGTTTTATATTTCCGGTTTTCAGAACCTGTTTAAGGGTCATCCGAATATGGATTCGCTTGTTGCCCTCGGCACGGGAAGCGCTTACATTTACAGTCTTGTCATGACAATGGAGATTCTTCGGGATGTAAAACATGCTCACCATCTTTATTATGAATCTGCGGCAATTGTTGTGACGCTTGTGATGGTAGGAAAATATATGGAGGGGCGCAGTAAAAACAAGACATCCGAAGCAATCCGCAAGCTGATGGAACTGACGCCGAATACTGCGATTTTGATTGAGAACGGAGAGCAGCGGGAAGTGCCGGTCGAGCAGGTAAAAAAGGGCTCTGTAATTTTGATTAAGCCGGGCAGCAAAATACCGCTTGACGGCGTGATTCTTAACGGAGAGACGACCGTGGATGAGTCAATGCTGACCGGAGAAAGTATTCCCGTGGAAAAGACATTGGGAGATGAGTTGATTGGAGGCAGTGTCAATTATCAAGGCGCGGTGACACTTACAGTGACACGAATCGGCTCCGAAACGACGCTTGCTAAGATTGTGAAGCTGATGGAGGACGCACAGGGAAAGAAAGCGCCGATTTCCAAGCTGGCAGATACGGTGGCAGGATATTTTGTTCCGGCTGTCATGGTCATTGCAGTACTGGCGGCGATTGTCTGGGCACTGCTTGGACATGAGCTTTCGTTTGTGCTGACGATCTTTGTATCCGTGCTTGTCATTGCATGTCCGTGTGCACTCGGACTGGCAACGCCGACCGCAATTATGGTCGGAACGGGGCTCGGAGCAGGAAACGGGATTTTGATTAAAAGCGGGGAAGCGTTGGAAACCGCACATAAAGCCGACATTGTTGTGCTCGATAAGACAGGTACCATTACCGAAGGAAAGCCGGCGGTGATGGAATTGATTTTGAAGACCGGGAGGTTTGATATCAGGGGAAATGCACCGCTTGATGAAAGCAGTCGTAAAATTCTGCTACTGACGGCTTCCTGTGAACAGGTCTCGGAGCACCCGCTCGGACAGGCGATCGTAGAAGCTGCAAAACGGTATGGACTGGAGTTACAGTCTGTGGATAAATTCCAAAGTATTACCGGCCAGGGAATTGAAGCATGGATTGACGGAGCATCCTATTATGTGGGAAACCGGAAGCTCTGTGAAGAGCAGGGACTGACACTTGGCGGCTACGAGACTTATGCAGATGAGCTTGCAAAGAGGGGGCAGACTCCGATGTATATTGCGCAAAAGGAGCAGGGAGTTATTGCGTTGATCAGTGTTGCGGATCCGATTAAGGAAACGAGCAGAGCCGCAATTTTAAAAATACAGGAGATGGGAATAAAGGTGTACATGCTGACAGGTGACAACGCACTGACGGCCGAATATATCGGCAGTAAGGTCGGTGTTGACCGGGTTATAGCCGAGGTGCTTCCGCAGGATAAAGCTTCTGTTGTGGAAGAACTGCAGAAGGAAGGAAACTGTGTGATGATGGTCGGTGACGGGATCAATGATGCTCCGGCACTTGTGCAGGCCGATGTCGGTGCGGCAATCGGAAACGGCAGTGATATTGCAATTGACTCAGGTGACATGGTTTTGATGAGGTCTGATTTAGCAGATGTCTACAAGGCAATCAAGTTAAGCAAAGCGACGATTCGTAATATCAAACAGAACCTGTTCTGGGCGTTCTTTTATAACACATGCGGAATTCCGCTGGCAGCAGGCTTGTTCTATGCAATCAACGGTTCGCTGCTGAGCCCGGTATTCGCAGGCCTTGCGATGTCGTTGAGCTCTGTGACCGTAGTCGGAAACGCTCTGCGGCTGAGAGGATTGAAGCTGTAGTGCAGGAAGGAGATCGGACGATATGCGTAAGAAGCACAGGAGTGAAAAAGAGAATAAGGACTTGATTACAAGGCTCAACCGGATCGAGGGTCAGGTGCGCGGCGTTAGCAAAATGGTGGAGGAGGAACGTTATTGTGTTGACATCCTCACACAGGTTATGGCGGTGCAGGCCGCACTGAATGCGTTTAACAAACAGCTCTTGAACAGCCATATTCATTCGTGTGTGGTTGAAGACATCAAGGAGGATCGAGAGGGTGCCGTCGACGAACTCTGTGAAACAATTCAAAAGCTAATGAAATAAAAAATATTAATAACTGCTATAGAAAACAGGAGGAACTTATCATGACAACTATTCAAGTACCGGATATGCACTGCGATAAATGTGTGGAGAGGATCACGAAGCTATTTACGCAAGACGGGCTGGATTTCTCGGTCAGCCTTGCGGAGAAGTCGGTTACAATCAACGGCTGTGAACATTGTGTTCAAACAGCCGTTGAGGATTTAGAGGATTTGGGATTTAATCCGGAAATAAAACAAGGAACAGATCGTTACTGTTCACAGGCAAAAGGTTAACCCGTGAGATTCTGCTTTAGCATATCCTCCTCCATTTTTTCGAGGCCCTGTGCATAAAGCAGAAGCATATTGCGGGTCTCGTCGGTGACCTCGAGATTGTGTCCGTTTTTATAGCAGATGCGGTGCTCCATGCTTGCCCACAAATCCATTGTCAGCGTGCGGATTTGAATCTCGACAGGATAGTATTCTGTCTCTTCAAGGGAAAATACAGGGATACCAAGCACAATGTGATAGCTTCGATACCCGTTTTCCTTCGGACATTGGACATAATCGCATTCCTTGATGATGATCAAGTCGCCCTGCTTTTTAATGGCAGAAACGACATGATAAATATCCTGCTCAAAGTAGCAGATCACACGGATCCCCGCGATGTCGGTCAGGGAATCCTTTGCGCTTTCCTTAGAAATTGTCCGGCTCTTTTTGATGAGCTTTTTAATAATGCTTTTTTTCGATTTGATCCGGTTTTGGATATTATGTATCGGGTAATCGATACTGCGGCTCCTGTATTCTTCGTTCAGGCTGTTCAGCCTAAGCTTAATTACGCTCAGCGCTTCCCCGTAAGGCTTTATCAGCTCATCATATTCTTCCTGAGAAATGGAATTCGTATCAAAATCAAACTCCAACTCATTTTCATCTTCATTTAACAATTGTAAAGTACCTCCCAAATGTTGTATCGCCACCCGAAAGTCGCGTCCTTCACATGACACCTCTTATTTTACTTTAAATATGTGAAAAAACAATGGCAAAAAGATGAATTTAATAATTGTTCATAAAAGTTCATAAAAATTTTTTGAAAAAATAAGAAAATCCTAAAGATTTCGGAATAGAATCTTTAAAGATTCAAATAATAAAATTTAAATTTGAATCAGTGTTAATTCAAAATAAAAAGTAAATTGACACAAACTGCGATGTCTGGGAAATGACGAAGAGGATTCAGAGGGAGTTATGCGCGTTCTTTAGATTGAGCCCACTCCAATGACAATTTTCAATATCAGGCCAAGGATAATCGCTGCTCCAACTGCCGATGTAATGGAATAAATTTTTCTGGATTCCTGATCATTTTTTTCTTTAACGAGATAATAAATGCCCGCACCTAAAATCATAACACCGATTACCAATCCAATTATTTCAAAAATCATTTTCGTTTCCTCCAGTTCAATAATAATGATGAATTTACAATTACAATTACAGAGCCTGCATTATGTACCAAAGCTCCTATTACGGGGTTTAAGATACCTGGGATAGCTAAGGCGACAGCAAGGAAGTTAAGCCCCATTGAAAAAGCCAGATTATATTTGATAGTTGTCATCATTCGTTTGGAAAGTGCCACCAGGTGGGGGAATTCTTTTATTTCATCGTCCACAAGAGCAATGTCTGCGGCATCAACTGCAATATCACTTCCGATTCCGCCCATAGCAATGCCTACGTTTGCTTTTTTCAAGGCAGGTGCGTCATTTACACCGTCGCCGATCATACAAATGGTATCTTGATTTTCCTGATAGGCAGTAATCCATTTCAGCTTATCCTCTGGGAGGCAATTTGCGCGGACCTCATTAATAGAAAGTTCCTTTGCAATCGCTCCGGCAGAATTTTCATGATCCCCCGTAAGCAAAACAGAGCGTACGCCCAACTCCTGCAATTGCTTTATCATTTGGATACTTTCCGCCCGGATTGTATCAGATAGAACGACGAAGCCTGCAAGCACCATGCCGATTGCAATATAAATGACGGTATGACCCTGCAAAAAATGTTGTTCAGTTTGGTTCTCGATTTCATCAGGAAGCACAATGTGATTTCTGGAAAGCATCTTGGCATTGCCGGCAAAGATTTTTTTACTATTTACAACAACTGAAACACCCTCACCGGGTATCATTTGAAATTGCTGTACAGAGGGCAGTGCATCTCCGATTTCCTGTATATAGCAGGAGACAATTGCCTTACCAAGGGGATGTTCGGATAACTGCTCAGCAGCCGCAGCAAAAGTATATAGTTCACTTTTTGAATAGGAAGGTATAATGGTTTTTACTTCTATTACCTTTGGCTTTCCATAAGTAAGAGTGCCTGTTTTATCAAATGCAATTTTAGAAACAGCAGCCAAGCGTTCCAAAGCGTCGCCCTCCTTGACAAGAAAGCCGTGTCTTGTGGCATTTCCGATTGCTGCAATAATTGCCGTAGGTGTGGCAAGAACCAGGGCACAAGGACAAAATACAACAAGGATGGTAACTCCGCGGATGATTTCACCAGAAATCATCCAAGTAAGAGCGGCGGTGGTAAGCGCAATCAATACGATCCAGGTTGCCCACCTATCCGCAATCCCCACTATTTTGGCTTTCCCCGCATCTGCATCCTTAACAAGCTTGATCATACGCTGAATGGAGCTGTTTTCACCAACCTTTGTAGCCTTCATTTCAAAAGCTCCGAATTGATTGACTGTTCCGCTAGATACCTCATCACCAGCCATTTTATCTACCGGCAGGGATTCGCCGGTCATAACGGCCTGATTCACAGAAGTTTGACCGGATACAATAATACCGTCTACCGGAATCGTCTCGCCGGGCAGTACACGAAGTAAATCTTCAATTTGCACTTGTTCAGCAGGTATGGTTTGTTCTGTTCCACTCGTTATGATTCTGGCTGTTTGGGGGGTAAGCTGGACAAGCCTCTCAATTCCTGCTCTTGCTTTTGCAACTGTCAAATCCTCCAGTAATGCACCGAGCTGCATAATAAAAGCGATCTCACCGGCGGCGAAATTTTCCCCGATACAAACGGAGGCAATCAACGCAATAGAAACAAGAACATCGGCTTTTATATCAAAGGCAGTAACAAGTCCGATAATGGCTTCCAAAATGATTGGAATTCCACATAATACAATGGCGATCCAAGCCGCATCAAACGGAAACGGCAGCAAGTCAAAAATACTGATAAGAAGGGCAAGGCCGGAACCGATGAGCAATGTAATTTCTTTTGTTGTACCTCCCAGTTCCATAAGCTCTTCCAATTTGTTAATCCATTTACGCATAAATATCCTCCATATACCCATAGGGGTATATGTAAATTATACATATAGGGGTATGGGTTGTCAAGAGAGTAAAAAATAAAAAACAGTCAATTTAAAATGACTGTTTGATATTTATGTCAAAAAGATTTCTGTCTTATGGAAATTAGGAAGTATTAATTTAGGTGATATTTGCAAAACGCTCAACAGCCTTAGTAAAGCTCTCAATTGTTTTGTCGGCATCCCCATGTTCAATCCCATCCCGCACACAATGTTTGATATGTCCTTCTAATACAACTTGTCCGGCTTTGTGCAATGCGGATTTTGCCGCATTGATCTGAGAAAGGATATCCTCGCATGGAACATCTTCATCAACCATTCTGTCAATTGCCTGTACCTGTCCGATTATTTTTCTCAATCTGCGGTGTAAATTATCTGAATCCATACATTGCTTCATATTTATCATCTCCATGTTAATTTGGGGTATTTATTAATTCTATTCGTAAAAATATTTTTTGTCAAGGTGTGTTCCGCTTCTTGCCACGACAAACGCATGAAGGTGTTCCATTAACAACGC
>JASGGU010000130.1:0-6502 GCA_047602645.1 Lachnospiraceae bacterium | reverse complement strand
CTTTCTTTTACGTATGCAATTGTATTCTCAAGAGCGCCTTCAGCAAGACCGAGTGCCTGTGCCGCAATACCGATACGGCCGCCGTCCAGCGTATGCATTGCAATACCGAAGCCCTTTCCTTCTTTTCCAAGGAGATTTCCCTTCGGAATTCTGCAATCCGTAAAAATAAGTTCATAAGTAGAAGATCCGCGGATACCCATCTTCTTTTCCTTTGTACCAAAGGAAAAACCGGGTGTGCCCTTTTCTACAATAAAAGCAGAGATTTCCTTAATAAGCTTGCCGCGCTTTTCAATCGTTCCGGTTACAGCAAAAATAACATAAACATCAGCTTCTTTACCGTTTGTAATGAAAATTTTGGAGCCGTTAACTACCCACTCGTCACCGTCAAGCACAGCCTTTGTCTGCTGCCCTTGTGCATCTGTTCCGGCACCCGGTTCTGTCAAACCGAAAGCGCCGATTTTCTCCCCCTTTGCAAGAGACGGCAAATATTTCTGCTTCTGTTCTTCCGTTCCGTAAGCCATGATCGGATCGCAGCAAAGCGATGTATGTGCGGATACAATAACGCCTGTCGTACCGCATACCTTCGAAAGCTCCTCTACGCACATCGCGTATGCCAAAGGATCACAGCCTTGTCCGCCGTACTCCTTCGGTACAGGAATTCCAAGAAATCCTGCCTTAGCCATTTTTTCAACGGTTCCTCTCGGGAACACTTCTGTCTCATCCACTTCCTGAGCCAATGGCTTTACTTCCTTCTGGGCAAAATCCCTGAAAAGAGTTCTGGCCATTTCATGTTCTTTACTTAATGCAAAATCCATGATTTAATTCCTCCGTATTAATTGATATGTTTTATTGTTATAGATCTGTTAAAGCATAATACCGCTTATTTGGAATAGTCAAAGAAACCGATGCCTGTCTTTCTGCCAAGCTTCTTCTCCTCTACCATCTTCTTCAAAAGAGGCTGCGGCGCATATTTCTCATCCTTTGTCTCCGTATAGAGTACTTCCATGATTGCAAGGCAGATATCAAGACCTACCAAATCTCCCAAGTGAAGAGGTCCCATCGGGTGAGATGCACCAAGCTGCATCGCGATGTCAATATCTTCTGCGGATGCTGTTCCTGCAGCAAATACACCGATTGCTTCGTTGATCATCGGAATGAGAATCCTGTTTACGACAAAACCCGGAGCTTCCTTTACTTCTACAGGAGTCTTTCCGATTTCAACAGAAATCTCCTTGATCTTATCTACCATTTCCTGCGGCGTGTTCTCGCCCTTGATTACCTCAACAAGCTTCATTCTGTCTGCAGGATTAAAGAAATGCATACCAATCATCGGCCGGTCAAGTCCTTCGCCGATTTTTGTAATGGAAAGAGAAGAGGTATTGGATGCAAACATACAGTCTTTCTTTACAATTCCCATCAGCTCTTTGAAAATGCTCTGCTTGATTTCCAGTTTCTCAAGAGCCACCTCAATGATCAAATCGCAGTCCGTGCAGATACCGTTTAAGCCTGTTGAAATCCTGCCCATGATTTCATCCGCTTTTTCTTTTGCAATCTTTTCCTTGCTTACAAGAAAATCCATGTTTTTCTGGATTTTAGCCTTTCCGCCTTCTGCATACTCCGTCTTAATGTCACAAAGACATACTTCATAACCGTCTGTCATAACAAATGCCTGTGCAATACCGGAACCCATCGTTCCTGCACCGATCACTCCAACCTTCATTCTATTGTCCTCCTTAGACTTATTTTCCTCATGATAGTCGGCGGCATTTCTGCCGCCGCCATTATTTTTTAGCAGTTCTTAAATGCTTCCTTTACTTTCTCCTTATTTTTATCAAGGAAAAATTCCATTCCGTATTTCTGATCTGCTGTTTCGAAACAATTACCAAACAGCTTCTCTTCAACCACAATTGCGGCGTCCATATCTACCTGCAGTCCGTCATTGATTGCCTTCTTACTGTTGCGAACAGCGATCGGCGCGTTCTTTGCGATACCTGCCGCCATCTTCTCTGCCGCCGGCAGTAATTCTTCCTGCGTATACACCGCATTGACAAGACCGATCCTGTATGCCTCGTCAGACTTAATGTTGCGTGCCGTATAAATCATCTGCTTTGCCATGCCCACGCCTACAATACGCGCAAGTCTCTGGGTGCCGCCAAAGCCGGGTGTAATTCCAAGGCCCACCTCCGGCTGTCCGAATACGGCATTATCAGAACAAATCCTGATATCACAGCTCATGGAAATCTCACAGCCGCCGCCAAGTGCAAATCCGTTGATTGCCGCGATAACAGGGATCGGAAATGTTTCCAGCTTGCGGAATACATCGTTGCCCTTCTTGCCAAACGCCTCTCCCTCGGCCTTTGTCAGCGTGCTCATCTCACCGATATCCGCATCGGCTACGAAAGACTTCTGTCCTGCGCCTGTCAGAATCAAGCATCTCACTTCCTGCAAATTCACCGCATCAAGCGTCTGATCCAGTTCCTCAAGAACTGCCGAATTCAATGCGTTCAGCGCCTTTTCACGACTGATGGTAATCTTACCTACCGCACCCTTCTGCTCATACAATACAAATTCCATGCGTTTTCTCCTTTTTATTGTTCTATTTGCTGTTTTATGCAAAACAGTAAATTAGTCTCTTTCTACGATCGTCGCACATCCCATGCCGCCGCCGATACAAAGTGTAGCAAGCCCCTTCTTTGCATCACGCGCCTCCATTGCATGAAGCAGTGTAACAAGAATACGGCAACCCGATGCACCTACCGGATGTCCGAGCGCAATGGCTCCGCCATTGACATTCAGCTTGCTCAGATCAAAACCAAGATCCTTTCCAACGGCAACAGACTGTGCCGCAAATGCCTCGTTTGCTTCAATCAGATCAAAATCTTCTACCTTCATGCCTGCTTTCGCACATACCTTCTGCGTAGCTGCAACAGGTCCGATACCCATAACCTCGGGTCTGACACCCGCAAGTGCGCCTGCTGTAAAGGTTGCCATCGGCTTCACGCCGAGCTCCTTTGCCTTTTCCTCGCTCATCACGACAATGGCTGCCGCGCCATCGTTGATACCGGAAGCATTGCCCGCCGTAACGAAGCCGTCCGGATTAATTGCGCGAAGCTTTGCAAGACCTTCTATTGTAGAACCGGAACGGGGACCCTCGTCCTTTGTAAACAGTACGGTTTCCTTCTTAACCTTTACTGGTACCGGTACAATTTCCTTATCAAATGCGCCGTTTTCCTGTGCCGCACAAGCCTTCTGCTGGCTATCAAGAGCAAATTCATCAAGCTCCTCGCGTGTCAGATTCCATTCACGGCAAATATTATCGGCCGTTGTAATCATATGGTAGTTGTTAAAGGCATCCCATAATGCATCGTTTACCATCGTATCTACCAATGTAGCGTTATTCATTCTATATCCAAATCGAGCCTGAGGAACCGTATACGGAGCCAAAGACATATTCTCCATGCCACCTGCTACAACGATATCGGCATCCCCTGCCATAATCATCTGTGCAGCCTGATTCACACAGTTCAGACCCGAACCGCATACAACATTCATCGTGACTGCCGGTACTTCAATCGGAAGCCCCGCTTTAATGGAAGCCTGACGTGCTACGTTCTGACCAAGACCTGCCTGGATTACGCAGCCCATATATACCTGATCAACTGCCTCCGGTGCAACTCCCGCCCTGTTCAATGCTTCTTTAATTACAATTGCACCGAGCTCCGCAGCCGGTGTCTTGCTTAATGCGCCACCCATAGTACCGATCGCGGTACGGCAGGCACCTGCCAATACTACCTTTTTTGACATATTCATACCTCCATGAAATTGTTTGAAGTCCCATAAATTGGGACTTTGCAGTGATTGTTATTTTTTTGTCATTGTTGCCATTCATAATTTTATCACAGCAGATGTGCATTTGCAACAACTATATCTATGGATTCTACAAAAAATGATAGGAAAACGTTACCGTTCACACAGCTTCTTAACACTGGCTGTTATGATGCGTAAGAACCAGATTCAAGAGTTGATTTCCGCGTCCGTTTTCTTTTGAAAGATTTTCTTAAAGGAATCCTCATAAGGCGCACGCGCAATCCCATATTCTGTGATAATGGCGGAAATCAATTCATGATCTGTTACATCAAAGCTCGGATTAAACACCTTGACTCCCTCCGGCGCCATGCGTCTTTCATACCACATCTCTGTGATCTCCTCCTCCGGACGCTGCTCAATCGGGATCAGACTGCCGTCGGAGAGACTTAAATCGATTGTAGATGTCGGCGCACAGACATAAACCGGAATGTGATAATAGTTTGCGACAGCCGCTACAACCGAGGTGCCGATCTTGTTTGCCGCATCACCGTTTGCCGCCACGCGATCACAGCCTACGAACACTGCACTTACCCAGCCATTTTTCATAACGGCAGCTGACATATTATCACAGATCAGCGTCACATCAAGCCCCGCTTCCTTCAGTTCGTAAGCGGTCAGCCTGGCCCCCTGCAAAAGCGGCCTTGTCTCGTCCGCAAAAATCTTAAAATGATACCCCCGCTCCTGCCCAAGATACATCGGCGCAGTCGCCGTTCCATATTTGGTCGTTGCCAGCTGTCCCGCATTGCAGTGCGTTAACAGCCCATCCCCCGGCTTTACAAGGGAGAGTCCGTATTCACCGATCATTTTGCAAACCCAGGTGTCTTCCTGTTTAATTTCAAGCGCCTCCCGATGAAGCGCCTCCTTAATCTGCGCAACAGGATTTTCCCGGTTCCTGATACAAATCTGTTCCATCCTGTTCAACGCCCACGACAGGTTTACTGCAGTCGGACGTGCTGTATCCAAATACTCCTTCGCCTTTTTAAACTGCCTGTAAAAATCTTTGTAATCTTCAGTCTGGATTTTCTTCGCTTCCAGATAAATGCCGATGGCAGCCGCGACGCCGATCGCCGGTGCTCCCCGTACCTGAAGCAGATAAATGGCATTCCAGATATCATTAAGCTCCGTAAGCGTGAGCATCACTGTCTCATACGGCAGTTTCGTCTGGTCGATAATGACAAGGGCACATTTTTCCTCATCAAGTGCCACCGTTTCATAATCCATAATACTTTTTTTGTTGCCCATAGCTTATCGTCCTTTCCTTGTGTGCGAGTGCGCATTTGCATTTTTGAACTTATGGGCACCCGATAAATTAGAGCATATCAGAAAATTCTCCCGAATTTTCTGGGCGCCGAGCACAGGCAGCATAGCTGCCCTATTCCTTGTGTGCGAGTGCGCATTTGCATTTTTGAGCTGATAGCTTAAAAATGCTCCCATGCCAGCTTCGGCACAGGAGCATGTCCTTCTGTGATTCTTATAATTCAGGCTCAATCAGTCCGTAAGTATTACCTTTTCTCTTATATACGACATTGACCTGATCCGTCTCCGCATTGCAGAATACGAAAAAGCTGTGTCCCAGAAGCTCCATCTGTACACAGGCATCCTCCGGGTACATCGGTTTAATGTCAAATTTCTTGGAGCGGACGATTTTGATATCGTCATCATCCTGATACTCCCGATCAATGAAATCCTGTCTGAAATTACCGGCACCATGCTTGCTGTCAACGAGCTTATTCTTATATTTCTTAAGCTGTCTTTCGATGATTTCCTCTACAAGGTCTATGGATATATACATATCATTGCTGACCTGCTCGGAGCGAATGATGCTGCCCTTTACCGGAATTGTTACCTCTATCTTCTGTCTGTCTTTTTCTACACTCAGCGTTACGTGAATTTCTGTATCCGGTGTGAAATAACGCTCCAGTTTCCCTATCTTATCTTCTACAGCGCTTCTAAGACCATCCGTTACATCAATATTCTTACCGACAATAATAAATTCCATGCCAGTCACTCCTTTCATTCCTGCGCTTGTCCGTTAAAAACCAACACAACCCGCGCGTTTTTTATGTGAATATAGTATACCACAATTCCAGACTTCTTTGCAATTACATTACACTGAATTTTCGTATTTTGCAGGCGGGTTTGTTACTGTTCACTCTGTTCTCCGTAACGCGGATTTTCCAAAAACCCTCTAGCATATTTCGACGGCATTTGTCAATGGTCTTTTTTTAATTTTTTTACAAATTATGCTTTTTATTATTTTTCGCCAAAACATTTGTTCAAAATATTTCTTATTTTTTTTCAGTTTTATGTGGATAATGTGCACAACTTCGTGTATAAGTCCATTTTTCGGTCTCTTCCATTTTTAAATTTGTGGATATCTTTTTTTGTTTAAGATTCCTTTTTTCGATTTTTTGAGAGATTTTTTTAGGTTTTGTGCATGATGCCTAATGATAAATTTGTCAAGGGGAAAATTGGGATTTTTATTGAAACATCAGTTATCTGCGAATGCAAAATAAAAGTGTGCTTCGCGCTCTCTCGCGTTCAAATACTTAGGCAGCGCAGCTTTTATTCCGCGCGCGCAGCTGCGCATAAAATTTTCTAATATAGAAAATTCGCAGGAATTTCTATATAAGAA
>JASGGU010000129.1:0-6659 GCA_047602645.1 Lachnospiraceae bacterium | reverse complement strand
ATGCAGTTTATTATGAACCGGCTGCGCTCAACTATGAATTGGGCCAGATGCTCCAAAAGAAATATGCTGCCTTGCCTTGGATAGAAATAGAAAATCACAACCATATACCCGAGTTGGCGGCGTCAGAGAACCGTGATTTTGCAAAGTTAAAAAACCATCTTATCATAGGTACAAGAAAAACCCATAAATATGTACCCAACCATAAGGTTTCGGACTGGTTGGTACCATATACTTCTTCAGGCTGCCGGGCAATGTGCCTATACTGTTATCTTGTTTGCAATTACAACAAATGTTCCTATCTTCGCTTGTTCGTCAATCGCGAACAAATGCTGGATAAGCTTCTGAAAAAAGCCGCTGCTGCTCCCGCACCGCAAACCTTTGAGATAGGAAGCAACAGCGACTTGCTGTTGGAAAATACAATTACAGACAATCTGCTCTATACCATCCAGCGCTTTGCGCAGGAAGGCCGCGGGCACCTTACCTTTCCGACCAAATTCGATATGGTAAATCCATTGCTCGGTCTCGACCATAAAGGTAAGATCATTTTTCGCATGAGCCTCAATCCCGAAGAGATTATAAGCCGTATAGAACTTGGGACATCCTCGCTGTCGGCACGAATCCATGCATTGA
The DNA here is from genome assembly GCA_047602645.1 of Lachnospiraceae bacterium. Classification (GTDB taxonomy): domain Bacteria; phylum Bacillota; class Clostridia; order Lachnospirales; family Lachnospiraceae; genus JAEYFP01. Next base: position 6,029 of record JASGGU010000129.1, on the reverse strand, counting down.
ATGAAATGGCGGAAGCCGGATATCCGGTGGGAATACTGCTCGCCCCCATCATTCTGCTTCCGGACTGGAAACAATTATATGGCAGACTGATTGAGCAGCTGGCCGAAGAGCTAAGCCCAAAGGTCAAACAAAACAGCTTCATAGAAATCATACTGATGACTTATAGCTTCGTACAAAATGCTATAAACACGGATGCCTTCCCTAATTCCGTAATGCTTTTAAACCGGGAAACCATGACCGGCCGCGGGCGCGGTAAATATTGCTACCGAAACGAGATTCGACAGGAGGTAGAAGCTTTCTTACGGCAAAGGCTGTCAGAGCAGTTATCAGATATGCAAATATTGTATATTTCATAATCGGAGGACGCACAAAAGCCCGGGCTGAGTCCCCCGCCATTTTCATTTAACGCAATAATTTACAAATTTAGAGAATAATCTCGGGACAACTAGCATATATATAGAAAAAAGAGGATGTTGATTATGGATACATATCAAACATTATCTTTAATATTTCAATTCGGAGGTTTTCTAGTTGCTTTACTCGTATATGTGCATAAAACAAAATAAGTACTTGCAATAAGCTGCAAATCTATAGAATGGATTTGCAGCTTATTTTATGTAATAGAAAAGTGCTCCTCTTGTATAAAAAGCTCTTCTCCTGCACACTCTATATCCGAAAGGATGGTATACTATGAAATCTAAAAACAATGAACCTAATAATACCTTTGATGACGGTAACATCCCGGAAATAGATTTGCCGAGAAGTAAAAATCATACTAAGCCTGACTACAATGTGGAGCCGCTTCCTGAGTCATCAAGGCCGCGTCAAGATGGACCCGGAGGGAATTAATTTCCCCTCGGTACATAAAGATCAATGATCAATCTTCTTTTTTTATTATGTATAAAAACGCACGGGTTATTTGAGGAAAAAATAATGCAATGATACCAGTAAAGTCATGTAACAGCGGCACCAGTAATATATAATAAGCAATAAAACCCATTAAAAACATCCTGATAACTTTCGAAAATAATATAATGCGAGAGGCTTTTTGTTTGTCAAATTTTACAGAATGTTGTACGGTATATACATTTAAAATAAAATTTCCGATTGAAGCTGCGCCGCCTATGATCATACCCATCATAACAGAAAGATCGCACTTGTCCGCAATTATGTAAAAACTAATTAGAATGAATGACAATCCGGTTACGCAGAAGGCCATGCTTATTATTTCTTGTTTCAATTTTTCTTGAAGTGTCATAGTCATCTCCCAAAAACACAACTACCATTTGCGTGTTTTTAAGTATATCAGCTTATATGTTAGCACAGCATTAAGATTTTTGCGGCAACATTAAGATAGTATAAAGACTGTTAAACATTAACCGGATTTCCCATCGTCGCCCACACGGAGCATCCGATACCCGACGCCGATATGTGTTTGTATATACTTGGGTTGTGAAGCATCTTTTTCAATTTTCTTTCGCAGCGTTGCCATAAAAACACGCAGGGCGGGAATATCACTGGAATAACTTCCCCATATCTCCTGAAGAATAAAATTATGTGTTAAGACCTTCCCGACATTTTTGGCCAGCAAACACAAGAGCTTATACTCCATGGGTGTCAGATGTATTTCCTCATCGTCTATCCACACACAGCCCGCAGCATAATCGATTTTCATATTCTCATTCGTAAATACGGTCGCGTCTCTTTGCAGTTTTTCACTGTCATAACGTACCCTGCGCAGACTGACTCGCAGCCTCGCCAGAAGTTCATCCACACTGAACGGTTTGGTCAGATAATCGTCCGCACCAGCATCCAGGGCATCTATCTTATCCCGATCTTCGCTGCGTGCACTTACTACAATAATGGGCATATTAGACCATGTCCGAACTTTTTTGATAACATCTATACCATTCATGTCCGGAAGTCCTAAATCCAGAATCATGATATCCGGCTTCCTGGATACTGCTTCTAAGATCGAGCCTTTGCCAGTTCCTGCCGTATGATATTGATAGCTTTGTGTCTCAAGGGTGGTTGTGATTAACTTTTGAACGGCCTTGTCATCTTCCACAACCAAAATCAATGGTTTATTCATGAACATTTACCTCCTCTGCCCGCAAGGTAAATACGAATACCGTACCCTGCGGCATCTTATCTCTTACATAAATAGTTCCCCCATGCGCATTGATAATAGATTTGCACAGCGGCAGACCCAATCCAAGTCCACGCCGGCTGTCCGAACTAATATTCTTAGCCGTATAAAACATATCAAACAGTTTTTCCTTTGCCGAATCCGGAATGCCTGAACCATCATCGGCTATTTCGACTCGAATAAATACTCCTTCTCTTTTTGCCGAAATCACAATGCTCGAGCCTTCCTGTGTATATTTGATTGCGTTATCAATAATATTGATAATAACCTGAATGATAAGCCGCGAATCCATCCGGGCCATTAAAAATTCATCCTCAAGCACAGTTTCAATTTTATGTTCCACACTTCGCCGATTAATATGAAGCAATGCTTCTCTGATTACATCTTCCAAAAGTTCCGGCTGCATGTTCAGATTCAGCATTCCATTGTCGATCCGGGTAATGGACAGCAGGTTTTCCACCAAATTTATCAGCCACAGGGAATCGTCATAAATATCGGTATAAAGTCCCTGCTTTTGCTCCTCGCTTAGAACTTTGGAATTGCCTCTGAGAATACCGGCATTGCCGGAAATGCTGGTGAGAGGCGTACGCAAGTCATGAGAAATTGCACGCAGGAGGTTGGCCCTGAGCTGCTCCTGCTGCATCTGCATAGATATTTGTTTTTGTGTTTCACTCAGCCATTCTTTTTCCAAAGCCAAGGCACACTCACCCAGCATGGCAATTACCAGACTCTTTTCAAACATCTCCAAAGAAACATGCTTTTCCATAACGATTCCTACGACGGCAAACACTTTATCTTTTCCCCGTACCGCCAGATATAGGCATTTGGCGGCAGAAAGGGTATTTGTGGTAGCTCCGGCCCGCTTGTTATTTTTATAGACCCACTCCGCCACCGCGAGCTCATCCTCTCTAATATATTTTTGCAAATCTTCCTCATCTCCGCAGCCGAACACCATAGGCGCGGATAATGTAGTTTCCTTACTAAGATAAAAAATCACAATTCTGTCAAGCAATTTAACCATTTGCTGCGCCGTTTCTTTTATAATTTCCGATTGATTGCTTGCCTGCTGCAGTTTTTGACTTGTTTCCAGAAGCACTTCTGTCCGATAAGCCTTTTGCGCGTCCTGACGGGCCTGCTCCTTTACTCTCTTTGTCAAAGTACTGGTAATGAGTGAAGCTGCCAGCATGACAATAAAGGTAACCGGATAACTTGGAAGGGCTGCCTGTAAAGAAAACTGGGGCTCTGTAAAAACAAAGTTAAACACCAGTACACCCAGAACGGAAGATAACGCACTATATATTCTTCCTCTCGTAACGATGGAATTAAAAAGTACACCTAAAATAAATGTAGTGATGATGTTTGCTTCACTAAAGCCAAGAAAATCGAACCATAGTCCGATCAATGTACACGCAATTAAAATTCCTATCGTTTTAAAAGAATCCACCGGCGAAAACTCTGCCGGTTTTACGAACTTAGGCGAGCGCAAATGGTAAGAGGGATTGGTATCAGGAATAATATAAATATCTAAATTAGGGGCCAGCATAGACAGTTTATCAACAAAATTAGTTTTTACCAGCCATCTTTTCATATGACTGGATCGCCCTATAACAATTTTGGATACTCGGCTCACTTTTGCATATTCCGCAATTTGTCCCGGAACATCCTCCCCATATACGGTAGCAATTTGTGCTCCAAGCTGCTCTGCAAGCCTTACATGTTCTCTCAGCCTCGTTCTGCTTTTGTCTTCATACTCTGCTATTTCTGTAGTTTGTACAAACAACGCTGTAAAAGTACCATGAAATGCGTCAGCCATTCTCGCCGCTGTACGGATTACTTTTGCATTGGAAGGTGCCGGAGATAAACAAACCAATATATGCTCGTTAGAATAAGCACCGCTGTTTTTTGATGGCTCGTTGTTTTGTGCCGCAATACGGTTAACCTGATCTGCCGTGATCCGCAGCGCAATTTCACGAAGGGCAATCAGGTTTTCCTTCGTAAAGAAATTAGAAAGAGCGCGCTGTGCCTGCTCTTCGCTGTAAACCTTCCCTTTATTCAGACGTTCAAGGAGTTCTTCAGGCTCAATATCCACGACCTCAATCTGATCGGCACTGTCAAATACACTGTCTGGAATACGTTCCCGTACCGTGATCCCTGTAATGGCGAACACTACATCATTAAGGCTTTCAATATGCTGAACATTAATAGTAGTATATACATCTATGCCTGCACGCAGCAGCTCTTCCACATCCTGATAACGTTTAGCATGACGGCACCCCTCGGCATTCGTATGGGCCAGTTCATCTACCAAAATCAGTTCAGGCCGTCTGCGGAGAGCTTCATCCAAATCGAACTCCTTTAATATAATATTTTTATAGTTCAACTCCAAAAATGGCAGGACCTCCAGATTGCCTAAAAGAGCGGCCGTTTCAGGACGGGCATGAGGTTCTATATATCCTGCCACTACATCGACACCATTGCTTTTGACTTCTTGCGCATCTTTCAACATAGCAAAGGTCTTGCCGACACCAGCCGCATAACCGAAGTAAATTTTCAGTAACCCGCATTTCTTTTCGTTAGCCGTAACGGTTTGCTGCTTGGAAACAACACCAGAAAATATATGATCGTTTCCCATCTTCACGCCCTCTTCTTTCATAGAATGTTTTAAAGATTATATCACATAAAAAATTATTATTGTATTATAATTACCCATTTAACATTAAGATAGCATAAATACCCGGTTTTATTTTGACGTTTGTTCCGCCAATCCTAACTCCTTCACAATTTCAAGATTTACCTTCAGGACATTAACTGTTTCTTCTCCAAAAATGCCCAGAATCTTATCCTGCGTATTTTTTTTCACAATGTCCTCCAACAGTTCCCCGGGCAGCCCGGTCGTCTCAACTAAAGCAGGAATTTGAACTGCCGCTGAAGCAAGGCTGATATGTGGGTCAAGACCGGACCCCGAAGCCGTTAACAGATCTGTAGGAATATCTTCTTTATCAATAGAAGGATTCGCAGACAGAAATTTCTCAATATCGGCTTTCACTCGTTTGACCAGCTCCGGATTGGTGGGCGCATAGTTCCTGGAGCCGGAACTGACTCCTGTATAATTACCATTCGCCTTGTCCTCCTGCGTGTATGTGTTATAATTCACTGCAGAAGGACGGCCCTTCATAAACCGCGGATCAGTAAAATCCTGCCCGATCAATTCCGAGCCTACATTCCGCCCGTCGACCGTAACGAGACTGCCGTTTGCCTGATGGGGAAAAATGATCTGACTTATTCCTGTAAGCAGAAGGGGATACCCCAATCCGCAGATCAGGAGCATAACCGCTGAAATAAGCAGCGGACTCTTGATTCCTTTTAAAAGTTTCATCATATTTTATAATCTCCTCTCCGATTGCATAAAGCCTATATCCCAAGAATAGCCAGCATCGGCGCAATCAGCAAATCAATCGATTTAATACCTGCAAAGGGGGCAATAATACCTCCCAGGCCGTAAATCAGCATATTTCGTGATAGCATTTTTTCTGCGCGCATAGGCCTGTATTCGACACCCTTCATTGCAAGGGGGATAAGCAGCGGAATGATAATAGCGTTGAAAATCAATGCAGACAAGATTGCGCTATAGGGGGTAGTCAGTGCCATTATGTTCAATACTTTTAACTGCGGTATTACCGCCATGAACATTGCCGGAATAATTGCAAAATATTTGGCGATATCATTGGCTATGCTAAATGTTGTCAGGGAACCTCGCGTAATCAAAAGCTGCTTCCCGATTTCCACCACATCCAAGATCTTGGTGGGATCAGAATCTAAATCTATCATGTTTGCCGCTTCCTTAGCCGCCTGAGTTCCGCTGTTCATGGCAATGCCTACA
>JASGGU010000128.1:0-6800 GCA_047602645.1 Lachnospiraceae bacterium | reverse complement strand
CGCCATTGATAGTGGTAGTGCCGCCCGCGTTGCCGCTGTTGCCGCCGATGCCCGCGCCGCCGCCGCCGCCTGTAGCATCCAGTGTACCATCCCCCTCAATGGTCAGGCTAACACCATCGGGCACATACACACCGGGCATGTTGTTCCCGCTCTTCAGCACATTCATACTGCCATCCGCCAGCGTGATGACAGAGGTGCCCGCATTGCTCATATCCAGTGCACAGGCATTGTTGGTATTGCTCACATTGATGTTTACACCGTTCAGCGTCAGATCGGCCTGCACACCGCTGCCGATCTTGATGGTATCGGCAGTAGTTGTTCCGGAGATGGTCATCGGTGTGCCGCTTTTGATAGTCAGTACATGGTCGCTGTATTCATAGTCGTCAGCAGGATCGGGATCACCGCCTGCCGTCTTTGTAATAGTAAAATTACCGCCGAGTGCTAAGCGCAGGATGTCCGCCGTAACGTACGCCTCTCGTGTAGCGGTGAATACCTCGTCGGTCTCCGGGTGGGCCGCCGCGTAGGTGATGGTGTATGCCGAAAAATCATCCTTTGGCGCAGGGCTTTCTTCATCCAGGCCGTCCGTGTCCTGTACCGTGACTTCCACTGTTTCGCGGTTCTCATCAGCGGCGCTGACACCGGCAAGCAGATCGGTCTTTGTTACCGCCTGACCTTCAGGGAGGTACAGCGGTTCATTCGGTTCCATTGTGAATACAACGGAAGGCTCATCTTGCTCCTCCGTCGTAATTTCAACAGACGGTGCCGTCATGTTTGGCGCCAACGAATAACCTGCTTCCAATGTAGGTGTAAAAATATAGCTGCCGGCAGTATCCGGATTGTATTCCGGGCTTGCCGTCCAGGAAGCAACTGCGGCATTTACCTGTGTACCGGAGATTGTGACCGACAGTGTATTCGGTAAATGCAAATTCCCCTGCGCGGTTCCAACCGTTGCTCTTTGTATCGCGATCTCGTCCGGCAGCGGAACAAAGGCATCTATTGTCTGAAGCGCTTGGGTTTCTGCTTTTGCGGGTACCATGCCCAGTGTGCCAAGCAGCATACATAGGCAGAGCAGTGCGGCACCCCATTTTTTTACTGTTTTTTTCATGTTACCTCCCACATTGTCCTGAAAATTTAACATCTGTTCATCCTGTGCAGAATCAGATCGAGCATTGTGCGTTACCTGATTTTTGGCACAAAAAGAAGAAGCAATCAAGCTGCTTCTTCTTTTTTACCACAAATTTGCCTGTTTTTCTATCATTTGTACCAATGATTTTTCATAAAAATTGTCTATTTTTATGCTTCGCCGGACTGTAACTGCCGAAGCAGATCGGCAACATTGCTCACCCCCGCTTTGCGGTAGATATTGGAACAGTGTGTATTTACGGTTCCCATGCTGATGCAGAGCAAAGAGGCAATTTCATCCCGGCTTTTTCCGTCCAGCAGCAATAAGGCCACTTCTGTTTCGCGCTTGGTCAGTCCGAAATCAGAAAGCCTGGCGGGAGAATTTTGGTCATCGACGCGCTTCTTTTCCAGCTCATAGTAGCGCTTCTCGGCGGCAGCCAGTGCCGTGTGGGATTCTTCCAGTCTTGTATTGATTTCCGACTGTTCGATAGACAGCACGACTGCATAGCAGAAAATAAACAGAACCATTCCGCCCGCGGCATTAAAGGTTTTTCCCGCAAAAAGGCTGACAGCCCGAACGTCATACCGCAGCAGAATATCTGCAACGATAAACAGAGAGAACAATAAAATACCGAGGAACGCCAGAATGTTCTTGATTTTCTTTTCTTTCAGCGTAAAGGCAAGGCAGGTAACGCCATATAGGATCATCGCAATGGAAATCGCTTGAAACCAGATGCGCTGTCCGGTAAAAAATACGGAATCGGTAAGCAGGATCAGAAGGATATCCCCGCCGCATAAAATAAAATAGGTTCGAGTACCCCACGGATGCAGTGCCTTTGGAAAAATAATGCGTACCAGCAGGGTCAGCATGGCGGCGGCAAGTACATAAAGCAGATATTCCAGGCGAATGGAAAACTGCCAGCTGTATACAGGGAACAGTCGGATAAGAAAGTCTCCGGAGGAAAGCGCAAGCAGCAGGCAGAGAGCGGAGAATACCAGTGAAGAGACTTGCTTCCGGTTCAGCAGAAAAATAACCAGATAATGGAGGCAGGCTGTCATCAGGCATCCGAAGACAAGGCCGACCTTCAAATCGGCATTACGCTCGTACCGGGCGATGCTGTCCGCACTGCCGATCGTGAGCGTTGGCGCCCGGCCGCCTTCCCCGTGTACAAAATTGGCTGCCTGTACTACCAGTTCCACCGTTTTGCTTTGCGGAGTAAAATAGGTGACGAGCTTGTGTACGAGCGGCTGCGTTTCCTCGCGCGAAGTGCCAGGAGAGCCTGCGCTTGCCGCCTCAGTGCCGTCAATATACAGACGCATGGAATGATTTGAAGAATAATAGGACAAGCCATAGATCACGCCCGGCGGGAGACTTATGCGCAGGCGGTGGGTTGCATATTCTGTCTGTGTATAATCCAGACTTTCGTGCGGCACAGGCGCACCTGCGCCGGTTAAATCCCCGGGTGCATACAGCTTATCCGGCCAGCTTTCCCAAACAGGAGCGATGGTATAGACGGTATTTTTGAAATCGCAGTCGGTAAGATCATAGCCGCCCTGTACATTCTCCGGCAGCTGTACTTGTCCGGGACCCGGCAGCAAAGAGAGCCCCGACCACAGCAGCAGTACGAGGACTAAGAATAGGGTAATCGATATCAGATCACGTAGCTTTGGCATAAGAAATAATCCTTCCGTTCCGTTTAACTTTCTTAAGTATACCTGAAAATGCATGCTGTTGCAAACAAACCCGGAGCTGCATATGCGGATTGACAACAGTTACAAAACAAAATAAAATGAAAATTGAGAATGTGTAAAAACTCAATGGGAGGAATTTTCATGAACAAAAAAGCGCCGAAGGGAAAATATGCATGGACCGTTAAAATCGGAGAAAAGGGACAGTTTGTCATTCCGAAGGAGGCGAGAGAACTTTTTGATATTCATCCCGGTGACACAATTATCGTACTTGGTGATGAAAAACGCGGAATCGCCATTCCTCCGAAAAGTATATTTACAAAATTTGCCGAAGTTGCATTTGATTCTTCTGCTGATGAGCCGGAGGTTTAGATATAGCCCTGAAATAGGTAGGAAATATAAGTTTGAGGAATGATAGAGCAGATTGTGAAGATCTGCTCTATCATTTTTTATTTAATAGGAAATTCTTACGGATTTCCCTATTAAATAAAATTTTATGCGCAGCTGCGCGCGGAACAAAAGCTGTGCTGCCGGAGTATTTGGCCGTAAGAATGAGCGAAGCACACTTTTTTTCGTTGCATCATTAATAAATCTTAAAAATAATCTGTGAATGCAACAAAAGGACTCCTTTTTTTGTCTAATAAGTGTAAAATAAATCGGCCGATGAAACAAAAGAAAGGAACTGAACAATGGAATTGTTGGTTAAGCGTGCAAAACGCGGAGATAAGGAGGACTTTATTCGGCTTATGGAAATAAACAAGAGTTCCATGCTGAAAATAGCATACCACTTTTTTTCTAATGAGGAAGACGTTGCGGATGTGATGCAGCAGACAATTTTAGATGCATACGAACATTTGCCGGAGTTGAAAAAAAACAAATACTTTAAAACCTGGCTGTTAAGAATCTTAATTAATAACTGTACGGAAATCTACAATATGAGAAAAAAATATGTATCGGAAACAGCGGCTGCAGAAAAGGGATATGATGAGAATTATTTTTCGGAAAATAATTTTCGGACCATTTTGTCATTTCTGAAGCCGAAGGATCAAATTATCTTTCAATTGTACTACGGTGAAGAATATACAACGAAGGATATTGCGGGCATCCTGTCAATGAAAGAAGCAACGGTCCGCAGCCGTATTCATCGTGGAAAAGAGTCGCTGAGAAAACAATTAAGAGAGGAGGAAGTGTAATGGTAAATCATAATCACACAAATTTAGAGGAACTCTTAAAGGCTGCATGTGAGCGGGAAGTAAGTCATTCAGAATATGTTGAGGAGCGTATCGAGGAGGCCTATGATATTATTCGAAATTCAAAATCAAAACGGCACAGTCTCTCTTATTTATCAAAGGCAGGTATTGCGGCGGCAATTCTGTTGGCTGTCACAGCATTGATTGGAGTAAGTAATCCGGTGCTTGCAGCGAAAATCCCGGTGATAGGAAAAATTTTCAGCCTTATTGAATCACAGGTATCTTATCCGGGTGAATATAGTGAACATGCGGTCGATTTAAAAGAAGACAGTGAGGGTGCCGAACTCCGGGAAAAACCGGAAGATATATCGGACAGCAGCGGGGAAAAGCCGTATTCTGTAAAAGACGGAGAATTAGAAATTACATTATCTGAAGTATCATATGACAGCAATGCAATTTATTTATCGGTACAAATAACAAATGACCATGATTTTCCGGATGATTTACTTTCAACTGATTTATTATATCTGAGGTGTCTTGCAGCTATGAAAAGAAGCGACGGCACGCTTGCTGAATTTTCGGAGAGCACCGGTAATATGCCTGCATATCGAATGGATGGGAAATATGTTGATAAACATACATTTGTCGGTGCCTTAAAGCTTGAGCTGGAAGATGTTTCCTCCTACACATCAGGGGACCTCACCATCCTTGAGGTATCACAGGATTTGACAACCGGTGATTTAAAGTCCGGTGAGCTTGGTGATTCCGGGGAAACAGTCACCTATCTTGAGAATGATAAGGTAATCTATACAGGGGAGTGGAAATTTACAATACCGATCAATCAGAGTGAAGCAGGTGATGCAGAAACAGAAATTCCTGTTCAGGATACAAATCAGGATGGATACGGGATCGAAAAAATTATTAAAACAAGGTATGAAATCTATGCAGTTCCAATTCTGCCGGAACAGACCGAAGGATCAGATTATATCGTTACCATGTGGGATGCAAATGGAGAACCGCTGGATTTTCATGGAGACAATGCGGAAATATTTTCAACATACGGAAGAGATGTATCCGAAATCACCGTATATCTTCTGAAATGGGATGATTTTGTAGAGTGCAAAGGAACTAATTATAAGATGCAGCCCGAAAGAGCCGTTTATCAGAAAACCATGAAGTTAGAGCAGAAATAATTGATAGTTAGTCTCAAAACGATCTATGAAAAATAGTTTAGAATGATTTTATAAATTTTTTATACAGAATTAGCACTCAACCATTGACAGTGCTAACAAGTTGTGGTATATATTATATAACAAAACAAACAAGAGAGTTTGGTTTTGCAGCAGCAAAGCATTCATAAACCAATGCAGAGCTGGGAACGATAGTATCATGGATTACCTTGTAATTCATGGCAAATTATTTAATTAGGTCGAAGGAGGAATGACTAATGTTAGCACCAAGTATTTTTAGAGACAATTTTGTGGATGATTTTTTCAATGACATGGTCTTCGCACCATTCGGATATGGGCAAAGGGGAAAGAAGGCCATCGGCATGAGCGCAGATGTGCAGGAGTTTGAGGACCGCTTTCAGGTGGATCTGGAGCTGCCGGGATTCCAGAAAGAAGACATTCAGGCGGAGCTGAAGGACGGGTACTTAACGATTACGGCATCCCACAGCGAGAGTAATGAGGAGAAAAACAAAAAGGGTGAATTTATCCGCAGGGAGCGCTATACGGGCGAATGTTCTAGGAGCTTTTACGTCGGAGAGAATGTCACACAGGAGGATATCAGCGCCGGCTTCGAAAATGGTATTCTGAAGCTGAGTATTCCGAAAAAGGAAGCAGTTCCCAAAGTTGAGGAGCGCAAGCTGATTGAAATCAGATAATTTGAAATGATTTAACAATGGAATAACACCGTGAAGTATGGTAGAATAATATTCGGTATGGGAATGGGCAGTTCCCATACCGAATATTTTTTCTTTATTCTATGCGCAGCTATGCGCGCGGAATAAAAGCTGTGCTGCCGGAGTATTTGGCCGTGAGAGCGGGCGAAGCACACTTTTATTCTTATTATATAGGAAAAGACATCCTATAAAATTTCTATTTTTATGAACGGGCGGAAGATAAGATGAAGACAGGATTTGATAACGAAAAGTATTTGAAGACACAGTCGGAGCATATCAGGGAGAGGATCGGAAAGTTTGACAATAAGCTGTATCTGGAATTTGGAGGCAAGCTGTTTGACGATTATCATGCATCGAGGGTGCTGCCGGGCTTTGCGCCGGACAGTAAGCTGAGAATGCTGATGCAGCTTGCGGATCAGGCGGAAATTGTGATCGTGATCAGTGCGGCGGATATTGAAAAAAATAAAGTACGCGACGATCTGGGTATCACCTATGATGAGGATGTGCAGCGCCTGATGCAGGAATTTGAAAATAAAGGGCTGTATGTGGGCAGTGTTGTCCTGACCCATTATGCGAATCAGCGGTCGGCGGCCGCCTTTAAGAGCAAGCTGCAAAAAAGAAACGTCAGAATATATCTGCACTATGCGATCGATGGTTATCCATCCAACATTCCTTTGATTGTCAGTGATGACGGATTCGGAAGAAATGAATATATTGAAACTACGAGGCCTCTCGTCGTTGTTACGGCGCCGGGTCCGGGAAGCGGCAAGATGGCGACCTGTCTTTCTCAGCTCTATCACGATAATAAGCGCGGCATAAAGGCCGGCTATGCGAAATTTGAGACATTTCCTATCTGGAACATTCCGTTAAAGCATCCGATTAATTTGGCATATGAG
>JASGGU010000127.1:0-7210 GCA_047602645.1 Lachnospiraceae bacterium | reverse complement strand
CAATCGAATATGTAAATCAGCTGCAGCAGTTTTATGAGCGGGGGTGGATCAATTTGCTTGCGCCTGAAACCTGATAATGGCTGACTTGCTTGCAAACAGCAGCTTGCCAGTCATTATTTTTACCCGAAGGTTAGTTAAAGCTAACCTTAAAGAAAGAAGGAAAAATGAATGGAAAAAAAGTCATCTGCAGTAAGTCTTGTGATGAAATATGCGCACCAGCATAGAGGAAAATACATAGGGTCTATTTTTTTAGCTGTTTCCGGCGAAGTACTTGGACTGCTCCCGTATTTTGCGGTAGCTCGGATGCTCGGAGCTCTGCTGGGAGAGCAAAAGGATTTAGCCTTTTATTTGGTATGGTGTGCCGTCGGCGTTGCAGGCTATGTGGCAAAAGGAATTCTTACGGGCATTTCTACCTCTGTTTCGCATAAGGCCACATTTCTGACCATGGCGGAAATTCGCAGCCGGCTGGTTGCAAAGCTGGCCCGCATGCCGATGGGGACGCTGCTTTCCACACCATCCGGATATTATAAGGATGTAATTGTTGACAGGGTGGAAAGTATTGAAATTCCTTTGGCACATTTGCTTCCGGAAATGACTGCAAGTATTTTAACACCGATATTGATTTTAATTTACCTATTTGCACTGGATTGGCGGATGGCTCTGGTTTCGCTGGTCACATTGCCGATTGGTTTGGTGCTGATGAGTGGTGCGATGAAGGGATATGCTTCAAAATATGCAGGGTCTGTGGAAACCAGTAATAAAATGACGAATGCCATCGTGGAATATATGGGCGGAATAGAAGTCATCAAGGCATTCAGTCAGAGCGCACGTTCGTATGATAAGTATACCGGAGCCGTAAGAGAAAACGCCTCTTATTTTTATCAGTGGATGAAAAGTGTGCAGTGGGCCATGTCGTTTTATACAGCTGTCACCCCCACTGTTTTGCTGCCGGTGCTTCCTGTCGGATTTCTGTTTTATGTAAATGGAAGTCTGACGGCCTCAAACTTTCTGACAATTATCACCCTTTCCCTGGGTGTAATCGGTCCGCTGATTACGGCGAGCAACTATGTGGATAACCTGGCAAGAGTAGGAACGGTCATCGGTCAGATCGAAGAAATACTGGAAGGACAAGAGCTGATCCGTCCAAAGGAGCCTGTTGATATAAGTGACCTGACCGTGCGGTTTCGGGATGTTTCCTTCTCCTACACAAGCGACAGTAAAAAGGCGGCGCTTCAGCATGTAAACCTTACCATTTTGCCGGGAAGTATTACCGCACTCGTGGGTCCTTCCGGCAGCGGAAAATCTACTGTCGCAAAGCTTGTCGCAGGCTTTTGGGATAGCGGCCTCGGTGAGATTACTTTAGGAGATCACAATGTAAAGAGTATTCCTCTTTCACAGCTTTCCGCACAGATTGCATATGTGTCGCAGGACAATTATCTGTTTGATGAAAGCATTCTTGAAAATATTCGGATGGGGAGGCCGGGAGCGTCTGATGCGGAGGTTAAGCAGGCGGCCAAGGATGCCGGATGTGATCCCTTTATCCGGGAGCTTGTGCATGGGTATGATACCGTTGTGGGTAGTGCGGGCGGACATCTTTCGGGAGGAGAGCGTCAGCGTGTAGCAATCGCGCGCGCCATGCTGAAAAATGCCCCCATTGTTATTCTGGATGAAGCAACGGCTTATATCGATCCGGAAAATGAAGCGGTCATTCAGTCTGCGGTAGCAAAACTCATCGTAGGAAAAACTCTGCTGGTGATTGCGCATCGGCTTTCCACCATTACCGATGCCGACCAGATTATTGTGATGGACAGCGGACAGGTTTGCGGCTCGGGCACGCATGATACGCTATTGGAAAGTCTACCGCTCTACCGGAATATGTGGAGAGCACATATGGGTGTAAAGGAGGGGGAATATTAATGTTGGAAGCATTTCATAAAATATGGATTTTTGCGGGAGCAGAACAAAAAAATATCAAGTCATCTATCATACTGGCTTTTTTTAACGCGATTTTTTATTCAGTGCAGTTTGGTGCGGTGTTTGTGATTCTGGAGGCTATTTCTCAAGGGAACCGGGAAATGTCTGCCGCATGGATTTCTCTGGCACTGATGCTGGTCAGTATTGCCGGACGTATTGTAATGCAGACTTTTTCACAATTGGGACGTGTTCATGCCGGCTATTTCATGGTGGCAGACAAACGCGTTGAAATCGGAGATAAGCTGCGCGTCGTTCCCATGGGATTTTTCAGCCGCAATAATCTGGGGCAGATTACGGCGGTTACAACGACTACACTTTCTGATGTGGAAAATACTGCACCTGTAGTATTGGTAACGATTCTGGGCGGATTTATCAACTCACTGGTGTTTGCTGTTTTTGTTCTCCTGTTTGACTTTAGGATCGGTCTGATCGTTTTGCTTGGCATGGGTGCATTTTTGCTGCTGGCCTCCCGTCAGGAAAAAAACTCCCGTATCAGTGCGCCCAAACGGCAGCGCGCACAGGAATATCTTGTGGAGAAGGTGCTGGAAACCGTGCAGGGAATGAGCGTGGTCAAGAGTTTTCATCTCAGCGAAAAAACGGGCAAACGTGTCGATATGGCAATTCGGGAAAGCTGTGAAAAGAATATGGCCATTGAAAGGCAGCTGACCCCTCTTACCAGTTTTCAACAGATTGTGTTGAATTTATTCGGTATTTTGATTATTCTCGCATCCGCGGTCTTGTATCTTTCGGGCCGTATGCCGCTTGCAGATGCGCTCATGATGCTGATCATGTCCTTTATGGTATTTGAGCAGATGAAAAGTGTAGGCAACAACCTTCCGAATTTGCGCATTACCGATGCATCTTTGGAAAAGACAGGCGAGATTGACCGCGTTCCGGTCATGGATGAGGGCGGTGTCGGCATTAGTACAGGAACATCCGCTGTTGTGTTTGAGGATGTGACCTTTGCATATGAAAACCGTACCGTCTTACAAAATATCAGCTTTACCGTTCCGGAAAAAACAACAACGGCAATTGTCGGTCCGTCAGGTTCCGGCAAGACGACGCTGTGCAGTCTGATTGCCCGTTTTTGGGATGTAGACGGCGGCAGTGTAAAAGTGGGGGGACGCGATGTACGGGAATATACTTTGGACAGTCTCATGCATAATATCAGTATGGTGTTTCAAAATGTATATTTATTCAGTGATACAGTGGAAAACAACATCAAATTCGGACGTCCGGGCGCATCCCATGAAGAAGTGGCGGAGGCGGCCAGAAAAGCCTGCTGTCATGATCTGATCATGCAGCTTCCCCAAGGGTATGATACGGTGCTCAAGGAGGGAGGTTCCTCTCTTTCCGGCGGAGAAAAACAGCGGATCAGTATTGCCAGGGCAATCTTAAAGAATGCGCCCATCATTATACTGGATGAGGCGACTGCCAATGTGGACCCCGAAAATGAGGATCGCCTTCAGACGGCGATTGAAGCGCTGATGAAAGACAAAACGATCCTCATGATTGCTCACCGGCTCAAAACCGTAAAGAATGCAGATCAGATTCTGGTGCTGGATGGAGGTGAAATCGTACAGCGGGGAAACCATGAGGAATTGTCGCGCGAAAAAGGAATATATACTGATTTTATTAACCGCCGTCGTCAAGAGGCAGGCTGGAAGCTGAAAACAAAATAGAAACGAGGAGAAATAAGTATGAAAAAAATGGTTCAGGACGATCGTCGTCTGAATATAAAAGATTTAATTAATGTGGGAATTTTTACGGCAGTTTATTTTATTATCTTTATGGTTTCTACGATGACCTCCTATATTCCCGTTATGCTGTTCGCTTTTACGGTTGTTGCGGCGGTATTAGCCGGTATCCCCATCGTTTTATTTTTGTCACGGGTGAAAAAATTCGGTATGGTTACGATTATGTGTGTGCTGCTTGGCATGATCGTTCTGGTAATGGGGTACGGAATCCCTGGCCTTGGCATCGCTGCGGTATGCGGGGTGGTCTCCGATCTGCTGCTTATGGCCGGTAAATGGAAGAGCTGGAAAGGAATGCTGGGAGCCTATATTGTGATGAGTCTATGGCCTATGGGGACACTGATCCCAATTTTCATTATGGGAAATGCATATTTTGAAGGCTTTCGAGAATCTTTAGGGGACGTGTATGTTCAAAGTGCCATCGATATTTTTAATAGGATATCAGGGGGGCTCATTCTCACGATACCTGCATCTACGATGATTGCGGCTGTTGGCGGAGCCTATCTAGGCAGAGCAGTACTCAAAAAGCATTTTGTCCGTGCGGGTATTGTTTGATGAAAAGAGAACAGGCATCTTGCCTGCCGATTGATCCCCGCACAAAGCTGTTGCTGCTTGTTGTAATGAGCATGATTGCGCTGACGGGATATCAAGGGTGGATTTTTGTGATAAAGCCCTATTTTTTCTGTCTGCCGTTTTGTTTGCTTGCAGTTGGAGGAAAGCCGCTGCCGGCATTTAAGCTGTCAGTCATATACCTCTTTTTTCAAAATTGGGAAAAGCTTTTGTCTTTTTTGCCGCAGGGAGGTGGCAGGGGGGAGTTATTCCGTCTCGTCGCGGCGGTGATATCCTCATTCATGCCCTGTCTGGTTATGGGATATTATGTGGTTTCCACGACAAAAGTCAGCGAGTTTATTGCATCCCTGCAGCAGCTGAAAATCAGCTCCAAAATAATAATTCCCTTTGCCGTGTTGTTTCGCTTTTTCCCTACTATTTCGGAGGAATACCGCTTTATTCAGGATGCGATGAGGATGCGCGGAATCGGACTTAAAAGAGGGCCTGTCGCCATGATGGAATACCGAATGGTGCCGCTGATGATTTCCCTCGTGAAAATAGGAGATGATCTGTCGGCTTCTGCCGCAACACGAGGCCTTAGCACAGAGGGAAAACGTACAACGCTGTGCCGCCTGCACTTTGGAGCACAGGATCTGCTTCTGTGTTTGCTTGCACTGGCCATATTGCCGGTACTGTACGCATCGGTATAAAACTAAACCCCGCAGATTCCTGCGGGGTTTCATGTGCGCCTGTATATTAAGAAAGGATACTTATTTTTTGAATAGATTTACGACAAGCTTGATCCCATATTTGCAGTAGTTGAAAAAAATACCGGGATGAGTGATGCATTCTCCCATTTTCTTAAGAATGTAAACCGGACGCAGATAGAAGGAAAGCAGGATATTCCTGCGAAGCTTCATCAGTTCTTCCACACTTAAGTGCATTGTCCCGGTCATGCTAGAATGGAAGAAATCGCTGCCGAGCACGGATTCCGCCAGCAGGTTGTTTTCCTTGCATGTTTCGTATAACGGTGTTCCGTAAAATGGAAGCGCGATCGTAATCTCGATGAAATCCGGGTTTGCCTGCATAATCAGTTTTTTTGTTTCCATAATATGAGACTTGTTTTCCCACGGGAAGCCGATGACAAAAAATCCCCAGAACGGAAGACCGACTTCGTGGCACCATTTGGCGGCCTGCAGGTTCTGAGCGACAGTCGCACCCTTGCGTATTTTTTTTAGTATTTCATCGGAGCCGGACTCGAAACCGAAAGCAACAAGAAAACAGCCGGCTTTTTTCATCAGCGCAAGGGTTTCCTTTTTGAGCGGATTGACTCTGGAGTTGGCGGTAAACTGAATTTTACCGTATAACGGGGAATTGATGATCAGATTACACATTTCCTTCACCCATTCTGCGTTAATTGTAAATGTATCCGCTTTAAAGAAAAAGTTTCTGATGCCATGGACCTCATAGCACTCGGTCAGCTCATCCATGACATTCTGCGGACTCCTGAAACGGACACATTTGCCTGAAATCTCCGGCGTCAGACAGAAAACGCAGTTTGACGGGCAGCCTCTTGCCGTCTGGATCGTAGCCATCGGCTCGTCCGTGTCGGGCCGCGTATAGAGCTTGTTGTTCATGAGCTGTCTTGCCGGAAACGGCTGTGCATCCAGATCCTCACCCCAGGTATGGAAGGCGGTTTGCATTAAACTGCCGTTCTCCTTGTATAAAATAGAAAGTACGGAAGAGATCTCTCCCTCATGGCGCAGTGCATAATCGGCAATTTGGCCGATCGCAAAATCTACCTCACCGCCGATCATGTAATCAACCGGGGATAAGTCAAGCAAGTCGAGCATCGCCTGCTCCGGTGCGTAAAAAAGTGCCCCCTTCAATACGACGACGGGCTGATAGCGTTTTTTCAATAGTGCAATCAGCTTCAGATCCTCAAAAATAGTTGTATTTGTGATACTCATCATGATCAGATCAGGCTGATAGCTTTCCATATCATGATAAAGCACATCAAGCGTATCGCGCTGTGTCTGGTAGTCACGCAGCATGACGTCATATCCCTTTTTCAGCAAAATGGCAGCGGCATAGCCCAAGTCATTGCAGGCGCGCATTGCCTGCGCGGAGCCCTCGTCAACATTTTGCTGACAGCGGTCCTCTCCGCGTTGGAACATGAGTCCCGGCGGGTAAAATAAGAGTATTTTTTCCATTTGTTTTAAGTCCTTTCAATCGGATTCCGACAAATTATATTTTACACATCCCACACTTATTTGTCAAAAATAGTTGTTCATAAAGGTGTCTTTTTTGTAAAAGATGCCTTCGAGTAAGGAAGTTTTGGATTTGTCATAGGTGACGTCCTCCATAAAATCAAAATCCCGGACAAGGTAATGACCTGTGATCGCAGCCGAAAAAACAGAAACAGGCATTGCGATGTCACAGTCTGTTTCGATAGAATCAATGCCCTGCGGAAAAGGTGCTTTTTCTACGAAAGCAGCCTGTCCATTTTTGATCAATACGGTGAATACCGCGTTGTTTTCAGCAAGGCAGGAATCGGCAACTGCAATGCGAACAGAGCCTTCCGTTAAATAGTGTGCGCCTAAAAGAACGTTACCGATGTTGATGACACGGATCATTCCGTTATTCGCAAATTCTCTTGAGGAATTATGCGGAATGAAGTCCGGGCAGAAACAAGTAAGATTCAGGCATGCCGGTGCGTGAAAGCGGATATAGTCATAATCGGCGCGAAAGCCTCTCGCAAAAGAAAACAGCGCTTTCAGCGTCACGAGACTGTCAAAAATAAGTTCCCGGCACCGCATCGTCCGTTCCGTTTTTTTGAATACGAGATAACCGCGCGGCACGCCGTCGGCATCCCGGTAAAGATAGGCATAGTTATTATTTTCAGAGCCTTTCTCTCTTTTAAGGTTTTACAG
>JASGGU010000126.1:0-7233 GCA_047602645.1 Lachnospiraceae bacterium | reverse complement strand
CCGGCACTTCGGTGCAAGCAGCTCATGCGCCTTGACACACATCAGCACATCCGAGGACTTGATACTGACTACAATATTCTCATACCCCGACTCTTCAATCATGCGCACCTTATCTAACGCACTTTCCACAATCCCCTCCGCCGTCACTCCATGATACTTTTCAAGCAGCTCTTTTTCCAGAGAGCCGCTGTTGACGCCGACGCGAATCGGCACATTCCTCGCTTTAGCCTCATTAACAACCGCAAGGACATTTTCCTTTCTTCCGATATTCCCGGGATTGATTCTGATTTTATCCGCACCGTTTTCAATGGCCGCAATCGCAAGCCGATAATCAAAATGAATATCCGCAACGAGCGGTATCCTGATATGTTCCTTGATCTGTGAAAGTGCCTGTGCCGCCTTCATCGTAGGAACCGTACAGCGCACAATGTCACAGCCTGCCTCTTCCAGTCTTCTGATCTGTGAGACTGTTGCAAAAACATCCTCTGTCTTTGTATTTGTCATTGACTGAATCAGTACCGGATTGCCGCCGCCAATATACTTCGTTCCAATTTGAATTACCTTTGTATGTTCCCGATACATGTTGCCTCCTCTTCCAGAGCATGAAATTAAGGTCTATTCCGGATTCTTATCCTATAACAAAGCGGAATACCTACCACAATATCTTGTAGCAGGCACTCGCTTTCTATCCATACTCAGTCTATCACAGCCACTTTTTTCTGTCAACGAAAGCAGCCTTCGCCTGTATGTTTTTACTTAAGGCAAATTCAATCCATGCTGTCCTGCGGTGATACGTCGCTTATACAGCAAGATCCCCGCACCGGTCAATAGTAAAACACTTGCCGCAGCCATTACATACGCATGCATAAATTTTTGCGGTGTATCTATGATATCGCTGCTCACCGGCAATTCTTTCTGCTTCACTGTCCGTTCCTTTACTTGATAGCTTGCAAACGGTCTTTGAGCAAGTGCACAGCTTAAAGAGATCACCTGTGTCAGCTCATTCTGTGCGGGGTCTGTCGCCTTAATCATAATTTTATGATCCCCATAATCCTGAAATGATAATACAGCTTGTTTCCCTTCCTCATCAACAGCTTGTTCCACACCGTTTAGCAATACGCTTGTGAACATATCTTCATTGTCATAAAGCCGCAAGGTTATTTTCTCATTTTTTCCTACGGTCCCATCACGCCTCACTCCGCTCATAACGACGCGGGGTACTGTTTTGTCCACAATAAATTCAATTGTTTTTTCCGCTTCATTTCCTGCCTCATCAACAGCCTCTACCCGCAAAATGTATTTTCCATCCTGTCTAACTTCTTCTTGCGGTAAAAAATTCCTTGTATTTAAATATGCTTTATAGGACACCGCAGTCAGATCTGAGAGCTTTTCCTGAAAATCTGCAGGAAGCCGAAATTTTTTTACATATTTTTGATGCAGGGAATCCAGAAAACCAATGATCGGAGGTGTATAATCCAATGTAAAAGAAAGCTGTTCCTCTGTCCGATTGCCCGCCCGATCCGTAATAACCGCCCTTAGTACATAACTTCCTTCTTCCTTGACTTCCAAAGGGAAATCTGCTTTTTTAGCTTCAAGCCTCCACTCCGGTATTTCAACCGGCACATAGACTCCGTTTTTATCTTTTTTAATCAGCAGACATTGCACTTTGGCCGTATCATAAAACAGTTCCTCCACACGAAAAAGCAGTTTCGGCGGTTGATTCGTCACCGACTTTTTTGACAGTCCCTGTATGAAGAGAGTCGGTGCATTTCCATCCACCCTAAAGTATACCTCTTTGTTCCCTTCATTTCCTGCCGCATCTGCAGCTTTGACAGAGACAAGATAATCTCCGTCCTCTTCAAAATAATAACGATTCTCGCTGTTTTTTCCTTGTGATGTCCATAACGGAAGAGAAAGCATTTCCTCCTGTCCCGGTGTGCAGCGCTTTGCGGATATATTCACATGGCAGTCCTCGAAAAATGTTTCCGCCACACTGACGGATACAGACCTCCCTTCCCGATAGTCCGTTCCTTCCGATACGCCTCCTATCCGGATGAGCGGTGCTGTGGCATCAATGCGAAATATAACCTCCGATTCATCCGATCGATTTCCTGCGGAATCAATTGCATAGCATAAAATTTTGTAGCTTCCGTCCTCTCGATAAGATCTCTCCAACGCGCCGTTCCATGACTGCTGTTCCAGGAACCTCTGTTCCGCGTTCTCTGTCCGGATCGCCTGGTAAATAAGTTTTACTTCTGCCGTATGATTGTCGTACGCCTCTGCCCTTACAGTCACAGATTCCTTTTGAATCGTGCCGGTTTGAATACCGGATAATTGTACGGTTGGTCTGGTTTTATCAATATAATATGATTTTGAGAGCGTTTGTATATTACCGGCATGATCCGTAATCGTAATATTCAGAGGAATACCGTCCGCGTGCCTCGCCTCCTTATTTAAAATAAGCTCTGTCTCAAGCTCCCGCACTGCTTCCGATTGTGAAAACTCCTGCGCATACAGTATTTCTCCATCCGTTTCCGCCAGAATACTGTGGATACCGCTTTTATCCTCCGCACCGGATAACATACATTTGATATCTTCAGCGGACCATACCGCAAGCTCCTGCTCTGATGTGACGGAACACTCGGGCGGACACAGGTCAAATCCAATCCGATAAAAACAAGATTCTTTGATTTCCGTTTTCTGCGATTCCTGCTCCATCTTATTTTGGCTGACACCTTCTTCTCTAATTGTTACTGTTTTTCGAAATTTAATTTGCCAAATTCCCTCTGCTTCATTTTTAAAATCCGGCAGAAGTGTATAACCGCGTGCATCCATTAGAATCCAATCACTGTAATTGGCACCATCATCCCCGCTCAAGGCATATTCACATATTGCCTCTTCTCCGGGCTCCGTATGTAAAAGGAATCGAACCGGCGCATTTGTATAGTAAAGCTCGCCTTCTTTAATCAGCAAAGAAACCCCATCCTCTCGCATGATACTGACAACAGGCTCACCGGCTTTTGCCTCAAGAACGGACAAACCAAAAAACAGCAGAAAGCAGATTCCAAACAAGAACCCCTTTTTTCTTTTATATTTCATTTAGTTCCTCCTTATTCTTCTTGCATCCACAACCAATTTCTGAAAAATCTCTGCTTTCAATGTTTTTTCTTCTTTTTCTTTTGTATGGATCATAAGCTCCCAGCCCTCAAACAAAGCAATCAATAACGCGCCAAACCGCAGCCGGAGTGTTCCGCACTCCTCAAGTCCTTTTCCTATATTGACATGCCAGCATTTCTTGCTCCGGTACAAGAAGCGGACAGTGTATAACCTCCACTCGTCTTCATCCATTTCGGGTTCTTCGACCCATATTCCAAAAAACAGGAAAAATAATAACAACATGAAAAGCAGCAATCCCAGAAACCCCGCTAAAACTGTCAGCCAGATACCGTTGCGTTCGTCCACAGGTGCAGTTTCCTCCACCGCGGCGGTAACTTCCGGTTCCTTTTCCGCCTTTTTTGCCCCGATCGTCACCTCTTCCTTTGGCTTCTCTTTCTTTTCCATTTTTACGCGCACTTCTTCCTTATCTTCTGCTTTTTCTTTTTTTACGGTACTTTTCCTTTTCTTCTTTTCCGTCGGTACAGTCTCTAAAGAAGGCAATATCGAAACGGAAGGAACAACTGAAGGTAATGTTGCCGGATCTTTGCCCGTGCCGTTAACGTTGCCGCCGCTTCCGTTGTCGGGACTTCCTCCCGAATTCCCGCCGCCACTTGTTTCTTTGCCTTTGATATTCTTTACTTCATATCTCACTTCTGTCTCATTACCGGCTTTGTCGCGCGCCCGCACTTCATAAAGTCCATTTTTATCCACTTCAAATGCGGCTCCCTGATGCCAGTCGCCAAGATAATAGTAGGGTTTATCGGGCAGACCCGATTCTGCATCTGATGCTGTGATCAAAAGCGTTACAGATCCTTTCGTTTCTGTGGTCAAATTAGCGGATACGGAAAGAGTTGGTACTGCCTGATCAAGTTCCGTAATCATGACCGTTTCCCGAAACAAATTTCCGGAGGCATCCTTCACTGCGACCGCATAGGCGCCGTTTTTTGAAAAAACATGGCTGCTATGATCCGTATAGGTAATTCCGCCATCCCAAGAATATGGTGCAGCCGCAAGTCCCGTATCAATATCTTCCGCCTTTGCAGACAAGCAGACCGGTCGGTTTGTCCAAACACATGGATCTTTTGTGATTACGGCAGCCGGTGCAGTATGGTCTGTGACCGTCAGTACCGCTTCATTCGAGGTGAGCTTTCCCCCGTTATCCGCGGTCAAAACGCAACGAACAATTGTCTGATTCCCGCGATATCGGATATTTTCCATCTTGAGCTCCCTCGTCCCCGTTCCGGCATAACTCATCCCGTCCGCAGCAACCGCATCAGTAAGCGGAACAAACACACCGTTAACCTTCTGCTCCCAACTATATCCTGTAATCCGAGATCCTTCAGTCGTAAATACTGCCGCGGTATCCGTATCTGCACTGAGGCTGCTCGGCTGCTTCGTGATTCTCGGTGCATATGAGTAGGTTTTTATCGATCTGATTGTCATGATCTTGGTAACACTGCCGCCGCATGACGGACATAGATTTGCTACGCCCGCATTTGCATTCAGCGTAACGGCTGTCATTCCCAACTGATATTCTTCCAGATTTGTCAAGACAATGATTCCATCGGCCCCTGCAGCGGAACTCCCGGCTCCCGCAACACTAAGCGAGGCACCGGTATATCCCGCACTTCCATTACAGTTTCCGCATTTACCATGATACTGTTCCGTCACTGCTTCAATCCTTCCCACGCCTGTCAAATCGATTTGATAAGTCTGTGAGGAATTTGTTGTCCCGACACTGTCACGCAGTGCGGCAACATTGCAACTATAAGACTTGATAATGACAGTACCCTGCGTCACGACATTAGATGGACCCAAAATAGTCGCCCTGACTTCGATTGCCGGTAAAACTCCGACCAAAACTGCTGTAAGAACACAGATCAGCACTATCCATCCAAATAGACCATCCTCCTTTTTTCTTTTTTCCATATTTCTTCTCCTTTCATAACTTTTATTTGCTTTTATCCCTCTTTGCAATCCGTTCAGCAATATCCTTCTTTGCCGTTTCCTCTCCCTTTGGCAAAAACCGCATGGCAAGCAGCCCGTAATAACGCATTTTTTCATAGTTCTCCAGGCGCTCATTCATCAGACAAAGCCTTCTGGCATACTCCGCTCTCAGCTCTTGTACAAATGCCTGATCCCCTTCTTCTGCCTCCATCAGTTCCTTCATTCCTGCTTCCAAATAGCACACAGTCTTTTTGACATCCTGTTCTTCACTGTCCGGCTTCTCCAGTAAAGCCGCAATGAACAGCTCATTATCATATTTTTTTCTCGAAAACCCTTCCATTCGGTTGTACTC
Source organism: Lachnospiraceae bacterium (assembly GCA_047602645.1). Taxonomy (GTDB): domain Bacteria; phylum Bacillota; class Clostridia; order Lachnospirales; family Lachnospiraceae; genus JAEYFP01. The sequence continues at coordinate 1,778 of JASGGU010000126.1, read as the reverse complement.
GTAAAACTCATCAAGACACTCTTTAAATCCTGCCGCATCTTGTACAAATTCCGTCTGGAGCACACACAGCTTTAAAAAGAACAGCTTTTCGGGATATTCTTTTTCGTCCAGTCGTTCAAAATATCGCTTTGCTTCCTTATAGTTATTCTGCAGTTCAAAATAATTTCTGGCCGCCTCATAAAGAAACTGCTGCTCTGTTCTCTCACTTAGACAGCCGCTGTTTAAATAACCACAGATAATTTTGACTCCCTCCTTTGTATAATCGCCTTCCTCCATATGCAATCCTGCTTCCGCAAGCATTTGCCCTGCTGCCGCATTCTGCTTCTGCCATACGTCATAACGGTACAGAAACGGCAAAAATGAAATAAAAAGCAGAATACACAGATTTCTAAAAATGATAGTTATTATTGTTTTGTGATGAATTTCCCTGATTTGATTAAGGGCAGAAAGGAGTTCTCCTCCATTTTGGAATCTTCTTTTTTGATTTGTATGGATACATCGCAATAAGAAACGTTTTATTTTTCGCCTGACCGTAAAATCTTTTTTTATCTTTTGTGTCTGCTCGGTTAGTCTCGGGTCAGGGGTCAGGCCGCTTAACATCGCATATAGTGTCATTCCGAACGCAAAAATATCTGCCTGCGGTCCCGGTTTTGTGCCGCCCGCCTTCCGGTATTGCTCAGGCGCGGCATATCCCGGTGTTCCAAACTCACAGTTTTCCTCTGCAATCCGCTGTGCAATGCCAAAATCGATCAGCGCCAAAGAGCCGTCCTGCTTCACCATAATATTTTCCGGTTTTAAATCCAAATATAAAATCGGCGATTCCCTTCCATGCAGATATCGCAAAGCACCGGCAAGCTCCGCAGACCACGCAAGAGCAGTCTTCTCCGGCACCTTCCCTCGTTGCAGCAAGTCAGCAAGGGAGATACCGTCGATATAGTCACTGACAATAAAATAACAGGTATCCTCCTGCCATGCATCCACGATACGCGGAAACATCCGATAGTCCAGCTGCTTCATCATAAGGACCTCATGCTCTGCAAACCGAATTCCGGCTCCTTTTTTATACAGAATTTCTTTGACAGCCCATTGCTTTTGAATGCTTAAATCAATTGCAAAATAAACACAGCCTGTCCCTCCGGCCCCCAGCAGTCCTGCAATCCGGTAGCGGTCCTTCAGCAATGTTCCGTTTTCAAGCAATTTTCTCACCTCTATTCTATTTTCAAAGTTCTGAACCGGTGAATGCCTGACCGAATGGTCCGATATGCACTCCTGATATGAAATGATCTGTACCAGTATCCTATTATATACAAGCGTATTTGTCAAGATAGATTTCCTATTTAAGAAAATAATATTGCACAAAACCGTATCAAAACAATGCTTCAAAATACGATTTTGTGCAATTTAAAAATCCACTTTCAAATTACCCAATCAATTCAATTTTTCGTAAACAGCCGGGCAATATCATTATACAGAACAAAGACCATGAGAAGCATCAAAAATGCAATCCCAATAAAATGAACCATTCCTTCCTTTTCCGGATTAATCGGTTTTCTCCTGATCGCCTCAACGAACAAAAACACAAGCCGGCCGCCGTCAAGCGCAGGAATCGGAAGCAAATTCATAACACCTAAATTAGCCGAGAGCAGAATCGCCATATCCAGCATCGAAAGTGTGATCGTAGAAACACCGCCCTGCTTAGCAGAATCGAATACCTCACCGACAACAACGGTCATTCCGACCGGCCCGCTCAGCTGATCTGCGGACACCCTGCCCGTCAC
>JASGGU010000125.1:0-7298 GCA_047602645.1 Lachnospiraceae bacterium | reverse complement strand
TGCCGCCGCCGATACTGCATTGGAACTGACATTCAGCAATGATGAAATATCCATTTCCGACTCCTTCTGCCTGCAGCGCTCAATTGCAAATATTGCCTGTCCATACTGCCGGCCCTTTTATTTTGAAATGAAGCGTCCGTTTCCGGACTTTCTGCTTGCGAGTGGCGAATTGCCGCTCCGCAAGCTGCGTTTTCTAGGATCTTCCTATTTCCAGACCTTTCATCGCAATTGTCTTGCTCGCCGTAAATGCTGTGGCGTTTGCCTCGTAAGCTCTTGACGAATCAATCATATTCGTCATCTCTGTCACGATATTGACATTCGGATACCAAACATAACCATCCTCATCCGCATCCGGGTGGGAAGGATCATATACCTTCTTCATCTCCTCGGTATTGTCCTCATAAACACCCGAAACCTTGACGCCGTCGCCCACATCCTGTCCTCTGCTCTTTGCAAGAATTGTATCGAACGAAGACGGATTTGTCGTTTTTTCGTAAAATGTGACAATTTTTCGCCTATAAGGAGTTCCATCCTCCGTCCGCGTCGTGTTGGCATTGGCTACGTTCTGGGAAATAATGTCCATACGGTATCTTTCAGCGGTCATGCCGGAGGCATTTACACCAAATGATTTAAAGATACTCATGATAATCCACCATCCTCTCAGACTGCCGCATCGCTATTTGATCACAGTCTTTAAATTTGTAAAATCACCGTCTATACTCTGCACGAGAGCATTATATTTAATCTGGTTGGAGGCCAGTTCGACGTTTTCATTGTCGATATCCACATTGTTACCGTCAAGTCTGTACGAATAACCGGCCGCATCCGTATAAACACGCGGTTCGATACGTGACAGCTTATCATTCACATTAGAAACCTTATCGTCCAACGTCTCATATTGGGATGTCTTCAGTGCCTGCTTTAATTCGGCCTCAAAAGAAACATCCTGTCTCTTGTAGTTTGGTGTGTTCACATTTGCAATATTATTTGCAATCGCCTCATTGCGAAGCCACGCACCGTCTGCTGCTTTATCCAGCACATTTACATAATCAAATACACCTGAACTTATCATACTCTTCACCTACCTTATTCTATTATAAATTATTTGCAGAAAAACACAAGGACTTTTTGAAAAAAATGTATTTTAAGCACTTTATATTGTACATTTTGTCGTTTCCTGTACTATATCATGATTATTATGTAAACAAAAAACGGAAATCCTTGGTTAAGATTTCCGTTTTTTAATTATTATTTATTTCTTTTCATTGTTTCAATTTCTTCAAAGATCACCGGATTCAGCACTTTGATATAAGTTCCCTTCATACCGGAAGAACGGGACTCTATAACGCCTGCGCTCTCAAATTTACGAAGCGCATTGACAATGACCGAGCGGGTAATGCCAACCCTGTCCGCAATCTTGCTTGCGACAAGAACACCTTCATTGCCGTTTAGTTCATCAAAAATATGGGTAATCGCTTCCATTTCGGAAAAGGACAGCGTACTGATTGCTGACTTCACAACCTGCAGTCTGCGGCTCTCCTCCGCACTCTCTTCATTGACGGCGCGCAGCATCTCCAATCCTACGACCGTTGCCCCGTATTCACATAGGATGATGTCGTCAATGGAATATTGCTCCTTAACCTTATAGATGAACAGCGTCCCGAGCCGCTCACCCGCAATATCAATCGGCGTCACAATCGCCTGATATTTACTGCTGTCTGCAAGCTCAAATCCAAGGGTTTCCAAATTAACATTTTCTTTCGTAGACAATACGCCGAGCAGGCGTTCATTCAGCATCTGATCGATGATACCGCCGATTTCATATTTCAAAAGACCCTCTGTCTCCCCGATGTCCCTGCGGGCGCCTGTGCCGAGTATTTTGCCTTTCTTGCTGATTACAAGCACATTCGACTGAAGAATTTCCTTCAAAACATCACAAATATCGTTAAATACCACCTTGCTGGAATTATTATTATGTAACAGTTTATTAATTTTGCGTGTCTTATCCAGTAATTGAACGCTGCTCATGAACCTATCCTCCTGCTTCTATTAAAACTATAAATATGATCGTTCAGCTGTCTACAAATTTTGCCTGTCTAGATAATATCATAAATAAACGCAGAAATCAATGACTCCCGCGTTTGTTTTTGGAATATTTTTATAATTTCTTGATATTTTCAAACTATTTTACAGACAGCATCATTTTGTCACTTTTTGTTCACCACATGTCCGCACGACTCATTCGTACACAACAGCTTATTTCCCTTTTCCACCATAAGGCCTCCGCATTTTTCACAGGGGATCTCCACCGGCCGCTGCCATGTCATAAAATCGCACTCGCTACCGCTCTCACAGCCGTAATAACGCCTCCCCTTCTTCGTCTTTCGGACGACAATTTCCTTACCGCACTTCGGACACTGGATACCGATTTTCTCCAGATACGGTTTTGTATTTCTGCACTCCGGAAAACCCGGGCAAGCCAGGAATTTCCCATGAGGGCCATATTTGATGACCATACGCCGGCCGCAGTTTTCACATAGTTCCTCTGATTCTTCTTCTTTGATCTGAACCTTGGCAAGCTCCTGCTCCGCATTTTGAACCGCCTCATCCAAGTCCGGATAAAAATTGCTGATGATCGTTTTCCAGTCAACAATCCCTTCCTCGACGTTATCGAGCAGCATCTCCAGATTTGCCGTAAAGTTCATGTCTACAATACTGGGAAATGCCTCCTTCATCATATGATTTACAACTTCTCCAAGCTCCGTCACATACAGATTTTTATTTTCCTTCGTCACATAGCGTCTCGCAAGAATCGTCGTAATTGTCGGAGAATAGGTGCTGGGTCTTCCGACGCCAAGCTCCTCGAGTGTCTTTACGAGAGATGCCTCCGTATAGTGCGCGGGCGGCTGTGTGAAATGCTGCTTTTCTTCAAATCGGTCAAGTGTCAGGACCGATTTTTCCGAGATATCGTTCAGCAGCACGTTTGGCTGTTCTTTTTCCTCCTCGTCATCCGTATAGACCGCCAGAAATCCATCAAATAAAAGCTTAGATGCAGCCACGGAAAAACGGTAATCATTTCCCTGTATTTTGACGGAGGTAGTCTCATACTTTGCCTCACACATGCGGCTTGCCACAAAGCGCTTCCAAATCAAGGTGTAGAGGCGATACTGATCTCTTGACAGCGAATCTTTAAGCGACAGCGGCGTCCTGCCAATGTCGGTTGGGCGGATTGCTTCATGTGCATCCTGAATCTTTTTCCTGTCTTTATTTTGTGATGCAGCTGCTCCCGCGTAGTCCGCACCGTAAGTTTCCGTAATAAAGGTCTGTGCCTGTGCCTGTGCCTCTTCTGCAATACGTGTAGAATCTGTACGCAGATAAGTGATAACACCGATCGTTCCGTTTCCTTTAATATCGATTCCTTCATAGAGCTGCTGTGCAAGACGCATCGTTTTTTGCGTGGAAAAATTCAGGTTCTTACTCGCCTCCTGCTGCAGCGTACTCGTCGTAAACGGCAGGGGTGCCTTTTTAAGACGCTCGCCTTTCTTGACATCTGCAACCCGGTACTCGGCTCCTTCCAGCTCCTTTAAAATGCCGTCCAGCTGTTCTCTGGATCTGATTTCTAATTTTCCCTCTTTCGTACCGGAGAAGTGTGCGGTCAGGGGCTTCTTCTCCCCTGCCACCTTAAAATCAACATCCAATGTCCAGTATTCCTCCGGAATAAATGCATCAATCTCCTCTTCCCTGTCGCAAATAATGCGCAACGCCACGGACTGTACTCTTCCCGCACTCAAGCCTCTCTTTACCTTCGCCCAGAGAAGCGGGGAAATCCGGTATCCCACCATTCTGTCGAGCATCCTTCTGGCCTGCTGTGCGTTAACAAGATCCATATCAATTTCCCGGGCATTTTTTAGTGATTCCTTCACCGCATTTTTTGTAATTTCATTAAATGTGATCCGGCTGACCTTCTTATCCTCCAAATGGAGTGCCTTAGAAAGATGCCAGGAAATCGCCTCGCCTTCGCGGTCGGGGTCCGTCGCGAGATATACCTTATCGGCCTTTTTCACTTCCTTGCGAAGTCCTGCCAAAAGATCCCCCTTTCCTCGAATCGTAATATATTTAGGCTCATATCCGTGCTCCGTATCGACTCCAAGCTGACTCTTAGGCAGATCGCGGACATGTCCGTTGCTCGCCATCACCTCATAATTGGGGCCTAAAAATTTTTTAATGGTTTTCACCTTTGCCGGTGATTCCACAATTACCAGATACTTTGCCATTTTCCTTCCTCCCAAAGCATATCAGTCATTGATGCTTTAGGGCTTGCTACCGCCCAACAGCATCCGCTGTCCTGACATAATAATTTTTACTGACTTCCTTAATCAATCCTTTTAATTCCAGCGATACTAATATATGCAATAACTCTGAAAATGAACAGGAAACCTCCGATGCAATATCTTCCAAATTTTTCGCATACAAATCGAGAACACTATACACTAAATTTTCTTCTCTTTCAAGCACTAATTTATCTTTTCTTATTTTTTTAATTTTATTTTTATATTTTATGTCGAGTAAAAGAAGGACATCTTCGACTGATAAAACAGGGCTTGCGCCCTGTTTTAAAAGGCTGTTGCAGCCAATGCTCAGGGGATCCGTGATTCTTCCCGGCACCGCCAGAATTTCTTTTCCCTGCTCCAGTGCCATGTCAACCGTAATCAACGTGCCGCTCTTTTTACGCGCTTCAACCACAATAACTGCATCCGAAAGTCCGCTGATAATTCTGTTTCGCGGCGGAAACAGCCTGCTGATTGGACGTGTTCCCGGACAATATTCCGATATGAGACCACCGTTATGGACCAGATCCTCATAAAGCCTTCTGTTGGATACCGGATAACAGATATCCACCCCACAGCCGAGCACTCCATAAGAACGTCCGCCAGCCGCAAGTGCCGCCGTCTGTCCGATCCCATCAATTCCATATGCCATACCGCTGATAATCTGAACGTGATGTTTTGCAAGTATCTCCCCGAAATGTTTTGCAACAGCATGTCCATATTCGGAACAGTTACGTGCACCGATGATTGCCACACTGCTCGTTTCCTCCTCCGGCAGTCCTCCCTTCACAAAAATGGCAAAGGGATATCCCGGTATTTGCAGCAGCTTTTGGGGATAATCATGATCGTACCATGGAATAAAACGAATACCCTGTATCTTCAGACGCGCATATGCTTCCTTCAATTTCCACCCGTTTCTTCTATTATATAGATACGATGCAAACGTTTCCGAAATTCCCCTTACTGTTTTCAATTGCGCTTCCCCCATGTAATACAGTGCCCTAGTTCCGCCGGCTGCATCCGCGATCTGTTTCATATGCGCGCAAAATCCGTTCTGCATACATGCCCACCAATAATCAAATTCTATCTCCTGCCGCATCTTATTCCTTTCTATTTCTATTTTTCTATTAAATTATTTTCAGAAATCATCTATGTGAAACTTGAAATGAATCGCCTCCGTTAAATGATATTCATCAATTTGTCCGGCGTGATCCAGGTCCGCTATTGTCCGGGCAACCTTAAGGATCCGGTAATAGGCGCGTGCGCTTAAGTTCAGCCTGTGAAAAGCTTCCTCCATCAGTTTTTTGCCGGATTCCTTCAGCGGACAATATACGTTCATTTCCTTGTCCCGCATTTGGGAGTTAAAAAACAAATTATTTGCAGCAGCCGACAAACGGGCTTCCTGAATTTTTTGGGCCTTTATAACACGCTCCCGAACGGCCATAGAGCTTTCCGCCTCCTGTTTTTTCATCAACTCGTGAATTTTTATCTGTGGAACTTCCATGCAAAGATCCATGCGGTCTAACAGCGGCTTGGATAGTTTACCCATATAACGCCTTCTTTCCGTTTCTGAACAAGTACACTTTGCCAAATCCGGATAAGCGCCGCAGGGACACGGATTGAGCGTACCTACGAGCATAAAGTCTGCCGGATAGGTACAGCTTCCGCTGCTTCTCGTAATGTGGATGCATTTATCCTCCAAGGGTTGGCGCAGCACTTCTAACGCAGTTTTTGAAAACTCGGGCATTTCATCTAAAAACAGCACGCCGCGGTGTGCCAATGAAATGCTTCCCGGATGCAGATTGACCCCACCCCCGGTCAACGCCTTATCCGTGGCCGTATGATGCGGATTGACAAACGGTCGCTCGGTAATCAAAGTATTCGAACCGCCAAGCCTGCCCGCCACGCTGTAAATTGCCGACACCTCCAGACACTCTTCCATGGAGAGGGGCGGAAGAATCGTCGGAATACATCTGGCCAGCATTGTTTTTCCGGCTCCCGGCGGTCCAAGCATGAGCACATTGTGCATCCCTGCCGCCGCAATTTCCAACCCTCGTTTTACAAGTCGCTGACCCTGTACATCCTTCAAATCACACCCATATCCGGCCTTTGATCCGGGCAGCTTATTTCCGAGAGGCGGTTCCTGCACAATTGCACGGGTTCCCCTTAAATAATCCGCCAGCTGCATAAGACTCTCTACACCGACAATCTCTATCCCGTCCACAACAGAGCCCTCACCCGCATTGTCCTTCGGAATAATGCAGCGCCTATACCCCGCCTTTTTAGCGGCCAGTACGATCGGCAAAATCCCTCTGATTCCGCTTACTTTTCCGCTCAACAGCAGCTCTCCCGCAATGACCGTGTCCGCTACACTTTGTTCCTTTATTTTTTCCATAGCAATCAAAATGCTGACGGCGACCGGAAGATCAAATCCGGTTCCTCTTTTTTTGATATTGGCGGGGGATAAATTTACGGTCACCCGCTTGACCGGCATAAGAAATCCGGCATTTCTGAGCGCGGTACGCACCCGCTCCCTCGCCTCTCTGACCTCGCTTCCCAAATAACCAACCAGCTCAAACATTGGCATTCCTTCTGCTATATCAGCCTCTACGCACACAAGATAGCAATCAATACCATGTACTCCTCCCGATAATACACTGCTAAACATAGAACCTCCTTTATGCTGTTAATAAAATTTAAATTAGCTGTTGATTAACATGTAAATTACTTAGAGCGCCTTTAAGCTGAAATTCAGCCTGTTTTTTCTTAAAATATGTATTTTTTCAGGCATTTTCTTTTCATTTCCGCAGGCTTTTTTATTATATAGGAAATTCCTTCGGATTTCCTATATAACAAAATATTATGCGCAGCTACGCGCGCGGAACAAAAGCTGTGCTGCCAAAATATTTGACCGCGAGAGTGGGCGAAGCACACTTTTGTTCTTTAATAGGAAATTCCTACGGATTTCCC
>JASGGU010000124.1:0-7464 GCA_047602645.1 Lachnospiraceae bacterium | reverse complement strand
GATACTGGCCGGGTCTGCTTCCCTGGCCGTCACGGTTCTGATACTGGCCGGGTCTGTTATACTGACCATCTCGATTCTGATACTGGCCCGGTCTGCTTCCCTGACCATCACGGTTTCCCTGATACTGGCCGCTTCTGTTTCCCTGGCCGTCACGGTTCTGATACTGGCCGCTTCTGTTTCCCTGGCCGTCACGGTTCTGATACTGGCCGGGTCTTGCCCCCTGGCCGTCACGGTTCTGATACTGGCCGCTTCTGTTTCCCTGACCGTCACGGTTCTGATACTGGCCATCGCGGTTTCCCTGATACGGTTGTCTTACCCGTTCTCCCGCCTGGTCTCTATATCCTTCAGTTCTCCGATTATCGCGATCGCTATTGCTGCCAGCCCCAACAGAATTGCCGCTCCTTTGTACGTCCGTTTTAACAGCCTGACTGATTTCCTGAGTTTGCGTATGAACCTGTCTATTTTGATCGCCTCCCGTACTCTGTATATTCTCCGCCGGTCTGTTTACCGGCTGTACTTCCGGTCTGTTCATCGACGGTGTTGTCTGCGCCGACGGTCTTACAGGCGTCTGCTGCGGTCGTGCATTCTGCTGGACTCCGGGCCTTGCCGGCGCTCCTGTCGTCACACGCTGACCGTATCCTGCAGTATTGCTTCTTCCCGGCTGCTGACTGTTGTGCGGGTTACTTACAAAAATAATATTTGATTTTTTCTTTTTGACCATATCCCCTGCCGGCCTTTGCTCTGCGGTCTTTGGTGTCTGTGCCTGTACCGATCTCTCCGCCTGACCTGCAGAATGCTGTACGGTCGTTCTTGATATCTCTACAGGCTTTGCCGGCTTTACAAACTGTTTTTTGATTACCGCGATCTGGTCGTCCTCCAGTGAAGAGGAGGCCGTCTTGCCGCCTATTCCGGCCTTTTCCAGACAGGTAATCACATCCTTACTCGTTTTATCTATTTCTTTTGCTAACTCATGCACTCTCATTTTTGCCATTCTTTGCTACCTCCGTCGATTTTACTCATAATCTCATTTGCCAAGCCCTCATTCGTTACCGAAAGTGACGCCCGCATTTCTTTTCCGATTGCATGCCCGAGACTGTCCTTTGTTCCATAAATCCGTACCGGAACCCTATAAAATTCACACATATTCTGAAACTGTTTTTTCGTATTTTCCGAGGCGTCCTCTGCTATGACCACCATATAGGCTTTCCCGGATTTTACCGTAGTCTCCGTCATGAATTCACCGCTTGCCACGCCGTGTGCGCGCTGTGCCATTCCGACAAGCTGCAATACTTTATCAGGCTTCACCCTCATCAAACTCCTTTTCCAGACTTTCTATGACTTCTTTTGGAATGTTTGTCTTTAATGAACGTTCCAGTCCCTTCTGCTTCAACGCCCGCTCCAGGCATTCTCTTTTCATACACAGATAAGCGCCCCTGCCGTTCTTTTTTCCCGTCTTATCCAGAACAATTCCGTCCTCCGCCGTCTTGATGACACGCATCATTTCCTTTTTGCTCTTCATCTCGCCGCATCCAACACATTGTCTGAGCGGAACCTTTTTTGCCATTAAAAACACCTCATTTCCATTAAAAAATCTTACTCCTCCGTCTGCTGGACTTCGCCGCTTTCTGAATACTCGCCTTCGTAGCCTTCTCCTTCGTATGCTTCCTCATAGGAGCCCTCTTCGAGGAACCCTTCCTCATAAGGTTCCTCCTCATACTCCTCCTCGTCATCATAGTAATCTTCCAGTCTGAAGCCCGGCGCATCCTTAGCCTGCGTCTCGCTCTTAATATCGATCTTAAAGCCGGTCAGTCTTGCAGCAAGCCTTGCATTCTGGCCTTCCTTCCCGATTGCAAGGGAGAGCTGCGTATCCGGCACTATGACCTTGGCCGTCTTTTCGTCGCCGTCTGCAATAACAAATACAACCTTCGCCGGAGAAAGCGCATTTTCGATTAAAATACCCGGATTTTCATCCCAGTTGATGATATCGATTTTTTCTCCATGCAGCTCATCAACAATCGCATTGACTCTGGCACCATTCATACCGACACAGGCACCTACCGGATCAACATCAGGATTGTGCGACCATACCGCAATCTTGGTCCTGCTGCCCGCCTCCCTTGCGATTGCCTTGATTTCCACGGTGCCGTCATGCACTTCCGTCACCTCGGATTCAAAAAGACGCTTAACAAGCTCCGGATGAGTTCTGCTCACAAGAATCTTCGGCCCCTTTGTCGTATCCTTTACCTCGAGAATATAAACCTTCACCCGTTCCGTCGGCCTTAAGTTCTCCGTTTTAACCTGCTCATTTTCGGAAAGCATCGCATCCGCTTTTCCAAGATCGATGCTGATATTCTTTCCTACATATCTCTGCACGATGCCCGTAACAACATCCTTTTCTTTTCCATAATACTGGTTATAGAGGACTGTTCTTTCCTCTTCTCTGATTTTTTGCAAAATAACGTTTTTCGCATTCTGCGTCGCAATCCTACCGAATTCCTTTGATTTGATGTCGATTTCAACAACTTCGCCGGCCTTTGTCTTACTGTCCATCAGCTTTGCGTCGGCAAGGCTGATTTCCAGAACCGGATCTTCCACCTCGTCTACGACGGTTTTTTCCGCAAACACTCTAAAATCACATGTTTCTCTGTTGATTTCCACTTTTACATTATCCGATTTGCCAAAATGATTCTTGCAGGCTGTAATCAGTGAATTTTCAATCGCGTCGAACAGCGTCTCCTTGCTGATATCTTTCTCTCTTTCCAAAATATTCAGCGCTTCCATCAATTCCTTGTTCATTTCTTAACCTCCTGAATTTCCATGTAGAATTTTTAAAAATTGATTGACAGTTTTACGATCGCGACATCTCCTTTTGCAAAACTTGTGTCCGCATCATTGATTTCTATGGTAATGCTCTCTTTATCAAAGGCTTTTAACAGGCCTGTGAACTCCTTTTTGCCATCCATAAGGCGGTATGTCCGCAAATCGACGCTCTTTCCGATGCATTTCTCAAAATCCTTATCCTTCTTAAGCTGTCTGCCGAGACCCGGCGAACTAACCTCTAAAATATAGGCATCCTCTATAAAATCCGCTTCATCCAGCCGATCAGAAAGCTGTCTGCTCACGGCAACACAGTCCTCTATCGTAATTCCTCCCGGCTTATCAATATATGCCCGAAGATACCAGTCAGAACCTTCTTTTACATATTCCACATCCCACAATTCAAATGCTTGCTGATTTAGAATCGGCATCAGAAGCTGCTCCGTCCTGCTTTCATAATTCTCTTTTCTCGACATCAATCCCACACCTCTTTTCTTCCTGCCTCTTCGCCTCAAGCTTTGCTTGCAACTCAGCACATTTTTATATATTGCGCGGCCGCAGCTGCAAAAGTGCTGAACAGCTTCTTGAATTTTCCCTTTACACGTAATAAGAGTGGACCGCAAGTCCACTCTTATCATTGAGCATTTATTCATTGTTTTTATTTTAACACTATCATTTAGAAAATGCAAGTAAAAACTTTGAAAAATGCGAAAAATAGCATAAAATCCTTTGACTTACAATATCCGAATACAACTCTAATCCTTCCGTTCTTACAACATGAAGCACATTTTCATTTACCGTGACACCCTCTCCAATTATTTCGCCGGCAATATTGGGGGCCCCTGTTATTTTTTCCTCGTGTAACACAACATTTTCCCTGCCGTCAAAAAGCGCAGCATAAAAAATTCCGGACTCTACCAAATCCTGAAAGAAGTGGCTGCCGTAAGATATCTCCGGCATGATTCCCTTATCGCTATAGGCGATTTCGCACACTGCCGACATGTGCATAAGTTCTGAAAAATGCACGGGAACACCGAGCGAGGGAGTTGTCGTTCCCCATCTTCCAGGTCCCATCAGCATGGCATTTTTCCCCTTAAGCGCCCGATTCAGAAGGCCTATTTGTCTCGCAATGTCATACTTATCCTGCTCCTTCAGCTCCAAGTATTCTTTGACGCTTACAAAAACAATATAATCGATGGGAAGCCTCACATTCCCTCCCATAAAATTACCGTTTGAATAGAACAGACTTCTTTCCTCCTCAACCCTTTCAGGCAGCTCCACCGTCCGGCCCAGTCCTCTCGTCTGCAGCGGACGGCATTGCAGGAGGTTGACATGAAACTCCCCTGCTCTGTCAAAGTTAACCGTAAATTCAATATCCACCGGATAATTATATTTCTCCGAAAGCAGCATCAGCATACGCTTCATTACCTGAGGAAACGCCGTTTCCTTTAACAGCCTGTGAAAATTCAAAATAGGAGGTGCGCCGGAAGTGTCTCTGCCTATTTCACTAAGCTGCCTCTCCATTTCGAAGTCACGCATCCAAAATAGATTTTTATCCGCCCTAATATCGTAACCGGTTATTCTGTCAACCTCGATCGATTCCTGCCTGTTTTCCTTTAAATTCAGTACGTCCATTTTATGCTGGGAATATTTCTGTGCCTCACCGTAGCCCATAATCGGTTGGCGCATGGGTTTGTCCAGCGTGACAATTTTCACGTAATCCCCGATGATCCGGTCCACTGCTCTCGTACCGAGACCAAATGCAAGACGGAGCATTCCCGCCTCCATATCTACATCCTTGTCCCATACATATAGGTTGGAGGAATTTCCTACTCCGGCCGCATGGGGGAAGAAATAATCTCCATAGTAGTCGCCTGATACCCTCTGCACCAGAATTGCCATCTGCTCATCCCTGTCCGCCAGTCCCCTGTTCTTTCTGTAATCCAGAGCATCCTCATTCATGGTGCTGGCATAGACAACGCGCACCGCCTCCATAAAGGCATTCAGCCGTTCCTCCGGCCCTCCCTGATTTACGCAGAATACACTTTCATATTTGCCCGCAAAGGCGTTGCCGAAGTTGTCCTCCAGCAAGGAACTGGATCGTACAATAATGGGTGACTGCCCGTAATATTCCAGCATCTGCATGAATTCATCCCGTACCATTCTGGGGAATCTGCCGGCGAGCAGCTTTTCCTTTAATTCAAGCGCATATTTGAAATATCCGTCTTCTGTCTTCTGTTTTGTTCGAAGCTGCCACCATCCATTTTCTACAATATATGTGTAATAAATATCAGAACCCAGATAAAATGAGTCATGAGGCTCCAATAGAGGCTTGAAATAGGCCTTATCTTCATCGCTTCTCGTAATAATTCTTCTTGACAGCAGCATTCCCACACTTTTACCGCCGATGAAGCCCGTTCCGATTTCCCTTCCTGCAATTTTGACGACGTCGGAAAGCTTGAAATACCGCATACATAGATCCCGCATGCGGGACTTCTTTCCGACAAGAAGATCAATGAGCAGCCCTTTCATCTGCTCCTGCCCCGCAGATTCTTCCGTCAGAGCCTCTTTTGCGCGGCCAAGCGTCACATGCCAGTAATCCTGTCGTTCCTCCGTCCAGTTGAATCCGGCAAACAGTTCTGCAGCCCGGGTGCTGGCCGTAATCGGCTCCATCTCATTCCCATTGATGTAGTGGGGAAAAAACATTGTCGGTGAATACCTTTGCCATACCTTAAGCGGATGAATATAAAGACTCTCGTTTATCCTGTATACATCCAGCAGCAGCTGCGTGGTCTCCCTGATCGTCGCTATCGTATCATAGGTATGCACATTACGTTTGATTGCAAAATAAGCGATGGTATCCAGTTCATACAAATAAGGGCAGGTTACCCGGAAGAAGTTTCCGGTCATCAAATCAGAATACCAAAAGGCCAGAAGCTCCGTCAGGCAGTCAAAAATATAAAAGGCTTTTACTCCCGCTTCACCAATGATCCGGTGAATCGCAGTGGCAAATCCCTCAAAGCCCACACTCGGATCCGGCTGATAGACCTTGATACCGTTAAGATCCTCCACCACCTGCCTGTGAGTCCCGAAACGGAAGTAAATAATGTTCCTATGATCCCTTCTTGCCTGCTCCACATAGGGCGAGACAACATAACAGTAGTCCTCAATGGAGTCCACCTGCCATACAACATTATCTCCCAGACGCAGCATGTCAATCGCCTTATCAAAACCCTTCATTCCCGTACTGACACTATCCAATTTTCCCATGGTATTCCTCCCAAAGCAGTTTATCACCCAAAGTGCTGATTTCCCTTGCTTTTCCCTGCATTGTTCTAATATTTTATCATTTTCATAAAAAAATGCTTGCATTTCCAAATAAAATAATATAGAATGATCAAGTACGGCTCGTTGGTCAAGCGGTTAAGACGCCGCCCTCTCACGGCGGAAACAGGGGTTCGATTCCCCTACGAGCTGCTGACTGTTTATTTAAACAGCCCAACCCGAGAAAATGCTGGAAGCCCTGATTTTAGTGGTTTTTAGCATTTTTTATTTTGCCGGAAAACGTATCTAAACAGTTACTTATCATTTGCAATATTTTGTTTACTCTTGTTTACACTGATTTATCCCGCCTTAAAAGCCACCATATTACTGTTACTTCCTATATTATTCAACACCTTCTCAGTCTCTTCGTCTGATCTTCGGTCAAAACAGTAATTATTTAAACTGGTTCTTTCATCCTCATGTCCTGCTATCTCACGGATCTTATTAATATTCGATCCATTATCAAACAATGAAGAAATAAAGGTTTTCCTAATTTTGTGGCTACTTTTGATTGGAATGTTTAATTCTCTGCAAACTGTAAACAAATATTTGTTTACACTAGCCGTTGTCATTCGGTTTCCGTTTGAGCCAACCATAATATAATCATTATCATAATAATCATATTCCATAGCACGTTTCTTTAACATGTTCAGGGTTTTCTTCGCTTCATTATTAATATAGATATTTCTAACACCAGCAGAAGACTTTGTAAACTCGACAACTTTTTTACCATTGTATTTTATACCATCGCCTAAAGAATAATCATCGACTTCCATTCTGTTGATTGATATATAACCATTTTCAATATCATTCCACTTTATAGCTACTATTTCACCGACCCTTAATCCAAGCTGAAAATTTAGAAGCAATGCATAGGGTGTAATAGCCTTTTCGTTTCTTGATATCTTATCAGCTAAATGCTCACATATCTTTCTTTGCTCATCACACAGGAATACCTGTGATTCACTTGATGGCTTTTTATTCTTTACAACTAGTTTTCCATCAATTTTAACTCTGCTGAATGGATCTTTATCAATAATTTTCAGTTCATCTTCCATTGCATATTCAATACATTGACGCACAATCAGCGACATGTTGTAATACTGCTTCTTTGTCATACCCTGTTTTACCTTATCATGCGCCCATTTATCCAGCTTTAAATACGTCAGATCTTCAATCAGAATATCTACTATAGAGTCATCTTCATAATATTTATTCCAATCATTTTGAATTCGTCTAACATAAGAGGAAGATGCAGAATGACTAAATTTCATATTCAACCATTCTGGATATAAAATACGAAGCGTATATCTAGCATTGGAT
>JASGGU010000123.1:0-7505 GCA_047602645.1 Lachnospiraceae bacterium | reverse complement strand
CCTATCAAATAAAATAATATGCGCAGCTGCGCGCGCGGAACAAAAGCTGTGCTGCTGGAATCTTTGGCCATGAGAGTTGGCGAAGCACATTTTTGTTCAGTTCACATTAATTCCTGACAAGTGCAGCAGACTGCTTAATATGCTCCTGAATATATACCATCGATTGTTCACACCAATCAATCTCCATCTGGCAGCGCATCAGTCCTCTGTTGACGGTAGTGCGCCTGTAATGCCAAAAGTCATCCTTTTCTGCTTCCGTTTCGATGCAGGCACTTAAATCTTCCATTTCCTGAAGCTGATTTTCCATCGAATCCCGATAATTCTCCATATGCTTCAAGATCACTCCGGTCGGTACATTTTGGCCGTAAAACAGTTTTAACAGCAGCTCTTTGGACATCTGTTTTCCGTTTACAACCGGTTTTTTCATCCATTCCTTAAATTCATGATGACCGGCATCGGTCAGTTTGTATCGTTTGCTTTCTCCTCCCTTTTCCGATCTTACAACTTCATAAGTCGCCAATCCGTTGGCCACAATATTTTTGAGTGCGGGATAAATTTGTTTATAATCGATCTCCAGAAAATAACCAACTCCCCCGTTAATGCTATATTTGATCTGATAGCCGGACATCGGCTCCACACTTAGAACTCCAAGAATAGCATAATAACTGTTATTGACTCTCGCCATCCTGATTTGCATGATAATTGAAAAAACAAATCATGCTTCTCCTTTCTGCAATTTACAAATTTAAAAAATCATTGTTTGCTGACCTTTAACACAATTTTAAAAGTTTTATATGTTAAAGTCAAGAAAGTTTATGAAAGGTTGTTTGTGAAGGGTATGTTAAAAAAACAAAGGGGTATTCAAATAAAAAGTAGTCTCTGAAAAATATTAAAAAATAATATATGAAAATCATATAAAAACAGTTGACATTTATAAATAAAAATGGTAATTATATATATGTATAACATAGTATGAACAACATATATAATAATATACATAAAAACGTAATCGATTAACTAAGTAAATTTTTATAAAAAATAGTGAAAAGAGGGGTTTCCAGTTCCTCATAAAAGAGGTCCCCAGGCTGAAAGAATTTTTAACATAAGGATATGTTTATCAATGCAAAAAATTTTAGGGAGCCGCGGAATATGAAAATTTATTTGTATAAAAAGAGAAAAAACCTTTGCGGTGACAGGATCCGGGAGGCACGATTGAAGCAGCGATTTTCACAGTCTGATCTGGCGGCACGAATGCAGATTGAAGGGGTACTGCTGGAACGGGACAGCATCAGCCGCGTTGAAATAGGAACACGCTTTGTAACAGACTATGAGCTGAAGATATTTGCCAGAGTATTAAAGGTGAAACTGGAATGGCTGTTAGAAGAAAGTGAAGAGTGGTATTGGGTAGGATAGACAGAAGGCATTTCTATCATAAGGATATGTAGATAAATGCAAAAAAATAGGGAGGTAAGAAAATGAAAAGAAAAGTATTAAGCCTTATCTTAGCTGCTGCAATGATTACCGTATCATTTGCGGGCTGCGGTACCAAGGGTGAGGAGACGGCACAGGATGCGGCAACAGAGGCACCGGCTCCATCCGAGGAAACGGTGGCAGAGCCGGAGGAAGGAGATGACACAGCGGAGGCAGCCGACAGTGCTTCAGAGGCTTACGAGGGAGAGCTTACAATCATGCATTTCTCAACGGAAGAGGAAGCAAAGGGCAATCCTGGCGCAGACGGTTTCCGTAAAATGGTTTCCGAATGGGAAGAAAGCCATCCGGACATCACGTTGAACCAGAGCATTTTGGCTAACACAGAGTATAAGACACAGATTGCTACGCTTGCGGCAAACGATGATCTTCCGGATATTTATGTGCTTCAGGGTATGGACACCGTACGATGGGGTGCAGACGGACTTGCGCTTGATTTGACGGATGTTGTGGCAAATTCTCCGGATAGTGCAAAGTATAAGTCAGAGCTGTTCAGTGCATTTACGAGCGATGGAAAGATTTATGGAATTCCTGCGTTGACAGGAGGAACCTGTACGGCCATTATCTATGATTCCAAATTATGGGCAGAAGCCGGCTTTGATACATTTCCGACGACTTGGGAAGATGTCGTGAAGGCAAAGGAGTTTTTTGACGGAAAAGGCATCACGGTGATGGGCTTTGCAAATGGAGATCAGTGGCAGGCAAATTCCACATTCCTGACATGTGTGGGCAACCGGTTTACGGGTATGGATTGGTTCAGCTCTCTTGTTGCCAACAGCGGCTCTAAGTTTACAGACCAGAGCTTTGTGGATGCGCTGACATTCATGCAGGATATTTTCGCTTCGGGCATCTTCAATAAGGATTTCAATGCAATCGACCACTACACCGCCCGCGAATATTATATTTCCGGTGACTGTGCGGCTTACATAGGCGGAAATTGGGACATGACCTATATCGGTACGACTTTGGCGGAATCCAATCCGGAGCTGTTTGCAAATTCGAAGCTCGCAGTATTCCCGCAGCCGGAAGGCGCAACAGCGGATACCAACACACAGGCGAACGGTTTAGGCTATGCGCTTGCCATCAACCCGAGAGTAGCGGAGGATCCTGCTAAATTAGCGGCAGCCGTTGATTTCCTTTACAAGACGACGGGCGCGGACTTCGCTGATTATGTATCCAGCAATTATGCAGTAAGTGGTTTGACAGCTCCTGACAGCGTAGATCTGAGCAAGTTTGACCAGTTGACACAGGATTTATATAACTTTACGAATGTGGATTATAAATCATCCCAGATATACGATTCGTTTATTTCCGGCGCGCTTTGGGGTGCTCTGAATACGGATTTACAGTCAATGTTAAACGGAGATATCACACCGGAGCAGGTTGCGGAAAATGCACAGGCAGCCTATGAGGAAGCAATGAAATAAAAAAAGCCAATATACAGCGCTTCTTCATCAGCCAAGTATAAGCCTTATCTGAGTAGTGCCGGGTAAGGCTTATATGCGGCTTGAAAGCTTGCGGGATGAATGTAGGAGCGATTAAGGAGGGGTATGATGTTAAATGCGATACGGCCAAAGAACAGAGTGATTTTCGCATACCTGTTTTTTCCCATGTTGTTATATATTTTTTCGGTTTTTGTTCCGCTTGCGGCTGCGGCTTATTACAGTCTGTTCGAGTGGAAGGGGGGACCGAAAAAAATATTTATCGGAATTGATAACTACTTGATGTTAATGAAGGATTCTATTTTTTGGCAATCCTTCGGACACAATGTATTTTTAGTTGCGGCATGTGTTGTCGGACAGATTGGTCTGGCCTTTGTCATTGTACTTGTCATCAACTCGCGGCTGGTCAAGGGGAAGGGCGTGCATCAGACCTTAAGCTTTTTTCCGAGCACAATCTCCGCAGTGTATATCGGTTTTATCTGGATGATGGTATTTGACTATAAGCGCGGTCTGATCAACTGGTTTTTTAATTTTATCGGAAAAGAGGATGCGGTTAAGGTTTGGCTGAACGAGCCGAAAACGATCATGATTGTTGTTGCTATTCCGCTTATTTGGCAATATATCGGTTATTATATGGTCATTATTCTGTCTGCGATTTCCTCGGTAGACAAAGAGATTTTTGAAGTATCAGAAATAGATGGGGCTAACGCTTTTCAGCGGGCGGTTCATATTGTTCTGCCTCTGATCAGGAAGACACTTCTTGTTTGTGTAACGCTGTGCGTTGCCGGCAATATGAAGGTGTTTGACCATATCTATGCGATGACGCTGGGCGGGCCCGGCAATGAGTCGAATGTAATGGCACTCTACAGCTATCAGATGTCATTTCAGCGGTCCAATATGGGCTATGGCAGTACCATCTCAATCGGTATTTTCCTTACGAGTATGCTCCTCATCGGAGGCGTTCAGCTTCTGGTAAAAAGCTTCACGAAAGAATCGGAGGACTTTTAATATGAATGATAATCTATTACCTCTTTCCGGTAAGTCAGACGCACAGAAGATAAGAACGGGTATTTTGGCTGTGTTTTTAAACGCAGTTCTGATTGTGTTTTCTTTCAGTTGTATTTTTCCGCTGATCTGGATGTTCTATTCCTCGCTGAAATCGGTGACGGAATTCAATAAAGACATCATTGGTCTGCCGACGGAGATCAGTATTCAGAATTATATTAATCTATTGACTAATTCAGACTATCGAATTCTTCCATCCATAATAAACAGCATCAGAACTACTGTAATTTCAGTATTTTTTATTGTTATGCTGGGTTTTATAGTCGGCTATATTTTATCAAGGATTCCTTTCAGGGGAAGCAGGCTGCTGTATGTTTTATTCTTGATGGGAATGCTGATTCCGATTCATTCCCTGTTGGTTCCGATTTATGTAATATTTAAGCGGACCGGAATATCAGACCACTGGTTTACCTTACTTTTTCCTTATGTTGCATTTGGTCTTCCGCTTGCCATTTTCTTGATTGACGGATATTTGAAGGGAATTCCGACGGCATTAGAGGAGGCTGCAGCAATAGACGGAAGCAGCTTTACCCGAACGCTGTTCCAAATCATTTTCCCTGTGTGCAGGCCGATTCTCACGACAGTCGGCATTATTGCGACCTTCCAGTGCTGGAATGAATTCTCGTTTGCTCTGGTGTTACTGAAAAATCCCAAATTACAGACCGTATCACTGGCGCTGACACAGTTTTCGGGCCAGTTTTCGACTGATTACCCAAGGATCATGGCAGGGATGCTGCTTACTATGCTGCCTATTCTCGTATTTTATTTTATCTTCAGTAAGCAGATCATCAAGGGTATGGTTGCAGGTGCCGTTAAGGGCTAGACTCCCTGACTTATATGAAGTCATAATTTTATGCGCGCAGAACAAAAGCTGTGCTGCTATACAAAGCACACTTTTGTTCTAAAAGTGCAAGCTCCCATTTGCATATTTTCTTATAGTTTGGTAAGATATACTATCAGAATTACTTTGAGAAAAAGGGAGCTGTTTTTATGACAAAAAAAGAAGTTTTGCTCAATATTATGAAAGAAAATGAATATATTCGCTGCCTGGGCATCGAGCTGCAGGTGCTGGAAAAAGGCTACGGGAAGGCGAGGATGCCTTACAGGGAAGCACTGACGAATTCCTATGGAATGCTGCACGGCGGCAGTCTTTATTCGTTTGCGGATATCGTTGCCGGAATTGTGGCATGCATGGGCGGACAATATGCCATGACAGTAAGCGGAAGCATGAATTTTATGGCACCCGCTATCAATACGGAATATGTGTACTGTGAGGTAAAGGAAGTTAAGCAGGGAGAGAAGCTTGCCGTATTAGATGTGCGGATCACGGCAGATGACGGAAGAATACTGGATAATGGCAGCTTTACATTTTTCCGCACCGGAAAAGAGGTGGAGGGAGAGTAATGTTTCCCCGGCCCGCCCTATGGGGCGGCCGAGTTTAGGTGCTTTAAAAATCCGTTCAGTCCTTCCACGATATCCGCATAGGTCGTATCAAAATCACCGGTATACCAGGGGTCGTCAATATCACGCGGATGGTCCGAAAAGTCCAGCAGCCGGCATACTTTGTGCTCCGGATCGGAGCCGATGATGCGCAACATATTACGGATGTTCCAGGAATCCATGCCAATCAAATAATTATAGCGTTCATAATCCGCCTGTTTAAGCTGAACTGCCCGTTTCCCTTCCGCAGAAATGCCGCAGGCGCGAAGCTTGTTTCTCGTTCCGTAATGTACGCCGTTACCGATCTCCTCTGTGGAGGTGGCGGCTGACGCGATCGAAAAATGCTCTGCCGTCCCCAGCTTCTTTACCATATCCTTCATCACAAATTCCGCCATCGGTGACCGGCAAATATTGCCGTGGCAGACGAATAACACGTTGATCACCTTTATTACACCTCATATCGTTTATGGATTCTTCTCTTAATGGAAAGTTCCTCTTTTGAGAGGACCACTATATTTTATCATAACCCCCGCCGGTTCGCCATTATAAATATGCCGATATTGTAAATGTACTGATGAAGATGCCGGCGGCCGCGCATAAACCGTCGATTTGCCTCTTGTCAATGATTGATGCAGGTGATAGACTTTTACGGGGAATGGGGGCCAGCAACGGATAGGGAGGCTTGTTTTATGAATCGGAAAATAAAAGATGTGGTGGTGCATGTCTGGTCTCGTATGGAGGTCCTGTTGAAGTGGATTTTATTTTCCATTTTATCAGGACTTCTGATTGGACTTGTCGGTACTATATTTTCTTTCTGTATGCAATACGTCACAGAGAAAAGGGCAGAATATCCATGGCTTTTATTTTTTCTTCCGCTTGGCGGAATTTTTATTGTAGCGGTTTATCGTTTGTTACATGACGAGCATGATACCGGTACGAATCTCGTATTGTCTGCCATTCACTCAGGAGAAAGTCTTCCTTTAAAAATGGCACCGCTTATTTTTGTTTCTACGATCCTGACTCATCTATTCGGCGGTTCTGCAGGGCGCGAGGGTGCTGCACTGCAATTGGGTGGGAGTATCGGCCATGCTCTGGGCCGTCAATTTCGTTTTGATGAGAACGACCAGCATATTATGATCATGTGCGGGATGAGTGCTGCATTTTCTGCCCTATTTGGCACTCCTCTGGCAGCGGCTATTTTTTCCATGGAGGTCGTCAGTGTGGGGATTATGCATTATTCCGCACTTGTACCCTGCGTGCTTTCTTCACTGATAGCCAGCAGCGTTGCTGCTTATTTTGGAATTGTGCCTGAGAAGTTTAATTTAACGATGATTCCCGGGTTTTCCATAGGGGCAGCTGCGCAGATATCGCTGCTGGCTGTTCTTTGTGCCGGAGTCAGTGTATTATTCTGTATGACGCTGCACACATCCGAAACATGGTATAAAAAATATTTAAAAAATCCGTATCTGCGCATTGCGGCAGGCGGCTGTATGGTTATAATAATGACACTCCTGGTTGGCTCGCAGGACTATAACGGCGCAGGAATGGATGTCATCGCACGTTGTTTTCAAAATGACTATAGTTCTTATGCGTTTCTGCTGAAGATTCTGTTCACATCATTGACTCTTGGTGCCGGGTTTAAGGGCGGTGAGATCGTGCCTTCCCTGTTTATCGGTGCAACCTTTGGGTGTTTGTTTGGAAATCTGGCGGGAATTTCTCCGGCACTCTGCACGGCGGCGGCTATGGGCGCCGTATTCTGCGGTGTGACCAACTGTCCGATTACCTCGCTTCTTCTCTGCTTTGAATTATTTGGGTTTGCAGGGATGCCCTATTTTCTGCTGTCCATCGCCATCAGCTATATGCTTTCTGGATACTACGGCCTGTATCGCAGCCAGAAAATTGTATATTCTAAATACAAAACTGAATTTATTAACCGGCAGACGCATTGATCTGTTACAGTTTACTAAGTTCTCAGGAACGCATGATTTTTGTATATAAATTCGATCCGCTCTTTTGGCTGACTTGAAAAAGTAAATTCCAGTGCAAGACTAAATTCCACTGCCTTTTAAA
>JASGGU010000122.1:0-7757 GCA_047602645.1 Lachnospiraceae bacterium | reverse complement strand
CTGTCAAATGACTCCCCGACTGCCTCCTTAAAATCACCGTATCCCTTTGTATCAAACTCTTTTTCTACTTCTGCGGGCTTCTTGCCGGTACATGCCGAATAAATATCAATCAGATTTTTGATTCCGGGCTGTTCATCCCGATAGCGCACCTGTGCCTCAGAGTCCGTCATCGCTCTTCTGCACTTCTTCATAATAACATCGGGCGGATCCATCAAATAAATGCTCGCATTCGGATTTTCATCAGATTTTGACATTTTTTTGGAGGGGTCCTGCAGACTCATGATCTTCGCGCCCACCTTACCGATATAAGGCTCCGGTATCGTGAATACATCCCCGTAGACTGAATTGAAGCGCTGTGCAATATCCCTTGTAATTTCCAGATGCTGCATCTGATCAATCCCGACAGGAACAACATCCGCCTGATATAACAAAATATCCGCCGCCATCAATACCGGATAGGTAAACAGTCCCGCGTTAATATTGTCGGCATGCTTTGCCGACTTATCCTTAAACTGTGTCATGCGATTTAATTCACCCATATAAGTAAAGCAGTTCAATATCCATGCAAGCTCAGCATGTCCTGACACATGAGACTGATAGTAAATGCAGTTTTTCTCCGGATTAAGCCCGGCCGCAATATAAAGTGTGAGCAAGGCCCGCGCACGCTTTCTGAGTTCCGCGGGATCCTGACGAATCGTAATGGAATGCAGATCGACGACCGAATAGAAACACTCATATTCCTCGCTCAAGGTCACCCAGTTTTTTAAAGCGCCGAGATAATTGCCGAGTGTCAGCGTCCCTGTCGCCTGCATACCTGAAAATAATACTTTTTTATCACCTAACATCTTCTGTTCCTCCAAATGATCTTCTATTAGTTAGTTTATCACCATGAACAACCTGCGTCAATTACGGAATCTATTTCTTAAATTTCTATATTTTTTTAAAATATGCTTATTAGTATGACCTTTTCTTATATCCTCCAGATATTTCATCTCCTGTCATTAGTCTCCTATATACAAAATTGTTACAGAAATGTTACAATCAGTTTGTACTTAGCTAAGGCAACACAGTATTCAAAAAACAGTCCGCTTTTTATATCAGGACTGACATAAAGGAGGTCACAAGATTATGTGTTTTTCAAACTTAAACTTTGATTGTTCAAGCATGAATTGTTCTGACTTATACGCATATGTCTGTCAGTTGCTCGGAAAGAGCTGCAACTAATAGATTGCGCAGCAAGAGGAAGGGCCTCAACCCTTCCTCTTTTTTTGTAACAGGAAATAGGAATTTTCTCTTATCCTAAATCAATCACAACAGGAATTGCAATCATTCCGAGAGCCACATGGACCCGAGTCAAACGGCTGCGCAATCGGACCGCATCCGCACGGCGAAGAAGGTCTGGCACAAGATTTAGGCGGCTTGCAGGGTTTCGGCGGCCTGCCGCCGCGGCAAGAATTATCCTGATTACAGCTACTGCAAAGCAGCAATAATATAATGATAAAACAACAATTCATATAATATTCTCCCTTTTCATGTCTATCATTATACTATATGAAGCCAGGCCCGATTTTGTGACTGGCATCAGCAGCCTGTCAGAATCAGGATACTTCGCTCGCAAACTGTAATTTCGTCCTGTTTTTTTGCAAGAGTTTGCTTGCATAATTCCCCATCCAAATAGCCGGTTGTGTCAATGCAGTATTGCCATCTCATTCCTTTTGGCAACTTGGGAAGTCCAAAATGATGCGGCTCCCAATGCATATTGTAAGCAATAAAGAAAAAAACATCTTCTGTTTTTTTATCGATCCGTGCATATTTTCCGCACAGCATAATGCCGATGTGGCGAATATGATTTTCCATTTTAGGATACCATGCGGCTTCACCATGGTAGGATAAATCGGGATAACCGCAGCCGGCATAATCCATGATCCGAAGTTCTTCCTCTTTATGCAGAATCGGATGAGCCTTTCGCAGCGCAATTAATTGCTTTACATAATTAAACAGTTCCTTCGACTGTCCGGACTGCTTCCAATTCAGCCAGGTTGTCTCATTGTCCTGACAGTATGCATTATTATTTCCAGACTGCGTGTTGCAAAATTCGTCGCCGGCAAGCAGCATCGGTGTTCCCTGACTGAGCAGAAGCAGCACAAATGCATTTTTCATCTGTGTCATGCGAAGCGCAAGAACGGCCTTTTTCCGGGTGACTCCTTCAATTCCGCAATTCCAGCTATAATTATAATTGGTACCATCCTTATTATCCTCGCCGTTTGCCTCATTGTGCTTATAATCGTAGGAAACGAGATCCTGCAGCGTAAAGCCCTCATAGGAAGTCATAAAATTAATGATATGGAGATCCTTTGGATTCCTGCGTTGTCTGTACAAAAATGCAGGCAACATCTCCTCATCACTCTTTAAAAAACGGCGCATATCCGTCATAAACTCCTGATTTGCTTCTGCAAGATAACGATTCGCCTTACATGCTCCGCCGAAGACATGTTCCTTGTCGTAGCAAGTATAGTACAGCTTTGTATCTGCAAGCAACGGCTCTGTGGCAAGCAAATCCATCGGCAGATTCTCGCCTTTTAAATGAAAACCGTCCACATGATAATC
Organism: Lachnospiraceae bacterium; assembly: GCA_047602645.1. Lineage (GTDB taxonomy): Bacteria > Bacillota > Clostridia > Lachnospirales > Lachnospiraceae > JAEYFP01. Next base: position 5,150 of record JASGGU010000122.1, on the reverse strand, counting down.
CGTTACCCAGAATTTCAGGCAGGTTAATACAAGATTTCGATTGACTCCTGCCGGAAAATAAAACTGCATAATAAGTTCGATCCCATTTTCATGCAACGCCTTTATCAACGACTTAAACTCGAACACAGCGTCCTTGCTATAGGAATAAGCTGCCTTCGGTATAAAATAGCTGCCCTCTTTATAGCCCCAGTAATTTATTTTTATAATGCTTTCTGACTTCGATTCATCGGCATACTTCGGATGTCCTTTCGCAAGCTGATCCCGTTCAACATCAAGCTCATAAAATTCGTATGCGGGCATCAGTTCAATCTGATTAATCCCAAGTTCATTTAAATAAGGAATTTTTTCTAAGATACCAAGAAAGGTTCCCTTTCCTTTAACACCCGAAGACGGATGCTTCGTAAATCCGCGAACGTGTAAGGAATACCCCACAATCTGGTGATACGGAAGCTTTAACGGTATATCATATCCCCAGTCAAATACATCCTTATAGAAACCATTCCTGGCAGACTGTTCTTTTTCAGCTTTTATGCCCCACTTACGAACAGAAGAAAGCGTCTTTCCGTACTCATCTCTGATGGGTTGTCCATCGGATTCATATTCATATTCCAGCCCTTTTTCCCTCAAGCCCATCACCCGAATAGAATAAATGTTTCCGGCGATGTGAAAAGGCAATAAATCAATTCTGGTATATGGATTCCCCGTTTTTTCATACAAACACAATGCCAAAGAATGCCTGCAATCAGCCGTGCAGCAGAACTGCCAGCCGCCCTTACAGACACTCACTCCCGGCACCATGCCGTTTCCTTTACTGAATTTTAAATGATCTGTTTCTTTCCGCATTCTGCTCCCTGTCCGGACAGATTATTAATAAAATTACTGCCTGCACACACCGTTCAATGTGCAAACTGGCTGTTATAAAGCTCTGCATAAAACTGATCCCGCCGCATCAGCTCTTCATGCGTACCCTGCTCAATAATATCGCCATCCTTCATGACGAGTATCAAATCCGCACCTTTAATCGTGGACAACCGGTGTGCGATTACGAAGCTCGTTCTTCCTTCCAAAAGCCGTTCCATCGCCTTTTGGATCAACACCTCCGTTCTCGTATCAACACTGCTTGTTGCTTCATCCAATATTAAAATCGACGGATCCGAAATCATCGCTCTTGCAATTGTCAAAAGTTGCTTCTGCCCCTGTGATACATTCGTACCCTCTTCATTCAGTATTGTATCATATCCATGTGATAAAGTCTTTATAAATCGATGCACATGTGCAGCCCTTGCCGCACCGATCACCTCATTTTCCAGCACCTTAAAGCTTCCATAGGCGATATTGTCATAGATCGTGCCGGAAAATAACCAAGTATCCTGTAACACCATGCCGAAAATATCCCTCAGGTCATTTTTTTTGATATCGCGGATATTAATCCCGTCAATAGAAATTTTTCCTGAATTGATTTCATAAAAGCGCATCAGCAGATTGACAAGTGTCGTCTTTCCGGCACCGGTTGGGCCGACTATCGCTACAAGCTGTCCCGGCTTCACATGAATATTCATATCCTTAATCAGCACATGATCCTCCTGATAGCCGAACTTTACATGTTCAAACAAAATCTCGCCTTTAACACTTTCCAGTTTTTGATAATTATCAGAGGTCTCCTGTTCCTCTTCTTCATCCAGAATTGCAAATACCCGTTCTGCTGATGCCAGAGCCGACTGGAACACATTCATCATATTGGCAGTCTGCGTGATCGGCTGTGAAAACTGCTTCTGGTACTGGATAAACGCCGTCACATCGCCAAATGAAATCGAACCGTTAATTACTTTCATGCCACCGACAATACAAATCAGCACATAAGACAGATTACCGATCGCATTCATCAGAGGCATGATAATGCCGGAAATAAACTGTGCTTTCCTGCTTTGCTCATAAAGCAGCACATTTTCTTCTTTAAACTTTTCAATTGCCTTTTTTTCAAATCCATATGCCTTCACGACATCCGCGCCCGTAAAAATCTCCTCAATATGGCCATTCAGATTTCCGAGCGTCTCCCACTGTTTTGAAAAATACTTTTGGGAACGCTTTGCAACAAGCATCGTCACAAGCATGATCAAGGGAAGTGTCAGCAAAACGAGCAGCGTCATGACCGGACTGATTGACAGCATCATAAAGAATACACCTACAATCGTAATGATTGACGAAATAATCTGAACCGATGCCTGCTGCAAGGAATTTCCGACATTGTCGATGTCATTGCTCATACGGCTTAAAATATCACCCCGCGCATGATTGTCAAAATACTTAATTGGCAATCTTGTCAGCTTTTCATCAACTTCCCTTCTCATACGGAAAATAACCTTCTGGCCCACTCCCGCCATCAGGTACTGCTGAAAATAGTTAAATACCGCATTCAAGGTATATAATACTGCAAGAACAATTAATATATTCCTGATTCTTGCAAAATCAACAAGAATGCCCTGTCCGTCTGCCGCACCGACAAAACCATCATATAAAATATTCATTGCGCCGGAAAGTACCTTTGGCGTGAGGATACCGAACAGCGAAGAAACAATCGCCATCAGAAAAACGAAAATAACCACTCCTTTATGTTCACCGATATAGCTCATCAGCCGTTTAAAGCTTCCTCTAAAATCCTTTGCCGTCTCACCCGGCACCATCCCGGGCGGTCCTCCCGGACCTCCGGATCCACCCATTCTTCTTTCTTTTTGAACCGGCATTTTTTCCTGTAATTTTCCCTGACTCATTTAACCCGCCTCACTTTCATTGTGCTGGGAATAAACGATTTCCTGATAAACCTTACACGATTCCAAAAGCTCTTTATGGGTACCGATACCGACCAACTCCCCGTCATCCAGGACAAGAATGCGGTCCGCATTCATAATCGTACTGACCCGGTGCGCGATAATCAGCACAGTACTGTCTTCTATTACCTTATACAGCGCCTTTCTGAGCGCGGCATCTGTCTTATAATCAAGCGCCGAAAAGCTATCGTCAAAAATATATATTTCCGGCCTTCTGACGATCGCACGCGCAATCGCGAGCCGCTGTCTTTGCCCTCCGGATACGTTTGTGCCGCCCTGCGTAACTATTGTCTGTTCCTTTTCTTCCTTTTCATTGACAAATTCAGCTGCCTGCGCGATTTCAAGTGCGCGAAGCACCTCTTCCTCTGTCGCATCCTCTCTTCCCATTTTCACATTTTCTTCTATTGTACCGCTGAACAGAAATGCCCTCTGCGGGACAAGTCCGATTTTCTTTCGCAGTTCTTCCTGTCCAAAGCTTCTGACGTCGACACCATCTATTTTGACGCTGCCCGACGTCACATCGTAAAACCGCGGAATTAAATTAATCAGTGTTGACTTTCCGCTGCCTGTTCCGCCGATAATTGCTGTCACTTCGCCCGGCCGCGTTTCAAAAGAGATATTTGTAAGCACAGGACTTTCTGCACCCGGATAGGAAAACGTCACATTCTCAAATACAAGGCTTCCTCTCGTGTTTCCGTGCTGAACCTGCACTTGCTCTTTATCACTGACTGCAGGCTTTTTATTCAGGACTTCGTTGATCCGGTCTGCAGAAGCGGAAGCTCTCGGCAGCATAATAAACAGCATCGACATCATCATGATTGACATTAGAATCAAAGCCACGTAGGTAATAAATGCCGTCAGGTCACCAACCTGAAGCTTCCCTGCCACCATATATTTTCCGCCGACCCAGACAATTGCAATATTCGTAGCATTAACGATCAGCATCATCGCCGGCATCATAAATGACATCATACGGAATACCTTTAAGGAAACCTGCATTAAATCTGTATTTGCCTCCTGAAAGCGTTTTTTTTCATAATCGTCCTTACAAAAGGCACGGATTACACGGATACCGCTTAAGTACTCCCTGATGACCTGGTTGACACGATCTATTTTTTTCTGAATACTCTTAAAGAGCGGCAGACCCCTGTATAGCATATAGATCAGCAGTGCCGCGATAAACGGCAGTGCACAGATAATCACCCACGATAAATCCGGGCTTTTCCTTCTTGCCATTATAATACCGCCGATACACATAATCGGTGCCATCAGCATCATGCGCAGCATCATCATTGCGGCATTCTGCACCTGCATAACATCGTTGGTCGCCCGCGTAATCAAAGATGCCGTCCCAATCTCGTCGATATCGCCCTTAGAGAGTGTCTCCACATGGCAGAACAGCTCCTCGCGAATATTTTTACCGAGTCCCATCGCCGCTGCCGAAGAAAAATAGCTGCTCACAATCATGCAGACAACCCCAACTCCCACGATCAGCAGCATCACACTCCCTGTCCTGATGATATATTCGATATCGCCCTTTGCCATTCCGTTATTCGTTATGTCGGCATTAAGCGTAGGCAGATACAGATCGGTTATTGTCTGTAAAAACAGTGTCACAATCGCAATCAGCATCGGACCGGAATACTGCCGGATATTTCTTTTTACCAGTTTTAACATATCCTTCCTCCTCGTACAAATTCCATATGGGATATTTTTTATATTGTGCACTTTGGAAAAGACAAAGTCAACAAAAAACTTCTGACTCTTTGTATCCTCTTTCATTAGAATCAGAAGTTTTTATATTTTTATTCGCTTTCCATAGCTTGCGGAAGAATTTCCCTCACCTCACCATAAATACACAGATCTGCCTGTTTATCCGTGTAATGCTCGTGTTTCGTAATGAGTACCACTTTATTCCCCGTATAATAATGCAAAAAAGATTTTACCATCGGATGATTCAAATTTGTTCCCAGTACAAGCACCATGTCCGCCGCCTGACAGGCATTGGCCGCCAGTGTCATCTTATCATTTCGGATCATCTCGCCTCTGAGTTTTACTTGTGGTCTGATCGGCTGCTTGCAGTTTTCACAAAGCGGCACACCCACAGCTTCCTTTATAAAAACAGCAGAATATTTTTTATGACATTTCGGGCATTCGTTATCATGAATAGAACCATGCAGCTCAATCACGTTTTTAAGACCCGCTTTCACCGCCATGCAATTAATATTATGTGTGATGCAGGCTTTCAGCTTGCCTGCCTGTTCAAGCTTCAGCAGTGCATAATGAGCTTCGCTTGGCCGAACATCATAATTCAGGCATTCCTTT
>JASGGU010000121.1:0-7780 GCA_047602645.1 Lachnospiraceae bacterium | reverse complement strand
GCACAGGCACTTAAAGCGGCATTCCCATATACGATTCCGATTTTTGCGGGCTTTTGGTTTTTGGGACTGACCTACGGGATCTATATGCATGCTTCCGGCTTCAGCTTTTTATATCCGATGTTTATGAGCGTACTTATTTTTGGCGGATCTCTGGAATTTGTAGCGGTGAACCTGCTTCTGGGTGCATTCAATCCGCTGCAGGCGTTCACGATGACATTGATGATCCAGGCGCGTCATCTGTTTTACGGGATTTCCATGCTGGATAAATTTAAGGATTCGGGCTGGAAAAAGCCGTATTTGATTTTCGGTATGTGCGACGAGAGCTTTTCAATTAATTACACGGCAGAAATACCGGAAAGTATCGATCAGGGCTGGTTTATGTTCTGGGTGACGGCGCTTAATCATTTTTATTGGTTTTTCGGCTCGACTCTCGGCGGGGTATTAGGTCAATTTTTAAAATTTAATACAGATGGTCTGGAATTTGTTATGACTGCGATGTTTACCGTGATTTTCCTCGAGCAGTGGATGAAGGAAAAAAAGCATTTTACGGCGCTGATCGGAATTGGCTGTGCGCTGCTTTGCCTGATTCTGTTTGATTCGGAAGATTTCATGATCCCGACGATGGTTGCGATACTTGGGTTTCTGACAGTGTGCAGAAAGCCGATTGAAAAGGGAGGTGGCGCCGCATGACGACGATGACATTGATGCAGCAGATCATTACCATCGCAGTCTGTATTTTAGGGACGATGCTGACGCGGTTTCTCCCGTTTTTCATCTTTTCAGGGAAAAAACCGGCGCCCCCATATGTGCAATATCTCGGGAAGGCACTGCCGTCTGCAATTTTTGGTATGCTGATTATTTATTGTCTAAAGGATGTCAGTGTGTTTACGGGCACACGTGCCGTTCCTGAACTGATTTCGATCGCAGTTGTTGTGGGACTGCACCTTTGGAGAAGACAGATGCTTTTGTCCATTGCAGGCGGAACGGTTTGCTATATGCTGCTGATACAATTTTTGTTTTGATTTGAAAGAGGAAAGGGGTATCTGATGAAAAATGCAATAGAAATAAAAGGTCTGGGTAAAAACTATCGGGATTTTTCGCTGAAGGATATTAGTTTCAGTTTACCGGAGGGAAGCATTCTGGGGCTTGTCGGGGAAAACGGTGCAGGAAAAAGCACAACGATCAATTTGATCATGAATGCAATTTCCCGTGACAGCGGTACAGTTACCGTGCTTGGTACAGATAATCAATCGAAGGATTTTTTGCGGGTGAAGGAGGATATTGGCGTTGTACTGGATGAGGCCTATTTTCCGGCGGTCATTTCTGCAGCAAACGTCAACGTGATCATGAAATATACCTATCGAAATTGGAATGAGCAGGAATATTTTTTATATTTAAAAAAATTTGATCTGCCGGAAAAGAAGATGTTTAAGGACTATTCCAGAGGAATGAAAATGAAGCTGGCGATTGCTGTGGCCTTGTCACACGGTTCCCGGCTTTTGGTGTTGGATGAGGCAACAAGCGGACTGGACCCAATTGTTCGGGAAGAAATACTGGATATTTTCAAGGAGTTTTCCGCAAAGGCGGAACACTCCATTTTGCTGTCCTCCCATATCGTCAGCGACCTGGAGAAGCTCTGTGACTATATCGCATTTATCCACAAGGGAAAGCTGCTGTTCTGCGAGAAAAAGGAAAAGCTGCTCGAGGATTATGCGCTGTCGGAGCATACGACACTCGAGGATATTATTCTGTTTATGGCAAGGAAAGGAGAATAGTATGAAGGCATTATTAATTAAGGACTTCTATATGTTGATTAAGCAGATGAAGACTTTTATCATCCTCATTCTGGTTTTTGCGATTATGCCCGGCACTTCTGTGACAGCATTTGCAATCGTTTACTCCGCAATGATTCCTATGACGGCAATCGCTTATGACGAAGGATGCAAATGGAACCGGTTTGCAGCGATGATGCCCTATTCCGTAAAAACTCTTGTATTTGAAAAATATTTATTCGGCTATATCATGGTCGTTTTTGCGGCGATTCTTTCCGCGCTGTCGGAGTTGATTTCGGGTCTTGTGACAGGAGAAGGGTTCGGTGTCGAAAAGCTCATGGTCATTATGGCGGTTGTTTGTGTTGCCTTGATCATGCAGGCCTTGAATCTTCCGTTTATTTATAAGCTTGGTGTGGAAAAGGGACGTTTTGTCTATCTGGCATTTTTTGTTCTTGTATTCGCTGTTCTGGGGTTGTTTGAAATAAATACGGTGCCTGTGATCGGTATGCTGCCGAATATTCAAATCAGCATCCTGTTTTTGGGACTGCTGCTTTTGGCTGTGACAATTATCTGTAATGTGGGTTCTGTTTTGTTGTCCGCCCGGTTTTATGAAAAGAAAAACTACCAATAATATCGTTTCGGGGGAAATGCTTTTGAATGCAGTGACAATTGTTTTATTGGCGATCGGCCTTGCGATGGACGCATTTGCGGTGGCTGTCTGCAAAGGACTTGCCATGCAAAAGATTACGGTGAAAATATGTCTGGTCATCGGCGCATGGTTTGGTATTTTTCAGGCGTTGATGCCATTCATCGGCTATCTGCTGGGCACCCGGTTTGAACGGCTTATCGTGACCGCAGCACCCTGGGCTGCATTTGGTCTGCTCGGATTCATCGGTGCAATGATGATTTGGGAGGCGCTGAGTGAAAAAGAGGAATGCGATTGCGAGTGCGGCTCTCTGCAGAAGGAGAGCGATATTCTGTCTATAAAAGAAATGTTTATGCTGGCTGTAGCAACAAGTATCGATGCAATGGCGGTAGGGGTGACGTTTGCATGTGTACCGGTTTCCATCGTGCGTGAGGGTACCCGTCTGACCAATACGCTGCTGGCCTGCGGCACGATCGGTGTGATTACGTGTCTGATTTCGATCCTCGGCGTGAAGATTGGAAATGTGTTTGGCACAAAATATCAAAAGCGCGCTGTGCTTTCAGGCGGAATTCTGCTTGTGCTGCTTGGAATCAAAACTTTGTTCGAGAGTTTTCCCGGTTTCTTTTAAGGCTTTGAAAGGACGATAAACATATGCACGAGGTCATGGCGAAGGGAATCCTGTCGGCACAAAACGGAATGAATGTCTATCGGGGCTGTCAGCATGGCTGTATTTATTGCGATGCAAGAAGTACCTGCTATCAGATGAGGCATGCTTTTGAGGATATCGAGGTTAAGAAAAATGCGGCCGAGCTGTTAGAGGATGCGCTTAGACGAAAAAGAAAAAAGTGTATGATTTCCACCGGTGCGATGACGGACCCGTATATTCCGCTCGAAACGGAGCTTTGTATAACAAGGAAATGTCTGGAAATTATTGACCGCTATGGATTTGGTGTGGCAATCCAGACAAAATCAAATCGAATTATACGGGACATAGACCTGCTCAAAAGCATTCATCAGAAATCCAAATGTGTTGTAGAAATGACATTGACGACTTATTCAGAGGAACTGTGTAAAATTGTGGAACCGCATGTCTGCACGACGAAGGAACGGTTTGAGGTACTGAAGGCTATGCAGGCAGAGGGAATTCCTACAGTTGTGTGGTTGAGCCCGATCTTACCTTATATTAATGATACGATGGAAAATATAGAAGGAATTTTGGATTACTGTGTCAAAGCAGGTGTCAAGGCGATCCTCTGCTTTGGAATCGGACTGACACTGCGGGAAGGGGACCGGGAATATTATTACACAATGCTGGATAAGCACTTTCCGGGGTTGAAGGAGCGGTATATCCAAAACTACGGAAATGCTTATGAACTGAAGTGTCCGGACAGTGAAATACTGATGCGGCGTGTAAGGGATACCTGCAGGGAGCATGGAATTATGCTCGGTGTAGAGAATGTCTTTTCTTATCTGCATACATACGAGGGAAAGGGCTATGAACAGATGTCCTTGTTTTGATTTTAATTAAAATTCAGCAGCCTCTTTAGATCCACCCGCCGTCTAATTGAATGATCTGGCCGGTAAGGTAAGTGTTTCCCGTGCAGAGCTGCAGGACAAGTGCAGCGGCTTCCTCGGGCCTTCCCATACGGTCTGCCGGTATTTCGGAAACAATTTGGGAGAGATCCTCCTCTGAAAAATTGCGGTTCATATCTGTATCCATCATACCGCAGGCAATTGCATTGACCTGAATTCCGCTTGGTGCCAGTTCCTTGGCGAGCGCGCGCGTGAAAGCATTCAGTCCGCCTTTGGAGGCGGAGTAGGCGACTTCCATGGAAGCACCGCAGCTTCCCCATACGGAAGAAATATTGATGATTTTTCCTGATTTTTTTTGAAGCATAAGCGGAATTGCGAGTTTTGAGCAGTAAAAGGCAGCATTTAAGTTTGTACCGATAACGGAATCCCAGCTTTCTGAAGGCATTTCGGAGAGCAGTCCGACATAGGAAATCCCCGCATTGTTCACAAGAACGTCAAGCTCTGTGATTTCTTTAAACAGCAGTATGACAGCCTCATAATCGGAAAGATCGCCGATAAAAGTCTGACAGGAAATCCTGCAGTCTTTTTTTAATTCCTCCGCAAGTATGGTCAGCTCTGTTTCAGAATGTCTGCAGGCAAGTATCAAATCATAGCCCTGTGCGGCAAATACCTTTGCGATGGCTTTTCCGATACCGCGTGATGCACCGGTGACAAGGGCAGTTCGTTTTTTCATTTTACTTCCTCCGCAATGATAAAAAATATATCAATTACAACTGTCAATCATAAAAGAGTACGAGCTTAGTATACTATTATATATAGAAGAAATGCAATACAAAGCAGGGGAAGCAATTGAAATAACAGAAAATTAATGGTAAACTGAATTCGTATCCGCTGTTTGAGGGAAAATGGGAGATCGTATTTAAAACGGAGAAAACAGGAGGAAGAGGAAAATGGGAGAATTATATGATGTAATCATTGTAGGTTCCGGTCCTGCGGGGATGACGGCAGCAATCTATTCCAAAAGGGCGGAATTGAAAACATTGCTGATAGAGAAAAATTATATGGGCGGAGGCCAGGTACTGAACACGTATGAAGTGGATAATTTTCCGGGCTTTCCGGGAATTAATGGCTTTGACCTGGGGATGAAGTTTTCGGAGCATGTAGATAAAATGGGAGTGGAACGGCTGGAAACGGAGGTTCTGGGGATGGATCTTTCGGGGGCTGTCAAGATAATCGAGACGGAGAAGGGCACCTTTGAGACGAAGACAGTCATTCTGACGAGCGGCAATTCCCCGCGCAAGCTTGCCGTGCCGGGTGAGGAACAGTTTGCGGGGATGGGTGTTTCCTATTGTGCAACATGTGACGGTGCATTTTTTAAAAACAAGGTGACGGTCGTGGCCGGCGGAGGAGACGTGGCTGTGGAGGATGCAATATTTTTGGCACGCGGCTGTACGAAGGTCTATTTGATACATCGCCGGAATGAGCTCAGAGCGGCAAGGATTTTACAGAAGTCTTTATTTGAGACACCTAATATTGAAGTGATCTGGGACAGTGTGGTGACGGAAATCCGAGGCGGCAATAAGGTGGAGGAAATCGTTATCAGGAATGTAAAGGATCAAACCGAGCGGATGATTAAGACAGACGGGATTTTTGTTGCGGTAGGCAATGAACCGAATGCTTCCTATATTGATATGGTAGAAACAGACAGGGGCGGTTATGTGACGGCGGCAGAGGATTGTAAGACAAGCGTGCCGGGTGTATTTGCGGCGGGTGATATCAGAAGTAAGCGCCTGCGCCAGATTACGACGGCTGTGGGCGACGGTGCAAATGCCGTCATGTCGGTACAGGATTATTTAATTGATATGGTATAAATTTACAAACAGTTTTACCTGTTATTTTCCCATATATTTGGTTGACAAACATAGGTCAGTATGCTATATTTTATTACAGATGTAACAAATTTGTAATAAATGCAGTTGCGTTCAGGGTATAAATATTTGGAGGTCAATTAATGAGGAAAGGTGTAACGAAGGTTGCAGCATGCTGTATAGTAAGCGCATTGGCGATGACAAGCTTTCCGGCTGTCTCGGTGGATGCGTCTTCCTTCTTTTCTTCTATTTTGCCGGCAGCAGGGGGAGCGTTGGCAACAGGAGAAGGTGTCTCAGTACGGGATATTAAGGCTGGGATTGCAAGAAGTGCGGCAAAGCAGACAGCGGCGGCAACTCATTCAGTAATCACGGGTACGAACGGTACAAGCGGTGCTGCGCTCCAGATTGGAGCAAGCTCTGTTGTAAATATACCAGAAAAGGCGGAGACGCCGGCTTCAAAGGCTGTCAGCGAGTCAGCGACAGTAAACGGTACATCCGTAGTAGGCAGTGCATCGGAGGGAGCTCCGATCGCTGTTACGACAAATGTGGAAGCTGCAACAGCAGCCTCTGCTCCTGCGGCAGCAACAGAATCTATTTCGGAGAATAGTGCGGAAAAATCTGCGCCGAATGCGACAGTTTCGCAGAATGGAGTTTCACAGAATGAGGTCCCGTCAATCGAAATAAAACCTGAAGCGGCAGATGTGGCCGAGGGTGAAGAAGATTTATCGGGTACGATTATCGCACAGGTCAGCAATTATGTGAATGTAAGGGCAACGGCCAGCGAGGAAGGCGAAGTCGTTGGTAAACTGTATAACAATTCCGCCGGTGAATGGTTAGGAAAAGAAGGCGATTGGTATAAAATTAAATCCGGTAACGTCGTTGGTTATGTAAAAGGCGAATATGTTGTTACGGGACAGGCTGCGATTGAGTTGGCGGCAAAGGTAGGGCACCGGGTCGCTGTAGTTGCGACGACGACATTGAAGGTTCGGGAGGAGCCCAGTATAGATGCTGCGGTTTTGGGTCTCGTGCCGAATGAAGACCGGCTGACTGTACTTGAGGAAACCGATGAGTGGTTAAAGGTATCCATTGAAGAAGGTGACGGATATGTTTCCAAGGAATTTGTTTCTGTTTCGACGGAATTTGTACAGGCTGAATCTACAGCAGAAGAGGAAGCACGTTTAAAGAAGGAAGATGACGACAGGAAGAAAGCGAATGCGGCGGCTGCACAGGCACAGAAGAAGAACAGCAGCAGCTCATCCTCATCATCGGGCAAGAGCTCTTCCTATTCCGCAGCGGGAAGCGGTACAGGATCATCGGTCGCAAATTATGCACTCCAGTTTGTGGGCAATCCGTATGTATATGGCGGAACGAGCCTGACAAACGGAACGGACTGTTCCGGCTTTACAATGGGTGTTTATAAGAACTTTGGTGTATCTCTGCCGCACTCTTCCGGTGCACAGAGAAGTATGGGATATGATGTAGGCGGAATTCAGAATGCACAGCCGGGCGATCTTGTATGTTATTCAGGACATGTAGCAATGTATATCGGAAACGGTCAGATCGTACACGCAAGTACAGCTGCAACCGGCATCAAGATATCCAATGCAAGCTACCGCCAAATCCTGGCAGTCAGAAGAATTTTCTAAAACTAAGCAGTTATCTGCGAAGACATAAAAAATATGACGCCCTGAATGCTTGCATTCAAGGGCGTTTTATTTTTTATGGATTCATAGGAATGCAAAACAGACCGAGGCCGGCAAAGCCGGTTGAGGTGTCCTCTGATTTGCATTCGCAGATAACTGCGAGCTCTTGCCAAGAAATAAATGGTACGCTGTTGACTTTGTCAACCGCGCTCGGCGCGAAAAGTTTGCCAAAGCAAACTATTTATTCTTATATAGAAATTCCTGCGAATTTTCTATATAAGAAAATTTTATGCGCAGCTGCGCGCGCGGAATAAAAGC
>JASGGU010000013.1:0-57984 GCA_047602645.1 Lachnospiraceae bacterium | reverse complement strand
TTGCGGTAGATCGTCAGGATGAAGCCGATCGCATTGCGCTGGCTCTGATCCGCCGGCATAAAGGAACGCGGCCAGGTCGGGGTATATTTGATAAAGGGCCGTGCGAACGGAATGCCGGAACGGTTCGCATAGCCAATGGCATGCGCCGTGCCGGAATCCGGGACACCTGCAACAATATCCGGCCTGACAGAATCTCTTTTGGCAAGCATATCGCCGCAGTTGTAACGCATCTGCTCGACGTTGATTCCCTCGTAGGTCGAGGTCGGATAGCCGTAATAGATCCAAAGAAACGTACATATTTTCATTTTATCACCGGCGGGCTGCAGTGTTTCATAGCCCTCCGGCGTGATATAGACGATTTCACCCGGTCCCAGCTCCTTTTTATCGCGATAGCCGAGGTTGATATAGGCAAAACTTTCAAACGAGACACAGTAGCCGTTCTCCTTGCCGCCGATCATAAGCGGTGTCCGTCCGTATAAGTCTCGGGCGGCATAAAGTCCCTTTTCTGTCATGACAAGTATTGTCATCGAACCGTCGATCAGCTGCTGGGCGTGGGCAATTCCTTCCGCAAAGGAATCCTTCTGATTGATGATGGAAGCGACAAGCTCCGTGGGATTGATGTTGCCGCCGCTCATTTCGAGAAACTGTGTGCGGCCATTGGAAAACGCGTCATTAACCAGATCGGTCACATTATTGATTTTTCCCACGGTGGAAATTGCGTAGCTGCCTAAATGAGACTGGATCAGCAGGGGCTGTGGCTCAAAGTCTGAAATACAGCCGATTCCCAGCGTGCCATGTAAATCCATAACATCCCGTTCGAATTTTGTACGGAAAGGCGAGTTTTGGATATTGTGGATGGCCCGGTCAAATCCCGCCTCCCCGTATACGGCCATTCCGCCCCTGCGTGTTCCGAGATGAGAATGGTAGTCGGTTCCGAAAAACACGTCCAGAACACAATCCTCTTTTGAAGCAACACCAAAAATTCCGCCCATGATAGTCCCCTTTATTGTTATTTTGTCAGATTGTGATAATTAGTTATCACTATTTCCATATAGAATCATAGCATGCGATATAAGGCAATGCAAATTTAAAAAAATTTAGTATGGCACAAAAAGATGAAGAGGGATGTGTTTTGTGCTGAGATCGTGTATAATAATTCCAGGATAAAATGAATGTGATACGGAGGCATTGTCCATGGAAAATAGAAAATCATCATTTCGCTGGGAGCCGTTTCTGATTTTGGCGGCAACGGCACTGTTTATCAGCTTTGGACTGGATACAACACAGGAGACTTTAAAATCATGGCAGCTTCTGATGGCACTTGCCGCGGTACTTTTACTGACGGCAGCGCTGTGCAGACATCTTCCCGTAAATATGGTTTCTGTCATGATCGCGCTCGGTATTTTTTTAAAACTCGCTTATGTGCTTTATACGGCGACATGGACCAGGCAGCATGATGTGATTGATTTTGGAACTGGAGAGGGACATGCCGGCTATATTGAATATCTGCTGCAGAATAAAGCATTGCCGGATTTCGATCCGCGCACAGTGTGGGCGTTTTTCCAGCCTCCGCTGCATCATATCATAGCGGCTGTCTGGGTAAAGCTGTGTACAGTTGCAGGCGTGACCTATAGGCAGGCACAGGAAAACATACAGGCACTGACCTTCTGCTATACGGGCTCTGTCATGCTGTTTTCCTATTTTACATGTAAAGAAATCGGACTGAAAAAATGGGGAATGCGGGTGGCGATGCTTCTTATTTCTTTTCATCCGATCTATGTGATGCTCTCCGGAAGCATCAATAACGATGCTTTGTCGCTGGCCTTGTCGGCTGCCGCTCTATATTTGGCGGTCCTATGGTACCAGAGACCGGGTTTGCCCGTTATTTTGCTGCTGGGTGCCTGTATCGGGCTTTCGATGCTGGCAAAGCTTTCCGGCGGCGTGATTGCTCCGGCCGTCGCCGTACTTTTTTTGTTAAAGCTGATTCAGGAGCGGCAGCAATGGAAAAAATATTTGGTACAGTTTGCTGCCTTTGCCCTTGTTGTTCTTCCGTTAGGACTTTGGTGGACAGTCAGAAATATGGTGTTATATCATATGCCGGTGAATTATATCCCGCCGGTGGGAGAGCAGCTCGAATATACCGGAATTGTTCACAGGCTGCTGGATGTCCGCCTGCACAGTGTCTATCCTGCGATGAAGGTATATGGGGATGCCTATGATGAATATAATGTGCCCCTTTCACTGATCAAGACCTCTCTGTTCGGGGAATATAATTTTGGGCTTGAGTGGAAAGCAATTACCCCGTTTGCGACGGTCTTGTTTATTGCGGGAGTCTTGCTTGCGATTGCGGCATTTGCGGCAATGCTCCATGTATTGTTTTCTAAAAAAAGTATAATGAAAAAAGAATGGAAGCTGCTTTTTGGGATTCTGTATGCATCTCTGCTTGGTTCCTATTGCAGCTTCGCATTTGGCTATTCCAATTTCAGTGCACAGGATTTTCGGTATGTGGCGCTGATTATCGTCGTGGAAGCGTTGTTTCTTGGGGTTTTTGTGGATGGATTAGATTTTAAGAAGAAAAGGCAGAGGATTTGCGGCTTTCTGATCATAGGAGCCGCGGCCGTATTTGCCGCAAGCTCCTGTTTCGTTTACCTGATGCTGGGATTCGCAAGGTGAAGCACGTTTATAGAACTGCTACATTTCTAAGAATCGCCGATGTTCCCTGATGAGAGCAGGAACCGCGTGCCCCGACTTCTCTATTTTTTGCATAGAAAGATCGGACAAACGGATGATATGTGCATGCTTGATTTGATAACGATCTGTCAGCTCCTTATAAATCCGGTTTGTACTGACCGCCTCGCGGACGGCAGCCGAGAAGGGACAGTAATCAAACAGGATCGCACGCGACAGTTTGTTTAGGCGAAGCGAGCCGACACTTTCGGCTTGCATATAGTCCATATAATCATTTACAAACATTTCCTTAGAGCTGTTGCGGTATTTTGCATAGGCCGATTTGATGCGGTCCCTAACTTCGGGGGACAAGTCATGGCTTCGCTTAAAGGTTTGCAGATAATCGCAATAGTCGCTCGTTAAAGAACGTTCCCCCAAATCATTCCAGCGCGCTCCCTGAATACGGCGGCACATTTCCCAACGGAATTCCCCGCATAGATGCAGCATAATTTTGATTAAATCCTTTGCTAAAAACATCGGCAGGATAAAGCGTGCCGGAGAAGTACGTTTTCTTCCCGTAATTTCCTGCCACATCACGCCGCGCGTTCCAAAACCCGGCATGAGGATGATATCTGGAAGCACCTCAACTTGAATGAGCTCTTTCTGAATCCCTATTTCCGGTGCCGTAAAAATCGTTTCCCTATAAAATAAGGAGAAGTCGATTGCTTTAAACTGCTGCAGCATTTTGTTAAGTCCATCGCCTGTGAGCAGCATCCGGTCAAGAGAACCATACAGCTCATGGTCTGAAAAGAGCGGACAGAAGGTTGTGATGTGCCCGGAAATCATTCTGTTTGTAGAACGGAACATGTTATCAAATTCATATAAAACGCGCTTGGCTCCGTCTGCAAGATCGGCGGCTTCCTGCGCTTCGGTCAGTTTGCCCTCGATTTTAAGTCTATGCAGATAAGCCGCATAGTCAATATTCAGGTCATTGATACAAGGATCCTTTTTTCCGTTATAGATCTGGATCAGCCAATCATAAAAAATGAATACATGTCCTTTTTCATCCGGCTGCAGCTTTTCGGCAAGATAGTATAGATAGACGGCATTTTCGATCCCTGCAAGGGTTTCATCTATATAACCAAAATAAAAGAACATTTTAAGCTCTGTGGGAAGTGCAGGATCCTGCAGACTTTTAAAAAATGCTTTTTTATAAGTTTCATAAAAGAGTCCGCTCAGCTCTTTGCGCAAGGTACGGGACAGATCGTCTGAAGCGCTGCGGTCAGGGAGATCGATATACTGCCTGATCAGCTTGTAAAAGAGGTTTTTGTCGGTATCCTCCAATTCGGCATAACTTGTGATTGTATTGAGAGAATTATGGAGAGAATTTTTGATTTTCACAACCATTTCGGCGTTTATACTCTGCGGAAGGGCATGATCGGGGTGCCTTTCGGAGGCAGGAACAAGATTGCGGTATTCCGTAAAACGCGCATTAATCAGTTCCGGTTCGATTTTGGTATGATGCTCAATAATACGCACAAGATTTTCGACTGATTCTACGATGGGGCCGATGGAAGTTTTTTTTGAAATCACATCCTCTAAAAGCGCTAAATAATAGGTGAACAGATCAAGTTTATATTCGCTTAAATAAAGATCATAGATCATATCCAAATACTGTGAAAGCTTTTTGCAGCAGGAAAGCAGATGGAGCATGTCCGCATCGGCTTTCATAATAAAGCCTGCGCCGGCATCGATATTATTTTCATAAAAGACTTTCCATTTTGCAGGTGCAAAAGAGCCGACAGATGTATAATAGCGGACAAGCCATTCATCCAAAGTGCCCTCTTTGGTAAATTCCCCAAGCTGCTCGATACCCGGAAGTATTTTTGCTTCTGACTGATAATGGGTACAGAGCTTGAGATATTTTTCATTTTCCTCGCAGATCCTGTCATAAAGTGTTTGACAGGACGAAAGAAGCGAATCATAGACTTCGAGCTGTTCAGAAAATTTCTGAGCAGTGCAGCCGGCGATTAGTCCGCAGGCATCTTGATTTTCCGAGAGCAGTGCGGTCAAGTCCTCGGGCTGCGCATAATCATATTGGTAAAGCGTCACAGGCTTAATTGCTGTGTAAGTAAAAGGATAAACGACCTCTGTCTGCGAGCAAAAGCCAAGAAGACAGCCCTTATCGGCGGTACCCTCCGTATAAGCATTACTTTTTCTGACGATTCCCTCTGCTACAATGCTCAGGGTGTTTGCGGTTTCATTCTCCTGAAAAAGAATTTCCCCGGTTTCCGCCTTTCTGACGTTCATTTTAATTCCTCCTTTGTGACATCGTTCTGCATTTGTGATAATATTCCATGTTTCATTATATAAGATAACATGCGAAATTTCAAGGAAATTCCAAAATGCTTCTAAACCAAAGAAAAAATGAATAGTTTTACAGCCATTGCAGATACTTTGCGCATGGAAGAAAAAATATGGCTCTATATGAAAGCGGAAAAAAACACACAGGTCAAGCGGGAAATAGTGACCGTCGGTGATATTGCAAAGCTGTATTGCAGCGACAGTCAGCTTCTTGCTGCCATAAAGCAGATACCGGTGCTGAATTATCAGGATTATAGGTCCAAGCACTGTGTCGTCAGTATGATGAAGCTGATCCAGCTTTTAAAGGAGCAGTATCCTCATTTGGAAGTTATTAATCTCGGGGAAAGCGATCTGCTGCTCGAATATAAAACGAAGCTGCCCAATAAAATCTGGCAGCTGACAAAGGTTGTGTTTATTTGTTTGATCAGCTTTTTCGGATCGGCCTTTACAATTATCGCTTTCCACAATGACATCGGCATCCGGGATATATTCGCAGAGGTTTACTATCTTGTCATGGGAGAGGAAACAAGCGGATTTACAGCGTTGGAAATTTCGTATTCGATTGGACTGGCTGCCGGTATCATTATATTTTTTAATCATATCGGCGGAAGGCGCCTTACCAATGATCCGACGCCCATCGAGGTCGGCATGAAAAACTACGAGGAGGATGTCGATAAAACGATGGTAGAAGCCATGAACCGGGAAGGAAACAGCCTGGATGTGGAGTGAGATAGACGGTGGTGATTTTATGATTAGATGTTTCGTATAAAATAAAAAGTTATATTAAAAATCAAGTGATTTATGAAAAGATATATAAATACATTTACATTTTCCGAAGTAAGTGGTAATATATGGTTAATAAAAATACATCATAATAAATAGTAACAAGCTTGTTTTTAAATAGTGATTTATGGGGAGATGTATGAAACCATAACATATGATGTTGTAAAAATTCTAATTAATTGATTACCATTTGATTATAAAATGTAGTTATTATCCAATTTTAGAAGTGCAAATTGGTTTATATGCATCAAATGGAGAATATGGAGGGAAAATGCCGAGGAACATATTGCAATATGATTTATTAATTTCTTGTCCTGACGATATTGAAGATGAGATAGAAATAATCAATTCTGTAATTCAAGAATTTAATGATATGTACTCTGATCTATTAGAAATTACAGTCCGAACAAAACATTGGAATAAAAACGCTTATGCTAAGTCAGGTGGAAGGCCGCAGGCATTATTGAATAATCAATTTATCAGCAAGTGTGATGCTGCGATTGCTTTGTTATGGACAAAGTTCGGAACCCCAACAGGTATGTACGGATCTGGAACAGAAGAAGAAATTGAAACTATGCTTGCTTCCGGAAAGCAAGTATTTATGTACTTTTCCGACAAGGCTTTGCAACCATCAAAACATAACCCAGTGGAATATGAAAAGGTACGGGCGTTTAGAGAAAAATATAAAGATAAAGGAATGTATTTTACATATTTAACAGACGAAGAATTAAGGAAATATTTATTGAAGCATATATCACAGTATTTCATAGGCGAACAACAGGCGGCTAAGATTTAAATGGAATGATAAAAGGCGAATACAATTTTTATACGATACAAACAAATATATAAAACTGAAAAAGCAAACGGTCATGTAAATATTTAAAGTGGGATATGATAAATATTGTAAATTGACAAAAATATTTACCAAAGAAGGCTATTTATGTGGTATAATAATATAAATACAATTCCTCTACTGGTGGGTATGGATAATTGTTGTTTTACGACACAATTTTGCCATAAACCGGTGAGGAGTTTTTTGTTTGATAATAAAACATCTCGTATTGATATGGGTTGTGGCGTTTCGAAAACAATGAATTTTAACAAAAGAATGGAGGGTTTTTGTGTTAGTATTTGAATTTCAATGTAGAGTTTGTTTTAAAAAGCAGCTGCCATATGAAAAAGTCTCAGAGGCATTTTCTTACTTTATAGACAGCGCATTAGGAAGGCAGCAGGAGTACCTTGAGTTTCATGAAAGTAAGGCTTATAAGTATTATGTGTTTGATCTTCCGTATCCTTTTGAAAAGGAAAAAATTTACAAAATGGACAAAACCTATACTTTGCGAATCAGGACTGTAAAGCAAAATCTTGCTGAATATTTTTCAAAAATGCTGCCGTTCCATGAATCTGGTGAGATCCAGTGTCTTGGAGGCGAATTGAAAATTATTCCCCAAAAGATCATTGAGTCCGTTTATTCCCTGACTTTGGCAGTTATGAAGAATGACTACGGATACTGGAGGGAACACATGAGTCTGCCGGAATATGAAAACAGACTCAAATTCAATTTAATTAATAAGTATCGTCAATTGACAGGTGAGGAGTTGGATGAAAACTTTCCGTTGTATGAGTTGCTCGAATTTAAGAACAAAAAACCGGTAAAGGTCTATTATAAGGGCATCTGTCTTTTGGGAGATAAGCTTAGCTTTGTTACGGCTAAGAATGAAACAGCCCAGAAAATTTGGTATATGGCTATCGGGACAGGCCTATGTGAAAACAACAGTAGAGGCGCTGGATTTCTAAATTATCGTTATTTGTAATCAGCAAATATGGGAGGTGATAAAACATGCTGAAAGAAGCGCTGGAAGTATTTGAGCGGATGCTGGAGCAGGAGAGCGGAGAGCGTCTCGTATTGGACAGCCATATTCCAAAGGACGGAACCTATCGGTTGATAGAAATCGATGGTGAGTCATTCCGAATCTATAAGACATTGGATATCCGTAATGATAAAAAAAGCAGAACGATCATCGGGGAGACCGATCCGGATTATCTCTATATTAAGACGCTGGATTATTACAGTAAGTTGTTAGAGATGAACAAACCTATCGATTCATCAAAGGTAATACATGGCAATAATTATTTTTCTGTCGCTGTAAAAAAAGAAAGTATTATCGGTGGAAAATTAGATTCCGGCGTGATAGAAGCTTATTTTGCAATCTTAAAAGATCCTCTTTTGAAGTATGGAAAAAGAGCAAAGACAAAGGAGTTGTATGAAGCGATAGAAACGGAAATCGGGAAACCGGATGAAAAGTTAATTGATATAATCAGGGAAATAGTACTGACAGGAAATATATGGGAGGGTTTGGATTTTAATAAAAAAGATTATGTGAAGCTTTTTTTTGTTTTTTCGGATAGGGAGCGGACAATCCTGGCATATAAGCGGGAAAATAAACGGTACTTGATTCCAAATATCTATAATAATAATGAGTTTAATGAAGAGGAAGATGGCGAAATCATTGGCTTACCAAGCAATAATATGGGCATGAACAGTAAAAAGCCTTTTTTAGAAAATAAGTCCAGAAAGGAAAGGGTACCTCATTTATTGAAACAGCAGGGAGCGATGATACAGTCAAAGATGTTTGATTATTTTATGGGGGAGGTATCAAAGGGCAGAACACATCTGTACATCGATAATGATGTTAATCGTCCCGGGATGTTGTTCTACAGTAATACTGAGGAACCGCAGTTTTTGGAAAGCGGCTATTACATAAGGTTTCAAAAAGAAAAGAATGAAGTAAAGATTTTGCAGGCAGATGTAGTGGCAAATTATAATCCGAATATGAAACCCGAATTTTATTTGAAAAATGGAATTGGCATATCGGAAGAGGATCTGAAGAAGTCAAGCATTTATTATAGTACAGCTTGCAATAAAATGTGGAAGCTGAAAGGGTTGATTGACGACATCTTCTTTGAAAGGAAGTTAAGCTATAATTTTGATACGGATGCAAAAGATATCGTGATTCAAGATGCTGTTTTGAAACGCTGTCTGCTGCAAAGCAGAAGCAGTCTTGAAAATTGGTTTTATAGAAATGAAATCAGGCAGGC
Organism: Lachnospiraceae bacterium; assembly: GCA_047602645.1. Lineage (GTDB taxonomy): Bacteria > Bacillota > Clostridia > Lachnospirales > Lachnospiraceae > JAEYFP01. The sequence continues at coordinate 49,071 of JASGGU010000013.1, read as the reverse complement.
GCAGCCGATGGTTGAGAAATTTTCTTTGGAGCTAATTGAAAATTCAATTCGAAAAGGAAACCAAATAAGAGCACAGCATCAGTTTAATTTAAGATGGTCACTATTGGATTATTTTGATTCGAACAGGAGGATAATCGATAAAATGGAACAGGTCAAAAATGTATTGCGAACCCATATCAATCTGCCGAAAGGAGAGGATTGGCAGATTGAATCAGACGAAGAATTTGCATTTGCAGTGGGACAGATGGTATCTTATCTGCTTTCCTTAAGCAAGGCGAATATTAAGTCGGAAGCGGTGATTAACCAATATTTAAATGCGAGAAAGGCTATGGCAATTAAAAAGTATTTAGTAACGATGTATAAGAAATATAATTATCAAATCAATCATATTGGTGCAAACCGTGCTTCTCAGCTGTTGGAACACATTCTGCTGTATGAACCACAGAAGTTAAGCAGGGAAGAAATGCTTGCGGGATTTGTTTCCTCAAATTTAGTGTATGAAAAGAAAAATATACAAAATAAAAAGATAGAAAATAAAGAAAGCGAGGATATGGAAAATGAATAAGCGAGTACATGGAGTATTGGGGATTTCTTCTATTATGGCAAATTGGAATGCGGATTTTTCGGGTTATCCCAAAACAACCTCAAACGGAGATACCTATGGAAGCGACAAGGCACTAAAATACCCCATGAAGAAAATGTGGGATAATCAGGGAAAAAAAGTTGTTTATATCAAGTCTATGCACCTATCGAAAGAAAAGAAGGGGGAGACGGTGTTGATACCTAGAAGCCTGAAGGAGAGATATGAGCAGTTATTTGACGTGAAAGATTTAAAAGAATGCAAAGATATTAAGGAGGTTCTTAAAAATTTATTTCAGGCTGTTGATGTAAAGAACTTCGGGGCAACTTTTGCCGAGTCCGGAATGAATATTTCCATCACGGGTGCGGTTCAGTTCGGCCAGGGATTTAATAAGTATGAAGACACAGAGCCGCAAGAACAGTCTATTCTTTCACCGTTTAGGGATGCTACAAAGAAAACGGAAGAAGGAGAAGAAGCAAAAAATTCGACGTTGGGTACGAAAATTGTCAGTGATGAAGCACATTATTTTTATCCGTTTGTAGTTAACCCACTCGCATATAAAGAATTTGCGGAGCTTGGGGTCACAGAGGGCTATGTACAGGAAGACTATGACAATTTTAAAGAAACATCAATTGTATCTGCAACGGCCTTTGCAACAAACTCCAAGGAGGGCTGTGAGAACGAATTTGCCCTGTTTGTAGAAACAGAGCCGGAGCTTTATCTTCCAAACCTGACGGAATACATTGAATTTATCAAAAAGGAAGAAAAAAATGAAATCCAGATAAACTGCGGCGATTTGCTTCAAGCATTTGATAAAAGAATAAAATCCGTGGAAGTATATTATAATCCGGATACAACTGTAATAAACCAAACAATCAAAGGAGCGAAGTACTACCACATTGTCACCCGGAAAGAGGTCTGATTATGCATGCTTTAAAATTTAATTTAAAGGGGAAAACGGCTTTTTTTAAGAATCCGGAAGTAAATTCCTATTTTTATTTTACTTATGGAAATATCCACAAACCGGCTCTTTTGGGTATGTTTGGTGCCATACTCGGGTTAAATGGATATGAAGCCGGATATGTGGATTTCCCGGAATATTATAAAGTGCTGAGGGATATAAAAATTTCCGTTGTACCGTCTTCTTTTAACGGCTACTTCCCTAAAAAAATTCAGCATTTTAATAATTCTGTCGGATATGCATCTCAGGAGCAGGGAGGCAATCTGATTATAAAAGAACAATGGCTTGAAAATCCCTCATGGATAATCTATATTGCCTTGATTGATGAAATCGGTGAAAAGCTGGCGAACATGCTGTTGGAAAACCGATGCATTTACATGCCGTATCTAGGTAAAAATGATCATCCGGCAACGATGGGAGATACGCTTCTGACAGAGCTTAAGGAAATCGGCAAAGCAGAACGACTTCACAGCCTGACACCTGCAGATATGATGGAATTTGATTGGGATGAAGCCGGATTTAAATATGAGGAATATTTGCCGATTGCCTTAAAGCCATCTACAAACCTTTATGAGATGCAGAAATTCATTTTAACGGATGCATTCCTGGAGTCTGCAAATAAACCCGTATATTCGGATGGAGAGAGGAATATTGTATTTTATTAATTTAAATGATGTAATAAAAACCGTTTCCCCTATTTATGCTCATCGGAAAGAAGATGAGAGCAGGGAGTTTTTAGACGAGCATATTGAGCGCTGTAAATATTATTTTCAAAAGCTGTTTGATGACAAAAATCTCAACGAGGTAATTTACCGTTTTTGCAGTAAGATGGGATTCGAAAATAATAACAGCGCTCAGGAGTTTGCAGCTTATTTACTGGCACAGGTGGTTGTTTTTCACGATTTTGGAAAGATCAATCCTGTTTTTCAAAGGGAAAAAATGAAGAATAACTCGTGCCAGGGCAGTTATAAGGGAGTTCTCGGTTCGGAACACTCCTTTCTATCCGCAATTATTTATTTGGATTATTTTTGGAATGAAATTGAGGTACGGACAGATTTTGAAAAGGAAGAGAAGAAAAGCTGGAAACGGCTCGTGCTTGAAAATTCCTTTGTAATAGCAAGACATCACAGCAACATGGAAAGCTTTTCTGCCTATGCAGCAAAATTGCAGAGTGAAGAGACGAATCGTTTGCTTGAGCAGCTGCAAGAAGAATTGCCGGGATACCGCGGACTGCGCTGCCTTTCCGAACAAGGTCTGAGTAAGTTTGTTCGAAAATATCAGAAGATGAAATCCCAAACAACCAGAATACAGGATATTACGTCATACTTTTTTAACCGATTGACCTATTCTGTGTTAGTTGCCTGTGATTACTATGCAACCACGGATTTTATTCATGGAATTCAAAAGAGATCTTTTGGGACAATGACGGGTATGCGAGAATTTAAAATTGCTTATTCGAAATCAAAGATCATGCAATCAATAAGAAACTATGAAAAAGAGAGGGATATTCGTGGAAAATTGAACATTCATGATATTAATGATTTGCGGAGTGAATTGTTTTTAGAAGTTGAGAAAAACTTTCGGGAAAGTCCATGCGAAAATATATACTTTGTGGAAGCACCGACTGGCGGCGGAAAGAGCAATATTGCGCTGAATCTAAGCTTTCATATGATGGGGACAGGTAAGAAGCTATTTTACATTTATCCATTTAATACATTGGTAGAACAGAATTTGCAATCCTTATATGAGATATTCCCGGAAGAAGAATTGCGTTGTCAAATTGCAGTCGTCAATTCATTGACCCCAATTCGGGGAATGGAAAATAAGGAGGAGGGTACAAAAGAATATTACGAGTTGGCTTTATTAGACAGACAATTTCTGAATTATCCGTTTATTTTATCAACTCATGTCAGTTTTTTTGGAATGCTATTTGGAAGTCGAAAAGATGATCTGTTTGGATTTTTGCAGCTATCGGGCGCGGTGGTCGTATTAGATGAAATACAAAGCTATCGGTGCGCTATTTGGGCGGAAATTATTATTTTCTTAAAAGCATGTGCTGAATTGTTCGGAATGAAGGTCATTGTAATGTCAGCTACACTGCCTGATCTTAAGGTTCTGGGAGGCTCGGAGTGCGAAACGATGTCTCTTTTGCCAAACAGCAGCATTTTCTTTTCTCATGTTCTATTTCGGGATAGGGTAAAAGTATCCTACGAATTGCTTGGTGCTAAATTATCACTGGAAGAATTAAAGTGTCATATAAAATCCAAATGCAATGGAAAGAAAAAAATACTGATTGAATTTATAAAAAAGAAAACAGCAAATATTTTTTATCAAATGCTTTGTGAATCAGAAGATATTTCTGCTCCGGTGTTGTGTATGACAGGGGACGACTCTTTATATGAAAGAAGAAAAATTTTAGATTCCATCCGGAAAAATAGCGCAGAGGGGACTTTATTAATAGCGACAACCGTGATTGAAGCCGGCGTTGATATTGATATGGATATTGGATATAAGGATATCTCCAAAACTGACAGTGAAGAACAGTTCATGGGAAGAATTAATCGTTCCTGCAGAAGGGAGGGAGAGGTGTATTTTTTTGATATGGATAATGCTTCCTCTATTTATAGAGACGATTATCGGGTAGAAGAAACTTTAACATTGAAGTCGGAACAGATGAGAGAGGTCTTGCGTGACAAAACATTTGATTTCTACTATAAAAAGGTATTTGAAATTTTACTACAAAATAGGAATCTGAATACAGGAAGAGACGGGTTGGATTATTTTTTCAGGGAACATGTAAAAATTCTGGATTATCCGGCAATTGAAGAACGAATGAAACTGATAGAAGATGAGAACTGGAGCATGAGCATTGTGCTGTGCAGAACCCTGCAAACGGAAGATGGTGCTTCGTTGGAAGGCAGACTGGTTTGGGAGGATTATAAAATACTTCTGCAGGATCAGGAAATGGAGTATGCGAAAAAGCAGGTGCTATTATCCGAAGTCAGGAGCAAGCTGAATTATTTTACTTATCAAATTAAGAAAAATGTGAATTTGGCGGTTAATGATATGATTGGTGAGCTGTATTGCATTTACGAGGGTGAACAATATTTTGCGAACGGAAAACTGGACAGGGAGAAGTTGGAAAGAGAAGGAATGCTGTTTTTCGATTGAGGAGGCGGTATATGCATGTGAATGGGACTTTAATCAATTATTTTTTTCATTGCAAGCGTCAATGCTACTTGCATGGGAATCGCTTGAATTTGGAAGACAATAGCGAGATTGTTCAGATTGGAAAGGCAATTCACGAAGAACGTGCTAAGGGCGAAAATAGTGAAATTGCAATTGAAAATATTCGATTGGACAAGCTTACCGCAGATTACTTGACAGAAATAAAGAAGTCGGATGCGGATGTGGAGGCAGCCACATGGCAGTTATTATATTATTTAAAGGTGTTAAAGGAAAAGGGGATTATCCGAAAGGGAAAATTAGAGTTTGTTGAAAAAAAGACTAAAAGTACAAGAACCATAATTTTAGAACTCACAGGGGCAGAAGAAAATCAATTAGAAAATTATATAAAAGAATTGGAGAATCTGCTCTTATCGGATGAAATACCGGAAAGAATTGAGAAAGCAAGTTGCAAAAAATGTGCATATTATGAGTATTGTTATATATAGAAGTGATTTTAAGGACGAGGATATTTAGAAAAGAAAATAAACGCGTTACGGCATGGAAATTTGTGAAGGAGATAAAACAGTATGGGAAGCACAAGATATGTAATGTCAATGGGAGAGTTGACAAGAAAGGATAATTCGCTCTGTTTCCGAAAAGAAGGAAAAAATGTTTACATACCAATCGAAAATACTAAAGAAATTTATTGCATGAATGAAGTGTCTATCAATACTAAATTACTTGATTTTCTCAGCCAGAATCATGTAGTTGTACATTTTTTTAACTATTATGAGGGTTATAGCGGCACTTTTTATCCAAAGGATCAATATCAAAGCGGACGACTTCTGATAAAGCAGGCGGAAAAGTTTTCCACTTCCAGGATGGAAGTGGCACACTCCATTGTTCTCGGTATAGGAATAAATATGACGGAGGTACTGTATCATTATTACAAGCATGAAAAGAAGGAGGTAAAAGAGACGATCAATTGGCTGAAAAAGAATTTTCCGGCATCGGTATCATCCGCTCAGACAATCGAGGAACTAATGAAATATGAGGGAGACGCATGGGGACGATTTTACGCGTCCTTTCAATTTTTTCTTCCTGAGGATTTTGTGATGAATAAAAGAGTGAAGCGTCCGCCGGATAATCCAATTAATGCCTTGATTTCGTTTGGAAATACGCTGTTGTATACCAAGATGATTTCTGCAATTTATCGGACGCATCTGGATCAAAGGATCAGCTTCTTACATCAGCCCTCAGAACGTAGATTTTCACTGAGCTTGGATTTAAGTGAAGTATTTAAGCCTGTGATCGTTTATCGCACAATATTTGATCTGGTGAATAACAGAAGGCTTCAGGTTGATAAGCATTTTGATAAAAAGGTTAATTATTGTCTATTAAATGAGGAGGGTCGGAAAATTTTTGTTGAGGCATTTGAAAATCGAATGGAATCAGTTTTTATGCACCCTAAATTGAAACGTAAAATCACTTACCGTACAGCATTAAAGCTGGATTGTTATAAATTGATCAAATATATTTTGGAGGGTAAGGAATTTGTGCCATTTTCACTGAAAGAGGGAATGTAGATGAAAAAACAGATGAATTTTAATTATGCGTTTCTCTTTTATGATGTCGGAGAAAAAAGAGTACAGAAAGTTTTCAAAGTATGTAAGAAATATTTATCGCATTTTCAATATTCTGTTTTCCGGGGAGAAATTACTCCTTCCCGTTTAATACAATTACGAACTGAATTAAATAAAATCATTGATATCGCCGAAGATTTTGTGTGCATCATTAAACTAAAAAATGATAATGTGTTTGGAGAGGAGTTACTTGGAAATGCAGATAAAGAGTCTGGTGAGGAATTAATTATTTGAATGGAATCTCATATCCATAGTAAAGAGGAAGTCTTTATCAACTGCTTCTAATTTACCAAGCGGTAAAACAGGAAATAATAGAAAAGACGGATAAACACTGAATATTTGAGAAAAGACAAAAAACAAATAAATTGCTGGTAAAAATAGACTAGAAACCACTTTTTATGGGCGTTAAGGGAATAAGAGATAGTGAGAAAGGTCAATAAATACGGGGATGAATAGTAACAAAAGATGTTTTTAAATCCGTAATTTTGTATATTCCTATGCTGCGCACTCTCCGATGAATAGTAACAAAAGATGTTTTTAAATCAAACAATCCAACGAAGGAATGAAAGCCATTCATTGATGAATAGTAACAAAAGATGTTTTTAAATCTAGAGAAGATTGCACATGCTTTAAGTGTTGATATTCGATGAATAGTAACAAAAGATGTTTTTAAATTCGGACAGGGTTGGCGCAACAATAGATAAGTACGATGATGAATAGTAACAAAAGATGTTTTTAAATTGTTAGTGCCATTGTATCACGACAATTAGGCAAACAGATGAATAGTAACAAAAGATGTTTTTAAATTTCCAGACTGCTTTTGTGTTTTCCCAGGAAACAATGATGAATAGTAACAAAAGATGTTTTTAAATGCCCAGTGCTTCGCATTATATTTTCTGTCGTGGTCGATGAATAGTAACAAAAGATGTTTTTAAATAGGTAACGCGGACGCCGATTAAGGATGAGGAAGAGCGATGAATAGTAACAAAAGATGTTTTTAAATCACCGTACTCGATGGCTTCCTGCGCTGCTCTCTCGATGAATAGTAACAAAAGATGTTTTTAAATTCGATGACGACCATATCAAACGGCCAGTCGTTCCGGATGAATAGTAACAAAAGATGTTTTTAAATGAAAGATTGATCCAGATAATGAAGAGGAATTTAGATGAATAGTAACAAAAGATGTTTTTAAATCAATATCACTTGTGGCGAAAGGCGAACCGCTTACCGATGAATAGTAACAAAAGATGTTTTTAAATATTTCTCGCTTAGTCTCCCTTATTTTGCGTTCCAGATGAATAGTAACAAAAGATGTTTTTAAATTCAAATTGCTATCTGCCGCCATCTGTGTACTTTCCGATGAATAGTAACAAAAGATGTTTTTAAATACTTCATAGGCATTATGGTTATAATGTTATCTTGATGAATAGTAACAAAAGATGTTTTTAAATTACATAGATGAGCAGACCGGCCGGAAGACACTAAAGGATGAATAGTAACAAAAGATGTTTTTAAATAAGAGTGTTGTATCTATGATTAGTCTGTATACGGGCGATGAATAGTAACAAAAGATGTTTTTAAATAGATACATATATACCCATTCTTCCATTTGTTTGCGATGAATAGTAACAAAAGATGTTTTTAAATGATAACTCCTGAATTATATAATAATGTCATTGATGATGAATAGTAACAAAAGATGTTTTTAAATATACAACGATGTTGTAATACCTCGTACGGGTGATAGGATGAATAGTAACAAAAGATGTTTTTAAATATGTTTTTTAGCCATTCCTCTTTGTTTCTATATTGATGAATAGTAACAAAAGATGTTTTTAAATTCAGAGCCGGGCGGCTAATCCACGGCTGACGCTCCGGGATGAATAGTAACAAAAGATGTTTTTAAATTTATAGGCATGTTACTTGGCATTATTGGGATATGGATGAATAGTAACAAAAGATGTTTTTAAATGCAAGTAAAGTCTTGTCAAGCGGCCTAAATACTTTGATGAATAGTAACAAAAGATGTTTTTAAATTTTTCTGTGAGGTCAATAAACAGTGTTGCGATCTTAGATGAATAGTAACAAAAGATGTTTTTAAATTGATCCTCAATACAAAGCCGTACGCGCCGGGCTGCGATGAATAGTAACAAAAGATGTTTTTAAATAAGAGTAGTTTTGCCAGATAAGCGTCCAGTGCCCGATGAATAGTAACAAAAGATGTTTTTAAATATTGCCTGTGTGAGGGCATCGATCCCCTCAATTCTTGATGAATAGTAACAAAAGATGTTTTTAAATGATTGTGCACGTTGCGCGTCCATGATATCCCCGTTAGATGAATAGTAACAAAAGATGTTTTTAAATACGAATGTTGACGCCTTTAAAACAGTATCTGAGATGATGAATAGTAACAAAAGATGTTTTTAAATAAAATTTTTACAGTCTCATTTCCACCCCCCCAGAAGATGAATAGTAACAAAAGATGTTTTTAAATCTTTCCGGCCGAAATCGCCGTTGCCGGTGTTTCGATGAATAGTAACAAAAGATGTTTTTAAATGCCTGATATTTGATCGTAAAGCTTATCTGCTGTCTAGATGAATAGTAACAAAAGATGTTTTTAAATTCATTATACTGGTGTCGGAAATATACTTGATCAATGATGAATAGTAACAAAAGATGTTTTTAAATATCTCTCCTGCCGTATCTGCGACTTTAAGAGCCACGATGAATAGTAACAAAAGATGTTTTTAAATACATTTGTTACCTTGTAGCACTGGTCATATTTTCCGATGAATAGTAACAAAAGATGTTTTTAAATTATAGTCCTGTAATCATATTGTGTCCTCCTATAAGATGAATAGTAACAAAAGATGTTTTTAAATAGGTAATTAATGTCGATCCACATAGAAGTCCTAATAGATGAATAGTAACAAAAGATGTTTTTAAATAAGAATATGATCGAGTGACAGCAAGGGTAACAATCGGATGAATAGTAACAAAAGATGTTTTTAAATAATAGCGGTGACAGCAGGGGAATATCAGCGATTTACGATGAATAGTAACAAAAGATGTTTTTAAATAATCTTTATCCAGCATAACTGCGGCCAAGTCCTCGATGAATAGTAACAAAAGATGTTTTTAAATTCACGAATTCGATTGCTACGGTTGCACCGACTAAGATGAATAGTAACAAAAGATGTTTTTAAATACTTAAATATACCGGAATTTTCGGTTGATTTTGCGATGAATAGTAACAAAAGATGTTTTTAAATTGGAAACAAAAGGATATGACGGTGAATGGTACACGATGAATAGTAACAAAAGATGTTTTTAAATAGTGGTCAATGGGGGTTTAGTCCTCGTAATATAAGATGAATAGTAACAAAAGATGTTTTTAAATCCAATTTTCAGTTCTTTGCCAGCTGCTCCCGCTTTGGATGAATAGTAACAAAAGATGTTTTTAAATACTCTTTCGAGGTATCCATTTTTAGCTTTTCTGCCGATGAATAGTAACAAAAGATGTTTTTAAATATATAAGTAAAGTTTCCCTTAAAATCCTTTATCATGGATGAATAGTAACAAAAGATGTTTTTAAATATATTGAAATTATTCCCGAATCGGAACAGGAAGAAGATGAATAGTAACAAAAGATGTTTTTAAATACCAGAAAGGAATAGTGAAATATGAAACGTAAATTTGATGAATAGTAACAAAAGATGTTTTTAAATCCACGAACAGGCGGAGGCTGGGAAGATCTCAAAAGATGAATAGTAACAAAAGATGTTTTTAAATTATGGAAAATCAGGATAGGAAGTCGTGCGTAGAAGATGAATAGTAACAAAAGATGTTTTTAAATATTATTATAACCTCCTCCTTATTTAATCTATATGGATGAATAGTAACAAAAGATGTTTTTAAATGAAGAATTAGAAAGATGGTATAAGAATACTTTTGAGATGAATAGTAACAAAAGATGTTTTTAAATTAGCAGCAGTGGAAGCAGAAGATAGTATTGCTGCATTGATGAATAGTAACAAAAGATGTTTTTAAATTACGGAAACACATCCGACTGTGATGTTGGTGGTTCAGGGATGAATAGTAACAAAAGATGTTTTTAAATAGAATTGTACCGGCGGAAGTGGCCAGGCAGCTTTCGATGAATAGTAACAAAAGATGTTTTTAAATTGTTATTATCTTTTGCTGTAGATATAGCTATGGGGATGAATAGTAACAAAAGATGTTTTTAAATGTTAAAGCCGTTTCATTTTCCGATTTTGATTTTATGATGAATAGTAACAAAAGATGTTTTTAAATATGGATAAAGTAGATTTTCTAAATGCGATTATAAGGATGAATAGTAACAAAAGATGTTTTTAAATCCCGCTTCTTACGCTTATCAAGAATCTTCAAATATGATGAATAGTAACAAAAGATGTTTTTAAATTTTCTCCTCACACTGTCCAGTGTGGCGCGGTAACTGATGAATAGTAACAAAAGATGTTTTTAAATGAAGGGCAAAGAGTAGAGCCGGAAGTGGATGCAGAGATGAATAGTAACAAAAGATGTTTTTAAATCAACGCTTTTTATACGTTCCATTCAGATCATCAGGGATGAATAGTAACAAAAGATGTTTTTAAATTAGGCTGTTTTGTAGGGGGTGTGATTTCTATATGGATGAATAGTAACAAAAGATGTTTTTAAATCAGGTTGATAGTTCCATACCCATGCCGAAGGTAACGGATGAATAGTAACAAAAATGTTTTTAAATGGTGTTTGCGAACTTGAGATTTATGGAGAGTAACAAGCTGAATCGAAACGCCCAATAGCGCGTACCCTTTAATAACTACTATTTTTTAAGATAATAGACCCAACATCGAAAAGGTTTAAAAATTTAGTCTGAAAAGTTGACCCAACTTTTTAGACCACACAGTAAAGGGAGGTTGGTCTGTGAAATTAAAGGAAAGTCTTCAGACAGCTTTTAATGAATCTGATATACTAAAATTAGTATGGAAGAAAAGATTTATGATCATATCCGAACAAGAAGAAGTCTTAGCGCCAGATTTAAATCAGACCTTGTGATCAAGCAGCCTAAGGAAGAGAAAGATATCAATTCTTTTGCATTTGATAATAATATTAAACCTAATCTGCTCCGCAACTGGAAAAAGGAGTTTCTAAATAATGAATCAGCTAGTGTTCGACGACAAACGAGAGGCAAATCTCAATGACAGACTTGCTGAAGAACGCAGGGAGAAAACGGAGTATACAAAAATGGTCGATTGGGTAACCATGTAGGTTGATCGACTCAAAAAAATGTGAAGAACTTTACGCGCCCGACTATGAGAGTAAGTTTAGTCCAAAGCCTCTTGAAGACAAAAAAGTTCTGTTTCTATTGGTGCCGAGCTTATTGCTGTTAATTGTACCAGCATTTATTACGAGAGTAGTCCGGTATCAGAGGAAGAACTGATCTGCAAAGAGATAATTGATCATCTCCATACGGATAATCCAAGTCTGGGGAGCATGACAAACGTTTTAACTTGATGTGGTAAATCGGATTCCCGAATTGAAAATATAAGTGAGGTGTGGTAAACTTGAAAAGTAACAAAATTGAGGGAACACGGAAATTTGAAGAAAGATCTACGCCCCCAAAGCCCGTAAATACAGGAGGATTTGACAGAATGGAGCAGTACAAACAGGAATTTATCGAATTTATGGTGGACAGCGATGTGCTGAAATTCGGAGAATTTACGTTGAAGAGCGGCAGAAAATCGCCGTTTTTTATGAATGCGGGTGCTTATGTGACAGGTGCGCAGCTAAGCAGGCTCGGTGAATACTACGCGAAAGCGATTTATAACAATTATGGTGACGACTTTGATGTGCTGTTCGGGCCGGCTTATAAGGGAATTCCGCTTGCGGTTGCGACGACGATGGCCTTCTGGAAGCTTTACGGAAAAGAAATCAAATATTGTTCCAACCGCAAGGAGGCAAAGGATCACGGAGATGCGGGTATTTTGCTTGGAAGCCCAATCAGGGACGGTGACAGGGTTGTGATCATCGAGGACGTGACAACATCCGGAAAGTCGATTGAAGAAACGTTTCCGATTATCCGTGCGCAGGGTGAGGTGAAAATACTGGGACTTATTGTTTCGCTGAACCGTATGGAGCGCGGAAAGGGCGAGAAGAGTGCTCTTGAGGAAATCAAGGAGACCTATGGATTTGCAGCCGATGCGATTGTGACAATGCAGGAGGTTGTGGATTATTTATATAATCGTCCGTATCGGGGTAAGCTATTGATTGACGATACGCTGAAAGAGGCAATTGACAGCTATTATGAGCAGTATGGAGTAAAGTAGAATGGCAAAGCCAAAGAAAATAAAAAAGAAAAAAAGCTTTATGTTTTCGTCCAGACACCAGTCGGAAATCGGTATTTTATCGCTGGTGCTTGGCGTTGTTTCTCTTGGCGGCATGGCAGGAGCGATCCTTGTATCGTTTCTCGGACGCGGTGAAACGGCACTGCGGCTTGGCGGAGTTGGGTTGTTTGCGGTGCTTGCGGATGTGATCGGAATTGTGGCGGGCTGTATGAGCCTTCAGGAGCGAGATATTTTTGTGTGGCTCCCGCGTGCTGCACTGATCCTGAACCTGCTTGCATTGGCATTGTGGATTTATTTAATTATGATGGGTATCAGAGGTGTGTAAAATGGAATTGGAACGGTATGAGCTTTCAATAAAAAGAATCAGAGGGATTTATGAGGAAGAATTGATTGGGGAACCCTTTTTGTCTTATTTTAAAAAGGCGGCTTCCCTTCTTCTTTTATTGCGGGAAGTCAGTGTGCTGATCGAAGAAGGCGAGTTATGGAAACTTAGCATGGAAGAATTAGAACGGCTGAATCAGAAACTGTATACGGATATTTTGCCGGAGAATTATGAAAAAAGCATTGCGAATCCTGCCAATATGGTGGAATTATGTATAGGGAAAGGCTATGAAAAGGAATATGGTCAGTATTTGTCTTTTCTCTATACGGAACTACGCGGGTTGATTCCGCTTGCATTTGAGAATTGCCTTACGGTTATTACCCTGTATCAGGAGTTGTTTATTGAAATTTATGATTTATTCGTCTATGCACAGGCAGAGCAGACCATTCGGACTGTCCCCTCTGCGGAGGAGATCCGCCGGTGCATTTACTGGTTTGAAAGCGATAACTGCGATATTATTGTTCCGAGGCGTCTTGATGAGCAGCTTGATCCAAAGGAGGATTTTGCGGCTCGTTTGATTATGAATACAGATTTGACGGATCTGCGTTATCTTTATTTTTTCGGTGAGTATATCACGCAGAACGAATTAAAAATCGCTGCCTATTTAAACGCGATGCCGGAAGAACAAATTGCGGCGATGGCTTCCACATACACGGAGGGTTATCGGATTGGTTTTGTAAAAGGCAATAAGGATCTGTCAAAGAAACGCGTTGTGAACATCCGCTATTGCCTCGGTTTTGAACGCATTGTAAGAAAAGCAATTGAGAATTATAAAGAAATGGGACTTTCGCCGACGATCTACCGCGTTGCATCTCTGTCTTTAAATAAGCGGGGGCATCACCGGGTTGGCTATTACGGTGCGATTGCGAATAAACAATATGATTTTGACCATAAAGAGGATGAAGCAATTTATCTGGACAGAGATTTTGTCAGCCGGAAAATCAGTGTTTTAAAGGCGGCATTTGAGGAACGCAAGGAGCTGGCGTCATGGCATGCCGGCCCTGCTGTCATGGAGGTGTTCGGTGAGGAACCGTTTCTGCCGAAGGCAAAGGAAGCCGCTCTTTCCCTTAGCGAAAAGCAGCAGAAGCTTTCCGTGGAATATACGGATTTGAGCGGACGCCTTACGAACCAGTATATTATCGGTAAGGAGCGCAGTTTTACGATTATTGCCTATCCAACGCCGCAGATTGGTCCTGATTTCGCAGAGATTTTTGCGGAAACGGTCAAAATTAATACACTTGATTATGCGAGCTATGAGGCGATGCAGCAGAAGCTGATCGATGTGCTGGATCGGGCACAGTCTGTGAGGATCGTCGGAAAAAGAGGAAATCTGACGCAACTGTCCGTAGCTCTTCATGAGCTGAAAAATCCTGAAACGGAGACGCTGTTTGAAAACTGTGTGGCGGATGTGAATATTCCGGTCGGGGAGGTGTTTACGTCACCGAAGCTGAAAGGGACACAGGGCTTGCTGCATGTCGGGGAAATTTATTTGGAGGGTCTGTACTACCGAAACCTAAAGCTGAGCTTTCAGGATGGAAAAATTGTTTCTTATAGTTGCTCCAATTTTGATGATGAAAAGGAAAATGGAAGATATATCAAAGACAATCTGCTGTTCCATCATGATACACTGCCGCTTGGTGAGTTTGCGATCGGAACCAATACGACAGCTTACAGAATGGCGAGAAAATACCGGATTCAGGAGAAGCTTCCTATTTTGATCAGTGAAAAAACGGGTCCGCATTTTGCGGTTGGTGATACCTGCTACAGCTATGAGGAGGATGTGAAGTCTTATAATCCTGACGGAAAGGAAATCATTGCACGGGAGAATGAGATTTCCGCTCTTAGGACGAGCAGTCCGAAGGAGGCATATTTCCATTGCCATACGGATATCACGATTCCTTATGATGAGCTGGGAGGTATCTATGCGGTGCATAAGGACGGAACCGAGACGGTGCTGCTTGAAGACGGCCAGTTTGTCCTTGCGGGACTGGAAGAGCTGAATAAACCGTTGAAGAATCAATGAGATTCATATATAATAAAAAAAGGCATGAAATGCACAGAAGAGACAGATCACAAGGAGGAGTAAGATGGCAAGGGTAGGCATTGTAATGGGCAGTGATTCCGATATGCCGGTCATGAGCAAGGCGGCGGATATTCTGGAAGAGTTTGGGGTGGATTATGAGATCACGATTATTTCCGCTCACAGAGAGCCGGACGTATTTTATGAATACGCCAAAAGCGCTGAGGAAAAGGGTTTTCGGATCATTATTGCGGGAGCGGGAATGGCGGCCCATCTGCCGGGAATGTGCGCTGCAATTTTTCCGATGCCGGTTATCGGAATTCCGATGCATACGACATCACTGGGCGGACGTGATTCACTTTACTCTATAGTGCAGATGCCGTCCGGGATCCCGGTTGCGACAGTTGCCATAGGCGGCGGTGCAAATGCAGGGATTCTGGCAGTCAAGATGCTTGCGATATCGGATGAGGCACTTCTTGGGAAACTGAAGGAATATACAAAGGGCTTGAAGGAGTCTGTAGAAAAAAAAGCGGCAAAGCTCGAGGAAATCGGGTATAAGCAATATATGGCACAGAAGCCGAAAACTGAATAGTAACGGAGAAAGAGGAGACAAAAAATGGATTACAAAAGCGCAGGGGTGGATATTGAAGCCGGGTACAAAGCGGTGGAATTGATGAAGGAGCATGTGAAGGGAACGATGAGACCCGAGGTGCTCGGAGGACTTGGCGGATTTTCGGGTGCGTTTTCCCTGGAAAAATATAAAACAATGGAAAAGCCTACGCTCGTATCGGGTACGGATGGAGTCGGTACAAAACTGAAGCTGGCGTTTCTTCTTGATAAGCATGATACAATTGGAATTGACTGTGTCGCTATGTGCGTCAACGATATTGCCTGTGCGGGAGGAGAGCCGTTATTTTTTCTCGATTATATTGCGTGCGGAAAAAATGAACCGGAGAAAATTGCCTCGATCGTAAAGGGCGTGGCCGAAGGCTGCAGGCAGGCAGGTGCTGCGCTGATCGGCGGAGAGACGGCGGAGATGCCGGGCTTTTATCCGGAGGAGGAATATGATCTGGCAGGCTTTGCGGTTGGTATTGTCGATGAAAAAAAGCTGATTTCCGGTAAGGAAATCAAGGAGGGGAATGTCTTAATCGGCATTGCTTCTTCGGGTGTACACAGCAACGGATATTCTCTCGTGCGTAAAGTGTTTCCGATGAGGGAGTCCAATATGAACGAATATGTGACAAGTCTCGGCTGTACGCTGGGTGAAGCGCTTCTGACTCCGACAAAGATTTATGTGAAGGCGTTAAGCAGCGTGAAGGAGGCCGGCATTACAATCAAGGGCTGCAGTCATATTACCGGGGGCGGTTTTTATGAAAATGTACCGAGAATGCTGCAGGATGGTATGCGTGCCGTGATTAATAGAGATTCCTTTGAGGTGCTTCCGATTTTTTCACTGTTACAGGAGAGCGGAAACATCAGCGATGAAATGATGTATAATACGTACAATATGGGAATCGGCATGATGCTCGTTGTGGAGGAATGTGATGCTGCGGGCACAATGGCAGCACTTCAGAGGGCAGGAGAGAAGTCCTATAGGATTGGGATGATCGAAGCCGGAGAAAAGGGTGTCACGATATGCTGAACATAGCGGTGCTTGTATCAGGCGGCGGTACGAATTTACAGGCAATTATCGATGCGATTGAGCAGAAAAAAATAACGGGTGTAAAAATAGCACTTATTATAAGCAATAAATCAGACGCTTATGCTCTGGAGCGTGCGGCTAAGAACGGCATTCCCGCGCGCTGTATCAGTCCGAAGGACTATGAGAATCGGGATGATTATGATACTGCAATGCTGAAGGCACTCTCCGGAGCGGATGCAAAGCTGATCGTGCTGGCCGGTTTCCTAGTTGTGCTGTCTTCCCGTTTTGTAAGAGCCTGGGAGGGGAGGATCATCAATATCCACCCGTCCCTGATCCCCTCATTTTGCGGGGAGGGATATTATGGACTGAAGGTGCATGAAAAGGTTTTGGAGCGCGGTGTGAAGGTGACGGGCGCGACAGTTCACTTTGTGGACGCAGGGACGGATACCGGCCCCATTATTATGCAAAAGGCGGTTGAAGTGAGGCCGGACGACACACCTGAACGGCTGCAGAAGCGCGTGATGGAGCAGGCGGAGTGGCAGCTTCTTCCCGCAGCGATCCAGGCGATCGCAAACGGTGAGGTTGTGTTGGAAAACGGAAGGATCAGAAATCTACATAAGGAGACAGTGCAATGAAGGTGCTAATTATAGGCGGTGGCGGCAGGGAACATGCACTTGCTGTCAGTGCAGCCAAAAGCAAACGGGTGGATAAAATTTATTGTGCGCCGGGAAATGCGGGGATTGCGCAGATCGCAGATTGTGTTGATATTGGAGTGATGGAATTTGAGCGGCTGGCGGACTTTGCCACGGCAAATGAGATTGATTTAGTGATTGTCGGACCCGATGATCCTCTCGTAGGCGGTGTCGTAGATGTGCTGGAAGCAAGAGGGCTGCGCGTGTTCGGCCCCCGGAAAAATGCGGCGATTCTGGAGGGCAGCAAGGCGTTCTCCAAGGATCTGATGAAAAAGTACAATATCCCGACTGCGGCTTATGAAAATTTTGATACGCCTGAAGATGCGCTTTCTTATTTAAAGACGGCAAGGCTGCCGATCGTATTAAAGGCGGATGGTCTGGCGCTCGGAAAAGGTGTCCTGATCTGTAATACGCTTGAGGAAGCCGAGGCCGGCGTCAAGACAATCATGCTGGATAAGCAGTTTGGCTCCGCGGGAAACCGGATCGTCATAGAGGAATTTATGACAGGCAGAGAGGTATCCGTGCTATCATTTGTAGACGGAAGGACAATCCGACTGATGACTTCCGCACAGGATCATAAGCGTGCGCAGGATGGAGATCTGGGCTTAAATACAGGCGGAATGGGAACGTTTTCTCCAAGCCCCTTCTATACAAAAGAAGTGGATGAGTTCTGCCGGGAGCATATTTATCAGGCAACTGTCGATGCGATGGCAAGCGAGGGACGGGAATTCAAAGGGATCATTTTCTTTGGACTGATGCTTACCGAGGAAGGCCCCAAGGTACTCGAATATAATGCAAGATTTGGTGATCCGGAGGCGCAGGTCGTATTGCCGCGGATGGAAAACGATCTGATTGATGTGATGGAAGCCTGTATTGACGGGACGCTTGATCAAACAGAGCTTGCATTTGCGGATAATGCGGCGGTTTGTGTCGTACTCGCATCGAAGGGATATCCGGGCAGCTATGAAAAGGGGCTGCCGATCACGGGATTGGGAAGTTTCCGCGAAAAGGATGGTTATTTTGCATTTCATGCGGGAACAAAGCTTTCGGACGGAGAAGTTGTGACAAACGGAGGCCGTGTTCTTGGCATTACGGCAACCGGTGCGAATCTGAAGCAGGCGCGCCGCAATGCTTATGAGGCGGTGACTTGGGTCGGCTTTGACAACAAATATTGCAGGAGTGATATAGGGAAAGCAATTGACGAGGCATAGCCGGAGAATGGAACTGCCCTGTCAGAAATATTTGAAAATACTGCGAAGGAGGGATTGTTTATGGCGCTTGATTTAAAATCGTTACAATACGGAAGACCTGCTGACTGCAGCAAATGCGGCGGCAATTTGCGGTATGTGGGTATCGGGGAATACGAATGTGAAAGCTGCAGAAATATTGAGCTTGACGATTATGGGAAGGTGCGCACTTATATTGAGGAAAACCGTGGTGCGACACAGTCTGAGGTTTCGACGGCGACGGGGGTGGATGTCAATAAAATTCGTCAGATGCTGCGTGAGGAAAAAATTGAGATTGCACCTAATTCCGTGGTGTTTCTTCAATGCGAGAGTTGCGGAGCAAAAATTCGTTCGGGAAAATACTGTGATGCATGTGCGGGAAAGGCGAAGAAAGAGGATGATGCAAGGCGTCTACCGCCGACTCAGGGATTTGTAAAGGGAACCGGGGCGGGTGCGAAGGGTGAACGGCGTTTTATGCGATAACTGAAAGCGAAATAAATAGCAGACAGGCGGACATGATGACTGATTGGGTCAAAACATGTTCGCTTGTTTTTTTGCTCTTCATCCTTTATTTCAGATTGAATTTGTAAGACAAGATCGAAAACAGCCGCTAAATATTGTAGAAAAATGCGATATATGACAATATATGGTTGACATAAGCAAAAACAGGTTGTATGATAAAAAAGAGAAAAAAGGTGGCAATGCCACGGGGATAAATAATGACTAGGAGAGTCAACAGGCATCTTGCATATACTGAAAGGGGAAACGGTATATGATACTTATGCAAACAAATGCACGAAGAATGCGGGAGAAGGGCAACCGCCGCTTCGTTCTGTTGCTGTTTATCATAACAGGTGTTATTGGCAGCGTGTTTATTGCTACACAGGTTATGAGTCAGCAGGTTTATGGATATACGGCAGTAAAGGGAACGGTTCTTTGCAAAAGCGGTATGGTGCGTCAGGATGCATCTACGGCTTCTGCTTTCGCGTTTGGAGTTACAAAGGATGAGATTGTAATGATCACGGATGAAAAGATCGGTTCCGATGGAAAGGTATGGTATCAGGTTACCCTTTCCGGTTCAACAGGCTATATCCGTTCCGATCTTGTCCAAAAATCCACTACACCGGCTGCAGCGAATACAACCGATTCAAAAGTCAATACCAACACAGGGACAATCAAGGGCACAAACGTTATTGTGCGCGAAGAAGCCTCTAAAACATCCGGCATCAGGACGACGCTTGCCGGAGGTCAGAGCGTTACGGTAGAATCTTCTTCGGCAGGCACGGACGGAAGTACCTGGTATTATGTGAGTTTTACAAAAGACGGGAATAGCTATAAGGGCTATATCCGGTCTGATTTGGTCAGCACAAGCGGGAGTGTCGCTTCCTCCGGTGCGGGGACTTCTTCTTCGACGGTAAAGGTGCTGAAGGGAACAGTTACAGCAAACAGCATTCGGGTAAGAAAGACGGCTGCTGCGACAGGTACCGTGATGGCGACCCTGACAAAGAGTGCGTCGGTTACCGTGGCCGAAACCGTTACGGGCGACGATTCTCAAAAATGGTACAAGGTAACCGTTCCTGCGGCGCTGACGGGCGGCACGGAGGTGACCGGCTATATTCGGGCAGATTTGCTGTCGGTGACGGAAACGACTGTCACACAGACGACCGGAGCGACGACGGGAACAGGCACTTCCTCGACAAAGAAAGGAACGATCAAGGGGAATTCAGTCCGAATAAGAGCATCTGCATCGACAACGGCTGCTGTTTCCGGTGCACTGAATGCCGGCACAGAGGTGACTGTGCTTGCGGCGGCGAGCGGAGACGGGAAAAACTGGTATCAGATACAGTTTACCTATAACGGGACGACAATGACAGGGTATGTGAGTGCGGATTATGTGACTGTGACAGAAACGGCGGCCTCGTCTTCGGCTGGAACCCAGATCGGAACGGTAAAGGGAAGCGGGATCAATATCAGAAAAGAGCCGGTGAGCGGTGAGATTCTCTGTAAGCTGAATAGCGGTCAGGCCGTGACGGTAACGGAGCAGACGAAAGGAAATGACGGGACTACCTGGTATAAAATTTCATTCACCTATCAGATGACAGCACAGAGCGGTTATATACGTTCGGATTTTGTGGAGGGCGTGACAATGACGTCCTCTGCGAGCGTTTCCGGAAATGCAGCGTCTACGACTGTTACCGGAGACCGAAACGGCGCTGTGAAAGGAATTAACGTCAATGTCAGAAAAGAAGCGGTAAACGGAGAGGTCCTGTGCAAGTTGAGCACGGGACATTCTGTGACCGTAAAATCCGAAAAAACCGGAACGGACGAAAAAAAATGGTATCAGATTTCCTATTCCTATAACAATACCGCTTCGAGCGGCTGGATCCGTTCGGACTATGTGACCGCTGAGGAAACGCCGGTGCAGACGGCAGCAAGCACTGCTTCGACCGGATCAATCAAAGGTATGGGTGTTCGAATCAGGGAAAGTGCCGTGAATGGGACGGTTGTTGTGCAGCTTGATTTCGGACATGCACTTAAGGTGCTTGGAGAAACAACGGGGAGTGATGGATATAAATGGTATCAGGTCAGCTTCACCTACCAGGGCAGTGAAAAGAACGGCTATGTCCGTTCGGATCTGGTAACTGTGATCACGACATCAACACAGCAGGCGGCAGTCGGCTCGGCAGATTTTGAAGCATCGATTGCGGCTTTGCCGGAAAGCTACAAGAACAATCTGCGTGCGTTGCATGAGAAGTATCCCAATTGGAAGTTTGAGGCAGTCAATACGAACCTGGACTGGAATACCGCAGTGACGGCAGAAAGTTCCGTAGGCAAGAATCTTGTCGCCAAGTCCAGTATTTCATCGTGGAAATCGACGGAGCCACAGGCCTATGACTGGACGCAGAATGCATGGTATGGTTTTGACGGAGGGAGTTGGGCTTCGGCTTCCAAGGAGTTGATCCAATATTATATGGATCCGAGAAACTTTTTAGATGAAAGCGGTATTTTTCAATTTGAAACGTTGGAATACCAAGGCTATCAAAATGAGGCGGGCGTCTTAAGTATTTTGGCATCGACGTTTATGAGCGGTTCCTATACGGATACGGACGGAGCCACGAGATCTTATGCGAGCACCTTCCTGGAAGCGGGATCTGCTTCCGGTATCAGTCCGTATCATCTCGCATCCCGCTGTCTGCAGGAGCAGGGTATTTACGGAACGAGCCAGAGTGTGACGGGTACGGTATCGGGTTATGAAAATTTCTTTAACTTCTTTAATATCGGTGCCTATGCGGCAAATGGCAATAGCTCAATTATCAACGGACTGATCTATGCGCAGGGCACAGAGGAAGCCTATTACCGGCCATGGAATTCCCGTTATAAATCGATTACGGGAAGTGCTAAATATGTGAGTGAAAAATATGTTAAGAAGGGACAAAATACGCTGTATTTCCAAAAGTTCAATGTTGTGAACAGTGAAAACGGAATTTATTCCCATCAATATATGAGCAATATCCTTGCGGCTTCCGCGGAATCGGCAAGGATGAAAAAAGCATATTCGGATTTGAACACCTCGCTTGTGTTTAAAATTCCGTATTATAATAATATGCCGGAAACGGCATGTGCAAAGCCGACCTCCGAATCGAATCCGAACAACTATTTATCGGCACTCTGGATCGACAATCAGACATTTGCACCGGGCTTCAGTCCTGTTGTAGATAATTATTATTTAATTGTAGATAATAGTGTTGGAACAATTAATATCGGAGCAACGCCGGTCGCAGATACATCGAGTGTCGGCGGCGTCGGTCAGGTGAACTTAAATGTCGGTACAAACGTCATTTCGATCGTCTGCAAGGCACAAAACGGAAATACAAAGACTTATACGCTGACAGTACAGAGAAATTAAACTGTTAATGCCTGCGGAAGGCCTCGTAAATTAAGAAGGAAAGAATGCGTTGGACGCGAAAGGAGTTTATATGTATCAGGGAAACTTAAAGAGGACGGGGGCTGTTGCGTTCGCTATTGTGCTCTGTATTCTGTCGGGCAGCAGGGTTTATGCGGCCGGGAGTGTGAAAATATCAGCGGATCAGGAGACTGCTGCTGTGGGAGATACAGTCACTGTGAGTGTGAAGGCGGAAAATCCGGCAGGTGCGGCGGATGCGCCGCAGATTTCGGTTGAATATGATGCAAACCGTCTGTCATTTCTGGAGTGCGATAAGGAGTATGGCGGAGGCGGAGGCGGGTTAATTACACTTTCGGATACGGAGGCCGACATTTCCTTTTCCGTGCTTTCCGGCGGGACGGCGGAGGTAACGGTATCCGCTGTTTTGGGTGGAGACGGTGCCGAAGTGCCGACAGACACTGTGCAGATTGCCGTAGACGGGGAAGATACTGCAGCTGCGGCAGGCGGCGGCGGACAGACGGAAACAGGCGTGGAGGAAGGCACAATTATGTCTTCCGATGGAACGAAGGTTGTATCTACCGTATTTGCGGACGAGTTCATGCCGTCGCTGTTTCATAAGACGACTGTTACTTATGAGGAACAGATGGTCGAGGCGGCCCAGTTCGATATGGGAGATATTGTGCTGCTTTACGTGACGGATACCACCGGAAACAACGGCGTTTTTAATCTATATGACCAGACGACAGGCGGGCTTTCTGATTTTAGGACAATTCAAGGAATTGAAAACCGATTTATCATCGTTCTTCCCGCAGATCAAACGGTGTCTGTTCCGACAGGCTTTACAAAGGCGACACTGCAGTGGAATGAACAGACATTGGAGGCTTATATGATCGCGGAATCCGCTTCGGAAGGAGAAGAGGAGGATACGGCGATTTCTAATGAGGATGTTTCAAGTGCAGATTTCTTCCTGCTTTATGCAATCAGCTCCGAAGGAAACAAGGGATGGTATTTATATGATCAGGCGGAAGGCACTTACCAGCGCTATTTACAGGCGATCCGTACGACGACGGACGAGAACGGAAATGTGATTGATACAGATGGCAGCGTGTCCGATTCGGGAGGATATAAAGTACAATCCAACAGAAGACTGCTGGTTATCTGCATTATGGCGGCTATTCTGCTCATTTTACTGATTATCATGCTGAATATGTTTTTGAAACTCAGGGATTACCAAAGCTATGACTATATTGATGAGGAGGACGAAGAAGAAGGAGATGGGCCGATCCGGGCAAGCAAGCTTGCAGACATACAGATGAACGGAGAATCACAGTCGGGGTATGGAAAGGACGGCTATGCGCAGATAACATCCGGCAGAACAGATGGGGAAGCGGATGATGATCTGGAAATGATTGACGATTATGAGGACGACGAGGAGGACGATTTCTTTCAGCCCCGGCGTAAGGAAAAAAAGGAAAAGAAAACGAAAAAAGAAAAACCCGGCAGGAAGGACAAGTCCAAATTCGAAGAACCGCAGGCAATCGACTGGTCGGAATTGGAAAACACGATGAAGGATTCCCTTGGGGATGAGAGAAGACCTCGCGGAAACCGTACGGAAGACTTGCCTCCGATGTACAGGGAGGAGATAAGGGAGCAGGGGGGAGAACCTGCGGCAGAATCCGAAAGACCGGTGAATGAGCAGCCTGCACCACAGAAAACAGCTCCTCGTCAGCCGGAATATGAACAACAATCTTTTACGCAGCCTGCACCCCAGACGGAATTGGATTTGGATGAGGATTTTGAGTTTGAATTTATTAATTTAGAGGAATAATGTCAGATTACGTGTTCCAGAAGGAGGATACCTGATAAAAAACATACAAAAGCAGCACTTCATTTAAGAAGAGCTGCTTTTGTATGTTTTACTTGCAAAATATGCTAGCTGTGTTAGTATAGATATCACAGAGAAACGTCTGCCTGTATGCGGGGCACGACAAAAGAAGGTGAACATATGATAGTGGAAATTGATTTTAACAGTGAAGAGGCAATTTATATGCAGCTTCGCAACCAAATCATTATCGGGATTGCAACCTCCCAGTTAAGAGAGGGTGAAATGCTTCCGTCGGTGCGGCAGCTTGCCGAGATCGTCGGAATCAATATGCATACGGTGAATAAAGCATATTCTGTACTGCGGGAAGAAGGTTATATCAAAATCGACCGTCGCAGAGGTGCGGTGATCGCAATTGATATTGATAAATTGCAGGCGATGGAGGATATGAAGGAGGAACTTTTCATTTTGCTTGCCAGGGCCAGTCTTAAAAATATTACGGCGGATGAGGTACATGAAATGATCGATGAAATATACGCGGAATACGGCTGCTCCGGTGCGCAGCGGGAGAACGGCTGAATGGTATGAAGACTGCGGCTGTCAGGAAAATGAAGATAACAAGGATGAATAGAATATGGTTTAAAGGAGAATAGTATGGCATCAAAATATACGGAAAATGCAGAAAAAGTTTTAGTGTTGGCAGGGAAGCTTTCAAAAGAATTAAAGCATGGCTATATCGGAACGGAGCATCTGCTTTTGGGATTGATTAAGGAAGGAACCGGCGTAGCGGCCAAGGTGCTGCTGGCAAACGGCGTGAATTTGGAAAGCATTGTTGAGCTGATTGAGCAGCAGATTGCTCCGGGCTCCGATGTGGGCATCAGGGAGAGAGACGGCTTTACGCCGAAGGTCGATGAGATTCTTGCAAGGAGTGAGGAGGAAGCGGTTCATTTTAGGGCGAAGCAGATCGGAACGGAACATCTGCTGCTTTCTCTGATTAAGGACGGAGAAAATCTGGCGATCCGCCTGTTGAATACGCTCGCCGTAAATCCGCAGAAGCTGTATGTCGATGTACTCGTCGCGATGGGTGAGGATGTTTCTAAATACAAGGAAGAATTGCAGAACGCCAGAAACGGCAAGAAAAAGGCAAAAGGAACCGGACTTCTTGTCGATCAGTACAGCAGGGATTTGACGGCACTTGCGGCGGAGGGAAAACTGGATCCTGTAGTCGGAAGAGAGATGGAGATTACGCGGGTTATCCAGACACTGAGCCGGCGCACCAAAAATAACCCGTGTCTGATCGGAGAGCCGGGCGTCGGAAAAACGGCGATTGTCGAAGGGCTTGCAAAGCGGATTGTAGATGGACTTGTGCCGGAGACCGTGCAGGATAAGCGTGTGCTGACGCTTGATTTATCCGGTATGGTTGCGGGAAGCAAATATCGAGGCGAATTTGAGGAACGTATCAAAAAGGTTGTGAAAGAGGTCACGGAAGCCGGAAATATTCTGTTGTTTTTGGATGAATTGCATACGATTATCGGTGCGGGCGGCGCAGAGGGGGCGATTGATGCATCCAATATTTTAAAGCCGTCTTTGGCAAGGGGCGAGATCCAGTTAATCGGAGCCACGACCTATGAGGAATACCGGAAGTATGTGCAGAAGGATGCGGCGCTTGAACGGCGTTTCCAGCCGATTACCGTAGAGGAACCAAGCGAGGAAACAACGATTCATATCCTGCAGGGTATTAAGGGGAATTATGAAAAGCACCACGGTGTCGAGATCACCGATGCGGCGGTGACTGCCGCGGTGCAGATGTCCACGCGCTATATCAATGACCGCTTTTTGCCGGACAAGGCAATTGATCTAATGGATGAAGCAGCGGCAAAGGTACGTTTGAACGGTTTAAAGGTGCCTGCCGGGCTCGGAGGGATGGAACAGGAAATAAAGAAGCTTGAAATAGAAAAAGAACAGTTCCTAAGAGAAGAACGGCTGGAAGAATATGCATCCGCGAAGCAGAAACAGGAGGAAATTAAAAAGACCTACGACAGAAAGAAAAAGCGTTTTGAAAAAAGTTTAAACGGAAGGAAACCGGTTGTAGACGAGGATGAAATCGCTGATATTGTTTCGGAATGGACGAAAATACCGGTGAAAAAGCTGGCAGAGGGTGAAAGTACAAAGCTGCTGCGCATGGAAAGGGTGCTGCGCAAGCGCGTCATAGGACAGGAGGAAGCGGTGAGCGCGGTGTCCAGAGCAATCAAGCGCGGGAGGATTGGGTTAAAGGAAAAGAATAGACCGATCGGTTCCTTCCTGTTTTTGGGACCGACGGGTGTCGGCAAGACCGAACTGTCAAAGACGCTGTCCGAGGTGCTTTTCGGTACGGAGAATGCACTGATCCGTGTGGACATGTCCGAATATATGGAAAAGCATACCGTATCCAAGATGATCGGCTCGCCTCCGGGTTATGTCGGCTTTGAGGAAGGCGGGCAGCTTTCCGAAAAGGTGCGCAGAAACCCGTATTCCGTTATTTTGTTTGATGAAATAGAAAAGGCGCACCCGGATGTGTTCAATATTTTATTGCAGGTGCTCGATGACGGACATATTACGGATTCGTCGGGCAGGAAGGTCAGCTTTAAAAATTGTGTGATCATCATGACATCAAATGCGGGTGCCGGAAGGATTATCGATCCAAAAAAACTTGGATTTGCGGCTGTGGAGGACGATAGGCAGGATTACGAAAAGATGAAATCCGGTGTGATGGAGGAAGTAAAGCACATTTTCAAGCCGGAGTTTATTAACCGGATCGATGAAATTATTGTTTTTCATGCGTTGAATCAGGAAAATATGAAAAAAATTGTAACGCTGCTTGTGAATAACCTTGCGGCCCGTGCAAAGGAACAGATGAATATTACACTGACAGTGCGCGATACGGTTAAGAAATATATTGTCGAGAAGGGTGCGGATAAAAAGTATGGTGCAAGACCTCTTCGGCGTGCAATCCAGACAATGCTAGAGGATAAGCTTGCGGAGGAGGTGCTTGAGGGACGCGTGAGAGAGGGGCAGGAGGTTATCGTTTCCCTCGTGAAAATCGACGGTAAAAATGAGATTAAAATGGCTGGAAAATAAGCCGGATATAGAGTATACTATTAAAAGAAGTATAATCTACTTAGGAGGACTGAACGTCATGTCAGTGGTAAAAGAACTTATTCGTACGGAAAAAGACGGCTCTTTGAGCTTCGGGAATCATGAGCTGCCGCAAAAGGCAAAGCTCGAGGATTATGAATGTGCCGGAAATCTTTATAAGGTAAAGACATTTTCTGAAATAACAAAGCTGGAGAGAGATGGTATGTTTGTGTACGAATCCGTACCGGGCACCAGTGTAAATGAGTTCAAATTGACTGTAAAGGGTGTGGAATTTACCGTAAGCGGCACAATGGACGCGCAAATTACGGTTGGTTTAAAAGAAGATACGATATATGAAGTGTTTGTGTCCGAAAAGAGTGTTGGTAAGATGAAGACAAATCTTGGCGGCAAGCTGAGCATCAGCGTGGAGCTCGCCGGAGAAGGAGAAATTCCGGTCAAGGTTGTCGAGTAGGAGAAGCATGGCAAAAGGAAAGCTAACGACGGTGTTTTATTGCAGCCAATGCGGCTATGAATCTTCCAAATGGATGGGCCAGTGTCCGTCCTGCAAGGAGTGGAATACGCTCGTCGAGGAGACCGTTTCCAAATCGCTGAGGGGGAAGAACGAAACTCCTCCTCACCGGTGTGGGGAGCGGAAAATGCCGGAAAGGATTTCGGCAATCCGCCTGACTGAGGATGAGAGAATTAAGACCCATATCGAGGAACTGGATAGAGTTTTAGGAGGCGGTATTGTATCTGGCTCCCTTGTTTTAGTTGGAGGAGATCCCGGCATCGGAAAATCGACGCTCTTGCTGCAGGTATGCAAACGGCTTTCTGATGATCAACATCAGGTACTATACATTTCGGGCGAGGAATCGCTGAAACAGATTAAGATGCGGGCGGAGCGGATCGGTGAGTTTAACGACTGCCTGTCGTTGCTCTGCGAAACAAACATGTCTGATATTGAGGAAGTCATCCGTAGGGAAAAACCGGAGACGGTCGTCATCGACTCGATTCAGACGATGTTCAGTGAAGACGTGTCCGCAGCGCCGGGCAGCGTTTCTCAGGTGCGAGAGACGACAGGACTGCTGCTGCAGCTTGCGAAGGGTCTCGGCATCGCGATCTTTATTGTCGGACATGTGACAAAGGAAGGTATGGTAGCGGGCCCGCGTGTTTTGGAGCATATGGTGGACGCCGTTCTCTATTTTGAAGGGGACAGGCATGCTTCCTATAGGATTCTGCGCGGTGTCAAAAATCGATTCGGCTCCACGAACGAGATCGGTGTGTTTGAAATGAGAAGCGAAGGTCTTGTCGAGGTGAAAAATCCTTCGGAATATATGCTTTCGGGACGGCCTCTGAATGCCAGCGGTTCGGTTGTTGTGTGTGCGATGGAGGGGACACGGCCGCTTCTGATAGAAATCCAGGCGCTCGTATGCCAGACAAGCTTCGGTATTCCGCGGCGACAGGCCACGGGTGCGGATTTGAACAGAGTCAATCTGCTCATGGCGGTTTTGGAAAAACGAATCGGCATCAAGATGTCGGACTGTGACGCTTATGTGAATGTGGCGGGCGGCATGCGCCTTGCGGAGCCGGCTGTCGATCTCGGGATTGTACTCGCTGTTTTGTCAAGCTATAAGAATAAGGTTATTCCTGAGGATCTCATTGTGTTTGGCGAAGTCGGCTTGAGCGGTGAGGTGCGTTCTGTCAGTATGTCGGAGCTGCGTGTATCGGAGGCGGAGAAGCTCGGCTTTCAAACCTGCATTTTGCCGAAAAGTGTAATGGGGCAGATCCGGTATAAAGGGAATATGAAACTGTTAGGGGTTCATACGCTGCGGGAAGCAATGGATTATATTTCCTGATTATGTGTATGAATGCTGTGCGGCAGGTTAAAAAGGAATAGGTTAAGGAATAAACTCCAGGGAGAATCGTATGATAAAAATAGTGACGGATTCCGCATCGGATATGCCGGCGTGGATTGAGGAAAAGTACCGGTTAAAAATCATTCCGACACCGGTTGTAATCAATGGAACGGACCATCTTGACAGAGTCAGCATTACAACGAAAGAATTTTATAATCTGCTGGATGATAAAGAAATCGATATCAAAACTTACCATATTAATGAATATATGTTTACGGAAAGCTTCCGCGCCTATGCTCAAAATGGGGATGAGGTGCTGTATTTGTGTTTTTCAACAGGCATCGCCGGTACATTTGGCGCGGCTACACTTGCTTACCGCGATCTGTTGGAGGAATATCCGGATTTTAAAATGACAATTGTGGATTCACACTGTGCTTCGCTGGGTTTTGGACTGCTTGTTTATAAGCTTCTGCTGATGCAGGAGCAGGGCGCGCCCGATGCATTGATTAAGGAGGCTGCCGTATATTATGCAAATAACCATATCAAGCATCTTTTTACGGTCAATACGCTGTATTATTTGATCAAGGGCGGCAGGATCAGCAAGGTGAAAGGCTCTGTCGGTGAGGTGCTGGATGTCAAGCCGATCATTGAGGTAGATGAGACAGGGGCTCTGAGATCACTTTATTCGGTCAGAGGACGGAAAAAGGCATTGAAAAAGCTTGTTGAGGAAGCCCTGAAGAATGGCTTGGATTTTTCCGATACTATTGTTGGGATTGTGCACGGAGAGGATGAGGAATCCGCCGTACTGTTTGAGGAAATTATGCGGGAACAGATCAAGCCGGCAAGAGTGATCCGCTCGTGCGTAGGCTGTGCAATCGGCGCCCATACGGGCAGAGGAATTCTCGGCTTTGTGTTTACGGATCGGGATAAGGAGGAATATACTGCTTATCAGGTGCTTGGCAGAGATGAGGAAGGAATTTCCGCCGACTGAAAAGCCGGACGGATTTTATATTATAACCTACAAGAAGGAGAAATGAACAGTGGTTAAGCGGATTTAT
This sequence comes from Lachnospiraceae bacterium, assembly GCA_047602645.1. Classification (GTDB taxonomy): domain Bacteria; phylum Bacillota; class Clostridia; order Lachnospirales; family Lachnospiraceae; genus JAEYFP01. Next base: position 18,634 of record JASGGU010000013.1, on the reverse strand, counting down.
GTAGAAAAAAAGGCGCCTTTTGCGGTAAAGGCAAAGGAGCTGAGTGAGGAGATCACAAGCTATTTGGATATCAAGAGAATCGATCGTGTACGGGAGCTGATCCGATATGACATCGAGAATCTTTCTGAGGAGACTTACAAGCGTGCCTGTTCCACTGTTTTTTCCGAGCCGCCGGTAGATTTGCTTTATGAGGAGGAGTTTCCTGAAAACGGACAGTCACGGGTGTTTTCCGTAGAATATCTTCCGGGACAGTTTGACCAGAGAGCGGATTCTGCTGTCCAGTGTGTGAAGTTTTTAAAGGAGGATGAGGAGCCGATTATTAAAACGGCCGTCACCTATTGTCTGGAAGGATCGATTTCGGATGAGGAATTCGAGCGGATCAAGAGCTACTGCATCAATCCCGTGGACTCCCGCGAAACCGGCATGGTAAAGCCGGATACACTTGTAACGGAGTTTGAGGAACCGGCCGACATCCTGATATTTGAGGACTTTCAGGATATGGAGGAGGCGCCTCTTAAGGAGCTGTATGCTTCTCTGGGGCTGGCCATGACGTTTAAGGACTTCCTGCATATCCAAAATTATTTTAAAAGTGAGGAACACAGAAATCCTTCGATGACGGAGGTTCGCGTGCTGGATACTTACTGGTCGGATCACTGCCGCCATACGACTTTTTCTACAGAGCTTACGGACGTTATCTTTGAGGACGGTTATTACAAAAAGCCGATTGAAGAAACCTACAAGAATTATTTGGCTGTGCGTGAAGAAATTTTTAAAGGAAGAAGCGATAAATTTGTTTGTCTGATGGATCTGGCACTGATGGCCATGCGCAAGCTGAAGGCGGACGGTAAATTACAGGATATGGAGGAATCGGAGGAGATTAACGCCTGTTCGATTGTCGTGCCTGTAGAGATTGACGGAAGGACAGAGGAATGGCTTGTGAGCTTCAAAAATGAGACGCACAACCATCCGACGGAAATTGAGCCGTTCGGCGGCGCTGCAACATGCCTTGGCGGAGCGATTCGGGATCCGCTTTCGGGACGCTCTTATGTTTATCAGGCCATGCGTGTGACGGGAGCTGCCGATCCGACGGCTCCTTTAAGCGAAACGCTGCGAGGCAAGCTTTCCCAGAAAAAGCTGGTGCGGGGAGCGGCAAGCGGCTATTCCTCCTACGGGAACCAAATCGGTCTGGCGACAGGTTTTGTAAAAGAAATTTATCATCCGAACTATGTGGCAAAGCGGATGGAAATCGGTGCGGTCATGGGTGCGGCACCGAGAAAAAATGTGATTAGGGAAACTTCCGACCCCGGTGACAGTATTATTTTGCTTGGCGGAAGAACCGGACGCGACGGCTGCGGCGGAGCGACGGGTTCCTCAAAGGTGCATACGGAGCAATCCATCGAAACGTGCGGTGCAGAGGTGCAGAAGGGCAATGCGCCTACGGAGAGAAAGCTCCAGAGGCTGTTTCGCAGGGAAGAGGTCAGCAAACTGATCAAGAAATGCAATGATTTCGGAGCAGGCGGTGTGTCGGTTGCAATCGGTGAGTTGGCCGACGGTCTGAAAATCAATTTGGACAAGGTGCCGAAAAAATATGCGGGTTTGGACGGAACAGAGCTGGCCATTTCAGAATCTCAGGAAAGAATGGCAGTCGTCATTGCAAATACGGATGTGGAACAGTTTTTGGCATATGCACAGGAAGAAAATCTGGAGGCGGTCGAGGTGGCGACAGTGACAGAATCCCCGCGCCTTGTACTCCTTTGGAGAGGTCAGGAGATTGTGAATCTTTCGCGTGCGTTTTTGGATACGAACGGCGCACATCAGGAGACGAGTGTCAGGGTGGAGGTTCCGGCTAAGACAGAAGGCTTTTTTGATACCCCCGCGCTTGCAGGTGTCGGAAAAGCGCTTGCCGGTGGAGACATTAGAGATGCGTGGCTTACAACGCTGCGCGATTTGAATGTCTGTTCGCAGAAAGGCCTTGTGGAGATGTTTGACAGCTCAATCGGGGCCGGCTCCGTGCTGATGCCGTATGGCGGTAAATATCAGCTTACGGAAACGCAGGTAATGGTTGCAAAGCTTCCTGTTTTAAAAGGAAAAACGGATACTGTGACGATGATGAGTTACGGCTTTGATCCGTATTTGTCCTCTTGGAGCCCCTACCATGGCGCAGTATATGCCGTACTCGAATCTGTAGCCAAAATTGTGGCTGCGGGAGGAGATTATAAGAAAATACGATTTACCTTTCAGGAATATTTCAGGAGGATGACGGAGGATGCTTCCAAGTGGAGCCAGCCGTTTGCGGCCCTGCTCGGCGCATTTGCCGCGCAGCTTGGCTTTGGACTTCCGTCCATTGGCGGTAAAGACAGTATGTCCGGCTCCTTTAATGAGATTGATGTGCCGCCGACGCTTGTATCCTTCGCAGTCGATGTGGCTAAGCAGCAGGACATCCTGACACCGGAGCTGAAAATGGCCGGAAATAAGCTTATTTTTATTAATATTGAAAAAGATGAGTTTTCTCTTCCGAACTATGGTGCAATCAAGGATACCTATGAAAAGTTTCATCGGGATATCAGGGACGGCAATATCGTTTCTGCGTATGCACCGGACGGAAAGGGTATTGCGGCTGCCGTCAGCAAAATGGCATTCGGCAATGGTCTAGGCGTGAAAATTGAACAAAGCTTTGCAGGAGAAGACCTGTTCAGGGCGGACTTTGGAGCGCTGCTTGCGGAAGTGCCGGCGGACAGAATCGGAAAACTTGCCGTCAATTATACGGTGATTGGCGAGGTTACGGACGAGGCTGTGTTTGCTTACAAAAACATGACGATATCAATGGAGGAAGCATTATTTGCCTGGAAGGGAACATTGGAAAAGGTATTCCCGACAAAGGCTGAAAAGAAGACGGATGTGCTTGAAACGAGGTTATATCAGGCGGATCGTGTTTATCTGTGTAAAAACAAGGTCGCAAAGCCTGTTGTATTTATTCCGGTATTTCCGGGGACAAACTGTGAATATGACAGTGCGGCGGCATTTGAGCGCGCGGGAGCTTCTGTTGTGACAAAGGTATTTACCAACAGGACGGCACAGGATATCAGGGATTCCGTCGCCGTATTTGAAAAGAGTATCCGTCAGGCTCAGATTATCATGTTCCCCGGCGGGTTTTCCGCAGGTGATGAGCCGGATGGCTCTGCCAAGTTTTTTGCGACGGCATTTCAGAATGCGGCGATCAAGGAAGCCGTATCAGAGCTGCTGGATCAAAGGGACGGTCTGGCGCTCGGCATCTGCAACGGTTTTCAGGCGCTGATTAAGCTTGGACTTGTGCCGGAGGGACAAGTTGCGGGCCAGACCGAGGATTCTCCAACGCTGACCTTTAATACGATCAACCGCCATGTGTCCAGAATGGTCTATACGAAGGTGGTCTCCAACAAATCACCCTGGCTTTTAAAGGCGGAGCTTGGTGCTACCTATGTAATTCCGGCGTCTCACGGCGAGGGCAGATTTGTTGCGAATGACGAATGGTTAAAGAAGCTGTTTGCAAACGGACAGGTTGCAACGCAGTATGTGGATATTAACGGAATTGTTTCTCTCGATGAAGAATGGAATGTCAACGGCTCCTACATGGCGATCGAAGGAATCACCAGTCCGGACGGCAGATGTTTGGGCAAGATGGCGCATTCCGAAAGACGGGGGGATGCCGTTGCTAAGAATATTTACGGAGAACAGGATATGAAGCTGTTTGAGTCAGGGGTTGCTTATTTTAGATAGAGCAGTGATGGGGAACAAAAATGGCTAATAAGAAAACACCGGCAAAAAGGCAAAAAAAGAGAAGGATACCGGAGTATAAAATTATCAGACTGTCTGCTGTCTGTTTGGTTTTATTCCTGATTAGTGTCGGTATTTGCGGCTTTCACATCTACAGTGCGATACATACCTGCGGACAGCTTGCCTATGATTCCGTTTATTCTCAGGCACAGTTCGGTGCCCAGGTGCTTGGAAGAACTCTTGAAAAAAACTGTCAGGTGATGCGCCTGGAGGCGGAGAATTTTTCTAAAAGTAAGGTAAAAACGGAAGCTGATATTTTGGAGACTCTGTCGGAGTTTAAGCAAAAAGAACTGTTTGATCAAGTATTTTATCTGGATCTCTCCGGCACACTTTATGATACAACAGGCGAGGTTTCTTCTGCAGATCTGTCTTCACTCATGGCGGAGCTGAATGCGGCTGAGACGAAGGATGTCTATGTAGATAAACAATTTTTTGAAGAGAATATTGCCTTTTCTCTGATTGCTCCCATTGTCACAGACGGCATTGTGCGGGGTTATGTGATCGGGGCCGACCAGACCGAAAAGCTGTTTGACGGGCTGAATTCCGGTTATCTGATGCAGGTGGCCGAAGGTTACCTCATTGATGATAACGGTGTGGTCATTGCCTCTACTGAGGTGTCGGAGGAACAGGCGATCAGACACAGTAATTTTTATATGCAGATCATGGCTCATATTTCCGACGAAGGGAAGGCTGCGGATTTTGAATCGTCCCTCAGACAAAGTCTCGCGGCAGGTGAGGCGGGCAGTATGAAGGTCGAACCGGATGATGGCGGGATTTACTTATTTTATATGCCGCTGCCAAAGACTGAGGGAGTCAATCTTATTTATCGTGTTTCCAGGAGCGAAATCAACCGTCTGGTAAGCCCCGCCGTGCTTGAGGCAGTCGTTTGTGCAGTCGGACTTATTTTGTTACTGCTGTTTCTGGCTAATGCCGTTAAAAAATTTGTAAGTGAGGATCAAAAGCAGATTGCAAAACTCGTATACAGAGATGTGCTGACCGATGCACCGAATGAAAATCATTTTAAAATGAAGGCATCGGAGCTGCTAAAGGAATATCGCGAGCTGCCTTATGTCATTATTTGCTTTGATATTTTAAATTTCCGTTATATCAATGAGGGTTATGGGCATCAAAAGGCAGATCTGCTGCTGCGGGCAATGGTTGAGGCTTCCAGAGAGAGTTTCAGCTATAATGAGACGTTTGCAAGAATCAGCGCGGACTGTTTTATTTGTCTCGCTGTAAATGACGGCCGTGACAGGGAACGGAAGCGTTTTTTGGAAGATCGTCTGAGCAAAGCGGCAAGTGCAATCCATATGACTTACCCCGTCCGGATCAAAAGCGGATATTATACTGTCAATGACTATGAGGAAGATATTTCGGGCATGATGGATAAAGCAAACCTTGCAAGGAAATCCGTCAATACCAATTCGAAGGATTTGGTGGGCGGCTATCAGGAGAGTCTGATGGAGGAAACAAGAAAACGTGAGGATGTGGAATCTAAAATGGAAGCGGCTCTGGAGGCCGGAGAATTTGTCCCTTATTTACAGCCCAAGTGGAATATGAAGGAGGATAAAATCGCCGGTGCGGAGGCGCTGGTGCGCTGGAGGAAGAGAGACGGCCAAATCATCCCACCGAATGAGTTTATTCCGATTTTTGAAAAAAATGGGTTTATCGAAAAAATAGATTTTTATATGCTTGAGCGGATATGCGGGTATTTACGGCAGATGCTGGATGAGGGACGGACAGTTTATCCCGTCTCAATTAATCAGTCACGCTACCTGCTGCATGATCCGGGATATACGCTTCATGTGCAGCAGATTCTTTTAAAATATAAAATCCCAAAGGGACTTGTGGAGCTGGAACTGACGGAAACCGTATTTTTTCATGAACGGGAGCGGATGTTAGACGTCATGAAGCAGCTGAAGGAATTGAATATGGAGCTGTCCATTGATGATTTTGGTTCGGGTTATTCTTCCTTGAATCTGCTGCGGGATATGCCGTTTGATGTACTGAAAATCGACAGGGGATTTTTGGACAAAACCGAAACAAGCGATCCGGGCAAGTGGATTCTGAGAAAAATAGTGGAGATGGCGGAAGGACTTGGTGTTCGGGTGATCTGCGAGGGTGTGGAAACACCGGAGCAGGTAAAAATGCTGCTCGAAATCGGCTGCATTTATGCGCAGGGCTTTCTGTATTCCAGACCGGTTCCGATTGAGACGTTTATTGAAAAATATAATATGGGGAAAGACAATGAATGTGGTGAATTATCAGAAAGAATTGGATAAACTTCTTCAGGAAATTGAAAAAAGAGAGGAAAAGCCGAGGCTCTTTTTACATAGCTGCTGCGCACCATGCAGCAGCTATGTTTTACTGTACCTTGCGCCATATTTTGAATTGACGGTGTTTTACTATAATCCGAATATCGGCCCCGGGGAAGAATTTCAAAAAAGATCGGAAGAGCAGAGACGTCTGATCGGAATGCTGAATGAGGAATTTGGCTGTGGGATTTCATTTGTGGAAGGCGCCTATGAGCCGGCACGTTTTTTGGAACTGTCAAAGGGGCTTGAGCAGGCACCGGAGGGCGGAGAACGCTGTTTTCGGTGCTATGAACTGCGCCTTCGGGAGGCGGCCTGTTTGGCAAAGAAGGGCGGCTATGACTATTTCACGACGACTCTTTCGATCAGTCCTCTAAAAAATGCGGCAAAGTTGAATGAGATCGGACAGCAGATCGGAGAGCAAATTGGAATTGCGTATCTTCCCTCTGATTTTAAAAAGAGAGATGGCTACCGGCAGTCGGTGGCATTGTCTCAAAAATACGGTTTGTACCGGCAAAATTATTGTGGCTGCGTTTTTTCGAAGCAGGACAGCATAAAACGTTTGAAATGAGCACTTTCCTTTGTTTCTCGTCTGACTGAGTAAGTACGATGTCATATCTTTCAGATCGCGTTTATATACTGAAAGAGAAGATGAAAATTAGGAGTATTTGCATGGAAGCATTGACGATGAGCAAATATCAGGGGCTTGGGAACGATTATCTTGTGATTGATCCAAATCGGTCCGACATTGATTTGACAAAGGAGAAAATCATACAAATCTGTGACCGGAATTTTGGGGTGGGTTCCGACGGAATTTTATACGGTCCGTTTTTTGAGAATGATACCATACATGTAAAAATCTTTAATCCGGATGGGTCGGAAGCGGAGAAGTCGGGAAACGGCGTCCGTATTTTCGGCAAATATCTGCTGGATAAAGGATATCTGAGAAAAAGTCCCTTTCTGCTCGGAACGCTTGGGGGAGCGGTCGAGGTGGAGTTTTTGAATCTGCGGGGAACCGATATCCGCGTCAATATGGGTAAGGTATCTTTCGCATCAGGGCAAATACCCGTAGTGGGCGAGGAGCGGGAAATTATCAATGATTCCATGATGTTTCGGGATAAGCTTTATAATGTGACGTGTGTGTCCGTCGGCAATCCGCATTGTGTCATCATGATGGAGAAGGTGACAAAAGAGGAGGTGCTTGATTTGGGACCTTATGTGGAGCATGCCGCGCAGTTTCCGGAACGGATGAATTTGCAGCTTTGCCATGTAATTGACAGGAGTAACCTGCAAATAGAAATTTATGAACGAGGCGCAGGCTACACGTTGGCTTCCGGCACAAGTGCCTGTGCGGCTGCGGCTGCCGCTTATAAAATAGGTCTTACGGATGCGGCAGTGGCTGTCCATATGCCGGGGGGAACACTTGAGGTATTGGTAAATGAGGACGGCTCCGTATCCCTGACAGGAGCAGTTACGTATATCGGAGAATTTCAGCTTGCGGCCTCCTTCTTTGAAAATCCGGAGTTATTTTAAGTCTATAGGATGAATAATAATGATCCGCAGCAGTCCGGCCGGTGTTCCTGTTCACTCCGTTCTCGGCAACGCATGATTTCTGAGATGGAAAAATATCGGGGATGACAAAAACACAAAAATATAGTATGATAAATATAATTAAGTCGATAGACAGACAAAATAGACAGTGATGTCCGCAAGGATATGACTGCCTATTTTTATTAGATGGGAAATTCCTCCGAATTTTCTATCTAATAAAAATAATATGTAGGCTCGGAGCGAAAAAGGGAGGACTGTACGGATGAGAATTGTAAAAGCAGCCGTCACACAAATGGCATGCGGATGGGATCGGAAACAAAATCTAAAGACGGCGGAGGAACTGGTGAGAGAGGCAGCGGGGCTTGGCGCTAATATCATTCTGCTGCAGGAGCTGTTTGAGACGCCTTATTTTTGCCAGAAACAGGATTTTCAATATTATGAGCTGGCAACAGAACCGGATGCAAATCCCGCTATCCTGCATTTTCAAAAAATAGCCGAGGAGCTGCAGGTTGTAATTCCGGTAAGTTTTTATGAAAAGGCAGGAAATACGGCATTTAACAGCGTTGCTGTGATTGATGCGGATGGAAGTGTGCTGGGATGCTATCGAAAGACTCATATTCCGGATGGACTTCCTTATGCCGAAAAATTTTATTTTACACCGGGAGACACCGGTTTTAAGGTCTGGAAGACCCGGTATGCCCAAATAGGCGTCGGAATTTGCTGGGATCAGTGGTTTCCGGAAACGGCAAGGGCAATGGCACTGCTCGGAGCGGAATTATTGCTGTATCCGACCGCGATCGGCAGCGAACCAACTCTGGAACTGGACTCTAAGGAGCACTGGCAAAGATGTATGCAGGGACACAGCGCAGCTAATCTTATGCCGGTCATTGCATCCAACAGGATCGGAACAGAAACAGACAGAGATTCCGGCATGACCTTTTACGGATCCTCATTTATTACGGATGAGACCGGCCAACTCTTACAGGAGTTAAATCGGACAGACAAAGGTGTGCTGGTTCAGGCTCTTGATTTAGATAAAATTTCTCAAAGAAGGCGGGAATGGGGAGTTTTTCGTGACAGAAGACCGAAGATGTATGAAATACTATCCTCTCACGGAAAACAAGAAAACGGCTGCTGACAGCGGAAAGGCAGGAGAATATGGCGGCAAGAATCATTGGAAGCACACCAACGCAAGACGGGTTTTGGATGCCGGGAGAATTTGAGGAGCAGGAGCAGGTATGGATGATTTGGCCGGAAAGGCCGGACAATTGGAGAAATGGGGGCAAGAATGCGCAGGAGGCTTTTGCCGAGGTCGCGAAGACTGTCAGCCGATTTGCCAAAGTTGTGATGCTGACATCGGGCGTCCAGTATAAAAATTGCCGAAGCAGACTGCCGGAGCAGATTGCCGTGGTGGAGATGAGTAGCAATGATGCGTGGGCAAGAGATACGGGGCCGACATTTTTAATAAACGGCAAAGGAGAATTAAGAGCCTGTGATTGGAAATTTAACGCATGGGGCGGACTCTTTGACGGACTTTATTTTCCGTGGAATCTGGATGATCAGATTGCGGGAAAAATATGTGAGCTGGAAAGAATTGATTCTTACCGCACGGAAGATTTTATTCTGGAGGGTGGTTCCATTCATGTGGATGGAGAAGGGACCGTGCTGACAACAGAAATGTGTCTGCTGAGCGAGGGTAGGAATCCTCATTTATCAAAAACACAAATAGAAGAAATGCTGTGCAGCTATTTGAATTGCAGCAAGGTACTTTGGCTGAAGAACGGGATTGATCCGCAGGAGACAAACGGACATATTGACGATGTCGCGTGTTTTATCAGACCGGGTGAAGTGGCTTGTATTTTTACCGACAGGGTGCAGTCTCCGTTTTATGAGACGGCACAGCGCAGCTATGAGCAGCTTCTTCAAATGACGGATGCCAAAGGAAGAAAGCTGAAGGTACACCGTGTTTGCTGCCCGAAGGAGGAGGTCCGGATCGGAGAAGACTTCCTGCTGGATGACAGCGGAGAAAGTATCCCCCGCAGGCCGGGTGATTTGTGCATTGCCTCCTATCTGAACTTTCTGATTGTAAATGACGGAGTCGTCGTACCTCAGTATGGGGATGAAAACGACAGTCTGGCATTGGAACAGATTCAAAAGCTGTTTCCCGATAAAAAGGCGGTCGGGGTCTTTACAAGAGAAATTGTCTACGGAGGAGGAAATATCCACTGCATCACACAGCAGCAGCCAAAACGCAGAAAGACAGAAGGAGGAAGACGATGAAAACCTTAGACACGAATGACTGGCTTGTGCTTAACAGCATCATCTACAAAATTTATGAGACACCCGACGAACGCGAAATGAGGGGGTCTTTTTTGGAACGGCTGAAAATGATGATTGATTTTGATGCAGCCGATTTCTATCTTGCCTCCGAAACAAAAGAAACCGGACTGGAGGTGCCCATTGCATATAACTGCGACTGTGTATCCGGCGAATATGATGAGCTGGATTACAGCAGGGGAATTTTATACGGCGGAAAGAGCATGGTCTATCGTGAGACGGACATCATTGATGATGAGAAACGAAAGGCCAGTGAGTATTACAAAAAAGTATATAAGCCGAATAACTGGCACTATTCCATGCAGATCATTCTGGCACGGGAAAAACAATTTTTAGGAGTGGCAACGCTTTACCGGACGATTGGCAAGGATAATTTTGAGTATGATGATATTTTTCTTGTGGATATGCTGCGGGATCATTTATCGCTGCGTCTAAGCATGGAGAGAAACAAACGGATGCACAATCCCAGGAAATGGACAATTCTTGAAGCGGCGGAGGACTTTCATCTGACCAAAAGGGAGGAAATGGTGCTGCAGTGCATGATGGAAGGAAAAGAGAAGGAAGAAATATGCGAGGAGCTTGTGATCAGTGTGAATACATTTAAAAAGCATTCTCTGAATATTTATCGCAAGCTTGGAGTAAGCAGCCGCGTGCAGTTATTTAAAAAAATTTTAGAAAAAGATTGAAAAAAGACGGAAAAAGGACAGAGTAGTCGAGGAAAATAATCCAAAAAGAGTAGAAAGATAATTAAGGCGGATGATTGTTTCCTGAAAAGATATGGTTTATAGTTTTATAACATAAATAGTAATTATAAAAGGCGACGAAGCTGCATTTGGTTTCGTCGCTTTTCGTTTTGGAGGATTTCCTTTGAAACAGATAAAACAGGGAATTAAAGTGAGGTGTAAGGGTGGAAAGAACGACTATTGTTGCAATTAAAAATGTGAATAAGGTATACGGAGAGGACAACACAGTTGTCAGAGATCTGAATCTGGACATCTATGAAGGAGAATTTCTGACACTGCTGGGATCATCTGGGTGCGGAAAGACGACGACGCTGCGCATGGTTGCCGGATTTGAGGACATTACAAGCGGAACAATCCTCGTAGAAGGGGAAAATGTTGAAAATAAACAGCCCTTTGAACGTAATGTCAATACGGTTTTTCAAACCTATGCCCTCTTTCCGCATATGACGGTATTTGACAATGTTGCCTATGGCCTGAAAGTGAAAAAAACATCAAAAGCAAAGATACAGACTCGTGTGATGGAAATGCTGGAGATGGTACAGCTGGGCGGCTTTGAAAAACGGTATCCCTCTCAACTTTCCGGCGGGCAGAAGCAGCGTGTCGCCATTGCCAGAGCATTGATCAATGAACCGCGGGTGCTCCTTTTGGATGAGCCGCTGGGGGCGCTTGATTTAAAGCTTCGCAAGCAGATGCAGCTGGAATTGAAACGCCTGCAGAGAAAATTAAAAATTACATTTATTTATGTGACACACGATCAGGAGGAAGCGTTATCCATGAGTGACCGCATAGCCGTCATGAACGACGGAGTGTTACAACAGGTCGGCACGCCGGAGGAAATCTATGAGAAGCCCGCGACAAGATTTGTAGCCTCTTTTATCGGTGAGACGAATCTGTTTGACGGAAGAGTGAAGCAGGTGAACGGGAATTTGGTTCAGGTGACGGTGGAGAGCGGCTTGATTACAGGAAACGGCCGGGACTTTAAAGAAGGTGAAATGGTAACGGTATCTGTCAGACCCGAAAGGATGCAGTATTCCATGGAGCCGGTTGAGGGATTTTCCCTGAAGGCGATTGTGAAGGAGCAGGTTTACATCGGTTCTATTTTAAAGGCAATCGTTGTTCTTCAGGATGGAAGTGAAATTAAAATTGAGAGACTGGCGGGGCAGGAGCTGCCGCAGAACGGTGTCATTTATCTTTATTGGAAGAACGAGGATGCCAAAATTATTCGTTCTCTTGATGACAAGATTTATACTGCCATAGAAAATATGCGGCTGGCATAAGACAACTGTGAGCAGAAAGGGAGAGATAAGATGAAAGGAAAAAATCAGATGCGTTCCAATAAGGTTCCGGCGATGGTGATGGTTGGACCGGTAACACTGTGGCTGATCGCATTGGTAGCAATTCCGCTGCTCTATGTGATCATCATGACATTTTGCAGTCTGGATGAAAACTATAATGTCGTTTTTCAGTTTACGCTGAATAATTATAAACGCCTTCTTGATGCCGATTATATGCAGATATACGGGCAGTCCCTGGTCATTGCGCTGCTGACGACAGTCATCTGCATCCTTCTGGCATATCCGTTCGCATTTTTAATTGCGAGAGTATTTACAAAAAGAAAGGCAATCTTGTATATGCTGGTGATTATTCCGTTTTGGACAAATTCGCTGATCCGCATCTACGGCTGGAGGACCTTTTTAGGTACAAACGGCTGGCTGAATACGGTGCTGACCGGGCTTCATCTTCGGACAGAACCGGTGGAATTTCTTTTTAACAGAGGCACGATTGTCCTCGGTATGGTTTATTGTCTGTTCCCTTTTATGGTGCTGCCTCTTTATACGGCCGTGGAAAAGCTGGATCAGAATCTGATTGAGGCCTCCGCAGATCTGGGAGCAAGAGGAGTACGTACGTTTTGCAAGGTCATTCTTCCGTTAACCGCAAGCGGTATTTTTTCCGGCTCGATTATGGTATTCATTCCGTGTCTCGGATATTTCTTTGTAGCGGATATTTTAGGCGGCGGAAAGTCAGATGTCATTGGTAACCTGATTGAGAGACAGTTCCAGAGCGGCAATAACTGGCCTCTGGGAGCCGCGCTATCCGTCATTTTGATCGCAATCACCCTGCTTTTGGTGAAAATATACCAAAAGTGCGGCGGTGATATGGAAAATCTGGGGGTGTAGGATATGAAGCAAAAAACGAAAAAAAAATGGAAAAAGGGAATTTCGATCGTATATTGCTGGCTGATTTATCTATTCCTGTTTTTGCCGATTATTGTCATTGTAGTCAATTCCTTTAATGCGACGACGACAAAACCTTATCTTTCATGGAAGGGCTTTACATTCTCCTGGTATGGAAAGCTGTTTGAAAATGGGGTGCTTCTGCAATCGTTTGGGAATACGATGCTGCTGGCGCTGATCAGTACGCTGCTTGCGACTGCAATCGGCACACTTGCGGCAGTCGGTATGTACCAATATCATTTCAAGGGAAAAAATATCATCGATGGTTTGCTTTATATTCCGGTTGTCATTCCTGAAATTGTACTTGGTATTTCACTGCTGACAATTTTTTCAAACGTAAAGCTTCCGAGAGGGATGATTACTTTAGTCCTGGCACATGTTACCTTTAGCATTCCTTTTGTGATTTTTAATATCAGGGCAAGACTTTCCGGCTATGATAATTCAATCGAGGAGGCTTCAATGGATCTCGGAGCGGGAAGGGTGTACACCTTTTTCCATGTTACGCTGCCGGTATTGGCACCCGGTATTGGCGGTGGTGCACTTCTTGCCTTTACGCTTTCGATAGATGATGTCATCATCAGCTATTTTACGAACGGACAGGTCAAAACCTTTCCGCTGAAGGTAATGGAAAGCATTAAAAGCGGCGTTGCGCCGGATGTCAATGCACTCTCAACGCTGATTTTAGTTGCAACTGCTGCTTTAGTTGTTATAACGCAAAGCGCTCCGCGCAAGCTGCGCAATTAGCGGACTCTTTGTCAAAAAATAAAAGGAGGAAAAAATTATGAAGAAAATGAAATTGTATGCACTGATCGCGGCTGTTTTAGGATGTTCGATTGTGATGGCCGGATGCACAAGCAAGGAGGCAGCGGCGGATGCCGGGGAACTGAATTTGTTTGTATGGACTGAATATGTGCCGGATTCGGTTTTCGAAAAGTTTACAGAGGAAACGGGAATCAAGGTAAATGTATCGACCTTTTCGTCCAATGAGGATATGCTTGCAAAGGTGAAATCGGAATCGGCGGGTGCCTACGATATCATTCAGCCGAGCGACTATATGGTGGCCCAGTTGATTTCACAGGATATGGTGGCAGAGCTTGACAAAGAAGCGCTTGCGAATCTTGAAAATATAGGTGAGAGCTATTTGAATCCTTCTTATGATCCGGGCAATGTTTATTCGGTGCCGTATCAGGGCGGTGTGGCTGCGATTGCCGTAAATACGGATCAGGTCGATCTGGAGATTACGAGCTATGGGGATTTGTTTGATCCGGCTCTTGCAAACTCGCTGGTAGTACTCGATGATTTTAGAGCGATCATCGGAATGACTGCACGAAGCATGGGCTACAGCATGAATGAAACAGATCCTGCTAAACTGGCAGAGATCCAGGAAAAACTGCTGACGTTAAAATCAAATGTCAAGCTGTATGATTCGGATTCCCCGAAATCGGCTTTGATATCGGGTGACTGCACGGTGGGAATGATCTGGAATGCCGAAATTGCTCTGGCAATGGAAGAGAATGACAGTATCGAAGTTGTATTTCCGGAAGAGGGGCCTTATGTATTTATGGACAATTGGTGTATTACAAAGGAAAGCCCCAATTATGAAAATGCCATGAAATTTATCAATTTTATGCTGGAGCCGGAGGTCGCGCAAATGGTATCCGCGGAATTCCCGTATTTGAATCCCAATAGTAAGGCTGTGGAGGCTATGGGAGAGGATTATTCCGGTAACCCTGCAAAAAATCCGCCTTCGGAGGTAATCGCAAACGGAGAATATGTGGAAAATCTGGATGTGGATACATTGGCTTTATATGATCAAATGTGGACAGAATTGAAAAAATAAACAAAACGGAGGCCAGAATGGAAATTAAAAAGAATTTTATTAACGGTAAATGGGTGGAAGGAACATCGGGAAAGGTCATTGATGTGATTAATCCGGCTACCGGAGAAGTATTTGCCAAGGTTTCGGAGAGCAGTATCGAAGATGTCAGAACCGCGGTTCATGCGGCAAAGGAATCCTTTTACCATTCGCGGGAATGGAGAGAGATGGATTCTCAGGCCCGGGGAGATGTACTTTTAAAAATCGCGGCCCTGATTGAAAGGGATCTGGCAGAAATCGCAATGCTGGATACATTGGACAACGGAAAGCCCCTGCGTGAGGCAGAAGGGGATGTTGACGACGGCATTCATACATTTCGCTATTATGCGGGATTAATAAAGGCTCCCTATGGCGGGGTTTATGATGTGAATGGAAATTTCGGAAAAATGCACAGTTATACGGTTCAAGAGCCGGTAGGCGTCTGTGCACAGATTACTCCATGGAATTACCCGTTTTTAATGAGTGTATGGAAGCTGGCGCCTGCGCTGGCAGCGGGAAACAGCATTGTATTCAAGCCCAGTCCGAAAGCGCCGTTAAGCACGATCAAGCTGTTTGAACTATTTGAAGAGGCCGGGCTGCCCGCAGGCTGTGTCAATCTGGTGCAGGGAGATGCTGAAGTCGGTACGGAGATGGGAGAAAACAAGGATGTGGATATGGTCACGTTCACAGGGAGCACGAAGGTCGGACAGAGCCTCATGCGTGCCGCATCCGGAAATCTCAAAAAAATCGGTCTGGAGCTCGGCGGAAAATCCCCTAATATCATTTTTGCCGATGCTGATCTGGACGGTGCGGTGGAATGGGCAATGATCGGCATTTTCTTTAATCAGGGTGAGGTGTGCTCGGCAGGGAGCAGGATTATTGTTGAAGAATCCATTAAGGATGTATTTGTGGAAAAACTGGCGGCAAGAGCAAATGCTATGACCTTGGGCAACCCGGTTAACAATCCCGATATGGGACCTGTTATCACGAAAGAGCATATGGAGCGGGTACTTGACTATATCAAAAGCGGTGTGGAGGAAGGTGCTACTCTGGTATGCGGAGGTGAGCGGTATACGGAGGGGGAATGTGCGGATGGATATTTTATCCGGCCGACGGTTTTTGCGGATTGTAAGCCTGAGATGAAGATTGTAAAAGAAGAAATTTTCGGGCCGGTTGTGGCGGTAATGACCTTCAAGTCGGAGGAAGAGGCGCTTGCGCTTGCCAATGATACGGATTACGGTTTGGCCGGAGCCGTATTCACCTCGGATATTACCCGGGCACATCGCGTTATCAGAGAAATCCGGGCGGGAATTACCTGGATCAACTGCTATAATCCAACGTTTAATGAAGCTCCGTGGGGAGGCTATAAAATGAGCGGAATCGGCAGAGAGTTGGGAATTCACGGCCTCTTAGAATATCAGGAGGTTAAACAGATTAATATTAACTTAACGCCCGGCGTCGTAGGGTGGTATGAGCATTAATTGTCAGCGATAAAGGGGAAAGGAGGCGGTTCCGGATGGCAGAAGGAAAAAAAGCCGCACTTGTGCTTTGCGGCAATTTATTTACAGGAACGACTGACCGTACTTTTTACGGAGCGGTTGCGATAGCGGGAAAAAAGATATTGGCTGTTGGGACGCGGGAAGAAATCGAACCGCTGATAGGGAATGACACGCAGATCAGAGAGTTTTCGAAAGGCTTGATTATGCCGGGCTTTATAGATGCACATGCGCATTTTATGGATGGCGCGCAGATGACCAGCGAGCATTTTTGCGGGGAATTGAGCAAGGCCGATTCCGAAGAAGCCTGTGTGCAAATGATGGTTGCATTTGCGGCAAGGTATCCCGGCTTGGAGAGATATTTTGGATATGGCTGGCTTCCCTCCTATTGGAATGATGCGCCGTTTCCTACAAAGCATTCCCTGGACCGGTATTTTCCGGACACACCCGTTTATTTACGGGCTGTAGACGGACACTCGGAGTGGATGAATACAGCAGCCCTGAAGGAAAGCGGCTATATGGGCGAATGGGAACCGGCCTACGGATCGGTGGATCGTTTTCCGGACGGAGAACCAACCGGGCTTGTCAGGGAAGGCGGAGATGCTCTTTGCAGAATGTATGATACGAAGCTCCCTCCCGAGGAAGCGGAATTTTTGCAAAGAAGGATGGTCAAAAGCCTGAATGCCGCGGGAATTACCTCTTTTACGGAAATGGGTGCGGTTTTGCCGGATGCAATTACGGATGTTTACCGGCATGTAAAGAAAATGGAGGAGGCAGGAGAGCTGACCGTTCGGCTGTTTCTGTATCCGGGGACGGATGTCGATCCTTCAAGGATTGGGGAAATCGATGCCTATCAAGAAATTTATCATACGGATTTGTTGAAAATCGCAGGTTTAAAAGCATTTGCGGACGGAGTCACCTCAACCTATACGGCGGCAATGACAGAGCCGTATGAGGGAAGAGAGGATAAGGGCTATCTGAATTATCCCGAGGAGCGGTATAGAGAATGGGTGCTTAAAGCAAATGCACACGGATACGGAACAAGGGTACACTGCATCGGAGACTATGCCGTGCATGTCCTGCTGGATGCCTATGAAGCATCCGGCATAGTAAATGAAAGTCAGAATCTGCGCAATACCATTGAGCATATTGAGATGATCAGACCGGAGGATATTCAACGGTTTGCACAGCTGAATGTTGTCCCGTCCATGCAGCCGCTGCATCTTCCGCTGGATGAATTTGATAAGATTAACCACTGCGGCATCGAGAGAAGCCATTATGAGTGGGTTCACAGATCAATTCTGAACACAGGTGCGGCACTTGCTCTGGGAACGGATTTCCCGATTGCCGATTACACGCCCATTCCGAATGTCTATCAGGCTGTCACCCGCAAAGGCTTAAACGGAGTTCAGTATGGTCCGTATACGCCGGATGAGTGTTTGACTGTGGCACAGACTTTGCGGGCCTATACATGGGGCTCTGCTTACGCGGTAGGCATGGAGCACAAAATAGGAACACTGGAAGCAGGTAAATATGCGGATATCACAGTGATCGACCGTAATCTGCTGACAATACCCAAAGAGGATATTGTAAATGCGGATATATTGGCAACAGTTATGGATGGGCGGCTTGTTTTTGAAAAAGAGGTTGCTGGGTAACCTTTGGCTGAATAGCAATGGAAATACTATAAAATAAGCAGTTATTATTCTTTGGAATTATAAAAATAAGTCGGGAGGTGCATGGACACAAAAAAAGCGGAATTCTATAATGAGGGAAAGAAAATGGATGCTTTGGCGGAAAGAGAGGGATAGCAATGAAAGAACTGGAAGTAATTATTAAACCGGAAAGACTTGAGATAGTAAAGGAGATTCTGGATGAATTTCACTGCGGCGGCGTAACAATAGCAAGTGTAATGGGCTGCGGAACCCAGAGGGGCATCGTAGGAGAAGGAACAAACGTCATTAAGGGCTTTAAAACGAATATTAATCTGCTTCCCAAAATTAAGGTAAACGTGGTGGTGGAGGATACAAAAGTAGAGGATCTGATTACGAGAATCAGTGAGAAGGTAGCAACAGGAGATGCCGGCGACGGAAAAATCTTTGTAAGGAATATCGAAGAGGTTGTCCGTATCAGGACCGGTGAAAGAGGCAATAAAGCAATTTAGGATATCGTTTCATTGTGTAAAGACGCACAGGCATAAGCTTGTGCGTCTTTTGTGTAATAGGAGTACACTCCTATTACACAAAAGCACTCCGTGCAGGATGCGCACTCGCGCGTAAGGCATAATGTTGAC
>JASGGU010000120.1:0-7854 GCA_047602645.1 Lachnospiraceae bacterium | reverse complement strand
CATTGCTTCCCATACATCTTGTACTTTCGGCAGATGTATCCGATAAATTCAGCATTTCTGTTATAGCAACGTCCCATCGTCCCTTGACAGTCCGCACAAAACAGCAGGCCGGAGAACAGACCTACCCGCTCAGTATTGGCAAGTGTCCTTGTCCTGACCTTTCCAAGCTCCTGCGTACGGTCAAATAGTTCCTTGCTGATGATCGGTTCATGTGTACCCTCGACCCGAATCCACTCTTCCCTTGGCAATTTCTTTTTCTTTCTTGTTTTATAGGAGGGCGACGAGCAGCGGTTCTGAACCATGTTGCCTATATAAGTCTCATTCTGCAATATCTGGTGGATTGTCTGAAAGGACCATACCTTTGTATCTGTCCTCTCATTGGCATTCCTATAGCCTTCATTCAAAACCTCCCGCTTATACCTTGACGGGATCAAGATCCCTTCTGTTGTAAGAATGGTCCCGATCTTTCGTTTTCCGATTCCCGACAGATACATAGTAAATATCCGCCGTACGACACCGGCTGCATATTCATCAATAACCAGATGATGGTGATCATCCGGATCCTTTCTGTATCCATAAGGGCAGGAACTGCCCAAAAACTGTCCCTGCCGCATTTTGGCCTTGAAAGTTTCCCTGATATTTTCGGAAAGATCTTCGCAATACCATTCATTGATCAGTCCGTTAATCTGCCTTGCCTTTTTATTTCCCTTCTGCTCCGTATCAATATGGTCTACAACCCCGATGAAGCGGATCCCCCATTCCACAAATTCTTTGTGCAGATACTTTTCCAGATGCTCCATATTCCTTGTAAATCTGGATTGGCTTTTGGAGATGACAACGTCAAACCTGCCTTCCTCCGCGTCCTCAATCAATCGTTGAAAATCCGGCCTCGTATCAAACAGTCCGGAAAAGTTATCATCCTTATAAATACCGACGATCAAAAATCCACAGGACAGGGCAAAGTCCGTAAGAAGGAGCTGCTGATTTTGAATACTAGCACTTTCATCACCGGCATTTACTTTATCGATATCTTCTTTAGAAAGTCTCAAGTACAATACTGCCCTGTTGTCTTTCATACGGTCTCCTCCGGCTCTCTTTTTCTTAATTTCGTATTGGAACCTCCTCTTCCTCAGACTCTTGATTCCATCTGTTTAATATAGCCCTTTTCATGCAGTCCCGAAAGGGTTTCCTTCCATAAAAGATGTTTACTCGAAGTAGATTGTCATCCTTTTCTATTTTGAGCTTTTTCACCTGTGCAACTGCCATTATGATGCCTGCCCTTTTTTGTAAATACTATTATTTCGAATGATTCTTTATGCACGGAATTTATATTCTGTCAAATCAGTTCCTTCTCATTTCCATTGAAATCGGTTGACATGTATTACGGTTACTGATATATTTATTACAGTAACCGTAATATCGGAGGTATTCATTTGAGAGATAACGCAAAAGCCGGAGCACTGACAGAAGTGACTTTCTATATTTTATTGTCCTTATATGCTCCAAAGCACGGATATGCCATTATTAAATTTGTCGAAGAAAAAACCTCCGGCCGGCTTTCTTTGGGGGCCGGTACGCTTTATGGCGCATTAAATACCTTGCTGGACAAAGGGTGGATTCATATGTACTGCAATAATGAGGGACAAAAGAAAAAATATTTAATATCGGATGCAGGAAAGAAAATTGCAGAAAGAGAACTGCTGCGATTAAAGGAGCTCATGCAGATCGCTGCTGAAATTGTACACGAAGTAAATGCTTCGTAAAAATATAATTGATTTTCAGGAAAACCTGAAAAATAGAAAAGTGGTGGCTTAAAGCTGCCGGATTGGAATATTATTATGATCAGAAAAATATGTAAAGAAGACCGTGAACGATATCTGCGCATGGCCTATGAATTTTATCATTCGAATGCCGTTGATCGCAGTCTTCCGGAGCCGAATTATGATACTACATTTGAAGAACTTATGCGTTCAGATACTTATGCTCGTGCATATATTCTGGAATATGAGAATCAGCCCGTTGGATATGCGCTATTGGCCCGCAGTTTTTCTCAAGAAGCAAACGGCTCTGTTATATGGATTGAAGAATTATATATCAAACCTCCTTATCGCGGTTACGGATTGGGAAGAGAATTTTTTAATTTTTTACGCAATGGCGGTGCCGGACAGTATGAGCGCTTGCGCCTTGAGGTGGCACCTGATAATCAAAGAGCTATCTCACTATATAATGAAATGGGCTTCAAGTCATTGTCCTATCAGCAGATGATATTGGATGTCTAAGCTCTGAAACCAATAATCCGGCTAACGTTAGGATGATGCCAAGCCCCGCAATACCGGTGATTGTTTCATGAAGAACAATCACAGAAGTAATGGCAGTTATGACCGGAACAATATAAATATATACGCTTGTTTTTACTGCGCCCAATAACTTAACCGCAGAATTCCATGTTACAAAGCACAGAGCAGATGCCCCCACTCCCAAAAACAGGATGTTAAACAGATTGATTGGCTGCATTAATTGATTAACATCCGGTTCAAAACCAAATATAAATAATTCAGGTATCATAAACACCAGTCCGTAAAAGAAAATTCGCCTGGTTGACTGGATGCCGTTGTAATGAAATGTGCTGATTTTCTTTGTCAGGACAGAATAAACGGCCCATACTACAGCAGCTAAGACAGCCAATAGGTCTCCCAAAGGATTCCATTTGAAATTACTGCTTCCGTTAAAGCTTATAAAGAAAATTCCGGCAACAGCAACCAAAAAGCCTATAAAAAATTGCATTCTTAATTTCTCACCGTCTAAGAACAGGTTCGCAAAGATGGCTGTAAAAAATGGGGCTATTGAAATTATAACTCCTACATTGGAGGCAAAGGTATACGTTAGTGCAATATTTTCCAGCAGATAGTAAAGCGTGACTCCGCATAAACCGGCTGAAGCAAAATATAGCTCTTGTTTTTTTTCCTTAATTTCGAATCTATGCGGATATGCAGCAAACAATATAATAAAACCAATCGTAAATCTTAAAAACAGTATTTCAATTGGCGAAAAACCTTTTAAAAGAATCTTAGTCGAAATAAATGTTGTACCCCAAATAATAATTGTTATAAACGCAAATAAATGTCCCTGAAGCTCTTCTTTTCTGTCCATGCAAACCCCTTCTATCCTAAAATTCAGCTGTTTGTATTTTTAAAAATATTCTTGTATTGCCTTGGTGTCAATCCAATAAATTTTTTGAAGAAATTAGAAAAATGGCTCTGATCGGCAAAACCCGTCTGTATTGCCACATCAATTGGCAGCATGCCCTGTTCCAGCATCCTCTTTGCTTTTTCAATCCGTATTGCTTCCATGTAGCTATAAGGAGAAATTCCTTTTTGCTTAGTGAAAGAACGGAGAAGATAATATTTGCTTAATCCAGTCAGCTTGCAAAGATCATTCAGCGTGATGTTGTCCATATAATGTTTTTCCAAAAACTCGCAGATTGCCCTTGTTTCCATACTTTGCTCTATATTTTGTGATAATACTTCTTGTTCGGTATATTCTTCAATCAACTGCTCCAACAGAAAAACATAAATTTCTTCTTTTCTAAAATCTCGTTCTTCCTCCATCATGATTTGATGTAATTCCCGAAGAACAGGAACCAGTTCACTATGAAAAACGACTTGCTGCGTAAAATAAGGCAGATATGCCCGACCTGTTATTTCAAGCATTGCCCTATCCATTATTTCCGGCTGGATATTAATACAACGATAATCCAGTGTTTTTCCGTCGATTTGTTCACAAGCATGATTGTCATGCGGGTTAAACAATAATAAGTCACCTGGCTCTATGGTATACTCCCGATTTTTGCAGGTTAAAAGCCTCCTGCCTTGTTCAATAAAGCCAACCACATAATACTCGTGAAAATGATTGGGAAATTTCTGCATAATCCCCTGAAAATGATAGGCTTCCACCTTCAGATCCGGATCATACTTAACAGTTCTGATCTCCTGCTTCATAATCTGTCCTCTCTGATATTTATTTCATGCATAAATATACCATAGATGACAATAGTTTTCTTGTATGATGTTGCTGTTACTCCTCGTACCAATGCTGACAGCAAACGTGTCCATTCCCTGCATACCGGGAAAAAACTGACGAAAGAAAATGGCTCGAAAACAATTAGGTAATTGTTTCTTTAAACGAAGGCTGCGGCATTGATTCTGCCACAGCCTTCGTTTAGATTCTGTCAAATGATCTTTGCTGTCTTAAAAAGCAATATTTATAAATTGAATTTTAATACCATTTCCAGCAATGTTTTGGAATATTGCTCGGATTTATTTGCCTCCTCAAGCAGCTCATTTGCTTTTTTGGTGACAATTTCAATACTGCTTGCAATGTTCCCTGCTCCGTTGGTGCCGTCGGCGGTCGCCTCTGCAATTTCACTCATTCCCGTTGTCATACTTTGAATAATTTCATTGAGCCGTTCCGTTCTTGTATGAAATTCTTCAAAAACCTGTTCCAGGTACCCTGCATCCTTGGCATAATCCTCAGAAGCATGCATCATCAGATCGTAGTCCTTCTTCACATTTTCTGCCATATACTGTACCAAATGGCGGGAATTAAGATATAATGCATCCACGGAGGCGGTTACTGATTGAATCATTGTCTGAATCTGTCCCACTGCCGCCTGTGAATTGTCTGCCAATGTTCTGATTTCATCCGCAATAACAGCAAAGCCTCTTCCTGCCTCTCCTGCACGGGAAGCTTCTATAGATGCATTGAGCGCAAGCATATTCGTCTGACTGGTGATTTCAATAATCGTATCTGCCAGCTTTCCGATCTGCTCCACCGCTTTGGCATCTTCTTTTGCCTGATTCAGTCCCTCATGTGCTTTTGTCAGGAATGCAGCACCTTTTTCCACTGCTTCCTGCAAATCACCCTGCAGCGTCTGTGCCCGTTTGCGGATCTCAGAAACCGCTCCTGTCGCATCCTTTGCATTTTGTGCAAAGCTGTCTGTTTCAGCCGAGACATCCAAAGCTCGATTCTTTGTATCCTCCGATACGGCAGTTGTTTCTTCCATTCCGGCCACAATCTCCTGTGTGGCCGAAGAGATTTCTTCCACCTCATCATTTAATGCACCCATATCGGCCTTTACTGTTTTTGCAACCTGTTCCACATGTCCGGATTCCTGACGTACTCCTTCAATAAATTCCCTTACCTGACCAGACATTTCATTTAATGTTTTTGCAAGCAGACCGATTTCGTCTTTGGAATGGAGTTCAATCTCCTTCATGCTGATTTTTCCGCTTTCATCTTTCTCAAATCCCTTGGCCAAAAGAACAATCGGACGGCTGAGTGCTTTGCTGAACCAAAAAGAAAATATCGCATTGGCGAGCAGCGATATCAACAAAAACACAGTCATTGCCAACAAATTTTCCTGAAAATCACGCTGCAGTTCAGCCTCTTTCTCTGCCACGTCGGTATTGATATCATCAATATAATTTCCGGTGCTGATCACCCAGTTCCATTGGTTAAAAAGCTCCGAGTAGGCTCTCTTGGGACTGGCATTATTCGTATCAGTTTCCTCGGGCTTCACCCACATAAAGTCAGTATAGCCGTCACGCTCTCCATCCTTTGCAGCTTTCATGATCTCTTGAATCAGATACACCCCATTTGCATCCTGCACCTGCAAGCGATTGCTTCCCTCATCCTCCGGCTGGATTGGATGAGCGATTAAGGTACCGTCAACATCATCAATCCAAAAATAACCGTCACCATGATAACGCAATGCCTTCAAGGCATCAATTGCCATAGCCTTGGCTTCTTCCTCTGTCATTTTGCCGGTCTGACTGGCATCATAATAAAAATTTACAACATTAAGTGCTGTCTCAACTTCATATTTTATTGTTGCGTCATACTCCTGCGTCAGCGTTGTCTTTAATGCCGCGGCCTGCTGTCTGTTCATTTCCATCATGTGATAGGATGAATATCCGCCCACCAGCAGCAAAAAAAATGTCGACGTACTAAGTACAAATGTTAAAATCTTATGACTAATTTTGCGCATATATTCCTCCAGTTTTATGTTTTATAAGAATTTAACATTCAATCGCCACAGCTCAGTAATCGCCTCCCATCCGAATTCGGTTCCCACCCTGCATCTACTGTAATTTGGGACTATCCTCCCTTTTCTCGCTGTAAACTAATTGAATCCTATAGCATTATAGGGTAAAAAAAATAAAATTGCAATCGAGAGTGTGTAAAATCAATTGTACTATTAGCGGTTTAAAGCATATCACAGGCAAATACTTTAATATAATAAACCGCCTCCCACCGGGGAGACGGAATAAACCTCATCATAGCTTGTTATTTTTCCTGATTTCCGTCAAAGCGATATCCAAAACCGCGTATTGTATGAATATATCCGCCTGACTCACAAAGCTTTTCACGAAGCCGATTGATATGCGTGTCTACCGTTCTCAGTCCCGCATAATAATGACATCCCCAAACCTTATGAAAAAGTTCCTCGCGGGAAATAATTCTTCCCTGATTTTGAGCAAGTGTAATTAATATCTGATACTCCTTCGGGCTTAAATTAATTTCCTGCCGGTTTACGTTTACCTTATGTGAAGCAGGTTCAATCGTTAGTCCGCCGAAATAATAGGCAGTTGAATCCTGCGGCTTGGTTCTGCGAAGAAGCGCCTTTATTCTGGCAGACAGCACCTCCCTGTGAACCGCCTTTCTAATATAGTCGTCAGCTCCTATCTCCAATCCGTGAATCTCATCAAACTCTGCATCTCTGGATGTAAGAATCATAATAGGAATCATTGAATGTTTGCGAATTTCCCGGCATACCGTCCAGCCATCATAAACAGGAAGAATCACGTCAATGATAATGAGATCAATTTTATTCTGTTTTTCTTGAAATATTTCCAGCGCACATGCTCCGTCATATGCTTCTAATATCGCAGCTCCTTCTTCTTCCAGGAAATTTTTCACCCTGCTTCTCGCTTCCTGATTTCCATCGGCAAGCAAGATTACACTATTACTAAGCATCGTTCCACCTGAAATATCTATGTATGTAATCATTTCTTGGTAAATAAATCCTTTGTAGTATAGCATACTTTTTCAGGGAATTTTAAGAATACACAGTTATTTCACATAAAAAACACGAATTGTTTAAAAAATAAGCAAAAAACAGGCAGCAAGAATTTTTATCCGTAAAAATTCTTCTGCCTTCCTGCTAAAATGCAGACTATGCCTGATTTTTCTTCAGGGTTCCTTCCACTGTATCAAACATAGATTCATAATGAGTTCCATACGCCTGCAGAGTTTTAAACATAAGCTTCTGATACTCGGCAAGCATTATTCTTTCGTCCTCCTCGTCATTCTGACCGGATACCGCTTCTGCTGATGCCCCGATTGTTCCCGGTTCCGGCATTTCATCCTGCGAGATTTCACCATCCCCGTTTACATCGTACTGTGCAAAAAACTCATCGGCACTGAGCGCACCTGTGATTCCCAATTCTGAAATCATTTCCTCGTACTCATCCACAGATATGGTGCCGTCGGAATCGTCATCAAAGCTGAGAACTCCTCCTGCACTGCCGCTCTCTGCGGTAATCTGCTCTGAACGTTTATCCTCCATCATGGCAGAATATTCTTCCGCAGACAATACACCGTCTCCATCAAGATCATACTCACTTAAGATTTCCTCGTCAACAGCCGGAGTGCTTGGACGACTGTTCACGATTCCTTCTTCCGGTCTGCCGATTGTTCCCGGTTCCGGCATTTCATCCTGCGAGATTTCACCGTCCCCATTTACATCGTACTGTGCAAAAAACTCATCGGCACTGAGCGCACCTGTGATTCCCA
>JASGGU010000119.1:0-7891 GCA_047602645.1 Lachnospiraceae bacterium | reverse complement strand
AAACCCTGTCTTTTTTATACAGTTTTCAATTTGCGCAACTTATTGTACCTTATCACTTTTGTACTGGAAAAAGATCCAAATGTTTTAATTAATATTTTACTTCACTATATTCTATCCAATATTATTGTTTCCATTATTATCTATTATGTAATGATCTATTGGTTTAAGACAAAAGAGTTATATTCCAAACTCCGATTTGATTCTACAAAGGATTATCTTACCGGATTAAATAATGTGAGAGAATTTGATTTAAGACTTAATCAAGCGATCGCTGATACACTTCAACATGATAAAAACCTTGCTTTACTTATGCTGGATATCGACAACTTTAAAAAGGTAAATGATACATACGGACATATTACCGGAGATTTAATATTAAAACAGTTAAGTGAAATTTTAATAAATACCTGCAGATCCTTTGACTTTATCTCCCGAAAAGGCGGTGAAGAATTCTGCATCATCTTATCCGATAGTGATTATTCGCAAGCTCGTGAAATAGCTGAATTAATTAGAAAAAATGTTCAAGAAAATCATTTTATTACTGATAAGAACGAAAAAATTAATATTACAATTTCAGTTGGAGTAAGTGCTTATCCAAACAAATCAAACAATATTAACAATCTTGTAGAGATTGCTGATAAAGCTTTATATTATGCTAAAGATAATGGTAAAAATCAAGTTCAATGATACTCTGTACGATTCTTAACTGTATTATCGGAAACATTTGAGATGATATAATTATTTCATTTCTGCTATCTTTTCATTTAATGTGATAAACCGGTAAAATATTTTAAAATAAAAAATCGGAGATATCTATTCCAGATATCTCCGATTTTTTACTCATTTGATAATGATAACAGGATGCTTGCTTACATCTGCAAAAAGCAATGCTCAAACCTCCTGTTTTTATAGGTTCTAAAGTGCAGGAAAAGAGACTTGAACTCTCATGATATTGCTATCACACGGACCTGAACCGTGCGCGTCTGCCAATTCCGCCATTCCTGCATATACGGTTTGTCAAGAGGCAAACCGTACGAATGCTATTCTATAATATTTTTTTCTATTTGTCAATAAGAATCGTCATAAATATTTCCGACGGAACCAGTCGTCGAGTAAATACCGTTTGCCGTATAGCTGTTCAGCTTATTATTCTCGTAAGCAGCCTTATAGGAAATATTTGATGCCTTCGTCGTAATACTGTCCGCATAAGAGCCGGTTCCGCTGAAAAGCGATTTCAAATCATGGATATTAGCCTTTTTAACCGTCTCCTCATCAATCGATAAGGTATTGTCTTCATTAATCGTAATGCCGACATCCTCTAACAAATCCTTGTTTTCCTTTGTCATTCTTATCATCGAGAGCGTGTTTCTCAGGACAGAGCTATTATCGGATTCTCCGCCGCTTTCAATGACATTGTTATAGTCATCCACAAAAGATTTTAACGCCTTATAGATCTTATGATAATCATAATCCGATGTCTTATTGCCGTCCTTGTCCGTTGTTTCCACTTGATCGGTAAACAGTGTCTTGCTGCTCACAAGCATGCCCGAAGAAGCCTTCATCGCATCTGCATTCGCCTTAACTCTATTATTGGACGTTACTTTCTCCGCAGCCTCTTCCTTTGTAACTGTGCTGCTGCCGGAAGTTTTCCCATAATACGCCTTGGCAAGCTTTGCATAGCTCCCATTTTTAATACTCGCATAATCAGCAAGAAAATTTGTGGAGGAACTGGTTTGGGATGAATTAGCGGATAAACTGTCAAAAAACTCTGAATAATCGGTTGTTCCCGAATTAATACCTGATATCGATGCCATATGTATCACTCCTTTGAATTTGACGGCGTCCGTGCCTGAAATAAATAATGTCTCATATATAATATCGTCCAGATTACCTAAAACTTAACTGCCCTACTTTATTTTTATTCAAAACAGCTTTTGTTCCGCGCGCGTAGCTGCACATATTATTTTATTTAATAAGGATATACATAGGAATTTCCATATTAAATAAAAATAAAACCCTAGTACTTACTAGGGTTTTACCGTGCGGAAGATGGGACTTGAACCCACACAAGCGCAATGCTTACAAGATCCTTAGTCTTGCTCGTCTGCCAGTTCCGACACTTCCGCATGTCATCGCGACTTTGATATAATAACATTTTCTCTTATAAAAAGCAATCCCTAATTTTAAAATCACCGTATGATTTTTTATAAAAAACTGATATAATGTCGTCAAGGCAAAGTCAGAATTCAACAATCAACTACATTTAAGAGGATACAGACAAATGAAAGTCGGAATAATACAGGCAAGTTCTCAAAAAGATAAAAACCGGGTTTTAGAAGAATGCCTTAAATCGGCTGTTGCAGATCAGGGCTTTGAAGTAATCAATTTCGGAATATTCGAAAACGACAGCAGAACATTTTCATATATTGAAATCGCCTTATGCATCAGTCTATTATTAGAAAGCAACGCCGTCGATTTCATGGTAACCGGCTGCTCTTCAGGACAGGGAATGATGCTGGCCTGCAACAGCCTGCCGGGTGTTTTATGCGGATATGTGCAAAATGTAACCGATGCTTATCTTTTCGGAAGGATCAATGACGGAAACGCCGTCTCCTATCCGCTTGGAACAGGCTTCGGATGGGCGGCCGAAATTAATTTTACAGCCACTGCAAAAGCATTATTTCAGGAACCGATGGGAATCGGTTATCCCCCTGAAGATGCGGAACGCAAAAAAATGGATACCGCATTATTGAAAAACATCAATCTGACAGGTAAAAAAACGATTACCGAGGTACTTCCCCTTCTCGATCAAAATTTACTAAAAAAAACATTGCGGTATGAAGTCGTATATGACTATCTGATGGAACACGGAACCAATAACGAATTGAAAACAGATTTACAAGAGCTGCAATAAAATCATTCTATTTTTGTCAAAGCCCTGCCTGTCCGATTCGGCTCGTACAGTTTCTTTACTGTCTTTACAACTCTGTTAGAATCACCCGGTTCAATCAGCACATCATATTTACCTGCAATACTGCCGAATGTCACAATCTTTGATGTTCCCAGCATTTCTGCCAGATACTTAAGCATATGCTGCTTAGATGCATTCTTATTATAGATCTTCAGATAAGTATAGCCCTGATAATCGTTTGAATCATAAATCAGGATTTTATATTTTTCATGATATCCCTGTCTGCAAAGATCCTCATATAGTGCTTCTACTTTTTTCTTCTGTTCCAGAACCATCAGATAGAGAACATCCTCTTCCTCCGGCA
Organism: Lachnospiraceae bacterium; assembly: GCA_047602645.1. Lineage (GTDB taxonomy): Bacteria > Bacillota > Clostridia > Lachnospirales > Lachnospiraceae > JAEYFP01. The sequence goes on along the minus strand of JASGGU010000119.1, from coordinate 4,616 downwards.
GCTCCTTTTTTATGTAATTGCGGAACGGGGATTTCCTCATCTTATCTACCAGACCCATATATACAGGATCTGCGTAATCCTGATAATAAATCAGCAGGGTATCCTCCACCAGGGAATTGACAAAGCATTCCATTCCCGCCTGTCGAACCTGCTCAATCAATTCCCTTGAACGCCGGCCGGAAATTACGTAACTTTTCAGATAACGATGCTCTTTGGGATCATAGAGTACCGCTCCGTCCATGGCGATGACCGGACATTTCAGCCGGATATCACCAATCACCTCCAGAATAGAAGCCGGTGTCCTGAGTGTCGCAATCGTAAACAGAATGCCATCCTCCAGCATGCGATTCAACTCAATTCTGGAATAGGCACTTAGATTGTCATTTTTATTTAATAGCGTATCATCCAGTCCCGACACAAACAGAATATCTCTTCTCTTTCTTCCGGGCAGGCTGATACAATTCATACCCATTCCCAAAGCAATACCGATCATTGTATCTAAAAATCTGTCCCATACAAACAAATAAGGGTTCTGATCGGCAATATGATTAATAACAATGCTTAAGAATACAACACAGGAAAAATAGGAAGCCTGTTCCTTCTTGATGCATACGGTTGTATATAAAATAAAACCGGTCGTTACCGTCACCAATGCCGCAAAAATTACATCTCCATACTGACTGCCTTCCGGTATCAGACCGGCACGCAGTAGAATAACAAGCAATCCATATAGTGCGCCCACCACCGTACCTATTGTACGCTGGATTGCCATTTTCTTTGTATTACTCACGTAAGTTTGGATACACCATAATGCTGCTAATTGGGAGTAAAAAACAATTCCGCTGTTGCCTCGCGCATACGAAATCAAATAACAGCCCCCAACTGCCAATACTGATTTTACAATACGCAACCCGATAGGGGGAAACTTCCATTTTTCTTTCATTTGTATAAAACCTTCTATTCATTTATATTTTCTCTGGTAATAAATCCTTTTAAAAGGAGATACTCAACAATATAATCGATACTTTGATCATATGTCAAGCTGCCGGTATTCAAACACAGATCATAGTTGTATATACTTTCCCATTTATTCCCTGTGTGATACTGGTAATACTCTTTTCTGTACTGATCCATCCTGCTGATTCTCTTTTCAGCTTCCTTTTCCGTAATATTCAGACGCTGCGCTTCATGCGTGATCCTCTGAATAAGAGGTGCATAAATAAAAATACGGATCAGGTTCGGATAATCCTTTAATACGTAATCACCCGCTCTGCCGATGCAGATAAATGATTCTTTCTTTACTAATTCCCTCAAAATCTTAGCTTGATAATTGAATAAGTTTTCACTGGACTTAAAATCATTGCTCTCGGGAGGAATTAATTCTCCGTTGTATACCCTTTTGGATACCCTGTAGAGAATGCTGTTTTTCACGTGTTCATCTACCTGCGCAAACATCGCCTCATTAATACCGCTGTCGTCTGCGGCAAGTCTCAGCAGGTTCTTGTCATATAATGAGAGCTCCAGTTTCTCCGAAAGCCCTTTGCCGATACTGGTCGCTCCGCTTCCGCATGTTCTGGTCAGCGCGATTACATAATTTTTCATAGTTACCTCCTTCTAAATACAATCTCCTCCACATGATCCTCAAGCGGCATTGTCACTTCTTGATAGCTTCCCTCTTTCATTCTCCGAAAGCATGCCGGAAGTGTATAGAATTCTGTGTCTGCAACCAGCCCCTGCACCCGGAATACACAGGTATCCGCACTGCCGTCATAGGGCAGCATTTCCACTTTAAATCCCTTGAAGGAAAGAAAAAAGCTTCCGCTCTTCTCAGAAATAACCACCTCTCCGTAAGCATCATTTTCATAACTGCCGCAGAATGCTTCCGCAGACCGAACAGCCGGCGCAGTTCGTACCTCCTCCATCTTATTAACATCATGGGAAGACAAAATTCCCTGTACATCATGATACCTTTCTCTCCAGATATTCACAGTGTCCTCTCCGAAGATCACCCTGTCTATCACACCAAAGAGAATCGCATCTGCAAATACGGTACCTGTTCCATGTCCATTTTCCAGAACTGACATGCACAGACCTGCTTCAGGGATACATGCCTGTAACGAGCAAAAGCCAAGCGTTGCGCCATGGTGATAAACAATTTTTTTTCCCCGATATTCCCGGATATACCAGCCGTATCCATAACAAATAGGGAGACTGTCCTTCTCAAAGGAATACTGCTTTTTTTCAAAAATCACTCTGGGTTCATGCAGAAAAGCCAATTCCTCAGGAGTAAAAATACAGCTCCCGTACTGATCCTTTCCGCTGATCTGAAACTCCATCCACTTCAAATGATCCCTGCTGCTCATGACAATAGAGCCGGAGGCTCTTTCCTTAGGAGCAATCGAATGTGTATTTTGAATCCCGCCCCTCAGATACCGGTAGCCTTCCGCCAAGTTTTCCTCCCGATGATCCGCCGCTTCTTCCAGACTGACATAGCTCTCCGTCAGTCCAAGCGGCTCAAAAAGATATTCCTTCACCAGATGCCCCCATGTTTTTCCGCTGACACGTTCCTCAACGAGCCCTGCAAGGATATACATGATGTTATTATACTGTGCTTTCATACGAAACGGACAACTCGGTTCCAGATAACCAACTCTTTTGATAAATTCCGTATCACTGATCTCATAATAAGGCCACATAAAATCATGTCCCGGCAAACCGGAGATATGTGTGAACATATCATGCAGGCAAAGATTTGCTCCGGCCGCCTCATCCATCAATGTAAATTCCGGAAGGTACTTTTTCACAGGCACTAACAGATTCAACTTGCCCTGCTTTTGGAGAAGCAAAGCTATCGCCGTAGTAAATGCTTTGGTACAGGACGCAATACAAAATCTTGTATGAATATCAACCGGAAGCTCTTTTTTCAAATCCCTGCAGCCCTCGGCAGCACAAAGAATTTCCTTTCCTTCAAGGGAAATTGACACAGCTGCTCCCGGAATTGACCAATACTCCATATCTTCGGCTAATCTTAACTCTGATATCTCCATATTCCCTTTTATTGCCCTGATAATGGATAATGGCAGGCAACCTTCCTCCCCTTCTCAATTTCTTCAATCTGCGGTTCCTTTTCACGGCATAGGTCTGTCGCATAAGGACATCTTGGATGGAATCTGCATCCCTTAGGAATTTCAATCGGGCTTGGTGTCTCTCCCTCTATTACATATTCGCGTGACGTATCGTCAGGATTCATAACCGGTGCAGCCTTGATCAGAATTTCGGTGTATGGATGCATCGGTGATTCAAACAGCGGCGCTGTAGGACCTTCTTCCACAATCTTGCCAAGATACATCACGATAACTCTGTCTGAGATATATTCTACAACGCGCAGGTCGTGGGATATAAAAAGCATCGTCAGATTTAATTTTTCCCGCAGTTCCTGCAGCAGGTTAATAACCTGTGCCTGAATTGACATATCCAATGCCGAGACAGGCTCATCGGCAATCAAAAATCCCGGACTCATAGCCAGTGCCCTTGCGATGCCGATTCTCTGTCTCTGCCCGCCTGAAAATTCGTCCGGATATCTGTCCAGCGCATATTCCGGCATACCCACCATATTAAGAAGATCCACTGTCTTTTCCTCTAATTTGTTTTTACTGCAAATCTTATGTACTGATAGGACTTCATAGAAAACCTGTCTGACTGTCATCTTGGGATTCAAAGAGCTGTATGGATCCTGAAATACCATCTGCATTTGGAAACGCAGCTGTTTCATCTGCTTGCTGCTTTGCTTGGAAATATCTCCGACATCCATAAAATTGACACTGCCGCCGGTAGGTTTATATAGGCGGATCAGTGTTTTTGAAAGCGTACTTTTTCCGCAGCCGCTCTCACCGACCAGCCCCACCGACTCACCCCGATTGACAAAAAAGCTGACGTGATCTACAGCTTTTATGAACTTTGCCTCTTTTCTTGTCAGTATCTCAATCAGATTCTGACGAACAGGAAAGTACATACAAAGATCATTTACCTGAAGTATGGTCTCTTGGCTCTCCATCTTTCAACTCTCTCCTTTCCGTTCTGACGTACGTTCCTCTACAATGCCCTTGACATCCGTCATCTGCTCAATGTAATGACAGCGCGACACATGTCCTTCGGCAATCTCTGAAAGCGGAGGGAAACTCTTCCTGCAAAGGTCCTGACAAAACCGGCATCTAGGATGGAACGGACAGCCCTGCGGCATATCATACAGATTCGGGGGGGCTCCCTGTATGGAATTTAATTTTGCCCCTTTTTTTCCTCTCACCGGAAGAGAAGACATCAATCCATACGTATATGGATGGCGAGGGCGTAAAAATATTTCATGAATATCCGACATTTCCATAATATAGCCCGCATACATGACTGCAATTCTGTCGCACATCTGACTGGCCACACCCATATCGTGAGTAACCAGAATCATGCTCATGTTGAATTCCTTCTTAAGCTGCATGAGCAGCTTGATAATCTGATCCTGAATGGTCACATCTAAAGCGGTAGTCGGCTCATCAGCCAACAAAAGTCTGGGGCTGGAAGCCAAAGCGATGGCAATCATGACTCTCTGCCTCATACCGCCGCTT
>JASGGU010000118.1:0-8048 GCA_047602645.1 Lachnospiraceae bacterium | reverse complement strand
CTGCCGAATATCAAATGGGGCCTGCTGTACGGCGTGCTGCTCAAACAATGATTGGAATACGGGGATATCTCTACCTACATTGATGTAATCATTCAGAATATTTGACTTCTCCCTATTGGCATTTTATAACGGCGCATCGTGATCAATTTTACTGATTTCTACATCCTGAAAACCCACGGGAAAGTCCGTGGGGGAATGTAAATAAAAGTGCTGGATTTTGTCCGGACAAACCACGTACTCCTTTCTAGTTAAATATCAGTTTAATTAACAAATTTCTTGGAATAAATACCATTTAAAAATAATACCTTTTATTAACTAAACAATTTTCGACAAGGTTGAGTCATGAAAAACCGTAAGATTTTAATTGTATACTTGGTTTTAATATCTTTTTTAGCACTATCTATATCTGCCAATATTATTAATCAATATAAAACTCAAAGCACGTTTAATGTTGATGTCACTTCCTCTAATGAGATAAGGGAGGAATTGATAATAGCGCTATTTATAGAGGATATTACCTCCGCCTCTGACGATTTTTACGACGAATATGTTACAATGACCCCAACTATTTATAATTATGAAATAAAAGTTCAAAAGATCTCAAAGGAACTTGGAAAAATAAATATTACTTTTGGTATCTATCCAATGATAGGGGCACATAATCCAGTCGGATATGACGAAGCATCATATCAGATAGATTCATCTGGAAATAAAACATTTAGTAGCTTTGTACATTTAAAAACATATGAAATTCCCGATCATCTAAAGGATATGATAAAGAAAGCGTTACCTTAAATGACCCTATTTAACCTACGAACACGTGCTTTCTCGCTGCGGATACTCTGCCACGATCAGTCGGTTTCCGTCATGGAAGTCGTATTTATAATAATTGCACTTACCTTACCCATAAATTACCCCTCCTGATTATTTGTTGTGTTTTTCTAATTACTCCATAAGCCCTGAAGTATTTTCCACCTTCTGTCGGATTCGCTTCTGAAATGTCTTCCACCTGAATATCCTCACTTTTTTCTAAAATTTTTCTGAACCAGTGAATTTCATTAAGTCTTCCCATCAACCTTAGTTTCAACATATATTCACGCCCTTTCCGCTGTAAATTTAAAATCAGTTCGACCTTATTGCACTAACGCTGTATAAAAAAACAATCCACAGTTTGTGAATTGTTTTTTTAGCAATCTTTATTTATCTTTTCTTATACAATTTATGGCGCTTTTCTTACACCAATTTTACACCTTTTTAATTCCAATTCTTGATTTTGCATGCTAAATTACACCTTTTCAGCATGCAATTTTATAGATTTTCATGAAATCGTATGTTGTTTTATATTTTAGCCAATTTGTTTAAAAATGATATAAAGTATTAGAATAGCACTATTTTACGGTATTTTTTACAGTTCAAAAGGTGTCACCTGATATACGTAATAATTGAGCCAATTCGTATACAAATTATTTGCGTGCGAGCGCCACTGAAGGCGCGGACGCTTGCTTGGATCGTTATTCTCATAATAATTTTCCGGTACTTCGATAGGAAGGCCTTTCTCCACATCACGCTTATATTCCTTATCAAGCGTAATTCGGTCATACTCCGGATGGCCCATAACAAATATCTGCTTCCCTTCTTCGGCAATCGCCAAAAAGACGCCTGCCTTCTCCGATTCTGCAAGCACGGTCAGCTCCTCACAGGCATAAATATCTTCTGAGCGCACAGTCGTGTGCCTGCTGTGCGGTGCGAGGAAGTAGTCGTCAAAGCCCCTGATCAGCGGCGCCTTCCTATTAAATACCTTATGAGGATAAATGCCGAACAGCTTTTGAGGAAGAAGATATTTCTCTATTCCAAAATGATAATACAATCCGGCCTGCGCCGCCCAGCAAATATGGAACGTCGAGGTTACCTTTGTCTTGGACCATTCCATGATCGTACAAAGTTCCTCCCAATAATCTACCTCTTTATATTCCATCTGCTCTACGGGTGCACCGGTAATGATCAGACCGTCGTAATTTTTATGTTTGATTTCATCGAACGTCGTATAGAATTTATTTAAATGGTTTACCGATGTATTCATCGAAACATGAGATTTTACATTCAAAAAGGTGATATCTACCTGCAAGGGTGTATTGGACAGCGCACGAAGCAACTGCAGCTCTGTTTCCTGCTTCAGAGGCATCAAATTCAATATAATGATCTGCAAAGGACGAATATCCTGATGCATCGACCGGTTTTCGTCCATCACAAATATATTTTCATTTTCAAGTATTTCCTTTGCCGGCAACTCGCCCTGTACCTTAATTGGCATATGCTATCCCTGCTTCTTTCTGTAACTATTTTTATTTCCCCAATTTCATTGTTTTTAAAATTTATACCATATGGAAGCATTATTCTGTTATTATAATACAAATATCGTTTTTTGTCTCCTTTTTTCAAAATATTCATTATTTCTATCGTTATTATTCAGCCTACGGCTTTTCTATTCCAGCATCTCTATCACTTGCTCCTCCGAGATGATCGGGATACCGAGTTCCTTTGCTTTTTTGTTCTTTGAGGAGGACGATTCCAGATCATTATTGATGAGATAATCAGTTTTGGTACTGATAGAATTACTTGTTTTTCCGCCCTGCGATTCAAGCGCATCCTTAAGCATGCTCCGGCTTTCAAATTTCTCCAGACCGCCGGTGATGACAAACGTCTTGCCGGCAATCCGCTTATTGGAGACTTCCAGCCTCGGAATTTCAATTTCAAGCTCTTTAAGCAGTGCATCAAACTGCCTGCTATTTTCTTCATCCGCAAAATAGGCCGCAAAGCTTTTGGCTATGACTTCTCCCACACCGTCGACCTCGCTTAAGTGCTCGACGTCCGCATGTCGCAGCTTTTCCAAATCATATGCAAATTCCTTGCAAAGCATTTTTGCATTGGATAACCCGACATTAAAAATACCCAGACTGTATATCAGCTTTGGAAGCGATACCTTCCTTGATTTTTCGATGCTCTGCATCAAATTTTGATAGGACTTCTCTCCCAGTCCTTCCATTTTGCAAATTTCCTCTTTGTGTGAAGAGAGCTTAAAAATATCAGAAAATTCATGAATAAAGCCATGCGCAATAAATTTTTCAAGCGTAGCCTCCGAAAGTCCCTCTACTTTTAAGGCATCCCTGCTTACAAACAGCGTAAATGCCTTAATCTTTTTTGCGGAACATGCCGAATTGATACAGCAAAGTGTTTCCACATCATTTTCCCTTTTAATTTCCGTACGCCCACCACATGCCGGACATATGTCCGGAATCGTGATATTACTGCTACGCGTCAAGTTTTCCTCTATTTGCGGAATAATCATATTCGCCTTATAGACTGTGATTGTATCGCCGATTCCAAGTTGCAGCGACTTTACAATACTGACGTTGTGTACACTCGCCCTGCTGACCGTCGTACCCTCAAGCTCCACCGGTTCAAAAATGGCAACAGGGTTAATCAGACCTGTCCTGCTCGGACTCCACTCTAATTCCAACAGCGTTGTCTCCCGAATTTCATCCGCCCATTTAAATGCAATCGAATTTCTTGGAAACTTGGAGGTCCGGCCAAGCGACTGTCCATATGCAATATCCTCGTAAAGAAGCACTAGCCCGTCCGACGGAATTTCATTTTCTGGAACCGCTTCTTCGAAATATTGAATCCTCTCTAAAATATCTGCTTCTGTCACAAGATGATATTCCACCGTCTCAAAGCCTTGCTGTCTCATAAATTCCATCTGCCGGCTTCTTTTATTTTCAAAGTCAATACCCACAGCTTTTACAAGAGAAAACGCATAAAAACGCACATTCCTCCTTGCTGTGATTTCATTATTCAGCTGTCTCACCGAACCGCTGCACAAATTTCTGGGATTTTTATACTTTACTTCCGTTTCCGGCATCTGCTCATTAATTTTCTCAAAATCTGCATAACTGATAACCGCCTCACCACGCAGTACCAGTTCGCCTTTATACGGGATTGAGAGCGGAAGATTCTTGAATGTCCGCGCATTGTTTGTGATGACCTCCCCCACTTCTCCATTTCCCCGCGTTACTGCCTTCTGCAGCATACCGTTTTCATATGTCAGGACAATGGTGAGTCCGTCCAGCTTCCACGAAAGCAGAGCCGAATTTCCTTTCAGCCAAGCCTTAAGCACCTCCCTCTCCTTTGTCTTATCGAGAGAAAGCATAGGACTTTCATGCGTCTCCTTCGGAAGCTCGTCCATCGCCTCATAGCCTACGCTGACAGTCGGACTTCCCGCAAGTACAGTTCCCAGCTGCCCTTCTAACTTCAAAAGCTCGTCATACAGCTTATCATATTCATAGTTACTCATAATTTCCGCATCATCCTGATAGTATGCCTTTGACGCTTTCTGAAGTGTGCTTATGAGTTCCTTCATTCTTGCCATATCGTTCATCGGTCATTCCTCACATCTTTCAGCGAATTTCTTAATAGCTCAATTTCTTTTTCGGTCAGCTCTCTGTATTTTCCGTGTGGCAGCTTATCCAGCACAATATTCATGACGCGGACGCGAATCAGCCGCTCCACACAATAACCAAGGCAAGCGCACATACGACGTATCTGCCTATTGAGTCCCTGCGTCAGGATGATCCGAAACTCCCGATCGGACAACGCTTCCACCCTGCAGCTTCTCGTTGTAGCATTGAGTTCCTCTAAATAGACGCCTTTTCGCAGCTTATCCAAAAACTCCTCTGTAATTCGCCGGTCTACCGTGACTAAATATTCTTTTTCATGGCAATTTCGCCCGCGCATCATCCCGTTGATGATATCCCCGTCGTTTGTCATGATGATCAGGCCTTCCGAATCCTTATCAAGCCGCCCGCAATAAGTGATTCTCACCGGATAATGAAGATAATCAATGATATTATTTTTTTCCCGTTTTTCGCTTGTGCAGACAATCCCCTTTGGCTTATGGAAAGCGAGATATACCTTTTTCGCCTCTCCTGATATACGGTTTCCATCTACGGTAATTTCCATACCCGGCTGCACACGTGTACCGTTTTCAGCAAGGCTGCCGTCCACGCTGACACGCCCCTCCTGTATGAGGCGGTCCGCCGCCCTGCGGGAGCAGATTCCCGCATCGGCGATATATTTGTTAATTCTGATTCCATTATTTGCGGTCATGAAGTGGCCTCCGGGTAGATGATGACGGGTACAATTTTCTGATTGTCAGGCAATCATCCAGCAGAAGTGCAAGAACGGTTACTGCTTGAATTTTTATCTAATTTTACCCTAACGTACATTATAACTTATTTTGAAGAAAGAATAAAGAGTTTGCCTTGGCAAACTTGCGCGCCGCATGCGGTTGACAAAGTCAACATCCTACCATACGCGCAAGAGCGAATCCTGCACGGAATGCTTTTGTTCCGCGCGCGCAGCTGCGCATAAAATTTTATTTAATAGGAAAATCCAGAGGAATTTCCTATTAAATAAAAAAGTATCTTCGACACTCAAGTCCCACTTTGGGGCTAAATGTCGAAGATCGTTTTACCTCTGATGTATGAAGTACGGTTTTTTATCGAACAGGTCAAATCACTTGATAGCCTGTATCGTTTATTGCTTTGACAATTTGTTCCGTGCTCACAGCGACTGCATCATACTCGATGGCCGCTTCTTTCTTACGCTTGTTTGCCTTGACCTTTTTTATTCCGGGCAATTTTCGTACTGCGTCCTGTACGGCGATTTCGCAATGTCCGCAAGACATCCCCTCGACTTTAAGCTTCAGTTTTTCCATAACGATTACCGCCTTTCCCGTCTGTCCTTGATGGCATGAAAAGCCTTCCCTATTAAATAAAATATTATGCGCAGCTGCCCGCGGAACATAAGCTGTGCCGCCAGAATATTTGATTACGAAAGTGGACGACGCACACTTTTGTAACTGTCTATATCATGCACCAAAAAAAACTCCCTGTCAATGTCTTGCCGGCTAATTAGATAAGCCTGCTTTTTCCAGTCGTTGTCTGATAATGGGACCTGCAAACAGTACTATGACAATTTTGATTAAATCTCCTAAAATGAACGGAATCACTCCTGCCCATAGGGCGGCTTGAAATGTCATCTTTGCCTGATAAGCGAGCCAGACAGTTCCGAACAAATAAAGGATTATGGTTCCAAGCAGCATCCCGCATAATGCCGGCAGCTTCCTTCCATTAAATTTTTCAATAAAAATACCCGCAACGATCGCCATGAAAAAATATCCGACAAGATATCCGCCCGTTGGGCCGAACAGCTTTGCCGGGCCGCTTGAAAACCCAGAAAATACCGGTACACCAATCAGACCGATCAGCAAGTATAATAATAGACTGATGGCACCCTTCCATGTTCCCAGCAAATAAATGCTTAAAAAAATAGCAAAATTAGCAAGTGACAGCGGTATTACTCCAATTGGAATGGTAAACGGAGCCAAAACGCATATTACTGCCGTCATTACACCAATCATCGCCATTTGTGCAATATTAATCTTCTTCATTTGTAAAAACCTCCTCATTTTTTTCTGTCGATTTTTCGAAATCATTAATAAAATACGCTTTTGCTTCAAGCTTTTTTATTATACAAATCTTTTTTTTAATTGTCAACTATATTATATCAATTTGGGTGACAATAGAAATTTTCTATGATTTGATGCATATTATCTTAAATTTGGGGGACTCTATCATTGCAGACTTGTTGGTTCAGAAGGAGGACGCAATGAAAGTAATAGATGGAATTGCTTTGACCGTAGTCATTATCGGCGCAATCAATTGGGGGCTTATCGGCTTCTTTAACTTTAATCTTGTAGACAGCATCTTTGGTACCATGTCGATCATGTCCCGTATTATTTATGCATTAGTCGGCATCTGCGGTTTATATGCAATCAAACTTTTTATGAGACTCGGAAACGATTAAAAAAGAAAAAAGCCGCTGACCTTATGATTAGGCCGGCGGTCTTTTTATGTCTTTATTTTTATCTATATTGAGGCTTTCAGTTCCACCCCATAGTCAGCATCTCTCCTCGCAGGGCATTTTAATTTTATACAATACCCTGTGCAGTCATTGCCGTAGCAACCTTCAGGAAGCCTGCAATATTAGCTCCGGCAACATAGTTGCCTTCCATTCCGTATTCCTTTGCAGCATCATCAAGGTTATGAAAAATATTTATCATAATATTTTTCAGTTTTCCGTCCACCTCTTCAAAAGTCCAGCTCAGTCTTTCCGAGTTCTGACTCATTTCCAGAGCGCTTGTGGCAACACCGCCTGCATTTGCGGCTTTCCCCGGAACAAACCAGACCCCATTCTTCTGAAGGTACTCTGTAGCCTCCAATGTCGTCGGCATGTTCGCACCTTCACATACGGCGATGACCCCGTTTGCGACCAATGTCTTTGCATCTTCCAAATGCAATTCATTCTGTGTTGCGCATGGAAGCGCCACATCTGCCTTCACTGACCATACGCCCGTACCTTCATGATATTGTGCGTTCGGTCTCTTTGCAGTATACTCCGTTAATCTTGCACGGCGTACTTCCTTCAATTCCTTTAAAAGAGAAAGATCAATACCTTCGGGATCATATATCCAACCGTTGGAGTCGGAACAGGTAACCGCCTTTGCTCCAAGCTGCTGGGCTTTCTGAATCGCATATATTGCAACATTTCCAGAACCGGAAACAACAACTGTCTTGCCTTTGATATCAGAACCATTACTCTTTAGCATTTCCTCTGTCAAATAAAGAAGCCCGTAGCCTGTAGCCTCCGTTCTTGCAAGCGAACCACCATAGGATAGACCCTTGCCCGTTAGAACACCCTCATAAAGTCCGCGGAGCCTCTTATATTGTCCAAACATATAACCGATCTCTCTTGCACCTGTACCGATATCTCCGGCAGGAACATCCGTATCCGCGCCAATATATTTGTGAAGCTCTGTCATAAAGCTCTGACAGAACGCCATTACTTCTCTGTCTGATTTGCCCTTCGGATCAAAGTCAGAACCGCCCTTGCCGCCGCCGATAGAAAGTCCCGTCAAGGAGTTCTTAAAC
>JASGGU010000117.1:0-8148 GCA_047602645.1 Lachnospiraceae bacterium | reverse complement strand
CGACTGCAGCACCTTCTTTTAGATGTGCATATCTCATCATCAAGCCCATAATAACAGGAAGAACCAAATACATCAGTGAGGAACTTGCGATCGCAGAACCGGCTACCACATCACCGTTTTCCAGTAAGACGTCTCCCACAAAGGAGGAGGCCGTGATATCCGTAAATGCAACAATTACATAAACCAACGTAATCCAGATAAATATCATGAACAAAATCCATGCGCGCTGGGAAACATTTTCCCTTACCACTTCAGAAATTGATTTTGCCTTGTGCCTGACTGAGGCAACCAGACTTCCCATGTCATGTACACCGCCGATAAAAAGCGATCCGAGCAGAACCCAGAGTAAAGCAGGAACCCAGCCGAACATGACAGCCGCCAAAATTGGTCCGTTGATCGGACCTGCCGCTGCAATAGCGGAAAAATGCTGGCCTAAGAGCATTCCTTTCTTCGCCGGCACATAATCAACGCCGTCATTGATTTCCTGTGACGGGACCGGATTGCTGTCATCCAGCTCAAATACCTTTTCGGTGAGAAACTTACCATATGTAAGATAACCCACCACTAAAAACAACGCGCATCCCACTACAACCAATAGAACCATTTACAAAAGCCCCCGCTTCTATCATAATTTCCGGGCACCTTTACCTATAGCAAACACTCACTCCGCCCGTTCTTTGTATTATAACAAAAGCAGTATAAAATTTCAATCCTTCAGCGTGCTAAACTTCTGTAAACTGTCACTCTAAAGTACCCATTTCTTACATCCGATCCTCAAACAGATGCCCAATCATCTCCTCGGTCACATCATCCATTCCTGCGGTTTCCTCCGTTGCCTCGTCTCCGATACTGTTCTTATCCTCCTCCAGCTCATTCTGCATCTGCTGTATCTTGGCATCCTGTGCAACCGCCCGCATGATCAGATTGATATCCTCCGGTGAAAACATGCTGATAGCCTTTGACAGATCTCCCAGATTATCGCGGTTCACCTTTAAAGTTCCTCCGCCGGAAAGCGGAATCGTCAATACTTTTTTCGGATCGCTCGTCACGTCTCCGAGGCACAGCGCCTTATTTTTATCATCACACACAAAAACAACACCGTTATACTCAATAATTCCGTTCTCTGCCAGATGAGAATACGGCGATTTGGATTTATTATCGATACGGTCCTGCAGGGAGGTAAGATCCGCCGAATGATCGTTCTCATCAATATCCACTCTGGAAAGCAGCTCTTCCCACTCCTCGTTTGTCATCTGTAGAGCACCGATCGGAATTTCCGGTGCGCCGCTGCCGAGTGAAGACCGGACCGTTTCCCAAGCTTCCAAAGCTGCCTGCTCGACCGTATTTTCCGTGTCCTCATTAATTTTTGACAGGTCAGCCATATACCCTGTCACAGTTCCATCCTCACGTTTCTGTTCCAAGTAAACAAACTGCCTGCTTACATTGATCTGGGCCTTAAAGGTGTACCCCTCTTCCGGACAAATCTTGATATAATCACTTTGCTTATAGGAAATGCCTTTCGCATCACATTCTGTGACTGCCTCCGTAATTTGTGCACTCCGGACAGAGAGCGTTGAAGCCATCCCGTAACAGCAAAAGCCCGCACTGATTGCCGCCATCCGGCTGTCTGCCGTCTCTCTTTTGCTTTGCGCTTTTGCTTCATAGTCTGACTGCGCCAAATTGCTCTGTGTGTCCGGCAGATTTCCGTAAAAGCCCTCCTGCTTCTCATTTCTGTTTTTCTTCTGACTATTCAGCATTTCAGAATAAATACGGTTTCCGATCCCATTTACCATCACTCGATATCCTCCTTTTTCAATGTGGTTTTTAATGCTTCTCTCCCGCGCCGCAAATTTGTTTTTACCGTGTTTTCCGGAATTTCCAGAATTCTCGCAATCTCCCTGACGGAGTAGTCCTCATAGTAGAAAAAATACAGACACTCCCGATATTTCATGGGAAGTTCGAGTACCGCCCACAGCGTATCATCCTGCTCCAGATACGGCACTCTGAAATAAGCCCGCTCTGTTTCCGGTATTTTCTCCATACCTACGGTTGTCCGCCTCCATTTGCTCTTTATCAAATCCCTGCACAAATTCATCGTCGTCCGCACGAGCCATGCTCGCTCATGCTCTTCATTTTCAAATTCCGGCCGATACTTCAGCAGCCTGACAAATACCTCCTGCAGCACGTCCTCCGCATCGGCATGATTTTTTACCTGCGTAAATGCGACGCGAAAAATCAACAGGTAATGTTTTCTAAAATAATCTTCCAGCCGTTCGTTTCCCATATCCCCTGTTTTATCCGACATCTATAGCGTCCGAATAATCTATCCCTTCCTAAGTAATACGAATGAACACATTAAAAAGTTTCAAAAAATCAGCCGATTATCTGCTATAGATATATCGGCTGAAAAAACGGTTCTATTTACTTTCATCGTCATCCTTATCGTTTTTATGATGCCTCACCTTTTGGATGATCAGAAACACCAGTGCGGCAAGCACTGCGAGCAGGGCGACCACCCATAGTCCGCCGCTGAGCCTTCCGGCAACAATGATACTCGTCGGTCCGTCCGCACTGCCGATAATTCCGATCGAAGCAGCATCGGTCAGGGAAAAGGTGAGTAGAATCCGTAACAATCCAACCAACTCTTCCACGCTTAAAAAACCGCCGATTAGCATCATCGGAATGGTGATCTGCTTACATACGGTTTTCTTCTTATATAAGACAATTCCTGCTGCTAATAAAACAGCCCCGACGGCAAAACGCCAAAACAATATAAAAAAAATAAAATTCATATTTTCCTCCGTTCCTCTCACTTCATATGACTTTGTCATCTATGATTCAGTATAAAGTAAATGAATCAGATGTCAATCCTGCTGTCCTTTTTCTCCATTTTTCATTGCTTTTCCCGCAGTTACCACTTATAATCTACAATTAGAATTGAAGTCACGATAGGAGAAAGCAATGAGCATTTTAAACGTAGAGCAATTAACACACGGCTTTGGTGACAGGGCCATTTTTCATGATGTGTCGTTCCGTCTGCTGAAAGGCGAGCACATCGGTCTTGTCGGTGCAAACGGAGAAGGAAAGTCCACCTTTATGAATATTATCACAGGAAATCTAATGCCTGACGAGGGCAAGGTCGAATGGGCAAAAAATGTCCGTGTCGGTTATCTTGATCAGCATACAGCTCTGAAGAAAGGTATGAGCATCAAGGATGTGTTATCCTCAGCCTTTGACTTTCTGTTTGAAATGGAAGCGCAGATGAACAATATCTGTGACAAGATGGGGGAAGCATCCGAAACCGAGATGGAGACTTATATGGAAGAGCTTGGCACGCTTCAGGATTTGCTGACTGCCCACGATTTTTATCTGATTGACTCCAAGGTGGAGGAGGTTGCCAGAGCCCTTGGGCTTTTGGATCTGGGGCTTGCTACGGATGTGACGGATTTGAGTGGCGGCCAGCGCACAAAGGTACTGCTCGGAAAGCTTCTTCTGGAAAAGCCCGACATTCTGCTTTTGGATGAGCCCACTAATTATCTGGATGCAGAGCATATAGAGTGGCTGAAGCGGTATCTCATTAATTATGAAAATGCATTTATTTTGATTTCTCATGATATCTCATTTTTAAACAGTGTTATCAACTTGATCTACCATATGGACAATCAGGAATTAAACCGCTATGTCGGTGATTACGATAAATTTAAAGAGGTCTACGCCATGAAACAGTCTCAGCTTGAGTCCGCTTACAACAAACAGCAAAAAGAGATCGCAGATTTAAAGGATTTTGTTGCCAGAAACAAGGCTCGCGTCGCCACGCGTAATATGGCGATGTCCCGGCAGAAGAAGCTGGATAAAATGGATGTTATTTCGCTTGCGGCAGAACATCCGAAGCCGGAGTTTTCTTTTAAAGAAGCGCGCACGCCCGGCAGATATCTTTTTACGACTACCGATCTGATTATCGGCTATGAAGAGCCGCTCTCCTCACCGCTGAGCCTTTCCATGGAACGCGGCGAAAAAATCGTGCTGACCGGTGCAAACGGAATCGGAAAAACGACGCTTCTGAAGAGTATTCTAGGATTGATACCGCCCTTATCAGGCAGTGTAGAACAGGGTGAGTTTCTAAGCATCGGTTATTTTGAGCAGGAAATGCCGCAGGATATCGCCACAACCTGTCTTGAGGAAATCTGGAAGGAATTTCCCTCCTATACCCAGTATGAAGTACGTTCGGTTCTTGCAAAATGCGGACTGACTACAAAACACATTGAAAGCAAGGTAAAAGTCTTGAGCGGTGGTGAGCAGGCAAAGGTCCGCCTCTGTAAGCTCCTCAACCGTGAAACAAACATCCTTCTTCTGGATGAACCAACCAACCATCTTGATGCCGATGCAAAAACAGAATTAAAACGTGCCCTCAACGCATACAGGGGAAGTATCCTTATGGTCTGCCATGAGCCGGATTTTTATGATGGTCTCGCAACCGCCGTCTGGGATTGCACAAAGTGGACAACCCGATTATTTTAAATTACAGGAACATCTTTATTTTCGCTGCGCTATTTTGCGATATTCATTAGGAAAAATGCCGGTGTTTTTTCTGAAGGCGCCGGCAAATCTTCCGGAATTGCTGTATCCGACAGCTTGTGCGATCTGCTCAATGGTAAAATCGGCAGATCCCAGCAGGGCTTCGGCATGACTCAGGCGGCGCTGCTGGATATATTCTGTGACCGTGCACCCATAGATCTGCTTAAATGACGATTTTAATTTGGTAGTTCCCATACAGGCAATATGGGAAAGATGCTCTAAAGAAACCTCGGAATTAAAATGGTCATTCAGATATGCTGCGGCATTCTCAAGCAATCTCATATCCTGTGAGGATATTCTCGTCTCTTTTATCGGCTTTCGATCTCTGTTATATTCCAAAATCAAAGAGACCGCTTCCGCAACCTTTGCTTCATAAAACAGCTTTGCAGCCATTCCTTCTCCCCGATAATTCCAGACCTGACGCAGCAAAGCAATCATCTTTGGAAAATGAACACTATTGTCAATACTTCGGAAAGCGTCATGCGGTGCACTGTATTCATCGGGATAGGCTTTATTTAAGTATCTCTCATAATAAGAAGACATAATTTCAATACCAATGGCGCGAATGGGAATCCCTTTATGAAAAATGGCTTTATAGGGCTTGCTTCCGCCGAAGAAAGTTTTGACACAGCCGGCGGTAAGACGGCGGTAAGGCATAATCTCCTCGCCGGATACGGATTCGTAATAGTTAATGCTTAAACACTCAGGCCAATCCATCGTTTCAATGTCAAAAAGCAAATCCCGGTGAAATGAGAAATCATGAATTTTAATATTATACAAATCCCGTTGTCCATAAACCCAATAAAACCCTTCGCCATGCTCTTTGCAGATCCTGTACAGTTTTCCGAGAGGACTGTATCGCTTATTGGGGGATTCTTCCTGAAAGCCATTCTCCAATAATTTTATTTTATAAAATTCCTCAATATCAAAATCAATCATAAACAGCTCTCTTTCATACAAATCAGACGCAGATTCAGACACATCAGACAATGCGTGCCCTAAAGCATTGAACAAAATCCCCGCATCGTCTACAATGATTCGTGGGTTAGTTAAAGCTAACCCAATGTTATCATGATGATTTTGGAAAGTCAACGATGAACATTTCAAAATAATATGGAGGGATAAAATTATGTCAACTCAATCGCAGCTTTACCATCAGAAAATAGGACTTACCATAAAGGATTTAATCATAACCGGGGTATTCTCCGCCATCATTTTTGTGTGTATTATGCTGACCGGCGGGCCTTTCGCCATAATGCCCGCTCTTACCTTTTACTTTCCCGCAGGCTCCGCTCTGTTAGCCGGTCCCGTGTTTCTGCTGCTGGTGGCAAAGGTTCCCAAGCGCGGGCCAATCACTGTCGCAGGGCTTCTCGCCGCTGTTTTTACCTTTGCAACGGGAATGCACTGGGGCATGGTACTCGGCTATGCGGCAGGCGGTATTCTGGCGGATCTGGTTGCCGGTATCAAAGCCTATCACAGTAAGGAAATAAACATACTATCCTACATTGTATTTTGCCTGGGAGGTACGGGCTCTTACCTTGCGTATTTCTGTAACCCTCAGGTCTGGATGGGAGGCATGCTGGAAAAGGGCACCCCTCAGGAATATCTTGATACGATGTATGCGCACACCGGCTGGCAGGTTCTTGTTACAATGCTTGGGGGAACCGTTCTGGTCGCTTTGCTGAGCGGCATGATCGGGAGCCGGCTTTTGAAAAAACAATTTGAAAAAGCAGGTATCACGGCATGATCGGCTGCAAAAAAATATCGGAACAGGACTTTTCAGCTTTGATCCCCGCACGAAAATCATCGTATTAATTATTTGCGTTCCTGCGGCAACCATGGCGCCGTCACTGCCATATGAAGGTGTATTGGTTTTTTTGATTGCGATTTTTCAATCGCAGCTACTTTTCTGAACCTCTCGGCCAATTCAGGAAACCCTTCCGTATCCGCATACCCTACGCGCGAGTGCGCATCCCGCACGGAGTGCCTTTGTGTAGCAGGAGTACTTTCCTGTTACACAAAAAGAGCGCTCCGAAGAACGCCCTCCACATTTTTTATCTTTATTTTCTTCAAATATTTCCCGCTTGGATCAATGAATCTGTATCATTGCACCGCTTTAAATGCTTCTTCCAAATCCTCGATAATATCGTCAATATTCTCCGTGCCGATCGAAAGTCGAACCGTATTCGGGCGGATTCCCTGATCTAAAAGCTCCTCCTCATTCAACTGTGAATGTGTCGTTGATGCCGGATGAATCACAAGGGATTTCACATCCGCCACATTCGCAAGCAATGAAAACAACTCCAGATTATCGATAAATGATTTCGCCTTTTCAGCATCTCCCTTGATCTCAAAAGTAAATATGGAACCGCCGCCGTTCGGGAAATATTTCTGATACAGTGCCTTCTGTTCCGGATCATTAGAAACAGACGGATGGTGCACCTTTTCTACCTGCGGATGTGAATTTAAATATTGTACTACCTTCAGCGCATTTTCCACATGGCGTTCTACACGGAGTGAAAGTGTCTCAAGCCCCTGCAAAAAGAGAAATGCATGGAATGGAGAAAGCGTCGCACCGGTATCACGCAGCAGAATTGCACGGATTTTCGTCACATAGGCCGCAGCACCGACCGCCTTCGTAAAGCTGATGCCATGATAGCTCGGATTCGGCTCCGTTAAGGACGGAAATTTGCCGCTCCCCTCCCAGTCAAATTTTCCGCTGTCGATAATCACGCCGCCGATTGTCGTTCCATGCCCTCCGATAAATTTGGTCGCCGAGTGTATCACAATGTCTGCACCATATTCAATCGGGCGTACAAGATACGGCGTCGCAAACGTGTTATCAATCACCAGCGGAATCTTGTTGGCATGTGCGATTTCTGCAATTTTCTCAATATCCACAACATCGGAATGCGGATTACCCAGTGTTTCGATAAATACTGCCTTCGTATTATCCTGAATAGCGCCTTCCAGTTCTTTATAATCAAATGGATCAACAAACGACGTGGTGATGCCGTATGCCGGCAAGGTATGTGCCAACAGGTTATAGGTGCCGCCGTAAATATTTTTAGCCGCTACAATATGATCCCCCGCCTGTGCAAGATTCTGAATTGAATAGGAAACTGCGGCTGCACCCGACGCAACTGCCAGTGCCGCCACACCGCCTTCCAATGCGGCAATTCTCTGCTCAAATACATCCTCGGTTGGGTTCGTCAGCCTACCGTAAATATTGCCCGCATCCCGAAGTCCAAAACGATCCGCCGCATGCTCGCTGTTATGGAATACATAGGAGGAGGTCTGGTAAATCGGCACGGCCCTTGCATCCGTCACAGGATCTGCACTCTCCTGTCCGACGTGAAGCTGTAAGGTCTCAAATTTAAGAGTACGTTCTGCGTATTTCTTTTTGCTCATAGTATCCTTCTTTCCGGCAGTTCTCATTTCTGCCTATCTCTTTTAATTTTATTATTCCTAGTACATTGATAGGAATATAGTATCACTAATTGTCCTGTTTGTCTATTGAACAAAGTGTCTTCGACACTCTCAACTCCCCTGCCCCTCAATCATGAGGGGTTG
>JASGGU010000116.1:0-8288 GCA_047602645.1 Lachnospiraceae bacterium | reverse complement strand
CTTGCCACATCAAAGCCGCTGACGGTGATACGGTGTTGCTGGTCTTCGACAGAACGGGCGCCAATGGCGACATAAGACAAAATATCGGAAACGTAGCCCCAATTGTCAGGATAGAGCATTTCATCCGCAGCGGTCAGACCACTTTCGGTCATGGCACGGATATGCATTTTGCGCATGGCGAGAAGCCCCTGCATAAAATCAGGCTTTTTTTCCGGATCGGGTTGGTGGACGATTCCTTTGTAGCCGGAACCGGTTGTACGTGGCTTGTTTGTATAAATTCTCGGGACGATCAAAAGACGATCCTTTGTTTCCTCCTGTACCTTGACAAGACGAGAAATATAGTCACAGACTGCATCCTCGTTATCTGCCGAGCATGGACCTATGATTACAAGAAACCGATCCGTAGTTCCCATAATGACATCGGCAACCTGCTTGTCCCGTTCTTTTTTTAACTGAATCAGATTTTTAGATAACGGCAATTCCTCCCGAATCTGCTCCGGAGTAGGAAGCCTTTTTACAAATTCAAAGCTCATTGGTATTCCTCTTTTTCTTATGCTTCATTCATAGATCACATAGCCTATCATACATGATTAAAAGTGTTTTTTCAACTTGAAATTATAAGGCGATGTAAATAGCGGGTATCCGGCTTTGCTTAAAGAAAGCAGATGCAGGGCGGCAGAAAGAATCTGACTTGCCAAAAGTCCGTAGAGGACAGCCTTGATACCGATCTGAGGGATTAAGAGAAATGTAAAAAATAAACGGATGCCGATGGCTGCACAGTTGATTAAGAAGGCCTGCATGGTTTTTCCGAGTCCGTGTAAAATGCTTGCAAGAGCTGTATTTAAGTACAAAAACGGACAAATAAAGCTTAGGGTCGTAATAAAACTTCCGGCAAGCCGGTTGTGAAACAGGAAATACCCGGCAAAATCTCCGAATACAAGGAAGGCAAGTGTACAGATGAAACCGATCGAAATGCAAGAGGCAGCGGTACGTCGGATTGTTTTTAAAAGAAAACGGTTGTTTCCGGTCATTTCAGATTCGGATACGACCGGCAGAAGCATGACGGCAGCAGAATTCGTGATTGCTGACGGGAATAAGATGAGCGGGAGTGCCATACCGGTGAAGATTCCATAAATGCTTAAGGCGTCGGCAGTCGAATAGCCGTAGGCCTGCAGCCGGCTCGGGATATAAACCGCTTCAACACTGCACAAAAGGCTGACGATCGTTCGGTTTGCAGTGAGCGGCAGAGAAAAACAAACGAGTTTGTCGAATATCTGCGCAACGCTGAGGCGCACGGTACGAATGGAGGATTTCCATAGGGAAGAAGAACCTTGGGCGGATTGCTTTTGAAAATGGGATTTCAAAAATGCGATACATAAGAACACGGAAAACAGCTCACCGACAACCGTGCCTAAGACGACAACCGAAAGCGTGAAGGGGTGTTCTGTAAAGCGGTAATAGGTAAATAATGCGCATACGAAAAGAACGCGAGTAAGTTGTTCAACAATCTGGGAAACGGCAGGCAGCCGGGAATCCTTAATGCCAAAATAGAAGCCGCTGATACAGGCATGAATACTTTCAAGCGGAAGGGAGAATGCCAGAATCTTCACAAGCGGCTCGCAGCGTTTTTCTAAAATTATTTTTTCGGAAATTAATCCGGCATTGCGATAGAGTACAACAGCAAGAAATATGGAAATCAGAAGAGAAAGAAAACAGCCGCAGAACAAAAACAGCTTGGCTTCCCGCTCGTCAGGTTTTGCATAGGCTGCCGCAACAAAGCGGGAGATTGCGCTTTGCATGCCGGCTGCCGCAACCGAAAAGCAGATAACGAAAACAGGAGTGACCAATTGGTAAATACCGATTCCTTCCGCACCGATTGTCTGTGAAAGGAATATTCTATAGAAGAAGCCTATAATTCTGCTCAAAAAGCCCGCAAGTGTTAAAATCAGAGTTCCCGTGATGAGCGGATGTGCGTTTTTTTCGTACATAAAATCACCTGATTGCATTTGCTTTAGTATATTCAAGGGGGTTTGTTGACAGAACGAAAATGTAGTGCTATGATGCACATAGATAAATTCGAAGTGGTTTACTAGGAAATAAAGACAGGAGTGCTGAATTATGAATAAAAAAATATATTTAGATAATGCTGCAACGACAAAAACGGCACCGGAAGTGGTAGAGGCGATGCTTCCCTATTTTTCGGAGCTGTATGGAAACCCGAGCAGCGTATATGATCTTGCTTCACAGAGCAAGAAGGCAGTTACCGAGAGCCGTGAAACGATCGCAAATGCATTAGGTGCGCAGCCGAATGAAATTTATTTTACAGCGGGCGGCTCCGAGGCTGATAACTGGGCAATTAAGGAAGCTGCAGAAGCATATGTTGCAAAGGGCAGACATATCATCACATCAAAAATAGAACATCATGCGGTTTTGCATACATGTGAGTATTTGGAAAAGAAAGGATTTGAAGTCACCTACGTCGATGTGGATGAAAATGGAATTCTATGCATGGACAGCCTGAAAAAGGCAATCCGTCCGGATACGATATTAATTTCCATCATGTTTGCCAATAATGAAATCGGTACGCTTCAGCCGGTTCAAGAAATCGGCGAACTCGCCCATGAGAAGGGCATTTTGTTCCATACGGATGCGGTACAGGCATTTGGTCAGATCCCAATTAATGTGGATGAATTTCATATTGACCTGCTGTCGGCAAGTGGCCATAAGCTGAACGGGCCGAAGGGAATCGGATTTTTATATATCAGAAAGGGTCTGAAGCTGCGATCCTTTGTGCATGGCGGCGGCCAGGAACGGGGAAGGAGAGCCGGTACGGAAAATGTGCCGGGTATCGTCGGTTTCAGAAAGGCTGTGGAACGTGCACTTTCGATCATGGAAGAAAAGACAAAGCGGGAAATTGCGCTGAGAGATTATTTGATTGACAGGATTTTGAAGGAAGTACCTTATACGAGACTAAACGGCGACCGGACAAACCGGCTTCCGAATAATGCAAATTTCAGTTTTCAGTTTATTGAAGGAGAATCGCTGCTCATCATGCTTGATATGGAAGGCATTTGCGGCTCCAGCGGTTCGGCATGTACGTCAGGCTCTCTGGATCCTTCGCATGTGCTTTTGGCGATCGGGTTGCCTCATGAAATCGCACACGGCTCTCTGCGTCTGACGCTGAGCGAGGAGACAAAGGAAGAAGAGCTTGATTTTACCGTGGATAAGATTAAAACCATCGTAAAAAAGCTTCGGAACATGTCGCCTCTTTATGAGGATTTTGTAAAAAAACATACACAGGTATAAATTCCGGTGAATAGCAATCTGATCAGTTGGAGAAGATTGGTACAGCGAGAATAAAAAGCAGGAATAAAACACATAAAACGCAGGAAAGAGGAACCGATATGTACAGTGAAAAAGTGATGGATCATTTTTCCAACCCCAGAAATGTAGGAGAAATAGAAAATGCGAGCGGTGTCGGCACGGTCGGAAATGCAAAATGCGGCGATATTATGCGTATGTATCTCGATATCGATGAAAATAAAATTATCAGAGATGTAAAGTTTAAGAC
Organism: Lachnospiraceae bacterium; assembly: GCA_047602645.1. GTDB lineage: Bacteria > Bacillota > Clostridia > Lachnospirales > Lachnospiraceae > JAEYFP01. The sequence goes on along the minus strand of JASGGU010000116.1, from coordinate 4,717 downwards.
GTTTGGCTGCGGTGCCGCGGTTGCAACGAGCAGCATGGCGACAGAGCTTGTAAAAGGGAAATCTATCCAAGAGGCTTTGCAAATTACAAATAAAGCAGTCATGGAGGCGCTTGACGGGCTTCCACCGGTGAAGGTGCACTGTTCACTTTTGGCGGAGGAAGCAATTCATGCGGCACTCTGGGATTATGCGGAGAAAAATCACATTAGTATTGAAGGCTTAAGCAAACCGAAGTCCGATATTCACGAAGGCGAAGAAGGCGGAGAAGACTATTAAATGAGAAAAAAGGTAGTAGTCGGTATGTCTGGCGGCGTGGATTCCTCAGTGGCAGCTTATCTGTTAAAAGAACAGGGCTATGAGGTGATCGGAGCGACGATGCAGATTTGGCAGGATGAGGCCGAGGAGTGCAAGGAAGAGAACGGCGGCTGCTGCGGGTTGTCCGCGGTGGATGATGCAAGGAGAGTTGCGCAGCTTCTTGATATTCCTTATTATGTGATGAATTTTAAACGGGAATTCAAAGAGCAGGTTATGGACTATTTCGTGGCGGAATATTTGCAGGGCAGGACGCCCAATCCGTGTATTGCCTGTAATCGCTATGTAAAATGGGAGTCTCTTTTGAAGAGAAGTTTGGATATCGGAGCGGATTTTATTGCGACAGGGCATTATGCGAACGTGATAAAGCTGCCAAACGGCAGGTATACGCTGCAGATGGCACCCTCCTCAAAGGATCAGACTTATGCGCTCTATAATCTGACACAGGAGCAGTTGGCCCATACACTTATGCCGGTAGGCAGCTATACAAAGGAAGAAATTAGAAAAGTTGCTGAAGAAATCGGCCTGCTTGTAGCACAAAAGCCTGACAGTCAGGATATCTGTTTTGTGCCGGATAATGATTATAGCCGGTTTATTCAGGAAACGGCGCCGGATCGTGTGCAGGGAGAGGGGAATTTTGTCCTTGCGGATGGCACGGTGATCGGCAGGCATAAGGGAGTTATCCATTATACGATCGGGCAGCGCAAGGGTTTAAATCTTTCTATGGGCCATCCGGTGTTTGTACGGGAGATCAGACCTGAGACAAATGAGGTTGTGATCGGTGAAAACGAAGATGTATTTACGAAGGAGCTTTTTTGTAACCGGCTGAATGCGATGGCTTCAGAGGAAATTGAAGATAAAAAAAGAGTGACGGCAAAGATCCGTTACAGCCATAGCGGAAGTCCGTGTACACTTTATAAAGTCGATGCGGATAATATGCGTGTCGTTTTTGACGAACCGGTGCGCGCAGTGACGCCGGGGCAGGCAGTTGTGCTTTATGAAAATAATTATGTATACGGCGGCGGCACGATCAAGTGATGATTTGATAAAAGAGTTTGTTTGCCGGCGGACGTTTTTGTGTTGAAAAAAATTTACGGCGGAGCTTGTGAAAGCACTACAATTTCACAAACTCCGCTGTTCTGTTTTCAAATATCGTATAATACCGAAAGCCGCATTCTTTTAATATGGAAGAAACTCGTTCAAATTCGTAAGCGATATGTGCGGGGCTATGTGCATCGGAGCCGATCGTGATGATTTCTCCGCCGAGGGACAGGTAGCGTTTCAGGATGTCTTCCGTTGGGTTTGGGTGTGCCAGTCCGTACCGAAAGCCGCCCGTGTTAATCTCGATGCCTTTTCCCTGTACAATTAATTCACGCAGAATACAGTCGAGGATATCCGCGTATTTTTTATAGGAATAATTCCGGTCCTGATTAGGACCATATCGCACTGCATAATCCAGATGGGCGTAAACGTCATAGCCGTCAAAAGCATGGATATTTTCCAAAATGCTTTCAAAATATTCCCGGTAGGCCTCCTCCTCCGTCCGATGCTCATAAAAGTCAGGGAAATAGGGATCTCTCCTGTGACAAATATGAGAGGAACCAAGAATAAAATCAAACGGATAGTCAGAGATATATTGTCTGTAAAAATCGGCAACATGAGGCTGCAGACCGAGTTCAATGCCAAACAGTACCCTGATTTGAGACTTGTAGCGCAAACGCAGTGCTTGGTAAGCTTGATAATAGGCATCCGTATCCACTTCGAAATCAAAATCATCAGGTGTCTGCCGCACATAATCCTTATCCATATGCTCCGTAATGCATAAGTGGGACAGCCCGGCTGCGATGCCTTGCTCTATCATGGAGGCCATCGGGGCTTCGCTGTCACTTGAAAAAGAAGTATGCAGATGAAAGTCGCCTATAATTCCCATTAATTCGTTCTCCCTTCGTGTCACCTGTATCAATAATCAGGATGCGGATATGTATACTGATAGTATACAGGATAATGGAAAAAAAAGATAGATAATAGGATTGCACAATAAAAATACGAAGATTTTTTAATGATTATACAAATTGACACTTGTAATTTCCGGATAGATTAGGTAAAATATATCTGCTGATAAAATTTGCACGTTTACTTATTGCGTGCTTAAGTTTTAACTATAAACCTAGGAGGAATTTTAAAATGGCAGTAAAAGTAGCAATTAATGGTTTTGGTCGTATCGGCCGTCTTGCATTCAGACAGATGTTTAATGCTCCGGGATACGAAGTAGTAGCAATCAACGATTTAACAAGTCCTACGATGTTGGCTCATCTTTTAAAGTATGATTCATCACAGGGTAAGTATGCATTGGCTGATAAGGTAACAGCCGGTGAGGATTCTATCACAGTTGATGGAAAGAAAATCACGATTTACAAAGAAGCAGACGCTTCCAAGCTTCCTTGGGGAGAATTAAGCGTAGACGTAGTTCTTGAGTGTACAGGCTTCTACACATCAAAAGATAAGGCTTCTGCTCATATTACAGCAGGTGCCCGTAAGGTTGTTATTTCCGCACCTGCCGGAAACGATCTTCCTACAGTCGTTTATAATGTAAATCATACGGTATTAAAGCCGGAAGATACGGTTATTTCCGCTGCTTCCTGTACGACAAACTGTCTTGCGCCGATGGCTAAGGCATTAAATGATCTTGCAGGCATCAAGTCCGGTATCATGAGTACCATTCACGCTTATACAGGCGATCAGATGATCCTTGACGGACCGCAGAGAAAGGGTGACCTTAGAAGATCCCGTGCAGGTGCTGTCAATATCGTTCCTAACTCAACAGGTGCTGCTAAGGCAATCGGTCTTGTAATTCCTGAACTGAACGGCAAGCTGATTGGTTCCGCACAGCGTGTACCGACTCCTACAGGTTCCACAACGATCCTTGTTGCAACTGTAGACAAGTCCGTTACAAAGGATGAAATCAACGCAGCCATGAAGGCAGCAGCTACAGAATCTTTCCAGTACAACGAAGATGAAATCGTTTCTTCAGACGTTGTAGGCAGCACATACGGTTCTATCTTTGATGCTACACAGACAATGGTTGGCTCTGACAACCTTGTACAGGTAGTTTCATGGTATGATAATGAGAACTCTTATGTAAGCCAGATGGTTAGAACAATTAAGTACTTCTCAGAGTTGGCATAAGACTTTAGAAACGAGCTTAATTATAACCTTGTTTAGCAAGGTCCGGTCATTGGACCGGACCTTCTTATTTTGCAAAGCAAAATAAGAAGGTCCTCGATGCACACTCGCACAAGAGGAAAATGGCAGCGGAGCTGCCGGTGCTCGGTGCGCAAAGCAGATAAGATCTGTTTGCAAAATAAGAAGGTCCTTGATGCACACTCGCGCAGGGGAAAATGGCAGCGGTGCTGCCCGCGCTCGGTGCGCAAAGCAGATAAGATCTGTTTGTGCAAAAAGAAGGTCCTTGATGGATGTATGCATAAGTGAAAAATAGAAGAGAAGATTTATAGAATGGAGGAAATGACATGGGGTTAAATAAGAAATCTGTTGATGATATCAATGTGAACGGAAAAAAAGTTCTGGTAAGATGCGATTTCAATGTGCCGCTTAAGAGTGGTGAGATTACGGATGATACACGTATTGTTGCTGCGCTTCCTACAATTCAGAAGCTGCTCAAAGATGGCGGTAGGGTAATTCTTTGCTCTCACCTTGGAAAAGTAAAGAACGGCCCAAACGAAGGGGAATCTTTGGCTCCGGTTGCGGCAAGACTTTCCGAAAAGCTTGGTAAGCCTGTAAACTTTGTAGCTGATTACAATGTAACAGGCGAGGCAGCTACAAAGGCTGTTGCAGATATGAAAGAGGGAGACGTTGTATTGCTTCAAAATACACGTTTTCGCGGTGCGGAAGAGACGAAGAACGGTGAAGCCTTCAGCAAAGAGCTGGCCGAGCTGGCTGACGTTTATGTATGTGATGCGTTTGGCTCCTCTCATAGAGCACATGCGTCCGTTGCAGGCGTAACGGAATGTATCCGCGCAAAAGGCGGCGAATGTGCGGTGGGATATTTGATGCAGAAGGAAATTGATTTTCTGGGAAATGCAGTTGAGAATCCGGTTAGACCTTTTGTGGCAATTCTTGGCGGCGCGAAGGTTGCCGATAAGCTGAATGTAATCAGCAATCTGATAGAGAAGTGTGATACACTGATTATCGGGGGCGGCATGGCATTTACTTTCTTAAAGGCACAGGGCTATGAAATCGGCAAGTCACTTGTGGATGAAGAGAAGCTTGAATATTGCAAAGAAATGATGGCAAAAGCGGAGAAGCTTGGCAAGAAGCTGCTGCTTCCGAGCGACACGACGATCGCGAGTGGTTTTCCAGACCCGATTGACGCGCCGATTGAAGTAGCGG
>JASGGU010000115.1:0-8621 GCA_047602645.1 Lachnospiraceae bacterium | reverse complement strand
AATGAAGATAGCAGCAATTTTGTCGACATATTTGCTCCTATCCTCTCTTCGCACTCCGCTCTCCATCATCACCTTATCCGCAGCAACTGTAGTCAGTCGCTCATCCCACAGGATGACCTCCAACCCCGTACGGCGCATCAGACTCTGCCGGAATTCAATTGTTTTTTCTCCACGTTCACCTACCGTCGCATTCATGTTCTTTGGAAAGCCCAAAACAATGCGGTCTGCTTCATACTGCACAATCAGTTCCTCTATCCTTGCAAGCGTTTTTCGAATTTTGTTTTCCGAATCACGCCTGATAATTTCAACTCCCTGCGCAGTAATAAGCAGAGGATCGCTTACGGCAACCCCCACTGTTTTTGAGCCAAAATCCAATCCCAATATACGCATATTAGTTCCATCCGTTGTTCTTGATATATTGTGTCAGCAATTCCTCGACAAGCTCGTCCCGTTCCACCTTCATGATTAAACTCCGGGCATTGTTGTGGCTCGTGATATAGGTCGGGTCTCCCGACATAATATATCCGACAATCTGATTAACCGGATTATATCCTTTTTCCGTCAACGCTTCATATACGGTAGACAGCACTACCTTTACGCCGGTTTCCGGCTCCGTCTGCACTTTAAAGTATTGTGTGTTGCCAAGATTCTGCATATGATCACTTCCCTGCTCTTTCTTTACATCTTACCGAATTTCCTCGAATTCCCGAATATATTGGATAGTTATTTACTATTCTACTCTAATTTACCCGAAAACACAAGGATTTCATCCGTCAGCATCCCGTCCGCCCTGCCTGGGATGATTTGATTGCCTAAATTCTTCTCTGTCCGCACCGCTGTTGTTACATATTCCTTTGTATATCCCATCTGGTAACAGATACCGTCGATTTCCTTTCCTTCCTCAAACAACACATCGATCTGTTTTCCCAGATACCAGGCACGATAGTTCCTGCCTCTCTCCGCCGACTCCTTGATCAGCACACCGCTTCTTTCCGCCTTTTCTTTTTCGGTCAGCTGGTTGGGCATTAAATCCGCCGCCGTCCCATGCCTCCTTGAATATTTGAATACGTGCACCTCATAAAAGTCGATCTTTTGCAGAAACATCCGCGTTTCTTCGAACTCCTCCTCTGTTTCGCCGGGAAAACCTGCTATCACATCCGTCGTCAGTGCCGGATGCACAAAATAACGCCGAATCAGCTCTGTCTTCTCATAGTATTCACGCACGTCGTACCGCCTATTCATCCGCTTTAAGACCGTATCAGAACCGCTTTGCAGAGAAAGATGAAAATGCGGGCAAAACTTCGGCAGACCGGCAAGCCCCTCCAAAAACTCCTCCGTAATAATCCGGGGCTCTAAGGAACCGAGCCTAATCCGCCGGATTCCGTCTATCTCATGTACCTGCCGGATCAGAGAAAGCAGGTTTGCATTCGTAAAGCCCCCCTTCGCTGCCGCCGCATTATAAGAAATGTCGGGCTGCTCCTCATCCTTATAAAAATCCAGTCCGTACGAGCTTAAATGAATACCGGTCAGCACAACCTCCTGATAGCCGTTTTCAGCAAGACCCCTGATTTCCGCAAGCACATCCTCTTCTCTGCGACTGCGCACCCTCCCTCTTGCATAAGGAATGATGCAATAGCTGCAAAACTGGTTGCAGCCGTCCTGAATTTTAATATAGGCCCGCGTATGCCCCCCGGCCCGTTCCAGCCTAAATTCCTCATACATATTCTCTGCGGCTATATCGGGAACGGCGGCATCCTTTTCAAACGGACAGGCACCGATCGTTTTCTCTGACAAACCGGCGCGGCGTTCCTCCAAAAGTTCCTCAACCAGTCTGACAATTTCCTTCTTCCGGTTGTTTCCTACCATCAGGTCAATACTTTCATCTCCGACAGCCTCCGCCCGGTCCGTTTGTACATAGCAGCCTGTCGCAACAACAAGCGCCTCGGGGTTCCTTTTCTTCGCGCGGTGAAGCATCTGCCTCGATTTGCGATCCGCAATATTCGTGACGGTACACGTGTTGACAATATAAATATCCGCTTTTTCGTCAAAGGGTACAATTTCGTACCCATTTCTTGTAAACATTTGCTGTATAAATTCCAATTCGTACGCATTTACCTTACAGCCAAGGTTATGCAATGCAACTTTTGTCATAAGAAACTCCTTATTTTTTGTACTGTTTTTATATTGACTTTTCCCTTTACCGGACTTATCATAAGAACTGTAGTAAATATAAACGATAAGGAGGTTTTTTGTATGAAAACAGTACAGATTTCTTTAAATTCCATCGACAAAGTGAAGTCATTCGTGAATGATATTACAAAATTCGACTATGATTTCGACTTAGTTTCAGGAAGATACGTGATTGATGCAAAATCGATCATGGGGATTTTCAGTTTAGATTTATCTAAGCCCATTGATTTAAACATCCATGCTGAAGACAATGCAGAGGACGTTTTGGCTGTTATTAAGCCGTACATGATTTAGTGAAGTACAATTTAAAGACAACCAAAGGGCATTTGTCAAAAGGGCAGCTGTCCTTTTTTTGTTCCGATCACATGTCCGTTCATATAATAGAAGTCCATTCCCCGGTAATCCGCCGCATCAAAGCCCTCCTCCTTAAAAATGTAGATGGTCCATTCCTTTACAACACCTGCTTTCAGCTCTTTCTTCCATCTGGAAATATTATTTTCAACCGCATCCGCAATATCTCTCGCATAATAATAGTTGTTCAGCTGCATTTCATGCAGATAAGCATAATAGGCCGTCTCCATAAGAATATCATTTTCATCATAGAGAAAGACAAATTCCTTATGACCCTGCAACACTTCCTTCAATTCCTCCGCATCCCACATTGTCTCATAGGTCTGCGGCGTATTGAAATAGTTCCGTTTTTCTTCTATGATGCCTGACAGATCAAAAAGCTGAAGAGAAAGTGCCGCGGCAATGAGTACTCCTGATAATCGGGGAGAAAAATACCGGTCCGTAAAAATAACCGCGCTCAGTATAACAAGATAGACTGCTGTCCAGATAAACCGCCCGTTCGACCGGAAAATACTCAGCACCTTTCTGACAACGGCCGGATATGGTACCCCAAATAGTTTCGTATCGTTCCAAGCGACGATCGGGAAAACCGAAAGCACACAAAACGCTGCAAACAAGAGCAGGATGATTGCAATCCGGTAATGTTCTATAAAAAACTTTCGAATTTTCAACTGATCGGCTTTCCCTCGAAAATCATGTGCAGAGCTGCCGCAGTTTGCACCATGTTGTACATATGGTATTATAATCACATTTTTTACGAATAAAATTCCAAGTGCACACAATAGCAGTAAGATTCCGGCACCGAGATAGCCGGCGCCTTCATACTGAAAATCATAATAAAGCGGCATTGCAGGAAAAATCCTTCCTTCGCCGAGTGAATTGATGAACGTATTCAAATTGCTGCCAAAGCTGCCAAGGCCCTCTCCGGCGGCAGAGGTACTCCCATAAAATGCACCCAGCACAAAAAGCATAACAAGCGCTGTCAGACAATAGAAAAAAAGAAGAAAGAAGGATTCCCTCAAAAGGCCAAGTCTTCTGCTGCCTGTCTTATTTCCGATGACCCACCGCTCCGCTATGGACGCAAGGAGAATCAATCCTACCATCGGAAGAAAATAAGAATGAATGGAAACGCATAAAAAGCCCATCCCCGCCCAGATCATGCACCTTTTCAAGAGCCCGCCCAGACTGTCCTGATAAAACCAGAGAAGCAGTGCCAGCAAAAGAAGCCATTGTGCGCCGAGTGCGGTATGATAATACATCCGCGAAAGTACGGGAAAGCTCAGGATAAAAAAGAGTGCCGACACAATGCAAAGCCATTTTTTATCGGTAAACCGCCTGATCAGCAGTACGGAAATACCTCCCTGTAAAGCGAAAGAAAGTATTCCAAACAAGCCAAAATACTGAAATGTTTCCGGCAATATGCTCGTAAACGGCTTAAAAAGCAAGGCGAACAGCGGAATCGAATCGGTATAGATAACGGACATGCTCGTCGGGTAAGAAAGGGAATAAATCAGTCCCACCGGAAACTGCCAGGCATCCATTCGAAAATGACACCAGCCGATATAATGCTGCCGCAAATCCATATCCCCGTTCAGCAGCCACGCATCATAAGTAAAGTCCAGTACACGGATGCCGTAAACAAGGACGAAGCTAATCAGACCCAGTACACACCCAATCAAAAACAAGGTCCGGTATTCATGCACCCACAGCCCTGCCGGCTCCGTCTTTTTTTCATCCCTTTTGATCCGTAGCTCTTCCATCTGCTCCCATCCTGCTATTCTATAATTATCAATTCCTTTGTTTCAATCGCTTTGTTAAACAATTCATCGATTTGTTCCTCAAGATTTCGTTCGGAACGCTTGATAATATTGATATTCGGCTTAGTAACCGGATGCTTTGCAACAAAGATCGTACAGCAGTCTTCAAACGGCTGGATTGAAGTCTCGTAGGTACCGATCCTCTGGGAAACCGTAACGATCTCCTGCTTGTCAAAGCCGATAAGCGGCCTGTATACCGGCATCGTACATACCTCATTTGTCGCTGCCAGAGACTGCATTGTCTGACTCGCCACCTGTCCGATGCTCTCACCCGTGATCAGACCGAGACACTCCGTTTCTTTCGCGATATGTTCCGCAATTTTCATCATATAGCGGCGCATAATAATCGTCAGCTCCTCGTGCGGACACTTTTCATAAATAGAGAGCTGAATATCCGTAAAATTGATAACATGCAGATAAATCGTTCCGGCATACATTGACACAATCTTCGCCAAATCCACAACCTTCTGTTTTGCGCGTTCGCTCGTGTAAGGCGGCGCATGGAAATAAACCGCGTCCAGCTTGACTCCTCTCTTGGAAATCATATAGCCGGCCACCGGCGAATCAATGCCTCCCGACAACAACAGCATCGCCTTTCCGTTTGTTCCGACCGGCATACCACCCGGTCCCGGAATAATTTCCGAATAAATATAAATTTTCTCCCTAATTTCTACCGTCAGTAGAATATCCGGCTTGTGTACATCCACCTTCATTTCGGGAAATGCATCCAGAATCACGCTGCCAAGCTCCCGATCCAGTTCCATCGAATCCATCGGATAATTTTTTCGTGCACGCCTCGCATGTACTTTAAATGTCTTGTTCTTATCGGAATAAGTTTCCTCCATATATTTGACAACATCCCCAGCAAGCTCCTCAAAGCCGTTGTCCTCGACATGCACGACGGGACAGATGCCGGTGATACCAAACACACACTGCAGTCCCTGAACCGTTTCATCAAAATCATATTCACTCAGACATTCAATATAAATTCTTCCCTGTGTTTTTGTCACCGAAAAGGTCCCCTCCACCTTTTTGAGTGCATGACGGATCTGCTTTACAAGCGCGTCCTCAAATAAATAGCGATTTTTACCCTTGATGCCGATTTCCGCATATTTAATTAAAAATGCCGTTCGATTCATATTCTTATCCTCTTTTTCTGTTTTAATGTCTTGTATACCTTCTGAGCACCGGCAGCAATTCCTTGAGGGCTTCCATCGTATAATCCAGCTCCTCCTTTGTCGTCTCCACGGAAAAGCTGAAACGAACAGTCGATCTAAGCAGCTCCTCGTTAAGGCCGACCGCCTTCAGCGTCTCACTGAGAGCCGGCTTGTTAGAGGCGCAGGCCGAACCGGAGGAAATATAAATTCCCCTGTCCTCCAGCGAATGCAGCAACACCTCCGCGCGGATGCCTGCAACAGACGCACTGACCACATGCGGTGCCGTCTCTTTCACAGCGGCCTCACCCTCCGGCGGCAGACCGTTTATCGACACGCCCTCAAGCTCCGAAAGCTGTGCGATAAAATAAGTCTTCAACTCATACAGCCGCTCCATTTTATCCTCGAAATCCGTATAAAGCTCTTCGACAGCACGGCCGATCCCTGCGATGCCCGGAACATTCTCCGTTCCGGAGCGCAGACCTCTCTGCTGTCCTCCTCCGAATAGAATCGGCTGGATTTTTACCGTTTCATTCACATATAGAATACCAACGCCCTTCGGGCCGTGAATCTTATGACCGCTGATGGACAACAGATCAATTTTCATCCGCTTGGGGTGAAGGATCAGCTTTCCGTACCCCTGCACCGAATCCACATGAAACAGAATATCCTTGCGATAGCTCCTAATCAGGCTCCCGATCTCTCCGACCGGCTGAAGCGATCCGATTTCATTGTTGACATGCATAACGGAAACAAGAATTGTATCCTTACAGAGTGCCTGCTCCAGATCGGAAAGACGCACCCTTCCGCTTTTATCCGCCTCCAGATAGGTTACGCGAAAGCCCTGCCTCTCCAAATATCTCATCGGCTCCAGAACGGCCGGATGTTCCATTTTTGTTGTGATTAAATGCATTCCCGCACGCCGGTTTGCCGACGCACAGCCGATAATTGCCAGATTGTCGGATTCCGTGCCGCCGGACGTAAACAGGAGTTCCTTTTCCCGCACCTTGAGATTTCCCGCTATTACTTCCTTCGCATGCCTGATATAATTCTCCGCCTCGACACCGGCACGGTGCATGCTCGACGGATTGCCGTAGGCCCGGTCCATAACGGTCCCCATCAACTCCCTGACGCTGTCAAAGCATCTTGTTGTGGCTGAATTATCCAAATAAACCTGCATTCATTTACTCCAATCCCTGTCTTTTCTTTCACTGTCTTTACTGCTCCAATTGATATACAAGCCATGCAAGCACTGTAAAACCCGCCGTCTCGGTGCGCAGGATCCGCCTTCCGAGCGTGACCGGCACAATACCTGCTTCCCTCGCAAGCTGTATTTCCCCCTCGTCAAAACCGCCCTCGGGTCCGATAAAAACCGCGATCTGCTGCCCGGCACTGATCTTTGAGATTTTGCTGCGGGTATCGTCCATGCCGCCTTTATCCGACAGCTCATACGGAATCAGTTTCACTTCAAAGCTGCGGCAATAATCCGCCGCCTCTCTCATCGTCATGACCGGCATTACCTGAGGAATCTTCCGGCGCTTTGCCTGTTTTGCGGCAGCCTCGGCAATCGCATTCCATCTCGCCACCCGCGCGGCCTCCTTTTTGTCATCAAGCCTGACGACAGTGCGCCGCGTCTGCACCGGAATAATTTGAAAAGCCCCCAGTTCTACCGCCTTCTGAACAATCAGCTCCATCTTGTCGCTTTTCGGCAAGCCCTGAAACAGATAGATTTGGTTCGGAAGCTCCACTCCTTCTTCCTTGATGAACCGCAGACGGCACAGAACCGCTTCCTCTTCAAAGGCAGAAATCTCACAGCGATATTCCCTGTCCTCGTCTTCGGTCACAACCGAAAGTTCCTCACCGATTCGCATACGAAGCACCTGTTTAATATGATTCACATCAGAACCGGTAATTGTGATGTTGTTTCCCGCAATCTGACCCGGCTCTACAAAAAATTGATACATAACGTTTTCTCCGATTTTCTCCTGTAAGGAGGATTTCCATTAAAGCGGCTTTTTAGCCGTCACATTTACCCATTCTCCCTGGTAATTGACCTCAAGCACTTCAAAACCTGCCTGCTTCACGGCGCGTACGACCGTTTCTTCCTTATCGTCGATAATTCCCGAAGTAATATAAATGCCGCCCGGCTTGAGCTGATGCCAGATCACAGGCGTCAGCGGCACAAGCACCTCGGCTAATATATTTGCAGCCACAATGTCATATTTCCGGCGGCCAACCGCTTCCTGTACTGACCGGTCATCGATAATATTACCGATCAGAAGCTGAAAGCCGGCATCCTTTAAACCGTTTGCATCCAGGTTGTCCTTTACCGCATCAATCGCGCAAGTATCCAGATCTGTCCCGATAGCCGACCTTGCGCCGAATTTATATGCAAGGACGGAGAGGATACCGCTTCCGGTTCCGACATCTAACAGCACCGTATCCGGAGTCACATATTTGCGAAGCTGGCGTATACAGAGCTGCGTCGTCTCATGCATGCCTGTACCGAATGCCGTTCCCGGATCGATATGGATAATCATCTTATCCGAATCCTCTTCCCTTACTTCTTCCCAGGAAGGAATAATCAAAATATCATCCACATAAAACTGGTGAAAGTACTGCTTCCAATTATTTAAAAAATCTTCGTCCGCCGTCTGGGATATTGTGATCGTGCATTCCCCGACATCCAGATAACTCTTCAAATCCTCAAGCTCTCTGCGGACGGCATTAAGCACCGGTTCCTGTTCCTCCAAGGCATCCAGATAAAAGCTCAGATAAGCGATCCCGTCATCGGCAGGGCACTGCGGCAGAATATCCACAAACATCTGTGCCTTTTCCTCCTCTGTGAGCGGTACCTTGTCCTCAATTTCCACGCCTTCAATTCCGATATCCACCAGAGCACTGATCACCACATCCTCCGCCTCAGCGAGTGTTTTGATCGTATATTTATTATAACGCATAAGATTTCTCCTTTATTGATTTTTAAGTATAACACGAAATTTCTCAAAGCACTAGAGGGTTTGCTATTTCGTTCTAATTCGGATATAATGTATGGCAAATGCACACGATTGATTTCAGCCCAATACAACTAAATTTAAAAGGCAGGTAG
>JASGGU010000114.1:0-8756 GCA_047602645.1 Lachnospiraceae bacterium | reverse complement strand
ATAAAAAGGTGATTGAAGAGCTTGCTCCGCTGACTGCACATGAGCGGTTCGGCTATTTGTTTGAAACACAGCTTCGACTGTGCATGGTGCTTAAGGAAAAGGCGGGGCTCGGTCTTTTGCTGCGCAGAGCTTATCAGGAAAATGACAGGGAGGCATTGCTGATACTTGCCAGGGAGACAATCCCAACGGTTATAAAGAATATAGATAGCTTTTTTCATGCATTTGAAAAGCAGTGGATGAGAGACAATAAATCATTCGGCTTCGAGGTACAGTGTCTGCGTCTTGGCGGTCTCACGAAGAGGCTGGAATACACGAGCAGGGTGCTGATTGCTTATCTGACCGGTGAACAGGATCGGATCGAAGAGCTGGATCAGCCGCTTAAACCGTTCCGTTATTTCAACGAGTCGAGTCTCTATTCACAGCGCTATCATATGTGGAGTGACATGGTGACTCCGGGAGTCATGGGATAGAAAAGAACAGAAAGAAAAGGAAAACAGGATGAGCGAAGCAATTGTGACATTGAAAAAAGGAGAAGGGCGTTTGCTCAAGGCAGGGGGCATGTGGATCTTTGATAATGAAATTGCGTCTTTGGCAGGCTGCTTTGCGGACGGAGATATGGTTCTTGTTCATGATTTTGACGGATATCCGTTAGGGAGAGGGTTTATCAACCGCGCTTCTAAAATCCGCATTCGCATGATGACGAGAAACAGTGACAGGCAGATCGATGAAGCATTTCTGAAAGAAAGGATTTGCGCGGCATGGGAATACCGGAAGAAGACAGTCGATACCGCGAGCTGCCGTTTGATTTTCGGGGAGGCCGATTTTCTGCCGGGTATTGTGATCGATAAATTTGAGGATGTGCTTGTCGTGGAATCGCTTGCACTCGGTATCGACCGGCTCAAGCCGCAAATCATTCGGCTCCTGCGGGAACAATTGGAGGAGGACGGAATTCACATTCGCGGTGTTTATGAGCGGAGCGATGCGAAGGTGCGTGAGAATGAAGGAATGGAACGAACAAAGGGATATCTGTCTCCTGAATTTAACACTGATGTTGAAATACTTGAAAATGGCGTAAACTATATAGTAGACGTGAAGAACGGCCAAAAGACAGGCTTCTTTTTGGATCAGAAATACAACCGGCTTGCGATTCAGAAGCTTTGCAGGGATGCAAGGGTGCTGGACTGTTTTACCCATACGGGATCATTTGCGCTGAATGCGGCAAAGGGAGGCGCAAGGGAGGTGATCGGTGTCGATGCATCCGCCTTGGCGGTGAAACAGGCTGAGGAGAATGCCGCACTCAACGGGTTTTCCGATCGCGTATCCTTCTTGTGTGAAGATGTGTTCGAGCTGCTTCCCGCTTTTGAAGAAAAGGGAGAACAGTTTGATGTCGTTATTCTGGACCCGCCAGCGTTCGCAAAATCCCGCAGCTCCGTCAAAAATGCGGCGAAAGGCTATCGGGAAATTAACCTGCGCGCAATGAAGCTTGTGAAGGACGGCGGTTTTCTGGCGACCTGCTCCTGCTCGCATTTCATGACCTATGAGCTGTTTACGGAGACGATCCGCCAGGCAGCGCGAAGCGCCCACAAACGTCTGCGCCAAATTGAGTACCGGACGCAATCTCCCGACCACCCGATCCTCTGGGCCGCACAGGAGTCTTACTACCTGAAATTTTATATTTTTCAAGTCGCGGACGAGAAGTAGAATGTAATTGCTGGTTTCTGTGGATTTAATAGCGAACAAGATAAATTGAAAGTTGTCAAACAGATGAAGTAACAGTGAATCTTGAAGGGAGAAAAAACATGTGGATGATATGTATCATCATTAGTATTGTGCTTACGACGATCAATTGGGTGCTTGCCATGCACCACAATCATAAAGCGGCATGGGCAGCTTTATCCGCTATTTTTTTTACTGCGCTGACTTTATTGATGGAGTACCGCCTTGTACTTGAATGGGTAAATAGGAACGATTGGTCTGCTTTAATGGATGTAGTGCCGTCAATGTTTGGAATCTTAACGGGATACGTGATAATAATGTTTGCGGCAAATGCTTGGGCACTTGCATGGAGTATGCGTAAAAAATCATGAGGAGAAGCAGAGTAGCCGAAACTCTTTATGTGTGTTACACTATAAACGCGAGTAATTAATCTTGGAAAGGACTCTTTTCATGCAGCGAATCAGTAAAAAAAGCCGTCTGCTTGAGACGTATTCACTCATTTTTATCGACATGCTGGGTATTTTAATCTCTTACGCAGGCGCTCTTTGGTTACGTTTTAGAGGGCAGACCGGCGGCTATTCCCAGCTTCATTATTCCATTGGGGCATATATTTTTATTATTGCACTGCTCTACAGTGTGATGACTGAGTGGAACAGAGGCTTTTTTGACCGCGGAATGCTTGTCGAGCTGATTGCCATTCTAAAATATAACGCAGTTCTTCTGCTTGCAATCAGCACCATTGTATTTTTAAATAAGATGGGTGACACGTTTTCTCGGCTTGTATTCGGCTATTTTGCTGTACTGAATATCGTCATTACATATCTTCTTCATTTGTTCTTTAAAAAATATATGATGGAACATTATCGAAATAGTGCGAGCAGCGATAAAGTGATGGTTGTTACACAGAGGAAGTATGCGGACAAGCTCATGAAGAAAATACTTGAGGAGAAGGCATGGAATTACGCGATTACCTCCATTGCGCTCGTAGATGAGCCATCCGGATCAAGCGAAAAACAAAAGATTGAAGGGATCCCTGTTGTTGCAGACGGAGAAAATCTATTTGAGGTTGCAAGAAGGCTCACGCTGGATGAAGTATTTCTTTATCTTCCGGGTGTGTCCATTGAAACGGTGAAGGAGATTATCCAGGGCTTTGAGACGATGGGCGTGACGTGCCATTATAATGTAGAAATACCGGAGCTGAATTTGGAGGGAAAGACGGCGGGTAATTTTGCGGGTTATGCGGTCATGACGTTTTCCCTTCAATATCTGGACTATCGCCGGATGCTGTTAAAGCGCGGTGTCGATATTTTTGGAAGCATTGTCGGTCTGTGTATGACTGCAGTGCTGATTCCGTTTGTTGCACTTGCAATCAAAATTGAATCGAAAGGGCCGGTATTTTTTTCACAGATACGAATAGGCAAGAATGGACGGCGTTTTAAGATATGGAAATTTCGCTCCATGTATATGAATGCGGAGGAGCGGAAAAAGGATCTGGAGCAAAAAAATGAAATGCAGGGCCTGATGTTTAAAATTGAGGATGATCCGCGTATCACGAAGGTGGGAAAATTCATTCGAAAGACTAGTATTGACGAGCTTCCGCAGTTTTTTAACATTTTAAAGGGTGATATGAGCCTTGTCGGAACGCGGCCGCCTACCGTTGATGAATTTGAACGGTATAATATTCACTACCGCAGAAGGCTCAGCATTACACCGGGATTGACCGGCATGTGGCAGGTAAGCGGCAGAAATGAGGTCAATAATTTTGATGAGGTCGTCAAACTGGATTTAGAGTATATAGAAAACTGGTCCCTGCGTCTGGACATCAAAATTCTGCTTCAGACGATCGGCGTCGTGTTGTTTGGCAAGGGCGCAAAATAGGGAAAAGAGGTCTGAGATGGAATGCAATGAAAAAATGAAGAGAAGGCCGTTTCCTGTATGTGAGCTATTGGGTGTTCCCGTTTCTGTCACGACGATGGAGCGGGTAACAGATTATCTGGAAAATCATATAGAGGAGCTGCGCGGGCAGTATATCTGCGTCGGTAATGTTCATACAACGGTGCTGGCGTTTGAGGACGCAGACTATATGCGGGTTCAGCAGGGGGCAGCATTTGTGCTTCCCGACGGAAAGCCGCTTTCCGTTTTAAGCAGGAAAAGGGGTTTTTTGCAGGCTGCCAGAGTAGCGGGGCCGGATTTAATGAGGCAGATGTTTCTAAAAGGAGCGGAAGGAAACGGTCTGCGTCATTTTTTTTACGGAGCAGCAGAGGAAACCCTGAAACAGCTTGAGGAAAAATTAAAGGTTCAATATCCCGGCCTGCAGATTGCGGGTATGTATGCTCCGCCATTTCGGAATTTAACAAAAGAGGAAAATACAAAAATTATTTCATTGATCAATGATGCCGGACCAGATATTATCTGGATTGGTCTTGGTGCACCGAAGCAGGAAAACTGGATGGCAGAACACGAAGGACAGCTTTTGGGAGTCATGCTTGGTGTCGGTGCAGGCTTTGATTTTCATGCCGGCACCGTAAAGCGGGCGCCGAAATGGATGCAGCGGCTGAGTCTTGAGTGGCTGTTTCGTTTGACTCAGGATCCCAAGCGGCTTTGGAGGCGGTATTTCATAACGAACAGGAAATTTATTAAGGAAACGGCAAAGGAAGATCATATCGGAAAAAGAGGAGAATATCGGTGAGGCAGCGGCTATCTTTGAAACAAGGTCTGTGTATGGCGTTTATTTCTATATTTCTTTTTACGGGGCTGTGCGGCTGCACGAATATCGGTTCTGACGGGGAAGTGAGCGGCAGGGAGAAAATGGCGGGCAGCACTGCGAATGACACACAGGCAGGCAATATTACAGGAGAGGATGTGGCGGGAGCCGAAACAGACCCGGACAGTGGGAATGCGGAGGAAGCAGCGGCTGTGCAGGAGAACGCCGATGAGTATAGAACAGAAGATACGGAAGAACAAATGACGGCGAAAATCAAACAGATGGTCGCCGATCTGTCTTTAGAGGAAAAAATAGGGCAGCTTCTGCTTGTGGATTTTCGCAGATGGGAAACCGCGGAGGCCTCAGAAGCATCGGATTTAGAGGAAATGAACAACGAGGTTGCCTCGATTATCCAAGAGTATCATATTGGAAACATCATCTTGTTTGGAGAGAATTTAAGAGATACGAAAAAGGCCACGGAGCTTGTTTATGCGATGCAGGAGGTTGCGATTTCTTCCGGTAATCTGCCTCTGCTGATTGGGACAGACCAGGAGGGAGGTTCCGTCACGCGTTTGGGGCAGGGGACGTGTATGCCCGGAAATATGGCGATTGGTTCGACGAACAATCCGGAATATGCCTATGAAAACGGAAATATTATCGGCAGCGAGCTGGCGGCGATTGGGATCAACTGTAATTTTGCACCGGATGCGGACGTCAATGATAATCCCGATAATCCGATCATCAATTTGCGCTCCTTTGGGGATGATCCTAAGAAGGTGGCAGTGATGGGGAACCGCATGAGTGACGGACTGAAAAATGCGGGCGTCATTGCCTGCGTTAAGCATTTTCCGGGACACGGAAATACTTCCACAGATACGCATACGGGACTGGCGATCGTAGAAAAGACAAGCGGGGAATGGGAAGCATGTGAAAAGCTTCCGTTTGCGGCTGCGATTGATAACGGCATCGACATGATTATGACGGCGCATATCCAATATCCCCAGTTGGATCATACACAAATAAATTCAAAGCTTGACGGGAAACCAATCTATCTGCCGGCCACACTTTCCCATCAAATTATTACGGGTGTTCTTCGCCGTGAGCTTGGCTATGATGGAGTTGTGGTGACGGATGCGCTTGATATGCAGGCAATCTCCGATCATTTCGGGGAAAGTGAGGCGGTTATCATGGCGCTGAATGCAGGCGCCGATCTGATGTGCAATCCCACGACGATGCGTAAAGAGAAGGATCGGGAAAAGCTGACGGCAATTTACGCCGCGATTGAAAATGCAGTGGAAAACGGAACGCTTTCCATGGAACGGATCAATGAGGCGGCTTACAGAGTGCTGTTGTTAAAGCAAAAATACGGAATTCTGGATACAGAACAATATAAGCGTCCTGTCGAGACGCGCGTGGAGAAGGCGGTAAGCGTCGTCGGTTCTGCGGAGCACAGGGCAGCTGAACGCAAGATTGCTAAAGATGCGGTGCAGCTTGTATACTCCGGCAGTTATACGCCGTTTCAACCCCAAAAAGAGGATACCGTGCTAGTTCTGATGCCGTACGAAAGTGAGCTTTACAGTACGGAGTATGCGATCAACAGACTGCGCAAAGAAGGCTTGCTCGGAGCGTTTAATGTGGAGCTTATTTCTTACACAAAAAATCCTGCGCCCAATGCTAAGGCGCAGGAAAAAATCAAAACTGCCGACTATATCATACTCGGAAGCGAGGTGTATGCCTCTACTAAAAATGATGCCGCTCATTGGATGAATACCGCGCCGCAATCAGCCGCAGACCTGATCACGGCGGCAGGGAAGCAGTCCGTTACGGCTGTTCTCAGCATGGGGCTTCCCTACGGGACAGACCGATATGCAGGTTTTCCATGTTTCATCAGCTACAGCTATGCCGGAATGTCCAAGGAGGATGCAAAAAGCGGTGTGATTACAGGAAAGTACATCCCAAACATCCCCGCTGCAATTGAGAAAATATTCGGATCAGTTCTTCCTTAGGATCCTTCCGCATCCGCACATCAGGTTTTCCTTAGCCTTTCCCTGTTCCACGAGGTGTGTACCGTTCACAAATACATGAACAATTCCCTCGGGAGATTTTGGAAGCTCCGGATCTCCTTTGATGTGCTTGGAATCAAATACCGTAATATCCGCGAAGTATCCGTCACGAAGATAGCCGCGTTTAGGGATGGAGAAACAATCGGCGGTGTTGCCGGTCATTTTTTGGATTGCCTTCTCAAGAGAAATGACATTGCTTTCTCTTGTCAATTCAAGAAACCGGGGAAAGGCACCGTAGGCAGCTGCATTTTGTATTCCGTGCTTTTCGATCCAGGCATCTGTCATAAACAGGGAAGAATCATCCTGCATTAATTTCAAAATAATATCATCATTATAATAACGGTACATATTAACGCGTCCTGTAGCATTGCTCATTTCTACGACCCGTAAATAGGCTTCAAGCTCTTTGCATTTCCATTGGACCGCAAGCTCCGAAATTCGTTTTCCGGTAACGGAGTCATCCTCTGAACCTGCCCAGGCGATCTGAATATCATTAAAATTGAATCCCACAGCGAGTTTGGAAACTTGTGTTTCTATGTTCAGTCTGAGGCGGTTCTTTTTGGATGCTTGTTCTTTTTTAGAGAGGGAAAGGAACCAATTCGGCAAAATTACAGTGATCACAGAAGTACCGAAGGTCATTGGAAAAAAGTCGTAAATAATCTTAACACCTTTGGCCTGTGCCTCATGGATCAGATCAAGAGATTCATCTACTGTTTTCCAGGTGCTTTTGCCTACAAAGAGAAGATGAGAGTACTGCAGACGTACGCCTGTTTTTTCTGCAAGCGCAATCATTTCTTTTAATGCCCGCAAATTGTGTGGCTCCTTTCCGACCGGAGGATAGTAGAAGGGAGAAGCTACGGATGTAGAGCGACTGTGTACAGACAGGATACCGTTCTTATCGGCAACCAATTCTGCGGCTGCCTCTAATTCCTCAAGAGGCGCATAGCGATCCGGCTCATATTGAAGACCTAAGGAAAGACCAAAAGCACCCTGATCGAGCGTCTCTCTAATTTTATTACTGTGTTTTTCCTGTTCTTCGCTGCTTAACGCACGGTTTGCGTAGCCGCTCAATCCAATCCGTACGGATCCATGTCCCAGTAAGGGTGCTAAATTTACCGGACTTGTCAGACTTGCTTTATCGCACCAGCTTGAAAAATCAGAAAAGTCTTCGGATTCCGGTGTGGCTTTAAATAATCCGCTTCCAAGCAGGGAGCGGTGAGGCGTATTTTTTTCGTAGCCAAAGGGTGAGAAACCGCAGTTCCCGCTGACCTGAGTTGTGATTCCCTGCTCTAAAAAGGGCTTAAAATAAGGGACAGGGTCGGGCATGGTTGCAAACCAGTCATTGTGGGAATGTGCGTCAATGAAACCCGGAGCAATGACCTTGTCGCTGCAGTCAATAATCTGTCCGTCAAAGGACAGGGGTGCACTTCCCTTAATGATTCCTGCAATTTTATCGTTCTCCAGTATCACGCAGCCCAAAAAGGCAGGCTGACCTGTTCCATCCATAATCATACCGTTTTTTAAAAGTGTTTTCATAAGTAAGGCTCCTGTTCTGTATGTAAATATAAAAGAAGTATAACATTTTTATAAAAAAAATCCTATAAAAAATTAAAAAATAATATGTTGACAAATATAAGGCAGATAGCTATACTTGAAACAGTGTTGCGCAACACTGTTGCTTATTAAGGAGTGTATGATGGCTAATCGAGTAGAAGGAGTTACCGAAAAGCTTTTGCATTGTGCGAGGCAGGAGTTTTTATCAAAAGGATATTTGGGTGCATCGATGCGCGTAATTTCAGAGAATGCGGGAACAACTCCCCGTTCCATCTATACGCGCTATGGTGATAAGGAAGGGCTGTTTGCGGCGCTCGTAGGACCTGCTGCAGATCAGCTTAAGAAAACTTTTTGCGCACTTCAGGAGCAGTATCACCAAAGACCGGAGCGGGAGCAGAAGCAGCTTTTTGAAGATCTGGATTTCCGACAGGAGTATGACGGATATTTGACCGTAATCATGGATCAAATTTATGAAAACCTCGATGCGTTTAAGCTGCTTGTCTGCCATAGCGAGGGTACCGGTTTCGCGGGATTTGTAGATGAAATGGTAGCGCTGGATGAGAAATATACGCTTTTATATATCGAGCATACCCAAAATGATGTACTGACCTCGGGCAGAGCAAAACCACAGCTGATTCATCTGCTTTGCAGCTCCTTTATGCATGGGTTTTATGAATTTGTGCGTCATGACATGCCGAGGGAGGAAGCAATCGAATATG
>JASGGU010000113.1:0-9116 GCA_047602645.1 Lachnospiraceae bacterium | reverse complement strand
TCTGAATGATTACATCAATGTAGGTAGAGATATCCCCGTATTCCAATCATTGTTGAAGGGGATCAGCCTTAATTGGATAGTGTCCAGAGCATTGGCAATCGTATCGTTAACCATAAGCTTATAGCTTTTTAAAGCCCAATCTGCACCACCGCCATGTGATATTACACCAGTTGCTTTGCCGTAGACCTCGGACTTGTAGGAATTATCGGCACCCCAACGCAGAAAGGTGATTTGCTCCATTTTTTCGAGTAAAGCTGCAAGTTTAGCCGGAATAGGGGCATAGTGAGGGGAGACAAGCAGAAGAAAATCACAATCAATGATTCGACTGTAGATATCATTAAAGTCATCATTCAGTGTACAACGATGTGAATCCCAGCATTTCCCACAGCCGATACAAGGCAGCAATGAATGATTCTTTAGTTCTAAAACAAAATGTTCTGCTTCCGGGCCTTTGTCCTGCAACACATTCCGGGCAATCCTGCAAATTCATTATACGAGTAATGAAATGGGTAAATAATTAGTAGCCGCAGAAAAGCCAAGTATTGGAGCTGAGGACTGCATATTACAGTGGGAGTAAGCAGTCCTTTTTGCTGTGGGGAATTCCAGAGGTCGGTCATTCCACACGCCTGCACCGCACCAGCAGCCGGTTCTTTCCCTGATCGGCGCAAGTCACAAGCGTAAGCCCGTATTCGCCCTCGTATTCCTCCAGAGCGTCAACCTCGTTTGGCCCGATTGTTTCCATGCCGTACACTTCGTAGTAGTATTCGGTTCCGTATTTGTCGCTCAGTAACACGGCGCTGCCCGATTTCAATTCGTCAAGCCTGCCGAAATGGGTTTTGTTGCG
Source organism: Lachnospiraceae bacterium (assembly GCA_047602645.1). Classification (GTDB taxonomy): domain Bacteria; phylum Bacillota; class Clostridia; order Lachnospirales; family Lachnospiraceae; genus JAEYFP01. The sequence continues at coordinate 8,272 of JASGGU010000113.1, read as the reverse complement.
ATTGTTGTGGCCGGTAATCACGATATTGCCTGGATACTCCGGGGAGGATGGCCCGGCGTACAGGCAGGGAGAGACTTTGAGCGCCGCTTCGCTGACTTCACCGATGATGAAAAGGTCAAGGGAAATGGTATCTATCCGCAGCTGCGCAGTCGTGGAATAACCCTCTATATCTTCCAGCACTGCAACAGGGGCGGAGGGCGCCGGTAGGATCTGCGTTGTGTCTGTTTCGCTTGGAATAACAGTTGGCAGCGCTGCTTCCGACGCGGCGGATGGAACGGCTAACGGGGCAGGGGTAGCCTTGCCATTCATCAGGAGCAAAGTAATGCCCAACCCTGCCGCAAGCAGGGTAATAACGCACAATGCCAAACGCATAGGCCGTCGTATTTTAAGAAAAGGGCGGGGCCTGCATCGCCGCCCTTTTGTCTTTTTTCTATACATGTGTCCACTTCTTTTTCAGTACTAACCTGCCAATTCCGCACAGTGAAGCAAGCCCCGGCAATACAAGCGAAAGCGGACTGCCGGTATCTCCCGTCTGCGGGATGGTGGCGGCGTTGATGGTGATCTGCACCACATATTCCGTGTTGTTCGCCGTATAAGTGGCGGTAGTCTTGCCCTCTTTCAACGCCTTGAAGGTGGCTTTGCCGCCGCTTTCTGTCATGGAAAGATAGGCATTGTCATAACGCCAACTGCCGCCGGCGGGTGAGGGTGTCCATTTCACGCTTTGTCCCACCAGCAGGGTGTAGCTCTCCGGCAGACCTGTGATGGCCGCAGCGTCCGTCTTGAAGGTAATCGACTCTGATATGGATTGGTTGCCCTTGGCGTCTGTCACCTTTACCCGCACGGTGTAGGTTTGATCTGCTTTAAGCCCTGTGTAGTCGAATCGGGCCGAAGTCGCGCCGGGGATGTCGATCCAGGAACCTTGCACCTGCCACTGGAAGGATAGCGGGGATGCATCGGCAGCCACAACCTCCAGTACTGCGCCTGCTTTGCCGTAGGGTGTAGCCTTGACGCTTAGGATGGTGGGCGGCGTGGTATCGATTGAATCGGAGTCAGGATCGGGATTTGAACTCTCCTTATGATTAATAGAGGATATGACAGGTGCATCCACTGTCACAACCCCAGTACCTTTCTTGTTGGGGGCAAACGTAGAGGTTGCCGTAACCGTCAAGGTGGATGCTGTTTCGTTTGCGCCCACGGTCAAAAGTCCGTTCGTGTCTATATTGGACAGTGTACTGTCCACCGCCCAAACTACCGTTTCCGGTGCGCCATGCGCCGCTGCCACCGTTGCCGTGAATTGCTTCTGTTGTCCTTTGGCTGCATTTGCCGCAGGCGGGGAAACTGTCACGCTTGTGACAGAGGGAGGCTGCGTTACCGTTACCGTTGCACTGCCGCTTTCTTTGCCGAGCAAACCGTTTATAAAGTTGCTTTGTGCGGTAACGTTCAGCGTGGTTGCCGTTTCGTCTGCGCCTATGGTCAGTTCACCGTTTGAGTCAATTCCCGTGTCTGCGCTGTTTGCACCGCCCACAGACCATGTGACGGTGTCATCCACGCTCTCTGAGCCTGCATTATTCTCTACATCCACGTTTTTGGTAAACGATACACGATCGCCTCGATTTGACGTAGCTGTTGCAGGGCTGACCTCTACGCTTTTTACACCACAAGCAACTACAGTGCCTATTGTTGTTGGGGGAATGGCAGGGTTATCGGCGTTTCCATCGGACCATGCCAGAACATCGTACCTGCCCGGTGTGAGTTGGTTCAACGCTGCGGTGGTAAGCGGGATACCAAGCCCCGCTCCATTTATAAACCCAATGCCATGAGTGCCTAAATCTAGCCCACCCACTGAAAATGATACACGAACACCAGTATTTCCAACAAAATTACTTCCGCGAAACCACATAATCGGATTCGATAGAGCATTTCCCGCAGAAAAGATGAAAGTACCACTCCCCGACAGATCCGCCGCAAAGGCTGTTGTTGGGAAAAGTCCCACCGCAAGCAGCGCTGCAAGGAGCAGCGTGCATATTTTTTTCATTACTCTTTTCATCGTTTTACCTTGTTTCATTCAATTGTCCTCCCGTAAATGGTATTTCTATTCATCCTGCGCCGCCGTATTTTGCGCGTTGTGCTTCACCAACAGTTCCACAAGGCTCTTGCAGCCCGTCCGTTTGTAAATCCGGGTGCAATAGTTATTCACCGTTCCTAACGGCATACCCATCACTTCACAGATTTCGTCCCGGCTCTTACCTTGCAGCATAAGCTTCAGCACGGCATCTTCGCTGTACATCCTACTGCCTGTATCTTTTATTTCATCCATATTGTCACCTCCCATTTGGCATAAAAAAGAAGAGATAATTGTTCGCACCTTCTTTTTTACCATACTTTTTTCTGTTTTCCTATCATTTGTGCCAATGATTTTTTGCTAAAAATAGTGCATTTCAAAAAATTTATTCAAATTTACGGTCTTTTCTTTTCTGCCCACAAAAAAAGCCAGCTGCCGGAGCAGTATACCGCAGCAGGATATCCGCGACAATAAACAAGGAGAATAATACCAAAGCAAGGCAGCTAGACAACATCAGAAAAAATATTGAGATAATGACTGGAAACGAAATCAAACGTGAAGTCGCCAGGTAAGAAAAAATGAATTGTAGATAGCTAATAGTTTCCCGATTTTAAAATGAGTATGATATAATACAATCGTAATATCGGTTGACGGAAGGAGCTTCTTATGGAACAATATTTGAAAATTATATCCAGGTGGAAAAAACATAATATCAAAAATACAGCCGATTTGGATACGGTATTAAGTAATTTTCGGATTCTTTTTGCCTATCATTCCGGTGCTATAGAAAACCCTGAAATCACCTATCATAATACGCGAGAGATTTTTGAAAATGGAAAGGTCATTAACTTCACAGGAGACCTTCGGACGTTATATGAAATCGAAAATCAAAAGCTATGCTATGAATTTTTGAAAGAAAAGATTATTCATTGTGAGCCTGTGACAGCAGAGCTTGTCAAAGAGATTCATAAGCAGCTGACGGCCGGAACCTATGATGAACGTCGTTACCTGCGCGGGGAGCGACCGGGAGAATTTAAAAAGCATGATTATATTGTCGGTGATAATCAGGGAGCACCTAAAGAGGAAGTGGAATCAGAAATCACAGAATTATGTGAGGAACTGACAGATATTTCTGATGCCGGCAACAATATTATTAAAGCGGCCGCTTATCTGCATTGTAAATTTGAAAACACTCATCCGTTTGCGGATGGGAATGGACGCGTCGGAAGAACGCTCATGAATTATTTTTTAATGACACACAGCCATCCGCCGATTGTTGTCCGGAATGAGAGTAAGGATTCGTATTATCAAGCGTTAGGTGTTTATGATAAAACAGGATCGCTTGAGGAATTTGTACAGTATATGATGGAGGAAACAGTCCGCACATGGGAGCATGCGCCGGCGAAACAAAAAAAGCTATCTGGTTATCTTGAAAAGGAATCGGTGCATGATGATTTAAGTTCCAAGCTTCAGCGAGTTCATTTTTATGAGACTGATTCATAAGCTATAGGGAATGAAATCGAACGTTAAAGATTCTACTTTTAAGAAAGTTTGGTGATATATAATAGAGGAAGGTGCTGCCGATAAGCGGCTGTCCGTAAAATTAGTATAGAAATAGCCATTCAGGTTGATTGATATTCTGTTTGTTATATTACAATAGAGTGGGCGGTTGCAAAGTCTTAGCAGATGGCAGGAAGATATACGAGATTGTACATTATAAAGCGCTGGTAACAAAACAAGGGTAATAAAGGCTTTTTCCTCTAACCGAAAATGAGAGTGTGATCTTCTTATCAAGCAGGTTGGTCAGTTGCGCGAACAGTTTAAGGCGCATTTCAGTGGTGGTGATATTATTAATGGAAATGAAATATATATCATAGAGGAGAGAAGAGATGACAATTTTAGAATTCAATAAATCTGATAATGATATAATACGTGGCACAAATATAACGATTCACAAAGGTGATTCTCCTCATTACTACAAAAGGGATGTAAAAAATCATGAAGAAAAACAGCGCATTGAATCCAATAGAAAAACAGTGTTTATAATTCATGGACATAATGAAGCTAAGTGGCGTGAACTAGAAAATATTTTAAGGGGTTTAGAATTGTACACCATTGAACTTAGCCAGCAAGTTGATGATGGAGGAACCATAATTGAGAAATTTGAGAAGTATGCATCACAATGTTGCTTTGCGTTTGCGCTATTTTCCTACGACGATGTTGTGGCCAAGAATACTGAAAGTTATTTGCAAGTTCGACCTAATGTGATTTTTGAATTGGGCTGGTTCTATGCGAAAATCGGTAGGAAAAATGTAATGATTTTAGAACAAGAGACCTCTAATAGTAATATTTTTTCTGATCTACAAGGTATTATCAGAACAAAATATCGAAATGATGTGGAGGAGGTATATAAAAAGATTGTGGATCAACTTAAGAGAGCCGAAATAATTACTTAGCATTATCTGTTAAGTCGAGCATATAAGGCCCGAGCGGTCATCGGCGGACTTCTGCGGGAATTCAAACTCATATTCTTTCTGGCAGAATGCCGGTGGATTATGGTAGTATGAGGCTGTGAAAACTAATGCTCTAAATCTGTATTTCTAATATACGACATCGCATTTGGGATTGCAGCGCTGTTTAACACATGCTGCATATTGGAAAATAAAACTCAGGTATTCCGGTTGAATATGGTGCAATATCATATTGTTGATAATAGATGGTACCATGCAAAGGCTGTAAGAAAAAGTTACTTGCATTAAAAGTATCTTTTAGTAAAAAGGTATAATTTTCGAAGAATATGCCAGGGTTCTCTTGTAGTCTTTCCGAAATCTGTTGCTGGATGCATTCCCGCAGGTTTATTATTGAATCCGGTGTAAGGGGATAAACTTCTCCGAGTTGAATTAATGTTCCCGTTACGAGATTCCATGTGTTTGATGCGCGCACTGTATTACCATGTGCCCCACCAGTGTAAGTATAGGTGTCTGTATACAGACTTATAATGCTTTTCGCATTATAAGTCTGTATACAGACTTATAATGCTTTTCGCATTATAAGTTACTGTAAAATCAATTATAAATTCATAATTGTTGAATGGCCTGTCTATGGCATTTCTGGCATCATCCTGAGCCGACTGATATAACACTGTACGACAATATCTTTCAGTATTTTTTGCATCAAGGAAATAAAGATCATTAATACTTTTTATTGATGCAGCATTTGAATCAATGTATGGATAATAAATTTTATAAGTTAGTACAAGTATATTGCCATAATACATGGAATCTTCAAGAACTTTCCGACAGACTTCTACCATAGTTATACCTCAAATCAGTAGTTGTATTAATATATGCCCGTATTAAAAATATGATACTAATATGAATACATGCAGTGGAAACTAATGTTCTAAATCCGTCATTGTGAAAGAATCCCGGAATCCACAATACCTGTTTTCTATGAAATAATACATATTTAATATTTAATGAAGATTACTTTTCAGAGCTGGTTGGGAGAATTAATTTGATAAGCTAAGTAAAATGTTATAATATAAAAATAAAGGAGGTGTTAGAATGGTATTAATAAAATGTCCGGAGTGTGGCAAAGAAAACTTATCAGACAGTACAGAAGCATGTCCTGATTGCGGATATGGTATTAAGATGCATTTTAAAAGATATGGACAGGAAGAACGGCTGGAAAAATTTAGTGGAGAAATGCATAGCGGAAAAGAAAACAGTAAATTAAAAATAGAACGAAAAAAGAATGTTAAATTTTTAAAAATGATAATTCCTCTTTGTATTATTCTTGTATCCGTTATGATTGGTACTGTAATTATAAATAGAAATAAGAAGCACGAACTGTTGATGGAGTCAGCGTATAATTCATTTTCATCTGATTTTGAGGATTATGTAAAATCACTGAATGTTCATGGAATAAATATCGATGCAAGTTTTAAAATTGTAGAATCAACACAAGAAGACGATATCCTGAATTTGTCGTGTTATACCAAATATATAAGTGATGATCTCAACAAGTATGCAGATGTAAAAAAAAATAGCAGTGAAGCAGAAGAATTATTTAATATCTTTGAGCGTATTAACCAGAAAAAAAATGCACGTCACTTTTTTACATATCATATAGACGATAAAACAGTATCTATAAATATTGAAGGTAGCGGCGGCTCCAGTGTGGACTTTATCATTTATGACAGTAATTTACACGAATATCATTATTATTCAAATGATAATTATGAAAAATTAGAAATTGATAATACGATTGTATTCTCAAAAGGCGAGGCAGAAAATCCAAAAACTTCAAATAACACTGACAATTATTCCGACAGTTCCAAAGTTTCATCTTATATAGAAAATTATGATGCAACTCTTGAGTATGGTTCAGACAGTGTACTGGTATTTATATCAGAAGATGCTATGGGCCGTTATATGAGTGCATTAAATAACGATAATCAAGGAATTATTGATGAGATGGAAAGTAGTGGTGAAGCGGGTTGGACGGTAAATGGAACAAAATGTAATATTATAGAAAAAGGATTCGGTAAATATCAGGTTAAACTTTTGGATGGAATTTACGAAGGGAGCACTGTCTGGGTTTTTTATGAATCAATAAATGAAAATAAAAATTGAAATTTCGGACTACGATACACCAGAAGAAGGTGTTAAATTAAATTGTGAAGTATTAAATCATAAAAGAGGATCAGCAGCGCAAAATTCTGCAAGACATTATATATGAGGATACATGATATAAAGTGTAAATTACAGCCTCTTTACAAAAAGTGTTGGTAATTGGAAGATAGTATTGTATAAAGCATGATTTTATTATAAGATATCTTTAAAAGCAGAAAGTGATCAGTATGAACGCAGGAGATAATATTACATATGATCGACAGGATAACATTAAATAAAATACAGGGGAATCTGGATTTTTTTCATAAGATGTACGATGTTGTGCGTCTGGTAGATCCGATTCAAAAAAAAGTTTTGGAATACCGCCTTAACGGTACGAGGCATACCAGTGCCACTTGTTATGACTATTGGAAAAATGGGCAGATTTGTGAAAACTGTGTTTCCATGAGAGCACATAATGAACAGAAGAGCTTTATAAAACTGGAGCATAGCCCGGAGGCGATTATGCTTGTTACAGCTTTGCCAATAGAGGCTGCTCAGTACCCCGTGGTGCTGGAACTTTTAAAAAATGCAACAGATACCATGATGATCGGGAGCGGGGAGTATAACAAGGGTGAAATAATGTTTGATGCTGTTCGGGATTTAAGTAATTTGATTATTCGGGATGAATTAACTTCTTTGTATAACCGCAGGTTTTTAGATGAACGGTTGCCTGCAGATATTGTAAATGCTGTAACAAATAAAAAGCCTCTGTCCTTAATTTTTATTGATATTGATAATATGAAGACGGTAAATGATACATTTGGTCATGAGGCTGGAGATAAGTTATTAGAATGTACATCGAAGGTCATACAGGGATGCATTCGAACTGAGGCGGATTGGGCAGTCCGCTATGGGGGAGATGAGTTTATCATATGCTTAAATAATACGGATAATAAGGCTGCAACCTTGATTTCCAAGCGGATTGAAAATGATTTTAGCAATGCAAAATTTTCAGTTCAGCAGACTGAAGTCACACTGAAAGCATCACTGGGCGTAGTTACTATGCCGGAGAGTGGATTGACACCAAAAGAATTGATTAACTTGGCAGATGAGAATATGTATGCTTCAAAGAAGCGGCATAAAAATCTAAATGACAGATAAAAAATGGAAGAAGTGATTTATTTTCGGGAGGGTTCTTATGGTTGAAAAATTGGGAGGCTTATTCGGCTGGTTTCTGATTCTTGCTTTTGCAGGTACAATAATGAATTATTGTTTGAAGTTTGTGAACAAGCGTTTTAGTAAGAGGATCGCTGCTTCGCCGGCCGGAAAAAAGATAATGAAAAATCTGATGAATATATTTGTGCGTAATCATAAATATGTTGGCTTTTCCGCCGCTGTTCTTCTGCTGGCACATTTTACGATCCAGTATATCAGGTTTGGAATCAATATAACCGGGTGTATTGCCGCCATTATCATGATTTTTCAAGTGTTTTCAGGAGCTTATGCAAATAAAAAGAAGCTTCCGCGAAAGGGAGCATGGTTTGCTGTCCATCGTGCAACCGCTGTTTTGATTATTTTTGGTATTGCAATT
>JASGGU010000112.1:0-9204 GCA_047602645.1 Lachnospiraceae bacterium | reverse complement strand
GGAGGGTGTTATCGAAGGCCGCCGCACGTTCGGAAATATTGTAAAGTATATTAAAATGGCTGCAAGCGGCAACTTCGGAAACATGATTTCAATCATAGCCGCAAGCATCTTCCTGCCGTTTTTGCCGATGCTGCCTGTACAGATCCTGACGCAAAATCTGCTGTGTGACTTTTCCCAAATGGGCATACCGTTCGACAGTGTTGATAAAGAATATATTAAGAAGCCGCGAAAATGGGAGACTCGTTCTATTCGATCCTTCATGGCCTATATGGGGCCTCTAAGTTCCATCTTCGATCTCCTGTGCTTCTCTGTCATGTGGCGGGCGATCGGCGCTGACCGTCCGGACCTTGCTCCGCTGTTTCAAAGCGGATGGTTTGTATTTGGTACGGTGTCTCAGGTACTGATCATTCATATGATTCGCACGGCAAAGACTCCTTTCCTGGAAAATAAGCCGTCACTGCCGCTTCTCCTATCCACCGCTATTGTCGCAGTGGTAGCGATCGCGGTCGGCTTCAGCGGTCTGGCAGTCGCTATTGATATGATGCCGCTCCCGATTTCCTTTGTACCATGGCTTGCCCTGCTTCTGCTCGGATACTGTCTATCGGTTCTGCTCATAAAAAAGCACTATATTAAGCAATACACGGAATGGCTATAAACGCAGAATGCTTTGAAGCATTTATTGACTCTCTTGCGGCAGATACCGGAGGCTGCGGGAGAGTCAAGTAATGCTCTGATGGCAAAATCAATTAAGCTTCGATAGCAAGATAGATATCCATGTGTATAACCTCACCAATCTTATATTCCCATTCAAAACAAGACAAGGCTTTATGATCCTCTATGCAATGAAATTGATTCACTTCCATATAGCGCGATAGAGTTCTATAGGCATTGGGTATCAGTACAAAAGGATTTCTAAACGGATCTCTTATTGTAATTACAGCATATCTATATGTATTCTGAAATCCTATTCCGGGCAAATTAGATTCAAACTTTTCTTGCAGCATACACGCCGCAGCATATCCATGCATATGATAAACATTAACCTGTTCCTGCGAAACAAACGGAAAATTCCAACCGATTATCTTAGAATCTTTAATATGATTGGCAACTGCCCAATTATGCACATGATCTTTCGCATCCTTCTCCGGATTTTCACTAATTACTGCATACATAAAATAATGAAATGAATTAATCGTTTCTATCCTTAGATTAGTATATGCATCATCATCCGTATTCACATTTCCGCGTAATAATTCATCTAATGAACAGTTAAATAAATTACATAAAGAAATTGCCTTCTCCATTTCCGGAAAAGATAATTCCATTTCCCATTTGGAAATTGTTTGCCTCGAAACTCCAATTTTTTCGGCCAGTCTTTCCTGAGTCATTCCATCATACATTTTCCTCAGAAATTGTAAATTTGATCCAAAACCCATTATGCGGCCTCCCATTAGATACTGCCCATTTCTTTTTCAAGAATATAGTTTTCCTCTAATTTATCTTTTGGATTTTCAATTTTTACAACTTTAAATCCACACTTATTAATATAAAAATGGTGATTACGTTTGGAAAAGCCCTTTGTATCTGTTTTCCACTTTATTGTATCAGGATACATGCGTTCTATCATTTTCCAAAGCAAGGTTCCATACCCATTGTCTTCGTATAAAGGGTCAATATATAGATTGCCCAGATAGTTCTCCCTATTATCATTAATAAATACATTCAATCCGCCAATCAATTTTCCGTCCAGCAATACCTTAAACGATCTTGCACCGCTGTTTAAATACCATTTTCTAATAAAACCACCGTTATCATAATCAGGCGGGCCTCCTTCTTCTATTCCTAAATGTCGTCTTGTGTCCTCATCAAAAGCTTTTTTCATGATAACTGTCATAGCAGTCACATCTGTTTCACTCATTTTCTCAAGCAAAAGTTGATTAAATTCACTCATTTCTGTTTTTCCTTTCAAATATTTTATAATAAATATTATCATTCAATTGAAAGGCGCCGTACACCAACTTTCATTTTCTTTTTAAAGAATTTTATCCACTTCAGGTTGCAAATCCACGTTTATAATTCCTTGTGCAAAATTACATTGTCTCTTCAGCAACGATTATTCCAAATTAAACAGACTGATCTGTTCCTCTTTTATTGATTTTACAGCTCTCTCAGTCATTTTATCAGCTTCTGTTATCTGGCTGCAAAGAATCGGCGAACAAACGTCATATTGTGATCTATTTGCTTTCACCCGCTCTTCACTATCATTTGCATAACAATACTTACATCCATTCAAGCAAGTGTTATATGTACCGATATCAATACTCTCGACACAGCCGCATTCTTCTCTTTGATTTTTGTCTTTCTGCGCTTTAATAGGGTAACCTATTATATTTTCTATCAATTTCTTATCAATACAGCTGCTATGTTTCATTCCGCAAGAAGATAAGTCCATAAGTTCCGCGCATGTCTCAATTTCCATTCCATTACTTCTTGCAATCTCAGCCAGCTTTTCCGAAAAAAAAAGTATTTTTTTTTGATTATTATCTATTACTTGAATGCCCTTCATATTCCTTTTTGTTTTAGCATAGAAATCAACAAAACTGATGACTACCCTAGTACAATATCCATTTAAACTTGATGCGATTTCATGGAATGCTTTTAAATGATACTTTTCAGAATAGGCATCTGTAATAATAATTGGATCATATCTCCAAACTACTTTTTGCTTGCCGATCATACCGGATAATTGCTGAAATATCGGAATCATTTTATCTCGTTTATGCGGTAAAAACGGCTCTATCTCTTTTCCATATCCGGTAAGCGTAAACTGAAAGTAATAGTTATAATCTTTCAATTGTCCCAGCTTATTCAGCATAGGCTCCGGATTTTTAGTCCAAAACACAATGCAATCAACTACTTTAGGAGAAATCGATATTTTACTCACTTGGTGAATGTTCATCGGATTTCTCACATACAGATATCCCTCTTCTATTCGATTCATAAACCATTCCGAATAATAATTCGGAATGTCTGTCCTTCTGCTGACACTTAAAATCACCTCAACACCTCAACATAGCTGTAATACGCCCCAATAAACAACAATAACTTTTCAAGCAGAATACCTGTCAATTCATTATATCAAAACAAGTTAAAGATACAACAAAATTTTACATCCGCATAATTTCCTTTCCATTTTCTTTTCAAAAAAGTATAATTATAATAGCCGTTTTTAAGAGAGGAAAATAAAAATATGTGTGCTGATTTTATAAACTTAACAACAGAAAACCTTGCCAATGAACATGTATGCTGTATTATCCGCAGCAAAAAGCCTCATCAGGGGATTGACGCAAAGAAGCAATGGCTTTCGGCGCGGTTAAAGGAAGGACATGTCTTTAGAAAGTTAGACGAAAAGGCTACGGTTTTTATTGAGTATGCGCCTCTTGAGACAGCCTGGGTTCCCATCACCGGTGACAACTATTTTTATGTGTATTGTTTATGGGTTTCCGGCAGTTATAAAGGAAAAGGATATGGCAAATTGCTGATGGAGTATTGCTTGACCGATGCCAGAGAAAAGGGCAAATCCGGGATTTGTATGCTCGGTGCAAAAAAACAGAAATCTTTCCTTTCCGACCAATCATTTGCGAAGAAGTTCGGCTTTCAGGTTGTGGATACTACCCGCAATGGGTATGAACTGCTTGCACTTTCTTTTGACGGAACAACGCCAAAGTTTTCGCAAATTGTTAAAAACCAAGGGATTGAAAGCAAAGAGCTGACCATATACTATGATCTGCAATGTCCCTATGTCCCTCAAAACATAGAAATGATAAAGCAGTATTGCGCAGCGAATGACGTTCCTGTTTTTTTCATTCAAGTAGATACGCTGCAAAAGGCCAAGGAACTGCCCTGTGTTTTTAATAACTGGGGTGTCTTTTATAAAGGAAATTTTGAGACAGTGAATTTGTTAGATGTCACTTATTTAGAGAGAATACTTAAAAAATGAGATATTTCAAGATTTCCTTATTTCTCTATTTATTCTCCAGAGAAATATTCTAATAATTCTTTATACCGAAAACTCCATCAACCCTCTATAATATAATAATTTATGTTGCTCATCAATTATGAAAGGCACTATCTCATTCTTCAGGCACTCCTTAAAAATAATCATTCGTCCATCTCTTCCATTGCCATCCTGAAACGGATGAATGGTTTCAAAATTGTAATGAAATTCAATAATATCTTCAAACGTCACTCTTTGAATTTGATTATAGTTCGTTATTAACTTTGCCATTTCACCTTTTACTTTTGATGGTGAAGTTGTTTTTTGATCTCCAATCATATATATTCCTCGTGGAAATGTGGCGGATTATGGTCATCATAATACATTGTAACTCTGATAATATCCCCTACTGTTTTAGTATTTAAATTTTTATTGAATTTAATATTCTCTTATGCTATATTATAAATAGAAAAGGAACAACCGCCCACAAGGGGTTGACCCATAAGTTTAGTTAAAGAACCGCCCTTACTCGCCAAAGTACAAGGGCGGTTTTGCTATGTAGAACTACTTACAAAACGAAAAAACAAATAATCTATATATTCATTATCCTATTATTATCTAATAATATCTCATTTTCATTTGTCAGTTATGTAGGTGAATTCTTTATTTTGATAACTTTCGGTTATCTGCGAATGCAAGAAATAACCTCGATTCCGCTCTGCTCCATCTCGGTCATTTCTTGCATTCCAATGAATCAAAACGCATAACAAAAGCCCCTTGAATGCAAGCATTCCGGGGCTTTGATATACGTTTTGATTCGCAGATAACTGCTTATCTCTTTGAAAACTGTGGCGCGCGTCTTGCGGCTTTGAGACCGTATTTCTTTCTTTCCTTCATACGTGGATCTCTTGTCAGGAAACCTGCTGTCTTGAGCGTCGGACGGTATTCTGCATCTACTTTGAGAAGCGCTCTTGCGATCCCATGTCTGATAGCACCTGCCTGTCCTGTATATCCGCCTCCATGTACATTTACAAGTACGTCGAATTTATCGACAGTCTCCGTTGCGGAGAGAGGCTGGCGAACGATCGCCTTTAAGGTCTCAAGACCAAAATACTCATCCAGATTTCTCTTATTTATTGTAATATTCCCCTTACCGGGTACCAGATACACTCTTGCAATTGATTTCTTTCTTCTGCCTGTTCCATAAAACTTTTCTGCTGCTTTAGCCACTGTAATTTCCTCCTTCCATTCCTCTATTAAAATTTCAGTTCTTCAGGTTTCTGAGCTGCGTGTGGATGCTCGGCTCCTGCATAAACGAACAACTTTTTATACATCTTTCTTCCTAAAGGTCCCTTCGGAAGCATTCCCTGTACAGCAAGCTCAAATACATCTGCGGGTGCTTTAGCCAGCTTTTCTTTTAAAACTGTCTCTTTCATACCGCCTACATAATCTGAATGCCTGTAGTAAATCTTCTGGTCTAACTTCTTTCCTGTTACCGAAATCTTCTCCGCATTGATGATGATCACATAATCACCTGTATCTGCATGAGGTGTGAAAATCGGCTTATTCTTTCCTCTTAATATTTTAGCGACCTCTGATGCCAGACGTCCCAATGTATGTCCTGCAGCGTCTACAACATACCATTTTCTTTCAATGGTAGCCTCACTAGCCATAAATGTTTTCATTATGATACCTCCGTAAAACAAGCCTTGTGGCCAATTTTATTATTAGTTGCGTATTGTTGCTCTGACATTTTCTGCACTTTACCGGGGCTACGGCTCCGCACATTCCGCATGTCGTCACATTGAATTATTATATTACACTCACCCTCGTGTGTCAATAAGGATTTTTTGATTTTTTAAGATTTCTGACACATAGACGGGATTTTACGCGTTAATCTGTAAATATGAACCGCACAGCACAGCATTAATAAGAGACTGATCCACTGTGAAGTGCTGAATACCCATAAGCTTCCCCGTTCTGGATCGCCCCGGAAAAATTCCAATATAAATCGAATCGGTGCATAGCACAGAATATAACAATCCAATAGAAAACGATTTAACTGCTGTTTTTTTGCAAGAAAATGAAGTAATAAAAAAATCAGCAAATTACATACCGTCTCTATCATTTGAACCGGCACAAGAGGAATTCCATTCGGCGCAATACGGGAGGTCTCATAGATTACGTGTAAGCCGCCGCTTGTCTGCACACCATAACAGCAGCCCGTCAAATAACATCCGGCACGTCCGAATATATGAATAAGCGGAATTACAGGAACCAGTCCTCCATAATAGTCGGAAAGCCGCAAGCCAAAATACCGTGCCGAGAAAATCGCTCCGAGAACGCCTCCTATCAAACCTCCGTAAAACACAAACCCACCGGAAATATAATCATATAAAAGCGCAAGGGTATGCTCCGCATTGCTCATAAAAGATTGAAACAACACAGGAAACCGTAAGACCACATACAGCAGCTTGGCTCCGATCATTGCCGCTATCAAGGCGCCAACATAGATATAAACCGCATCGTCAAAGCACAGTCTCTTTGCCCTGCACTGCCGAAATAAATACAGCATTCCGAATAAAATACCTGTAATGCCAAGCAGACCGTATACCGGTATGATCCTGCCAAATACAATAATCTCTGATTTCATTTATCCTCTTATATCAAAGAAGACGCGGCAAGGCACGTCTTCTCAATCTTAACTATAATCACATTCATTAATATAATGCGCCTATTGCTCCAAGCGTGCCTACACAGGCAACACATGCCACAAAGAAAAATGCACCTCCGATCAGCCCAATCAGAGAAAGCACAAAGCCTGCCGTCCTGATGCCGCCTTCAAAGCCTGCCTTCTTTGCATTAGATGCCATTACCAATCCAATGATGCCCAAAACAACCGATAATGCTGAAGAATAACCAAAAAACCAAAAAACAACTGCAATGATACCTAAAACCAAACTCGCGGTAGCCGCGCCCTTCCCTGGTACATTATTCTGCTCCATCGCATATCTCCTCTCCCGTGTATCAAAAATTACTTCATTTTTATTTTAGCATGGGGCTTTCAGACTGTCAACATTTCCCTGGTCGTACTGTCGTCTGTATTTAAAGCATATCCCATCAGGCACAGTCCCTTTGCCGGCGCTGTCGGCCCGCTCATACTGCGGTCCCCTGAAAGCAGCATTTCCTTTACCGTCTCCGGCTGCCGCCTGCACTGTCCGATATCGATCAGCGTACCCGCAATAATTCTTACCATATTATATAAAAACCCGTTTCCGCACACGCGAATTGTGATGAGCCGGTCCTGCTCCTCCACCTGCAAACTGTATATTTTCCTGACGGTCGTACCGGTCTGTGTATGAGCACTGCAAAATGCCCGAAAATCATGTTCACCCATAAAATATGCCGCCCCCCGCCGCATCGCCTCTATGTCAAGCGTCGTATAGACCCAGTGTGTATACAAGCGGTTCGTCGGCAATGGAAATTCATCGTGCCAAATCCGGTATTCATAAGTCTTTTTGGTCGGGACATGTCTCGGATGAAAATCGGATGCAACCTCCTCTGATTTACGGACACGAATATCCTCAGGCAGACTCTGGTTCAGTGCATAGGAAACCTTTTCGCCGGGAATTCTGGAATCGGTATCAAATACCGCGACAGCACCCTCAGCATGCACGCCGGAATCTGTCCTGCTCGCACCAATCACCCGGATATCCTCGCCTAAAAGTCTCGAAAGCTCCGCGTTCAAAACGCTCTCTATCGTCACGCCGTTCGGCTGGATCTGCCAGCCGCAGTAATTGGTTCCGTCATATGCAACTGTCAGCATGATCCGTTTCATAAATTCTCCTCATCCGAGCAGCATACGTACGCAAATAATCGCAGCCAGATAACCTGTCAAAACTCCGTAGGCAGCCCTGTCTCTTCCTTTATAAATAAGCGGCTTCATCTTGGTCCTGCCGTCACCGCCCCGATAGCATCTCGCCTCCATGGCCATCGCAAGATCATTTGCCCTTCGAAACGCAGAAATAAATAACGGCACGAGCAGCGGCACGAGACTTTTCGCCTTATTTATGAGATTTCCACTCTCAAAGTCGGCTCCTCTCGCCATCTGTGCTTTCATAATTTTATCCGTTTCCTCAAGCAGGATCGGAATAAAGCTCAGGGCAATCGACATCATCATTGCTACCTCATGCACCGGCACTTTAAAAATGCGCAGCGGATTCAGCAGTTTTTCCATGCCGTCCGTCAAATTGTTCGGTGTCGTCGTCAGCGTCATGATGGAGGACCCTATAATCAGATAGGTCAGGCGGATAATCATAAATACCGCTGTACGCAGGCCCTCTTCTGTAATTGTCAGCCTCCAAAAGCTCAAAAGCGGCTCACCCGGCGTTAAGAACAGGTTAAATACAACCGTAATCAGCATCAGGATAACGATCGCCTTCAAGCCCTTCACCATAAAGGAGAACGGCACCTTTGACAGCTTGATGACGACAATAAGAAACACCGTTGCAGCCGCATAGCCTATAAAATTTTCAAATAGGAATAAGGAAATAATAAACAGCAGTGTCCCTGCAAGCTTCACCCGCGGGTCGAGCCTGTGCAGAACGGAATCTGCCGGATAATATTGTCCCAATGTAATATCTCTGATCATTTCTTTTACCTGTTATTTCGGAAAGTTCACCGAGCAGGGCGAAGCACCCTTAGAATTTCCTTTTTTGCTTCCTCTATTGTAATCGCGCCTGTGCGCACCGGAACGCCCTTTTCATGGAGCCGATGCAGAATATTTGTCACCTGAGGCGCCGCCAGACCGATTTCCTCCAGTTCCCGATAATGGGAAAATATCTCTCTCGGCACATCGTCATAAGCAATCCTTCCCTGATTCATAACAATAATCCTGCCGACATATTCTGCGACATCCTCCATGCTGTGAGAAACGAGCACAACGGTAATGCCGGTCTCCTCCCTGAGCCTTGCAATCTGCTTAAGAATATCCTCGCGGCCCTTTGGATCAAGCCCTGCCGTCGGCTCGTCCAGAATCAGCACCTCCGGGTTCATTGCCAGCACTCCCGCAATTGCGACGCGCCTTTTCTCGCCGCCGGACAGATCAAACGGTGATTGATAGAAATACTCATCCGCAAGTCCCACCTGCTTCAGCGCCTCATAGGCACGCAGCTCGGCTTCGGACTTGGAAAGCCCAAGATTTTTGG
>JASGGU010000111.1:0-9331 GCA_047602645.1 Lachnospiraceae bacterium | reverse complement strand
TTCCGCTTCTTTTATTTATCGGTATCGGTGCGATGATGGATTTTGGCCCGTTGCTTTCACAGCCGGTATTGTTTTTATTCGGTGCAGCGGCACAGTTCGGTATTTTCTTTGCGCTTTGCGTAGCGACACTGATGGGCTTTGACTTGAGAGATGCTGCTTCTATCGGTATTATCGGTGCGGCGGACGGCCCGACCTCCATTCTTGTTTCGCAGATATTCGGCTCTAAGTATGTGGGGGCCATTGCGGTGGCGGCGTATTCCTATATGGCACTCGTTCCGGTCGTGCAGCCTTTTGCAATCAAACTTGTTACGACAAAGAAGGAAAGATGCATCAAGATGAAGTACAATCCGAAGTCCGTATCCAAGACGACGAGGATTCTGTTCCCGATTATTGTAACAATTATTGCGGGACTTGTAGCGCCGATGTCCGTATCGCTTGTAGGATTCCTGATGTTTGGTAATCTGATCAGAGAATGCGGTGCACTTGAAAGCTTGTCGAATACGGCACAGACGGATCTTGCAAATCTGGTTACCCTGCTTCTTGGAATCACGATTTCCTTCAGTATGCGTGCGGAGCAGTTCGTAACTGTCAACACAATCATGATTATGGGAATCGGCTTGATCGCATTTGTATTTGATACGATCGGCGGGGTATTGTTTGCAAAACTCATCAATTTGTTCAGAAAAGAAAAGCTCAATCCGATGATCGGTGCTGCGGGTATTTCCGCGTTCCCGATGTCCTCCCGTGTTGTTCAGAAGATGGCACTGAAGGAAGATCCGACAAACGTAATTATCATGCATGCGGCAGGCGCAAACGTGTCCGGTCAGATCGCATCTGTTGTGGCGGGCGGTATGATTATGAGCTTGATTTCTAGCTACTTATAGGAGGTGACAGAACTGATGGAAAACAATTTTTTGATTTCTCTTGCGGTTATGGGAAAAGGCATGCTTGGTATCTTTACGGTAATCATTCTGATCATGCTCGTTGTGATGATCCTTTCCAAATTAACGAAGGATAAAGAGTAAGATATAAAGGAATAACTGGATTTTATGAATAACATATGGTATAATTTCACACAGAAGAGATTTTAACCTTTGTGTGGAAATTACATGACGGGTAATAGGATATTAATGCAGATTAATATCCTATTCTCTATTATAATCAGGTGGTGTGATGGCGAGACTGGCAGTAGTGGTGCCCTGCTACAATGAAGAGGCTGTTCTTAAGCAATCTGTTTCGGAATTGTCTCAGATACTGCAGGGACTGATTGCAAAAGAAAAGATTTCCGGGGACAGCTTTCTTTTATTTGTCGATGACGGAAGCAGAGACCGGACATGGGAACTGATCGAAAACTTTCATAAAGAAAATAAACTTGTTTCAGGCTTAAAGCTTGCGGGAAATGTAGGTCATCAAAATGCACTTCTTGCAGGCTTATTGTCGATAAAGGATAAGGTGGATATCAGTATTTCAATTGATGCCGATTTGCAGGACGATATCGGCGTGATTGAGGAAATGGTGGCTCGTTATGCCGAAGGCTGTGATATTGTATACGGTGTGCGCAGCGCAAGAAAGACGGATACATTTTTCAAACGTGTAACTGCCGAGGGCTTTTATAAGATGATGAGGCTCCTGGGTGTCAAAAGTGTTTATAATCATGCCGATTTCCGGCTGATGAGCAGCCGTGCTCTTGCAGGGCTGTCTGAATATAAGGAACGCAATCTCTTTCTGCGCGGAATTGTGCCGATGATCGGCTTTCAGACGGCTTGTGTCTACTATGAGCGCAAGGAACGCATGGCTGGCGAATCCAAATATCCGTTGAAAAAGATGCTCAGTTTTGCTTTTGACGGTGTGACATCTTTCAGTATCAAGCCGATGAACTTTATTATGGGAACCGGCATTTTTATGATTATTCTCACGATAGCGGCGGGTGTTTATGCGCTTGTGTCGTACACGACCGGAAATGTTGTGAGCGGCTGGACCTCTCTGATTTTGTCACTGTGGTTGATCGGCGGAATGGTGCTGTTTTCTCTCGGCTTAGTCGGACAATATATCGGAAAGATTTATATAGAGGTAAAGGAAAGGCCCCGCTACCTCATTGAAAAAGAACTGTCGCATGAGAAAAGTGGTCTGGAGGAAAGCAATTTATGAAAAAATGGGAAGTAGAAGGCAGAGCCATGCAGGACACAGGAATGTGCATGCTGCTCGGAGCACTGCTGGCCGGAGCGATCGTACTGGCAAACGGCGGAGAAGAGTTCTACGCCGAAAATCTCTTCATGCTGCTGGGAATTTTTATTTCCGTATTATTTGCGGGCTTCCGGCTTGTCAGTGTAGCGATCGTTTTAGCTGGGATACAGACCGTTTCCTTTATTGCCTATAAAATATATCTGTTTCTGGTGGCGACCGGCCGGATTGTGTTGATTTCGTATATCTGGATTATTCTTCCGGCGTTTGCGGTATTGGGAACTGTGCTTTTTATTAACGGGCTCAAACGGCTGCAGCTTGAAAATGAGGTGCTGCAGCGGCAAGTAGAGGAACTCGTCATGATTGATCCGCTGACCGGTTTTTATAATCTGCGCAGTATGTTCATGGACATCCAGACACAAATTTCTTATGCGGAACGTAATAATAATGAGATTTCTTTAATGATTTTAAAGCTTCGTTATCCGAAGGAGCTCAAAAGCGTGCTTAAGAAGCAGCAGTATGAGCAGCTGCTTCTTAAGCTTGCAAAATATGTGTATGATACGGTAAGGCTTGAGGATCGGGTTTACAGCATTGACCCCGAAGGGTCTCTTGGCATTATTCTGACCTGTGATAAAAAAGGAACGCAGGTGGTGGAGGCCAGGCTTCGGAACAAGATTTCCGAGCCTTTGGCATTTGCCGGCATCGCAACTTCTCCGATTCGTGTCGAAATCAAGATCGGCTGTGTGGAATATAAGAAAGAAGAATTCAAACGCGATGCAAAGTTATTTAAAAAAAGAGTAGAAGAAGAAGTGGAATACGATATTTGATTTGAGAGAGAGGAA
Organism: Lachnospiraceae bacterium; assembly: GCA_047602645.1. Classification (GTDB taxonomy): domain Bacteria; phylum Bacillota; class Clostridia; order Lachnospirales; family Lachnospiraceae; genus JAEYFP01. The sequence continues at coordinate 6,308 of JASGGU010000111.1, read as the reverse complement.
CAAATATGAAATACTTTATTACGGGCGGAGCCGGGTTTATCGGTTCCAATATGGCGGACAGGCTTTTGAGCGAGCCGGAAAACGAGGTTGTCGTGTATGATAATTTTTCGACCGGGCGCAGAGAATTTTTAGAGGATGCCCTGAAAAATCCTAGATTTAAGCTCGTGGAGGGCGATAATCTGGATGAAGGGGCACTGAAGGAGGCGATGGCCGGCTGCGAATTTGTATTTCATTTTGCTGCAAATGCGGATGTCAGGATGGGTTGTGAGCATCCGCGGAAGGATTTGGAGCAGAATACAATTGCGACGTACAACGTACTGGAAGCAATGCGCGCAAATGGGATCCGCAGGATCGGTTTTTCCTCAACAGGCTCGGTCTACGGCGAAGCCGAGGTCATTCCGACACCGGAGGACGCTCCGTTTCCGATTCAAACCTCTCTTTACGGCGCTTCTAAGCTTGCCTGTGAGGGTCTGCTTGCCGCCTATGCCGAAGGTTTTGATTTTCAAGTGTTCATTTTCCGGTTTGTATCGATTCTCGGTGAGCGTTACACGCATGGACATGTGTTTGATTTTTGCAAAAAGCTTTCTGATGATCCTACGACTCTTCATGTGCTCGGGAACGGAAAACAGAGAAAGTCTTATTTATATGTGAAGGATTGTATGGAAGCAATTTTGACCGTTACCAGAAACGCACAGGAAAAGGTCAATATTTTTAATCTCGGTACCGATGAATATTGTGAGGTCAATAATTCTATCGGTTGGATTTCCGAAAGGCTCGGCGTAACGCCAAATCTTACCTATGCAGGTGGAGAGAGGGGCTGGATCGGCGATAATCCGTTTATCTATCTGGATACGAAAAAAGTCCGTTCTCTCGGCTGGACGCCGAAGGCCTCAATCAAAGAGGGAATTATCAGGACTGTGGAATATTTACAGGCAAATCCATGGGTGTTTGAAGCGAGATAACGAAGCGTCTCAGGTAACGTTTCATTACGATTTGGGAGGAACAGAAAATGATTATTGCGCGTAGTCCGCTTAGAATAACGTTAGGTGGCGGCGGCACGGATTTGCCGTCCTATTATCAGGAGCGTGAAGGGTTTTTAATTTCGGCGGCGATTGATAAGTACGTCTACATTACACTTCACCAGACATTTGAGGAAACGATACTTTTAAAATATTCCAAATTTGAGCATGTGCAGGAAATTGATGAAATACAGCATCCAATCATCAGGGAGGCGTTAAAGATGCTGAAATGGGATTGCCGTTCGATTGAGATCTGCTCAATGGCAGACATTCCCGCCGGAACAGGACTCGGCTCGTCCAGCAGCTTTACGACGGCGCTGCTGCGCGCGCTGCACACGATGCAGGGTAATATCGTGAGTACGCGGACGCTTGCGGAGGAGGCCTGTGAGATTGAAATGAACCGGCTGCAGGAGCCGATCGGAAAGCAGGATCAGTATATTGCGGCATATGGCGGTCTGACATGTATGAATTTTCATAAGGACGGCTATGTATGGGTGGATCGCCTGAGAATTTCGCAGGAAACACTGTATAATCTTGAAGATAACCTTATTTTATTTTTTACGGGCTTTTCCCGTTCTGCCGGCAGTATTTTAAAGGAACAGAACGACAAGAGTAAGGGAAAAGACAACGATATGATTAAGAATCTTGATTTTGTCAAAGACTTAGGATATCAGAGCAAGGCGGCCTTTGAACGGGGAGATTTGAATATGTTTGCCGATATCATGAATACGCACTGGGAGTATAAGAAAAGGCGCTCCGGCGGCATGAGCAATCCTCAGATCGACGAGTGGTATGAGTTTGCGATGAAGAACGGCGCACTGGGAGGTAAAATGATCGGTGCGGGCGGCGGCGGCTTCTTAATGTTTTATGCCAGCGACAAGACCAGACTTCGCCATGCGATGGCGCAGACCGGCATGACAGAAGTTCGTTTCCGGTTTGAGATGGAAGGATCCAAGGTTTTATGAGAACACTGAATGAAGTGCAGGTTGTTGTTCTGATGGGCGGACTGGGTACCAGGCTGAAGGAATTCACGCAGGAATGCCCAAAATCGCTTGTGGATGTTGAGGGAAAGCCATTTTTTGATTATCAATTAAATTTGATGAGGAAATGGGGCTTTCGTGAGTTTGTATTTTTAATCGGCTACCGTGCCGAAATGATTGAGCAATATTATGGGAATGGGAAAAAGGACGGTATTTCCATAGAATATTGCTATGACGGAGAGAAGCTGCTCGGAACGGGCGGTGCGGTTCGCAGGGCGCTGCCGCACCTGAAGGAGGATTTCCTTCTGATGTATGGCGACTCCTTTATGGACATTAATTATGAGGAAACGGTTTATCGGTATTTTAGAGGGAAAACGCAGGGAAAACGCGCACTGATGACTGTCCTGAAAAACAATAATCTGTTTGACAAGAGCAATGTTGTCGTGAGGGACGGTGAGCTTTTGCTGTATGATAAGCATCATTCCGTTCCTGAAATGGATTATATTGATTTTGGCGTCTGTATGTACGAGCGTGCGTTATTTGAAGATTATGCCGAGGATCAACCTTTTGATGTGGCAGAAATCCAGAACCGCTTATCACTTGCGGGGGAGATGGCAGCACATATCGTGACGAAGCGTTTTTATGAGATCGGGAGTCCGACTTCGCTTGAGGAATTTCGGGCGTATGCCAAGCATCGTTTTATGGAGCGGCATCCGGCCGTATTTCTTGACAGAGACGGTGTGCTGAATGAAATCGTGTTCAATGAAGATACAGAGCAGCTTGATTCCCCGATGAATGTCGGACAGTTTCAGCTTCTTAAGGGCGTGCCTGAAGCCCTGCGGCTTTTTAGGGAGAAGGGCTATTATCTGTTTATTGTGACGAATCAGCCTGCGGCGGCGAAGGGAAAGACATCTCTTGCAAATCTGTATGATATCAATACTTACTTTGCGGAACAGATGAAGGCAGCCGGAGCTGAGCTTGACGATATATATATGTGCCCGCATTATACAAAACAGCTTCCGATGACAAAGGAAGACTTTTTAATACAGACCTGCAACTGCCGCAAGCCAAACCCCGGCCTGCTGCTTAAGGCAAAGGAATGCTACAGTATTGACTGGGAACACTCTTATATGATAGGGGATTCCTACACCGATATTGAGGCAGGAAAAAAAGCCGGCGTGAAGACGATTTTTTTAGGCGATCTGAAATGCGATGTCTGCAAGCGCCTGCGCGGCAATCTCCCCGATTATATTGTACCTGACGTTTACACAGCGGCCGGTATTGTATGATAAATAATCCATATTTGTGCGAAGAGAAAAGGAGGAAGCAAATATGAACAGGAATTACATCGATCAGTATTTGAAAGAGACAATCACAATTGTCGAGACGGTTTCCAGAGAGGAAATTGAAAAAGGAGTAGAAATACTCAAAGAGACGAGGGAAAATGGCGGGCGGCTGTTTATTCTCGGCGTCGGGGGCAGTGCGGCGAATGCTTCTCATGCAGTCAATGATTTCAGGAAAATAGGCGGTATTGAAACCTATGCACCGACGGACAACGTTTCGGAGCTGACGGCAAGGACGAATGATGAGGGCTGGGAGACGACATTTACAGAGTGGCTGAAGGTATCAAGACTGAAGGCGACCGACACACTGATGGTATTTTCGGTAGGAGGCGGCAGTGAAACGACCTCTCTAAATATTGTCAATGCGCTGAAGCTCGGCAAGGAACGGGGAGCAAAAGTGATTTCCATCGTTTCGCGCGACGGCGGCTATTCCAAACAGGTTTCTGATGCCTGTGTACTGATTCCCGTAGTATCGAAGGAGCGGATTACCCCGCATGCGGAAGGCTGGCAGGGAGTAATTTGGCATTTACTTGTCAACGCGCTGAACGAATAGCAAGATACTTTGGGGAAAAGGAGAACACACCATGAAATTTGAAGATTTAAAAATCACCATCTATGCGGATGGAGCAGATATAGAGGGCATGAAGGCGGAGTACCGAAAGGGATATGTAAAGGGCTTTACAACCAATCCGACACTGATGAAGAAAGCGGGTGTTAAGGATTATGTCAGCTTTGCAAAGGAGGCGCTTTCTGAAATCTCCGACCTGCCGTTGTCATTCGAGGTATTTGCGGATGATTTTGAAACGATGGAAAAAGAGGCGAAAATGATCGCTGCTTTAGGAAATAATGTTTATGTAAAAATTCCGATTACGAATTCTGTCGGAGAATCGAGTATTCCATTGATCAAAAGACTGTCGGAGGCCGGTCTGAAGCTGAATGTAACTGCGATGCTGACATTGAAACAGGTAAGGGATACTGTTTCCGCTTTTGCACCGGGCACGCAAAATATTGTATCGGTGTTTGCGGGCAGAATCATGGATACGGGCGAGGATGCTACAGTTATCATGAAAGAAGCAGCCGGTATTTGCAGAGAAAAACCGGGAACCCTGTTATTATGGGCAAGCTGCCGTGAGGTCTACAATATTATTCAGGCCGATGCGTGCGGAACCGATATTATCACGGTGACAAATGACATCCTTGCGAAGCTGCCGAACATTGGAAAGGATCTGACAACACTTTCGCTGGAGACCGTGCAGATGTTTGCGCGGGACTCGAAAAGTCTCGGTTACTCAATTCTTAGTTGAATTCAAGATGAAAAATGGGATTGAAGAAATTGACAATTTTTCAAATTTGCGCTATATTACCATTTAAGTGAAGAGATTGTAAACTCTTCCTGTTGCAGCATATGGGGGTATGGAGAAGTTTATGGGATAACCGCAAATCTGAAAGGAGATTGTTATGGCAGAAGTTAAAAAAGCAACCGCGGCAAAGAAGACAGACTCTAAAAAAGAGGAAGTAAAAAAAACAGCAGAGAAGAAAAAACCGGCTGCAAAGAGAGAAACCGTAAAGGAAGGCTTTTATGTACAATTTTCCGGAAAGGACTTAGAACAGTCGGATGTGATCAGGCAGGCGAAAGAGGACTATAAGACTGCAGGCAACAAAGCGGGGATCAAGAGCATTGATGTTTATGTAAAGCCAGAGGAAAGTGCCGTATATTATGTTGTAAACGGAGATGTCAAAGGCAGGTTTGAAGTTTAATACGATAAGCTGATAAAAAAGAGAGGCATTGCTGAGCATAAAGCAGTGTCTTTCTTTTTGTCAAAGGCTGAGCGGTTCCTGATAATTGCTGGGATCTGCCATCATTATTTTATTTAAATTTAATTTTTAATTCATTGAAAAATGTGAAATAAATTAGTAGACTGTAGAAAGACTATTCCGCTGAAAAGCGGGGGATACCGGATTGAGTGCGGGAAAAAGGAAACAGAAGCATGAAAGAATTTGTAACACTGAAAGATGTAAAAAAGAGTTATCATATGGGTGAAGTAGAGGTGCGTGCCATAGACGGCATCAATTTTGAAATTCTGGAAGGTGAGTTTGTTGTTATTGTAGGGCCGTCCGGCGCGGGAAAAACAACCGTGCTGAATATTCTGGGCGGCATGGACAGTGCAACATCGGGTGAGGTCATCGTAAACGGCGTGGATATTGCTTCTTATACGAACCGGCAGCTTACGACCTATCGCCGGGAACAGATCGGTTTTGTATTTCAGTTTTATAATCTTGTCCAGAATTTAACCGCATTGGAAAATGTTGAGCTTGCGATGCAAATCAGTAAGAATCCGCTGGATGCACAGGAGATTATGCGTGAAGTGGGACTTGAAGATCGGATGAACAATTTCCCGGCACAGCTGTCCGGCGGGGAACAACAGCGAGTAGCGATCGCACGGGCGCTTGCCAAAAATCCGAAGCTGCTGCTGTGTGACGAACCGACCGGTGCGCTCGATTATGTGACGGGCAAGGCCATCCTGAAACTTTTGCAGGATACATGCCGCCTGCGCGGGATGACGGTTATCGTCATTACGCATAATTCGGCGATCGCTCCGATGGCTGACCGGCTTATTAAAATAAAGAACGGAAGGGTCAGCAGCATGTCAAAAAATGAGCAGGTGGTTTCCGTTGGAGATATTGAATGGTAACGAAAGCACTTAGAAAAGAATTTTACATGGAAATCAAGAAAAGCTTCAATCGGTTTATCTCTATTTTTCTGATTGTAGCTCTTGGTGTTGCTTTTTTTTCCGGTATTCGTGCAACGAGTCCGGACATGAGGATGTCTGCGGATTCTTTTTATAAGAAAAGCAGACTGATGGATATCCGTGTGCTGAGTACGCTCGGATTGACCGAAGAGGACGTAGAGGAAATCAGAAAAATAGATGGAATCCAAACCGTAATGCCGGCTTATTCGGCGGATG